>JBFMAY010000087.1:0-1550 GCA_040755455.1 Thermodesulfobacteriota bacterium | reverse complement strand
TAGTGAGTTATCTTCACAATATTCCCAAGTAAGGAGGCTTACGATGAACTTAAGGAGACTTATTTTTCTCTTTATGGTTTTCATTTTTTCGGCCATTTCGGCGCAGGCAAGCGAAAAGCAAACCATTATCTGCAGTACTTATCCCATATTTCAAATCACCCGTAACATTGTCGTCGGTCTCAACGGCATTACTGTCCAGCTTATGATCCCGGCGGCGCTCGGCTGTCCGCATGACTATGCCCTCACCCCCCAGGATATGCAGAAACTTGCCAAGGCCGATGTGATGATCGTCAATGGCCTCGGCATGGAAGAATACCTGGGCGCGCCGGTTGAAAAGGCCAATCCACGCATCAAGGTGATCGACAGTTCCGTCGGCATCAAGGAAATCCTGCAGTATGCTGAGGATGATGAACACGAAGACGAACACCACGACACCGTCCATGGGGGAAATGGCCATGAAAATAAAGGGGAGGCCGGCCATGATCACGATCATGAGCACAGCGGAGCGAATCCCCATCTGTTTGCCAGCCCCCGCATGGTCGGACTGCTGGCCTTGAACATTGCGGACGAGCTGTCCCAACTTGATCCTGCAGGTGCCGGGACCTACCTTGCCAACGCTAAAGTCTACGCGGTGAAGATGAATGCGTTGGCCGATGAGTTTTCGGCCCTCGGCAAAAGGCTGAAAAATAACCGTATTGTCACCCAGCACGGCGTCTTTGATTATCTGGCCAGGGATATGGGGCTGGAAGTAGTGGCCGTGGTCCAAGAACACGGCGGACAAGCTCCCTCGGCCGCCGAAATACTCACGATTATTAAAACCATCAGGGAGAAAAAGGCTGGTGTGGTCTTCACCGAACCGCAATACCCCGCCAAGGTCGGGCAGACCATCGCCAGAGAGGCCGGGATTGTCACCGCCACCCTGGACCCGGTGGCCAACGGCCCGGAGAATGCTCCCCTTGACTATTATGAGACGGTGATGCGGCAGAATCTGCAGATCCTTACAAAGAGCCTGGGGAGCAAATGAACCAGAAAGACAGTCCGTATGTATCGAAGACCACCGTCCACTTCGAAGAGGTGACGGTGGCCGCCCGCGGCGTCCCTATCCTCGAACGGGTCACCGCCTCAGTGCCTCGTGGCAGTTGGACCAACATTGTCGGCCCAAACGGGGCAGGCAAGACAACCCTGATCCTGGCACTGTTGGGAATGTTTCCCTATAGTGGGAAAATCCGGTTTGGGAATGGGGGTGGAAGGCCCAGAATCGGCTATGTACCGCAGAGATTTGCCTTTGACCGCGGCATGCCGCTCACAGTGATGGAATTCATGCTCATGGGCCGGCAACGCCTGCCATTCTGGTTCGGTTGCCTTGGCGGTAGAGGGCGGGCGCGCGAACTCCTGGCAGCTGTGCAAGCCGACAAGTTGGAACCGCGCCTCCTGGGGGCGCTCTCCGGCGGCGAAATGCAGCGGGTTCTCCTGGCCCTTGCCCTGCAGGAGGAACCGGATCTGCTCGTCCTGGATGAGCCCACTGCCGGGGTTGATTTCCAGGGCGAACA
>JBFMAY010000086.1:0-2426 GCA_040755455.1 Thermodesulfobacteriota bacterium | reverse complement strand
TAACAGACAAGGGGGTGGGATGGATCAATCGAAAGTGGCTTTTGAGAAAAAACGGTCAGAATGGAAGGGAAATTACGATAGCATGAAAAGTGGTGGGGAAACTGCCGCGCAGCGGCTTACTTGAACAAGTGGCTTAACCTGACCGCGAGCACGTAAGCGGCGCTATCGCGGTCAACATCGTGGGCGGCAGGTTAGCCAGAGCGTTCAGCCCTTGAGATTGCCACATCGAACATCTGGAAAAATCAAATAACACCCCGGCTTAGATATACTGGCTAAATCCCAAAATATGCCATCTTTGGGCGGAAGCGATATTTTTGCTCAATTCAGGTAAATCAGGCTGATCCGGTCAATTGATTTATTGATTCAAATGCCGCGATCAGCAATCTGCCTTACGGCCTCACCGCCCGCACATGACCGGAGGTCTTCGGCTGATAGGCGCGGGTCAGTTCGCAGGACACCCCGTCCTGCCAGGAGCCGGCGAGAATCTCATCCCCGGTCAGGGCGCACCAGTAGTTGCCGGACAGGAAGATGCCGGCATCACCCTCCTTTGCCTTGCCGAAATCAACCACGTGGTGCAGGGCCAGCACCTCTTCCGGGGTGGGGAGCCGCCAGTCGGTGTAACCGCCCAAGCGGAGATTCTTTACATAGGCAAGCGCCTCCTCCTTGCTGTTGAGCAAAGGGCTGCGCTCCTTCTGCCACATCAGCTCCGAGCCGGGCACCTGGAAAATGCCGTTCCCCAGATCGATGAATTGGTTATAACCGGGACCGGTGGCCGCGCAGCCCTGGAGAAACAAAAGTAGTCCCAGTACCAATGGTGTGAGCAGTAATCGGAAATTCATAGGGGCGCCTCATTGCGTGCTATGTGCATGAAAAGATCGATTGTTGATAACATAAATAAACATCTGTTAAGCACTTGTCAAATCCTGCTTTGTCAGGCAAGAGCCAAGGGAGGGGGGAAGTGGCGGTATGTTGATGGACTGCCAGACTGATGTTGACCGGCAGGAGATTATTTGGGCGTGAGCTGTTCCGGGTGGAGAAGAATGACGGCAACCGGCCATCTTTGCCGGCCGAGCTTTTCGCCCGCGTTCTCAACGGAATATTCATAAAGGCTGTGCTGGAGTGGGGCAAGATCCAGGGTGGGGTAGGAGCTGCCCATGGCGAAGTTTGACAGACCGCAGACATGGGCTGTACCGTTGATGATGGTGGGCACGCCGTAGGTGCGGCAGTTGACCGGCCGGGCGGCGTAACAGTGGCACAGTCCCTGGTCATTGAGCAGCGGGCAGCGGATCCTGGCGGTGGAGGGATCGGTCTTGCGGTTGGAAATTTCCTGCCATTGCCGTTCCGCCGGGGGGCAGCGGGCAAGAATTTCACCTCTGATGGCAGGCGGCAGAGTGTTGAACAGGGCGAGCAGATAGGAGGCCTCGATGCTGGAGAGGTCAAAGACGGCATTGCAGCAGTCCGAGCACCCCTTGCCGCACTTGATCTCATCCGGGAACCGCTCAAAAAGCATGGCCATGGTCTGGTCGACAAACTGATAGAGATGTAATAATTTGGCAAACATTAATGTGACCCCTGCATGATGATTGACCCGGCAGCCTGCCGCTTCCGGCCTGGCAGGACCTTTTCTTTTACGCAACTATCCCGCCCTTTGCCTTTAATGACTTGCCCCGGCAACGGGGCACATGACGCGGAATCCGAAACTTCAAACTTGTACCGTAAAAGCGGATGAAGTGCAAGAAAAGGGGAAGGGAGGGTGGTTGATTTCCTGCCGGATCGGTTTACAGTATAATCTGAGGATTTTCCGGGCAGGCCGGGCTGGGGAAGATGCCCGCTCAGCCGTTTAGCATGAAAAAAATTCTCTGCTGGCCATGGGAGAAAAAAATAATCAAAGAGGAAAAGCACGATGAGCAATAAGCATATTGTCTGCCCTGTCTGCAACAGCGTCAATCGGGTTCCGGCTGAAAAGCTCGGGAACGGCGCGCTGTGCGGCAAGTGTAAAAACAGGCTCTTTGCCGGCAAACCGGTGGAATTAAATCCTGCCTCATTCCAGAAGCATGTGGAACGCAATGATATCCCGGTGGTGGTTGATTTCTGGGCACCCTGGTGCGGGCCATGCAAGATGATGGGGCCGGTGTTTGCCCAGGCTGCCGCCCAGCTCGAGCCCCGGGCCCGGCTGGCAAAAGTCAACACCGAACAGGAACAGGCCCTGGCCGCCCAGTTCGGCATCCGCTCCATTCCAACCCTGGCGGTTTTCAGCAACGGCCGGGAGGTGGCGCGGCAGCCCGGGGCCATGGACCTGTATTACCGCCGGTGAGAAAACCAGCAGAATCGGCCGGGTAAAAATGCAGCAGGTGCATGGCGAGGGCGTAACTGCGCGTTGTCGTCCAGGGGGATTAGCAGTATGGCGTTTATTACCATGGCAGAGA
>JBFMAY010000085.1:0-2974 GCA_040755455.1 Thermodesulfobacteriota bacterium | reverse complement strand
ACAGACAAGGGGGTGGGATGGATCAATCGAAAGTGGCTTTTGAGAAAAAACGGTCAGAATGGAAGGGAAATTACGATAGCATGAAAAGTGGTGGGGAAACTGCCGCGCAGCGGCTTACTTGAACAAGACCGCCAAGCAGAGTAAATCAAAGAGCAGTGTTGACGATGACAACCAGATGACAGCGTATTCCTATCTGCTGGCCACTAACAAGTATATCTTCCCCAGAGCGGGGGTGAATTGCCGGTTCGATGTCCTGCTCAAAACGCAGACTCCGGCCCTGAAGCATTATTACACGGTCAGGACCGCCGAGCACCGGAAGCGTTTCGCCAAGCTGGCAAATGCAATTTTGGATGGGATAGACCATAAGGTCTTCATTCCGGTCAAATCCTGGCTCTGTACTGATTGTCAATACACTTCCGCCTGCTCCAAATGGTAGGATATTGGCAAAGGCCTTTACATGATCAACATCGGAGGACTGACATGAAATATCTTTCTTTTACCCTTATCGTCCTTATCAGTGCGCTGCTTCTTATTCTCCCAGGTTCCCAGGCGAAGATGGCTGTCAATAAACTGCCAGAGCCAGAGAAATCTGATGAAGAGATAAACCAGGCAATGGAAATGCTGAACAAATATCAGAGTTACTCGTTATACGAGGTTGAGGCAGCCTTTGTTTCAGGGGCCACGGAGGCAATGGCGTCCATAAAGAGAGGCGAAACTGTACCTATCCCCGATGCCAAGAAGGTTGTTTTCCACAGGTCCAAGGTAATCGTACCCAAAGCAAAAAACGCCTCACTCCTTGACCTGCAACTGGAAACAGAAAAAGACCTGAAAATACCAAGGGGAATATCCAGGGTATCGGTCATCGTGACCTCGGATGACAGATTTATTCTGCTGTCAGGAGAAACAGACTTCCAGGGAAACGACACGGCACCGTAAAAAGCAATTTCACCACAAACATTGAGAAGAGCCCCAGGCCATAACGGTCTTGGGGCTTTTTTTATGCCCATTTCAAGGAGACAAAACTATGTGGAACATCCCAAGTCCAGAAAGACTGGCGCGGATACCTCGGCTTTATGAAACGGAACATATCGCGCTGCAGGACAAGCTCATCCATTTACACTTCTTTATCGCCGGCTGCGACTGGTACATCGCCGAGTTTTCGGGTGATGACATCATGTGGGGTTATGTCATTCTCAACGATTTACGTTTTGGTGAATGGGGCTGTATCAGCCTGCAGGAACTCAAATCCATCAGAGTAGCGGGTTTCATGGAGATTGACTGCGAGCTGGAAGGGCACTGGCGCATCCGGCCCGCCATCGAGGTTGACAAAATAAGGAAGGCCCACGGCTGGCAGAATCAGACTGCCGATGTTTTCACACGCGCTGAATCCCAGACTCTATAACGTCAATTACCGATTCAACACTGCAGCCCTCCGGGAGCATCACGCTTCTGGCGGGCTTTTTTATTCCAACAATCTCACCATTACAGGAGATCGTCATGACAACTCAAGCAACTTTGATCGGCAGCAACAGAGTATCCGAAGCAGAGGTTTTTGCAGTTCCGGCAGTTAATTTCACCCGGACCTTCCGGCCAGTTCATCACCGGCAGGTAATCGAAGCCATCAGGACCGGCATCAGCGCCGTTGGCCTTGAAGTGGTCAAGACGGAATACGTCCTGGCCGGTAATGAAGGGATGAAGATGTTTGGCGTCTGGGACCTCTCCAGCGGCAACGATGACCTATGCTGGTCACTTGGTATCAGGAACAGCATGGACAAGTCGATGGCGCTTGGCATCACTGCCGGCACCAGGGTCTTTGTGTGCGAAAATCTCGCCTTTGACGGGGAGTTCGTTGAACTGCGCCGCCACACTAAGGGCCTCACAATCGAGGAGCTGGAATTTATGAGCTATCGGGCTATCCGCTGTCTGATTGGTCGGTTGACAAAGTTCCAGGCATGGCATGAAAAGCTCAGGGAATATTCTCTTGAGCACCGTGATGCTCAATTGCTCCTGGTTCAAGCAATAACCCAACAGGTCTTCCCTGCCAGCAAGTTCATGACGTTCTCAGATCTCTATTTCGGCGGCGTTTACGATCATACCTTGTGGGGATTTCATGAGGCGGTGACTCAGGTGCTGAAAGAGGCCAACCTGCTGACCCTGCCCAAGAAAAACAGGATTCTGAATGCCATCCTCAACCAGCACATCGAAAATCTGCAGGCCGAGCTGCCGTCATCACTGGGCGATTTCTACGCACACCGGGCCATAGGTGGCAGATTGTAATTTTTCATCACAACCACAACAGAGGCTCTCCGAGGGTAATCCCTTGGGGAGCCTTTTTGTTTGGAGATATAACCATGACCAGGCAACAGAAAGAGCAGTATCACGAACCGGAGTTATTGCGGGATATATTGCAGCGTGCTCTGAACGGCATGAAATTTCGCCTCGACTGCGGACATCATGTCACCTTTGGGGAGGTCCTTGGCAACGACATTACCGTTCTCAACGGGAAAAAACTGCGTATAATATGTTCATTATGCAACCGTTAATAAGGAGGCAGGAAAATGTGTGATAATTTTGATGACGACGGCATTGATATAGAGGATGCAGCAAGGTTTTGGGGTGGCTTCGTGGAGACCCAGGTGGAAGGTGAGGAGTCAGAGCAGGACCCCGGAGATCCATCACCGGAGGATACGCTAAAGACCGATCTGGATTATTTGGATGATGAGGCTTGAATCGGATTAACGGTGTCCCCGGCACGGCGAATATTCTTCACGTGCTGGGGAGTTAGTATAGTAATATTATCTACCTATGGCTATACACATCGTCTTGAAATCAGCAGTCTACCTCAGTCTCGGAATGACAACTGAAAATTGACCATCTGTGATCACCGAATTTTGACCACCCTGAGTTTTGAACGCAAGTCTGGGTGACAGGGGGATCAACCAGATTTATCCACTGTTTAAAAAAGCCGGGAGAA
>JBFMAY010000084.1:0-3144 GCA_040755455.1 Thermodesulfobacteriota bacterium | reverse complement strand
CTGGGACGTGGCAACCGGTGAGGCAAGACAGGTCTTTACCGGACATACCGGTTCTGTTTCCGCAGTGGCCTTCAGCCCGGACGGCAAGACCCTGGCCAGCGGCTCTCGGGATAATACCCTGCGGCTCTGGGACGTGGCAACCGGTGAGGCAAGACAGGTCTTTACCGGACATACCGGTTCTGTTTCCGCAGTGGCCTTCAGCCCGGACGGCAAGACCCTGGCCAGCGGCTCTGGGGATAATACCCTGCGGCTCTGGGACGTGGCCATGCTGGAAAAGTTAAAGAAACTGTCAACCAATCCGACTTTGGCGGCAAAAATGTCCGAAGGACTGCTGTTCCTCTGGGAACGAACACTCGACGGCATCACCTTTGTCCCTTCTCCCCGCGAACCGTCACTGTATCCCATTAACGGCTATTATTTTACTGACGCCGCCAAGTACGGCCCTCTCCTGAAGCCTCCTGCCCCGGGTGAAACCAAACTGGATCAGGTCATGCGCTGGGCTGAGGAGGAAGTTGCCAGGGAGGAGCAGAAAATGCCGGAAGCAGAGGTAAAACCATAAAATGACGTTTGCAGATTATACAAAAAATAACTTGCGAAAGGAGTCACAATATGACCGGCCTGCAGGCTCTTGATATCGCCATTGGCGTAATTTTTATTTATCTGGTTTTAAGCCTGGCCTGTACGGCTGCCAATGAAATGATCTCGGGCTTTTTAGACTGGCGGGCAAAAAATCTGGAAACCGGCATCAAAAACCTGTTGACCGACACGAAACAACCGGGTCTGGAACAGAATTTTTATAATCACCCCATGATCAGGAGCCTTTGCCGGCATAAAACCGATGGCGGGCAACCCTCGTATATCCCGCCGCGCACCTTCAGTCTGGTCCTGCTTGATCTCATAGCGGCCGATGAAGGCAAATCAAAAACAGTTGAAAGCATCCGCGGAAATATCAAGCAACTTCCATCCGAATCGTCTCTCCGCAAGAATCTTTTGCTGCTCCTTGATGACGCTCAAGATGATCTGGACCGTTTTCATCATAATATTGAAACGTGGTACAACGATGCGATGGACAGAATTTCCGGCTGGTACAAAAGAAAGGCGCAAGCCGTATCGCTCATTATCGCCTTTCTTGTCTCATTTTCCTTAAATGCCGATACCTTTCAAATCGCCAAGTCCCTGGCCAATGACCCTGTCATGCGGCAGGCCATTGTCAACCAGGCTCAGGAAATGGCTCAAGAAAGTCAAGCGGCTCCGGAGAATAGGGCAGACAGCAAGGGTATGGCGCCCAAATCCCTTGATGAAATTAAAAACGAGCTTGATAAAACCGGACTGCCGTTTGGCTGGCAAAATGCCCAGGTTGAGAAGATGAATAACGACGGCCTGCTGGCCTGGCTCACCAAGCTTGCCGGACTGCTGATCACCACCCTGGCGGTTTCCCTGGGTGCGCCGTTTTGGTTTGACGTTTTAAACAAAATCACCAACATCAGATCAGCAGGCCCAATTGAAAGGAAAAAGAAATAACCGCGCGGCATTATAAACACGAATGAAATGCTCAAGGTGCAGCCCTTGAGATTGCCACATCGAATATCAGGCACATCAGATCATGCCCAAATCGTGCCAGCGCTGATGAAATGTTGACCAACCCAACATCGGAAAACTGACCCATTTGTCGGTGTGGCAGCGCTGTTTTTCACCTATCAGAATTATGCGTCATGGCCGGTGGGTCAGTTGAAAATGTCCAAATGGGTCAGTTTTAAATCGGTGATGACACCCAAGTCGAACTTCCTCCTGTTAAGTAGAGACCTGCAGGGAAACAGAATAAGTGACAGACAGGAGGGTCTTTCTTGCCAACTTGACGAGACGGCCAAACGCTTCTGCTGGAGTTTTTCATGCCAGCTAACCGCCATCTCCGCAAGCGGGAACAACGAATAATGAAAGTCCCGCGGGGTAGGAGCGGGCCATGCCCGCGACCTCCGGCATTTCGGAACATTGTATATCGCGGGCATGGCCCGCTCCTACGTCCCGGCCGGCACAACAAGACAGGAAAGAGACTTTCATATAAATAGAAACAGCTTGAGATGAGGGGATAATGAAAAAGGGACAGAAATTTGGCACTCAATGTGTTCACGCGGGAGAAGTACCAGATCCTTCGCATGGAGCCCATACTACACCAATATATCAAACATCCACTTTTGTATTTGAAAATGCTGAACAAGGTGCATTACGGTTTGCCGGCAAAGAAAAGGGTTATACCTATACCCGTCTAATGCCAAATACCCCTACTCATACGGCGTTTGTTGAAAAAATTGCAGCGCTTGAAGGTGGTGAAACAGGACAAACATTCTCCTCGGGCATGGCTGCAATAACTGCTGTTGCTCTTTCCTATTTACAGCAGGGAGATCACCTTTTGTCAACCGATGTGGTCTATGGCGGCACCTACGAATTATTCTCCTCAATTCTCACAAAGTTTGGTATCCACGTCAGTTTTGTTGATACGTCCAATCTTGAAACGGTGAAGACAAACATACAGCACAATACAAGAATTATCTTCTTGGAGACCCCGGCCAATCCCACCATGATGGTGTGTGATATTGATGAAATAGGTGCCATAGCGAGAGATATTGGTGCTCTTCTTGTAGTTGACAACACATTTGCAACACCCTGTTTTCAAAGACCATTAACCCTGGGTGCTGACGCAGTGGTTCACAGCTGCACAAAGTATATTGGTGGTCATGCAGATCTTATAGGAGGCGTTGTGGTTGGGAAAAAAGAATTTATCAATGGCATGGCATCTGTTGTTAATTCTACCGGAGGGACAATGGGTCCCCACGAAGCCTGGTTATGCATCAGAGGACTGAAGACGTTACATATTAGAATGGAAAAACACTCAAGCAATGCAATGAACGTAGCCGAATTCTTGGAGGCTCATCCCAAAATTGAGTGGGTCAGATATCCTGGTCTCCCAAGTCATCCCCAGCATGAAATCGCAAAAAAACAGATGAGCGGGTTTGGCGGTATGATTTCTTTTGGCATAAAGGGCGGCACGGAAGCTGGCCGAAAACTTATGAACAGTGTTGAACTATGTTCTTTGGCCGTCAGCCTGGGGGCTGTTGATACCCTGATCGAACACCCCGCTTCCATGAC
>JBFMAY010000083.1:0-3212 GCA_040755455.1 Thermodesulfobacteriota bacterium | reverse complement strand
CTATTAATATGCGTGTTTTTTGCTTCACGATTCTATCTGTTACGGCATGCTGTTCTTCCATAAAGCTTATCAGGTCGGCCTTGTTGATTTTACGGTGACCGCCGGGAGTCAGATAAGCCTGGATCCGACCCGCATCAACCCATTTTGCGATGGTTGTCCGGCCTACGCCGCAGAGCTTGCTTGCCTGGGATGTCGTGATAAACTCCATATGAACGCCCTCTCTTTTGATGTTTATGGTATTATAATCGTTTTTGACGTTTTTTGGCAACTTCAAACATAAGGTTTGTCCTGCGTCTCAGTGAGATTACCGGGGATACGGTTTTGGATCATGCGGCTCATTCCCGGTGACCCCGGTTCGATTGCCGGGATGGCACCGATCCCGAATTGCCATGCGCTTATGCTGGGTCTGCGTGTGCAAGTAGCAACTTTATTTTGTATTGACGAACAACAAACACTACAATATATAGTGGTAAGCGGTTTCTGTTCTCTGTATCAAGGGAAGGAAGAAAAGGGAATCCGGTGTAAGTCCGGAACTGTCGCGCAGCGGTAATCAGGAACGAACATTATCAGAAACACTGGCCTGATGGCTGGGAAGGGATAATCAGTAGGACGAAGTGAGCCTGAAAGTCCGAAGACCTGCCGCGAAACAGCAGCTCTGACAGCTGTCGGGCTGTTCATCCATTCACTCGTCGCCTCGCGTAAAGGAGAGAGTCATGTCTCAAGCTATTTCGGTTCAGTCTGTTCAGTTGTTCACTTCGATCAGGAAACGGGACCAGCGGATTGTCCCTTTTCAATCTGGGAAAATTACCGCAGCACTCTACAAGGCAGGTCAGGCAACCGGTGAGATCGACATGCCTGAAGCACGGCGGCTCACCATGCATGTCCTGGCCATTGCCCAGAACATGTTTGGAGAAGATAGTCCGACAGTGGAAGATATTCAGGATCTGGTTGAAGAAGTACTGCTGTCATCGGTTTATAAAAAGACGGCAAAAGCATATATTCTCTATCGTGATCAGCATGCCCGCATACGTGATATGGTGACGAAGACCGATCTTGACCTGATCGACGGGTACCTGCAGAAACTTGACTGGAAGGTCCAGGAAAACTCCAATATGTCATACTCGCTGCAGGGACTAAACAATTACATTTCCAGCGAGGTAAGCAAAACATACTGGCTGAATAAAATCTACCCTTCGGAGGTTCGGACAGCTCATCATAATGGTGATCTGCACATTCACGATCTCGGCCTGTTATCGGTCTATTGTGTGGGCTGGGACCTGCGCGACCTGCTTGGAAAGGGCTTCACCGGGGCGCCTGGCAAGGCGGAAAGCGGCCCAGCCAGGCATTTCCGAAGCGCCCTTGGCCAGATCGTAAATTTTTTCTACACCCTTCAGGGAGAAGCCGCCGGCGCCCAGGCCTTTGCCAATTTCGACACCTTTCTTGCGCCCTTTATCAGACATGATCAGCTCAGTTACCGTGAGGTCAAACAGGCGCTCCAGGAATTTGTGTTTAATCTCAACGTCCCGACCCGGGTAGGATTTCAGACGCCGTTCACCAATCTGACCATGGATCTGAAACCACCGTCATCGCTGAAAAACAGCTCCGCAATCATCGGCGGCGAAGAGCAGGGCACGGTTTACGGCGATTATCAACACGAGATGAATATGCTGAACCAAGCCTTTCTTGAAGTCATGGCTGAGGGTGATGCCAAGGGCAGAGTTTTCACTTTCCCGATCCCCACTTACAACATCACGGCTGATTTCAACTGGGATGATCCCGGCCTTGACCGCCTCTGGAGTATTACCGCCAAGTACGGTCTGCCGTATTTTGCCAATTTTGTCAATTCTGATATGAGCCCGGACGATGCCCGTTCCATGTGCTGCCGTCTCAGGCTGGATACCCGGGAGTTGGAAAAGCGAGGGGGAGGGCTTTTTGGAGCAAATCCACTGACCGGTTCGATTGGGGTGGTGACGATCAACATGGCCGCCATTGGTTATCAGGCTTCAGACGAGGTTGATTTTTTCAGGCGGCTCGACCAGTTGATGCAGACAGCCAGGACCTCCCTCGAAACCAAGAGGAAGGTGCTGGAAGCATTTACCGACAAGGGCCTTTATCCGTATACCAGATTCTATCTGCGAAATGTCCACCGCCGATTCGGCCGATTCTGGGAGAATCACTTTGCCACAATAGGTCTGATCGGCGCCAATGAGGCCTGCCTGAATCTTTATGGCGTTGACATAGGCCATGAGCAGGGGCGGCAATTTGCCCTCAGGATTCTGGATCATATGCGCATGCGATTGCACCAGTATCAGCAGGAAACCGGCAATCAATACAATCTCGAAGCAACTCCTGCAGAGGGAACGGGGCACAGGCTGGCACGGCTTGACGCCAGGCGTTTTCCGGAGATGATGACCTCATTGACCTGCGGCGAGAACGGCAGGGTGGCGATATATTCCAATTCGACCCAGCTGCCGGTCAATTACACCGACGATATCTTCGAACTGCTCGATCATCAGGATGAACTGCAGGTTAAATATACCGGCGGTACCGTGGTGCACTGCTTCCTCGGAGAATCAGACATTGATCCGGGCGCCGTCAAATCCTTTGTTAAAACGGTCTGTTCGCAGTATAAGTTGCCATATTTCACCCTCACTCCGGTCTTTTCCATCTGCCCCCAGCATGGTTATCTTGCCGGTGAACATAAAAATTGCCCGCACTGTCAGACTACGACTGAGGTATATTCCCGTGTTGTTGGCTACCTGAGGCCCGTGCAACAGTGGAATGAGGTGAAACAGGCTGAATTTGCCGCCCGGCCGAAATTCTGTATTACCGGATAAATATGAAGATCGGCGGATTTCATCCGGCAAGTTTCAATAATTATCCGGGCAGGGTTGCCGCGGTCGTCTTTACCCAGGGCTGCAACTTCCGCTGCCCATACTGTCATAACTCCCAGCTGATCAGCTGTAATCGTTCAACCCGGTTAGATGAACAGTACATTCTCTCCAGACTTGCGGCAAGGAAGGGAAAACTGGCTGGCGTGGTCATCAGTGGAGGGGAGCCTACCCTTCAGGATGATCTGCGCTTCTTTTGTCACCGCATACGCGAACTGGGCTATCCGGTGAAAGTTGATACAAACGGCAGCAGACCGGCAGTGCTGGCCGAGTTGCTCTCTGATATGGTAGTCGACTGTATCGCCATGGATATAAAAGCTC
>JBFMAY010000082.1:0-3262 GCA_040755455.1 Thermodesulfobacteriota bacterium | reverse complement strand
TGTAGCCTCTCGCAATAATTGGCCGCAATTTTTCAGATTATCTTGATAGTATTTTCAGATTATTTTGCAGGCCCGGCAGACTGGGCGGGAGTCTGCCGGGTAATTTTCAGCCGTTTTTAGAAGGGGACTTTTTTTTCCGCATCATTTTCCAGCCAGTGACCATCCTCATCGGCCGTGATGAGTCGACAATAGTCAATGACGAGAAGTTCGAGTTCCCGAATGAGTTCAAGCAGTTTGCCGGCAAACATGATTTTGTCTTCCGCGCGCATGTGATTTTCTCCTTTTCTGTGATTTTTTTCAGAACAACTCCGAGGAGGCGAGTCTGACGTGTTCTGCCGTGACCGCCTGTGATTTTTCACTGGCGGCGGCGAGAAGTGCCCCTCTGGCGAGATGGTTGGCTTTTCTGAAGAGTCCGCCGGAGCCCTGATGGATGGCGGTGAGCGCCTGATCGTCAAAGGGGCTGTCTTTCAACCCGGCAATTTTAAGATGATGCCCGATGTAGCGTTCCATGCCTTGGCGATTGACAGCCTGCAGATGGTTTCTGGCCACGATGCGTGAAGCAAGCGGGATGGCGGTGCGGTAGAGAAGATTGTCGGCCAGGTTGTTCTGGCCGGAGAGGATGATCGGCAGCCAGGGCTTGGAATCTCCTGCAAACTGGGTCAGGGTGTGGAGTTCAGTAAACACATCGAGCCTGAGCAGCGAGGCCTCGTCGATGATGAGCAAAGGCTGTTGTCTTTTGGTGGTCACCAGATTGGCGATCTGCTCCCGGATTTTGCGGATCAACACTGCCCTGGAAGATGAGGCCGTGTTGATATCAAGCTCGGCGAGAAGCTGCCGGTAGACTTCGAGAATGGAACCGGAAGTGGCCGTTATCCAGAGCGTTTTGTATTTTGAGGGATGCAGTTGCCCGGCGACCCACCTGAGGGCGGTTGATTTTCCGGAGCCGACTTCACCGGTGACCAGGGCGATCGCTCCGAGCCTTACGGCATAATGCATTCTCTCGTTGACCGCGCAGAGATCATCGGTCTGCAAAATGGCGTCAAGATCAAGATCGGCGGCGAATGGTTCCCTGGACAGCCCGTAGAAGGCGCGGTAGGTCATGGCAGCACCTCCTTCTTGACAAAGGGCAGCAGGCCTTGCCGACAGGAAGCCGGTTCAGGCGGGGCATGGGGGGCTCTTTTGATCTGGGCGTTGACCCGCAGGTCAATCGGCACAAGAAAGCCTTGGGATGTGCCCTTGAAGATGATTTCCACCTTGTCTTTTTTATGTTCATGATAGAGCAGGCTGACCTGTTCGCCGATCAGCCTGGTCGGCGCCTCGTAAATCCTGTTGTCGATGGAGACGGAACGGTCTTTGTTGACCCGCCGGCGGATTTCTTTTCTGAAATGATCTTCAAGATCGCCGGGCGGAGTCCGAATCAGCTCAATATGTCCGGTGAAACGGTTGAAAGGAGACTGTCCGGTGGAGGAGTGGTGCCGCTGGTGGTAATCCCTGCTGACCCACAGATCCATGGCGATGTTGAGCTCCTCAAGGGTTTCGCCATGGAAGCATGGCAGAAACTGTGACCTGACCGTGCGGAAGAAACGTTCGATCTTTCCCCGGCCCTGGGGGGTATAGGGCGGCGTATGGATCAAGGCAATGCCGAGGCAGGCGCAGACCCTCTCCAGGTGACGCGACCTGAAAGCGGCGCCGTTGTCAACATAGAGCTTGCGGGGCAGACCTCGGGTCAGAAGTGCTTTGCGAAAGGCATCGAGCCAGGAGTCAAGCCGCTCGGAGAGGTAGAACTCGGCATGGGGCAGCAGCCTGGAATGATCGTCAAGAAAGGCGATCAGGTAGCTTTTGCGCTTTTTGCCATTGATCAGGACATGTGGCCCGTGCATGACATCGGATTGCCACATGTCGTTGGGGAACTCCGCTTCGAAACGCCGGCGGTCAACCTTGGCGGCCGCCTGGCGCCGGCTCACGCCCTCTCTCTTCAGGATGCGGTAGGCCGTGGATGGATACAGTTTGAAACCGGGAGAGATCAGATTCTTCTGCTCCATCTCCATGATGAGCCTGGCCACGGGCAGCGCCGGTTTTTCCCTTTTGAGCCGCACCAGGGCAAGGACGGTGTCCTCGTCAACCTTGCGACTGCCGCCGAGGTCGGAACGGCGCTCCGGATACAGCGAGGCGAGCTGCCGGCCACTTGCCTCATACCGCTTGATCCAGCGCCGGATCGTCCCTTCCGAGATCCGCGTCCGGTTGGAATACGGAATGTTCCAGCGCTGATTACTCTTTTCCCGGATCAGGCGGGAAAATTCTCCGTCTTCCAGGCGTGATGCCCCGACAAGTTCACTGATCACGCCGAAGCGGAACAGGGCAATGTCTTCCTGCTGCTTGTTTTTCATGATTTTCTCCTTGTGTTGAGGTGGAAAGAAACATTTTCATCATGTTTCTCCCTTATCATCACCGGGAAAATCCGGGCAGGGATACAATGCGGTAGGGTGGGTGTCCGATGTGCCGGTTCTCGCTTTCCGCGGCGCTGGTAACCGGGATAGTCCCCAGCGCTGCCAGGCGCTCAAACGCCGCCGACAGGTTGCCAGCAAACGAAAACCCCAGAGCTGCCAGACACATCCGAGCAAGCCGCCTCCACCACTGACGCTGACGTGGACGCGGCAGATCAGGACGCCATCTTTTTGTTTTCTGGCGATGCTCAACGGCTTTTCTGATCTCCTCGATTGAGGAACGAAAACGAGGCCAGTAACCTGAGGGACGCAAACGATGGACGCAATGACAATGCGGACAATACAGACGACGGATAAAAACAGGCTCGGCAAGGACGGCAAAATAGGCAAGCACGAAACCATGCCACCAGAGATTCTGGCTGCAGGAAGGGCAACGGGGGGGCTTGGGCCAGGAAAAATATCTCCCGAATCTGGCTAAATCATTGACGTCGATATCAACAGGGATTACCAAGAATATAACTCCTGCCGAGAAGGGCTTCTCTGCACGGAGGGGGGAGCGGCTCGCTCTCAACGGGCGGCTCCCCTATCTCTCGCAAACTGATTGTTCAATGAATCTGAATTCTCACTCTCCCTGTTTAACGTATTTTGAGAATAATCTCTTGATTTTTATCAGCTAATTTGGGAAGCAACAGGCGCTATCCCGTCGGAGCCCACCTTGTCGCGGGCCTTTGCCGAATTTGCAGCCGGCAGTCTTGGTAACCGGGTCCACGATGCACTGGTGGAGGAGTATCTTGGGGAAGAGCTTATCGGGCACATAA
>JBFMAY010000081.1:0-4160 GCA_040755455.1 Thermodesulfobacteriota bacterium | reverse complement strand
GTTTGATATCGAGATGGCTATTGAGCTTGTGGAGTGGATACAGGCCCGGAATCACCGGGCCTATTTATCACACCGAAAAAAAAGAACGGCGGCAGCCAATAATATACAAATTGCGTTGTAGGGTTAATCGCGCTGATAGGTCGGAGCGCGTAGCGGTCCGACCTATCAAGTTAATAAGTGGAAATTTTCCATCATATCGATATTAACCGGCAATACATGGAAACCACTGCCTGGTGTTGCCCTCCTGAAGCCGACAGGATGATGATAAATGATCGGTCAGGAGCAAGCGCCAAGCTTAAACGGCTGTTTCGATATTTATTTGCCAGGATATCTAAACAATCCCTAACAGCAAGATGGCAAAAGTGTCAATAGGGCAAATAGCCGCACTTTTTAAGCAAATAAACTGAAGGAGGGGGTTGCAACTCACCGCACCGCATCAACAAAACGGAAGGTGCGCCCGTCAAACAAGCCCCGGTCGCTCAGTTTCAGTTCCGGGATCACCAGCAGGGCCATGAAGGAGAGGGTCATGAACGGGGCACGCAGGCCGGAGCCCAGGCCGTGGGCAAGGCGGTCAAGCTCGGCGTAGCGCCGGCCCACATCCAGGCCGTCGGCGTCGCTCATCAGGCCGGCGATGGGCAGCGGAAGCAGTTCCACGCCGCTCTCATCCGCCACGGCAATGCCGCCTTTGGCCTCAATCACCGCATTGACCGCCCGGCAGAGGGACTGGGGCTCGGCCCCCACCGCCACCACGTTATGGGAGTCATGGGCCACGCTGGAGGCCAGCGCACCTTTCTGCAGCCCGAATCCCCGGATCAAGGCCAGGGCCGGCGGGGCCTCCTGGTAACGGTTGACCACACAGAGCAGCAGGATGTCCCGCTCGGCATCAGCTAGCGGCACATCCCTTATCCGGCGCGGCTCAAGCAGCAGCTCCCTGGTGATCAGCTCACCATCAATGGCCTCGATGACCCGCAGCGGGCCTTGGCTTGCCGGCAGCTGCAGGTCGGCGGGAGTAATGGGCCGGGCCCGGAAGTTGTTGACCGGGCTGGCCTGAACCTGCGGCAGCAGGGTGTGGCCCTCTTCCGCCGCCAGGTTGCCGGCCAGCCAGACCTTCAGCACCCGGAAGTCACGCAGATCGGTGACCAGGGCCGCATCCATGGGGTCACCCAGCCGCAGCAGGCCAACCGGCAGCCCGTAATGCAAGACCGGGTTGACGCAGGCGCAGCGCAGCACGGCCAGGGGCTGGTGGCCCAAGGCCACGGCCCGGGCCGCCAGCCGGTCGATGTAGCCTGCGGCCAGATCGTCCGGATGCTTGTCATCGCAGCAGAGCATCACCTGCCCGGTGTGGGTGGTGATCAGGGAATGGAGGGCCGCGAAGTTGCGGGCCGCCGAACCTTCCCGCACCAGGATGTGCATGCCGCAGGCAAGCTTGTCCAATGCCTCGGCCAGGGTAAAGCATTCATGGTCGGTGGAGATGCCCGCCGCAGCATAGCTGGCCGCCTGGCTAGCCCGCAGGCCGGGGGCATGGCCGTCCACCGGCCGGCCCAGCCTGCGGGCCAGCTCGATTTTGGCCAGGACTTGCGGATCACCGGCCAGGACGCCGGGGAAATTCATCATCTCCGCCAGATGCCGCACCTCGGGCTCTTGGAAAAGACTCTCCATTTCCTCCAGGTCCAGCGCGGCGCCCGCGGTCTCAAAGGGGGTGGCCGGCACGCAGGATGGCACCCCGAAGAAGGTTTTAAAGGGCGTGCGGCGGGCGCTTTCCACCATGAAGCGCACCCCGTCCGCGCCCAGCACATTGGCGATCTCGTGGGGGTCGGCCACCGCCGCCACCATGCCGTGCCGCACCGCCTGCCGCCCGAACTCGGCCGGCGGCAGCATGGCGCTCTCGATATGCACATGGGCGTCGATGAAACCGGGGATCAGGTAGGGCAAGGCCGGATCCTCGGGGCCCATAGTCCGCACCCCGGTGATCACGCCCCCGGCCCAGCTCACCCGGCCATGGAAAATCCGCTCCTCCAGCACCTGGACCACATTGCCTTCGATGCTGCCTGTTGCCGCTATCCTATCGCAATCCATAGATTTCGCTGTATTTCCGCTGCAGATAGCGGATATAGGGGGCCGGGTCGATCGGTGCGCCGGTCACCTGCATGACCAGCTCCTGGGGGTTGAACTTGCGGCCATGGCAATGGATCTTTTCCCGCAGCCAGGCAAGCAGGGCCGCAAAGTTGCCCCGGCGCAACTGCTCGTCAAGAGCGGGGATATCGCCGTTGATCTTTTCCCACAGCTGGGCCGCGATGAGGTTGCCCAGGGCATAGGTGGCAAAATAGCCCAGCGAGCCGCCTGACCAGTGCACATCCTGCAGCACCCCCATGGCATCGTTGGGCGGAGTCATGCCGAGGTACTCCTCCATTTTGGCGTTCCAGATTGCCGGGAGGTCGCTGACCGCGATCCCGCCTTCAATCATGCCGATTTCCAGCTCCAGGCGCAGCATGACATGGAGATTATAGGTGGCCTCATCGGCATTGACCCTGATGAGCGACGGCGCAACCCGGTTGATGGCCCGGTAGAAGGTCTGGAGATCCACCCCGGCCAGGGCGGCAGGGAAACGGCGGCGGTATTCGGGATAGAAATGTTCCCAGAAGGGCAGGGAGCGGCCCACCAGGTTTTCCCACAGCCGGGACTGAGACTCATGCACGGCCAGGGAGGCCCCGCCCGCCAGGGGACTGCGCTCAAAGGCCTGGCTGCATCCCTGTTCATAAAGGGCGTGTCCCGCTTCGTGCATGGTGCTGAACAGCGAGGCCGTGGGGTGGTCCTCTTCAAAATGGGTGGTAATCCGCACGTCATTGATGCTGAAGCTGGTGGTAAAGGGATGGGCCGCCCGGTCCTGGCGGCCCCGGTCCCAGTCATAGCCGAAGGCGGTGATGACCCTGACCCCGAAGTCCCACTGGTGCTGCTCGCCGAACGGCGCATGCAGGAATGAGTCGTCCACCTGGGGCCGCCCGGCAATCTCCTTGAGCAACTCCAGCTGCCGGGGCCGCAGGCCGGCAAAGATGGCCTTGACCTCGGCGGTCTTCATGCCCCGCTCATACTGATCGAGGAGAATGTCATAGGGATGGTCGGCCGGCGGGAAAAAGCTGATATAGCGCTGGTTCAGTTCCACCACCTTTTCCAGATGGGGACGGAAGATGGAGAAATCCGCGGCAGCCCTGGCCCTTACCCAGGCCTCGAAGGCCCTGGAGGTGACCAGGGCGAACTCGGCGACAAAGTCGGCCGGCACGCGGCTCTTGCGGTCAAAGTCATGACGGGTGACCTGCAGCAGGCGCAAGACATCCGCATCCGGCTCCGCCCCGGCAAATTCCTCTTCCAGGTCAGTCAGCAGCGTGCCGACCTCTGCGGCGGTAAACCTCTGGTGGGCAATACGGCTCAAGGCGGCCAGCTGATGGCCCCGCGCTTCCCCCGCGCCCTTGGGCATATAGGTCTGCTGGTCCCAGCTCAGCAGGTCCCGCGCATTTTTTACGTCAGCAACTTCCGCCAGCAGGCTGGACAATTTTTGCAGTTTATCACTCATCGCTTCTCCTCTGATGCGGGGCATCCCAAAGCAATCCCTTGCTGGCCAAGCTATATGACCCCGGCAATCCACGACACCAGCCTGGTTGCGCCGGATGGAGCGCACAGCAAACCCAAGGCGCCGCAATTCAACATAACCGTTATCCAGAAAATGAAACGAAAAGGTTGTTTCTTGGACTTGTGACGAAGTTTTTGCCGGGCGACAAGTGCCCCAGGCCAGCCCCCGGCCAACGACAGCAAGTGCAGGGTGCTTTCCTGGGTGCGCCACGCTCCTTTCTTAGCTGCCGATTTATCTACGGCGTACATGATGAAGGTTAACAGGCTGACGACCAGATACAGGACCAGAATCCAAGGGGAAATCCTGGCTGTAAGAACGCAAACACCCAGTATGACGAAAAAGAGAGCTGCAACGATGACGGACAGTGAACCATTGCGCTGTTTTGTCTCTGATGGAAATTGATCGCCAGCTGTCGCTGGTAAAATAAAACTATACCAAAAATGGTAATGAAAAGTGTACCACTCCAAACTTTGATTCCATGGTGTTTACCTTCTTTTCAAAAGGAGGTGGCAGCCATGATTTCAATGGAGGTATT
>JBFMAY010000080.1:0-4317 GCA_040755455.1 Thermodesulfobacteriota bacterium | reverse complement strand
ACCCGTGCGCCACTCTACTCAAGTTCCCGAAGGAACTCTTTCTCGTTCGACTTGCATGTGTTAAGCACGCCGCCAGCGTTCGTTCTGAGCCAGGATCAAACTCTCCAGTTTGATATCCTAGAGTCAGGGCTAAACCTGACTTTTATTACTCAAATAATTAAACGTTGCTGCCTGTTAAATCAGGCAGCTTGGCCCATATAGTTTGCTATTCAGTTTTCAAAGATCGGTCCCGAGGCTGATGCCTCAAAAAGGCCTCCATTTCGTGAGGCGATCCCGACATACTAGCTAATCACCACCAGCTTGTCAATATCTTTTTTTCCCGGACCAGCGCTTTTCTCCTACCCGCCTGCCCGGAAAAGCGACAACCTAATGAATCCAGACACCCTTGTCAATAGATGTTTTTAGATCCTTGATATAAATACAAAAAATCAATCAGATAGAATCCACTGATGCGCACAGGGAAGACCTGCCGCCGCGCCCGTCGAGTTTCTCATCCGTCCAGCGGTCATCCGTCCGCGGCCTCATCTTTCACCTCTTGCCGCATCTGCCCCCTGACAATGAGCGAGGCCATGCAGGCGGCACCGAACCCGTTATCAATATTGACCACCGCCATGCCGGGCGCGCAGCTGTTGAGCATGCCAAGCAGGGCGGCGATGCCGCCCAGTCCCGTGCCATAGCCGACGCTGGTCGGCACGGCGATCACCGGCGTATCAACCAGCCCCGCCACCACGCTGGGCAAGGCCCCCTCCATGCCGGCGACCACAACCAGCACGGCGGCCTTTGCCAGCACCTCCATGCGGGAATAGAGACGATGGATGCCGGCGACCCCCACATCATGCACCGCCTCGACCCTGTTGCCGAGACACTCGGCGGTGACCCGCGCCTCCGCCGCCACCGGCCCATCCGAGGTGCCGGCCGAAACCACGGCAATCAGGGGCTGCCTTTGCAGGTCGCCGGCAACAGAACCCCGGGCCACAAGGATTCTGGCCTCGTCATGATAGACGGCCTGCGGATGAGTGCGGCACACCTCCAGGGCCTTGTCGCGGCTTACCCTGGTGGCCATGACCGTACCGGGCCGGGCAAGCATCCTGGCAAATATCGCGCTGATCTGCTCAGCGCTCTTGTTCTCGCCAAACACCACCTCGGGAATGCCGGTGCGCAGGCAGCGATGGTGGTCCAGGCAGGCAAAACCCATGTTCTCCGCAGATAAACGCTGCAGGGCCGCAACGGCTTCATTGATGCCGCATCCCCCGTTTTTCACCTGCTCCAGCAACTGTTCGACCTGCTTTCTATCCATGCTCAGCCCATCCCGACCGCTTGGTTATTTTCCAGCTTTCGCTCTATATAATGATGAATGCGCAACCACTACCCTTTCCGGGGTGTTGCCCTTTTCTGCTTGCCTACTCGGTAAAGCCCATGATAGATTTAACCCCGCCCGGTCCGGACACCGCAACAAAGCCGGGCAACATGAAATTGACCGGAGCACTATCCGATTCTACCCTAAATAATCATCGCCGACAAGAACCGAGCATAATCCGCGGGCGGCAATACCCCCAGCATCAACAGAGGATTTTTCATGAATGACCCCTTCAACCACCGCCAGCCAAAGCGCTGGCTGAAATTTACCACGGAAATCGATGAGGAGCTTGCCGACCTCGCCGCCGCCTTTATCGCCGAGCTCACCGGCAAGGGGGTGGAACAGTCCATGGCGCCGCCGGGCAGCGATTCTTCCGTGACAACCATCACCGGCTACCTGGATCATGACGGCCAGGCCCCGGCGATCAAGGAGAAAATCCGCGCCTTCCTCACCCAGCTATGCCACCGCGAGCCGGTGATCCATGTTGCGGAGATCATAGAAGAAGACTGGGGCGCAAACTGGAAAAAGCACTTCAAGCCCGTCCATCTGAGCCGGCGCATCATTGTCAAGCCGACCTGGGAACCATACCAGGCAGGCATTGATGAAATCGTCATAGAAATCGATCCCGGACTGGCCTTTGGCACCGGACTGCACGCCAGCACCCGTCTGGCCCTGCAGCTCATCGAGACCGCTTTTTCAGGCTCCCAGGCCCCGCAGACCGTGCTTGATGTTGGCACCGGCACCGGCATCCTGGGGATTGCCGCGGCCCTTTTCGGCGCGCCAAAGGTGGTGAGCATTGACAACGACCCGGACGCCGTGGTTTGCGCCGCGGCCAACGTGGCCCAGAACCGGGTCGACCAGCTCATGGCGGTGAGCGGCACCGACCTCGGCAGCCAGACCGGCCCCTTTGACCTGGTGGTCGCCAACATCACCAGCGATGTGCTGACCCAGCTTGCCCCGCAGCTTACCGTGCTGGTCGCCCCGGCCGGGCAGCTCATTCTGGCCGGCATCCTGGCTGGCGAACAGGGCCGGGGCATTGAGCAGACATTTACCGCTCTCGGCCTTACGCTGCTGGCCTCCCCGGTGGACGGCGAATGGCAGGCCTTCCTCTTTGCCGCCTGAGCCCGCCATGCACCGTTTTTTTATCAATCCCCATGACATCGACGGCCCTCTGGCCACCCTGGCCGGCCCGGAAGCCCATCATCTCCGCCATGTGCTCCGGCTGACGGCGGGCGACCAGGTCGAGCTGTTCGACGGCACCGGCGCGGTCTACCAGGCCAGCATCGACCGTATGGGCAAAGAGATCCGGCTTGCCATCATCTCCCGGCAAATCTTTGCCCCCGCCACTCCCTCCCTCTGCCTGGCCCAGGGACTATTGAAGGGCAAGAAAATGGATTTTCTCGTGCAGAAGGCAAGCGAACTGGGGGTGACGACCTTTGTCCCCTTTCATTCCGAGCATTGCGCGGTGCACACTGCCAAGGAGGCAAAACTGGCCCGCTGGGACAAAATTCTGCTGGAATCCTGCAAGCAGTGCGGCCGGCCCATTCCCCTGGTTGTCACCGATCTCCTTGACTTCGACGGCGTGCTGGCCCAAGGGGCCGATTATACGACAAAAATCATCTTCTGGGAAAAGGAAACGACAAACCGCCTGCATGATTTCCCTGATCTTACCGCCACCCGGTCAATCATGGCCCTGGTTGGTCCGGAGGGGGGCTTCAGCAGCGGGGAGGTAGGCAGGGCCGCCGCTGCCGGCTTCATCCCGGTTTCGCTGGGCGGCCTTACCCTGCGGGCGGAAACAGCGGCCATGGCCGCCATGGCGGTGCTGCAGCATCTGGGAGGCAAGCTGTGAGAGCGGTCATTCAACTCGTCAAAAAGGCCTCTGTTCGGGTGGATGACAAAACCGTCGGCGCCATCGGCCGGGGACTGCTGGTCCTGCTGGGCGTCGCCAAGGACGACAGTGAAAAGGATGTGGCCTACCTGGCGGACAAGATCCTGCATCTGCGCATCTTCCCGGATACGGAAGGAAAAATGAACCTCTCAGTCCAGGATATCGGCGGCGAGATCCTGGCCGTCTCCCAGTTCACCCTTTTCGGCGACTGCAGGAAAGGCCGGCGGCCCTCCTATTCCCATGCCGCCCCGCCTGAGGCCGCCGACCAACTGTACCGCTCTTTTGTCGCCGCCATGGGGCAACACCTCAGGGTGGCAACCGGCACCTTTCAGGCCATGATGGAGGTGGAGCTGATCAATGACGGGCCAGTGACCCTGCTGGTCGATTCACGCAAGGAGTTCTGAGTCAGGGGCTGTCGTTTCCCTGGTTATCGCGCAGATGACCGGTCTTCAGCCAGCATTTGCGGATGGCCGCCTTTATCTCTTCATCATCAATTGTCGCAAGCAGGGACTCAAACTCTTTTTGCCGCTCCGCGGACGGGAAACGGGCCGGGCGGGCGGCTTGCCGGTCAGCGCCGTCCCCTTGATCGCGGCCGAGGGTGGTGTCGAGCTGGAAACGCAGGTCGGTGAGCTTGTTTTTCCGCAGCCGGCCGTTTAATTTGTCAAGCAGCATCACCTTCAGCAGATGCAGCTGCTGCATCCAGACGGAATCCGACACCCGCACCCAGAGAACGGTCTTGCGGATCACATGGGGCTGGGCCTGCCGGGCGATGTCCGGGCCAACCAGTTCATTCCAGAAGGCGAAGACCTTATGCAGCTCGACGCGCTCCTCCCAGCCCTTGGTGGCGATGAGGGACGCTAGCAGTGTGCGGATCGGTGTCGGTTTGCTCATTTCGCCTGTCAAGATAATCAATACTTGCCTGATTGCAAAGAAATCATTATATAGTGAGCCTCTTGCAAAATGACTGAATATTTTCCTAACGGGAAAATATCAAGTAACATATTGAAATAATTGAGCTTCATGACATATCATGGTATTGTTTTGTACCACCAAAGCAAAACCAAGGAGAATG
>JBFMAY010000079.1:0-4322 GCA_040755455.1 Thermodesulfobacteriota bacterium | reverse complement strand
TACAAATAGTCCGACTGGCGAATCTCCGGCAACATTGATTGTCCCTCCTGGTGTTTTTATCCAGAATACCAGAGAAGGCCTGTCGAAATCAATAGCAAATTAAAATTAAGTTACGTTGTAGGGTTAAACGACGAGGAAACTGCTAAGCTTCTTGTAAGTTATTTTTTCAATATTACTACACAGACGGAAGGAAACTTTTACGATCAAGATGGAAACCAAAAAAACGAAGAAATGGGAAAATACCATTCTGATGTTTTTTACTGGGAAGTTTCCTCGTTACCTGCTGCTGGAAAGTATTTTGAAATATTTGCTACTCTTTACGATAGTAATGATAACCCTGTAAGCAAAAAGGCCAGGTTATGTGTTTATTGTTCAGGAAACACTGTTGTGAACGATTTGGCCAGCAAGATTACCTGTTGGCTGCCTGACCCAGCAGACTCGGATACCGTAAAAGTCAACGATCTTTTCAAGGAAATGAAAACTGTTGCCGAAAAACTTAACAAAAACACCCCGCGCGATGTCAGGCTTACCCCGCCAGGGAAAAAAGATAATGAAGACATTAAGCTGTGGGAGGCGATTAAGAAAGCTACCGACTGGTGCCAGCCTGGGAAATTTGAGGACTACCTTGAAGGGAAAATTGTGGAAGGCCCATTTTGCCAAGGCCGACCTTGCAAAGGTAGGGAATTTTACGGGGAAAAGGCATACGAAGACCTTTTGAAAATGGCATCGGATTTTCTGAAAATCGAGGTGGATGAACAATCAATTTTTTTCAATATGCAAAAAAGTGCTTATGATCAGTTAAAGGGCAAGAGCGGAACCTGCTGGAACGATGATACACTTAAGCGCAGGTTAGAAAATCCCATACTCATGGAACTCATCTGGTCCTATTGGATGGAGGAGGGAGGGCTGATCCAGACACTCAACGCCATAGCCATCCGTTTCCAGAACAAACGGCATCCAGCCTTGAAAAATACTTTGGGTCAATTTGCTATTGATCCCTTACGCCCCTTGAGTAACCTGCTTTGGGGATATATACAAAAGGAAAATGACCGCCTGTCCCTACCTCGTCGGCTCCATGAATATAGCTATCAGTACGGGCTGACCCTGTGTGGCAAGGCAGTTCCACAATTACAAGCCCTGGAGAGCCGTGAAAAGTTCCTGAAATCTTTCCATAACCTGCTTTTCAACAGTGCACGTTTTTTCAGGGATCTTGATGATATGACCATCCGGGCGGACTCTTTTCCTCTGCTTAACTCCTTAAAGGAGCTGCAACTTATTCTGGCCGAAGGAGCCAACAACCAGTTCGGCGATATGACCTGGACCACCCGAGTGGAAATGCTTGCTCAGTGCTGGCTTCTGGATCAGCCGGAAATGCAAGAATTCTTCGGGGGCCGTATTTTAATCCCATATAAGGAGAACTGGATGCGGTGCGTGGATACCATGAAGAGACTGCAGAGCTGGACCCCGGTTTCCATCACCCATTTCGTTAACCTTGCAAAACTGGGGGAGAGACTTCTTTTGTCGGTCCGATATGGAGGGTGGGATGATGCTAATGATGATTCAGCGTCTGCATATGTGTGGGCGGATCACTGGCGTGACGCAATTCAAGGCTACATCCATGCCTACCAGGCGGCGACCGGGGTAGATTTGACCCAGTCAAGCCCGATGAACTACCGGCAGCCCTCGCCGCTCATTCACAAGGATGCGGCCTGAAAACCAGCGCATCCATGCTCGATTTTTCCTCCTCCCTGTACCTGGGAATGCGCCACCCCCATGCCGTGCTGGCGCCTTGGGGGTGGTTGAGTCTTGGGAAACCGGCAGCACTGGAAGAGCCGCCGGGAAGCAGGGAACTGGCTTATGGCTTCGCCGAATTAACCGGCTGCCAAAACGGCGTTTTCGCCCCGTCGACCCTGCATCTGTTCTGGGACATCTTCGGCATGCTGGGTGAAAAGGTGATCTTCCAGGATGACGGCGCCTATCCCGTCATGCGTTGGGGCGTTGCCAGGGCTGAATGCCGGGGATCCAAGGTGTTCGGTTTCCGGCACGGGGACCCGGATCACCTGCAGAAAGTGATGCGGCGGCAGATGCAGCCGAAAAGAAAACCGGTGGTGGTGGCGGACGGGTTCTGCCCTGGCTGCGGCCAGCCGGTGCCGCTCGGGGAATATCTGGCCGTTGTCCGCAACTATGACGGCTGCCTGCTTATTGACGACACCCAGACTTTGGGGGTGCTCGGCAAGTCGCCTTCCCGCCGGGACCCTTATGGCGAAGGGGGCGGCGGTAGTCTGCAATGGCATGGCCTTCAGGGGCCGGATATCCTTGCGGCCAGTTCGCTCGCCAAGGGATTCGGGGTGCCCGTGGCCTTTCTGGGGTCTGATCCCGAGGCAATGAAACAGTTTATCCGCAAAAGCGAGACACGGATGTACTGCAGCCCGCCTTCCGCCGCGGTACTGCATGCCGCGGCCCATGCCTTGAATCGAAACCGGCTCAGGGGGGATGAATTAAGGGGTGATCTGCTGGACCGGATTCGGAGGTTTCGCGGAAAACTTCTGACCATCGGCCTGCAGACGCTATCTCCCTTTTTTCCGGTGCAGACCATTGCCGGGCTTTCAGGCGCCATGGCAATAAAAGCGCACCGGGATCTGCATGCCAGGGGCATCAAGACCGTGCTTCACGCTCCCCATGGCAACAGGGGCAACCGGCTGAGCTTTATCATCACCGCCAGTCACTGTTATGAGGACATTGATCTCGCCGTGGAGATGCTTGCTTCTCTCCTGCGCCGGTATGTTCATCAGAAGCCGTTTATGGCGGCGTTGAGAAAATTTCAAAATCGCCAAAGCTCAATTGACATCATCTGAAACCGGAGGGACGTACTTTTCACGGCCAGCCGCTTTGCGCAACTGTATGGTCCGCTCGGAAACGCCAAGCTTTTCCGAGGCCTTTCTGATGTTGCCGTTACAGTCCCGCAGGGCTATGCGCATGGCGGTTTCCTCAGCCATGCGGCCAATATCTTTGAGGGTGTGCCCCTGGAAGACCGCCCTGCTCACCGAACCTTCGAACTGATCGCCAAAACAGGCAGCATCCTTATCGCCCAGCCAGTGCCTGTCGTTCTCCGGCACGCAGCCGATGGTCAGGGGGCCGTGACCCAGGTATTTGCCGATGACCCGGCAGACCACCTGCTCCAGTTCCCGGACATTGCCGGGATATTTTCTTCGCAGGAAATATTCCCTCAACAGGGGGTCAAGGACGAATTTCTTATTTTCCCCCAGTCTTTTTTGAAAGAAATACTCAGCCAGCAGGAGAATATCTTCCTCTCTTTCCCGCAAGGGAGGCAGCTCGCATACCCAGTTGGCGATTCTGTAATAAAGATCCTGGCGGAACTTGCCTTCAGTTATCGCTTTTCCCAGGTCTTTATTCGTGGCGCAGATGAGCCGGAAATCGGTGAAGTACCAGGTATTGCCTCCAACACGTTTGTAGGTTCGTTCCTGAATCACCCGTAGGAGTTTAACCTGAAGTTCCGGCGGCAGTTCCCCCACCTCATCAAGGAAAAGCGTGCCGCCGTTGGCAATGGCAAAGGCTCCGTCCCTGGCGACGATTGCTCCGGTGAAAGCCCCCTTTTCATGACCGAAGAATTCGCTGCCGGAAAGTTCCGGCACGAGTGTCGCGCAGTCAAGAATGGTCAGTATTCCTTTGCTTGGCCGGGGATCAAGATCGTGGATCAGGCGGGCGATCCTCTCCTTGCCGGTGCCGCTTTCCCCGGACACCAGAAACGAGGTGTTGCTGAAATGGGAAATCTCAATAATCTCGCGCAGGGTCTTTATCCATTTCCTGCTTTTCCCGATCACATTCCTGCGGACCAGATCAGAGGTCAACAGAAAGTCGACGGCAGACCACCTCGAAAAACGATCCATGATTCTCTGCGCGATGTCGCAGCGGTCATCCCTTTGACAGGTCAATACATCCGAGGCCCCGGCTTCGAGAACCTTCCATGCATCAACGCAGCCGGAGGCATCCGGGTTAACCAGGACTCCCAAAACCCTGTCAAAGCCGTTATGGCTCTTATCCCGGACAAAATCGCAGAGTTTCTCGGTGACTTGCGCGAAGAAAACGATGCCACCCCGCGCAGCTTCATCATCGTTGAAATCGCAGATTGCCGCCCCCTTATCCTGCAGGGTCTGTGAAATCTGCGCAGAAAAGGGAGCCTTTTGCAAAATGAACGTCGTAGCGAGATCGAGAGAAAAATTTTCTGTGCAAGGATGAGTTTGTGCCCCCGGAAGCATAGCAGTGCTACGTTGAGGACATTTTTGGCCGATCGGAGTAGCTGG
>JBFMAY010000078.1:0-4562 GCA_040755455.1 Thermodesulfobacteriota bacterium | reverse complement strand
TTGCTTCTTGGTCATGGTTATCCTCCTTCTGTTTTCGTGATGGGAAATTTATAAGGGGGGTAACTATGACCTATTTTTTTCAAAGTTTCATGCTTCGTTGTTCCCGCTTGCGGAGATGGCGGTTAGCGGGTAAAGAGAGAACAATTTCCGATCGCCTCGACAATCAGATTTTTGTTACTGGCAATCAGTGCGGCAATGCGCTCATCTTCAAAAGGCCTGTCATGCGGGCCAGTTGGTTTATAATTGGTTAATCCTTTATTGTCATAAGGAATGCGGTATTTAAAGTCTGCAGCCATCAGACCGATGCTGAAGTTGTCACTCATGACAAGATAATCTCGTTTCCCCTCTGACAAGAGGTTCTGTCCCAGGGCATAGTCCCCGGCTTTATTGGTAATCCCCAATTGCTCCAGCAAGGTCACCGGAATATCCATATGGCTGGTGGGGCGATCGATCGTCCCTGGCGGCAGACCGGGCATCCGGAGGACCAGAGGCGTCCGCACCTGCTCATCGACAAAACTGGAGTTGTGACCCCAGAATCCTTTTTCCATGAATTCCTCCCCATGATCGCCGGTCACAATGACTATCGTGTTATCGAGCAAGTTCGCTTGCTCCAGCACCTTGAAAATCCGGCCCATCTGGTTGTCCACCCAATAGGAGGCATTCGTGTAACGGTTCAGCAGTTGATCTGCATATCGGGCCAGCTTTTCCCTGGACATATCGGCGTAATTCACCTGCTCCAGTATCGGGCCGCTGATCCGCGCACTTTCCGGGAATGTATAGCGGGCATGGGTTGATTCGTAGAACATGAAAGCCATAAACGGGTGGTTCTGATCCCGGTTGCGGATGAAGTCGAGCAGGGCGCCGGTATTTTTCTCGTCACGCTGCCAGGGTGATCCGTCGAATTCCTCTTCATGGAGAAACTGCCTGTCGATACCAGCAAAAATGGTTTTATCGAATTCCGGATAGGAAAAACGGGCGCTGGTGCGGAAATGCAGCTGGTAGCCAAGGTCCTGAATACGATCAAGCAAAAGCGGGCTTTGTTCGGCGTGCAGAAAATTCGACCAGTAAGATCCGTACAAACCATAAAACATGCCGAACATGCCTTCGCGCGTTCCGTTGCCGCTTGAGTAATGGTGGGTAAAATTACATGATTTTCTGCCAAATTCCCAGACATGGGGCATAACATCCGGAGTGAGACGGTCCCAGCGCAGCGATTCCGCCACCAGCCAGACAATATTCGGGGGAGACTCGATCTTCCTGAAATTCACCGGCATCAAAGGATATTGCAGCCTCGATGTATCCAGTTCCGCGGTGAAGGTATCCTTGCCTTTGGCCTCAATGCCCAGTTTTTTTGCCAAACTTCGAAAAGTAGACGTCATATAAAAAGGGTAGACTCTCGCGGTGTCGAGCACTTTGCCATAGTTCTGGATATCGCTCACCCCATAAATAAGGCGCTCGCTGATCATTGCCAGAATCAACAACAACAGTGCCCAGCGTTGCCATGAAATTCTTGCAATCTGAAAATGAAAAATGCGGCTCAGGCCAAGAAGTGCGATCTGGATGGCAAGCAGACGCATCACTACCATTGAGGTTCCGAGCCAGGTGCTGGTATCGCCGCCGAGCGATTCAATCCCGCCCGGAGTCAGAAGGAGGTTCAGGACAAAACCGTTAAAATGGAAACTGTAGAGATCGAAAATAATCCGGTCAATAGAGATAAACAGCAGGCTGCACGTGGTGAGAAACAGGGCGATGAGAGAGTGCCACAGCGGTTTTCCGGGAAGAAGCAGCCTGGCCAGCAAGATGCCGGCCAGGGCTGGCAATAAATAGAGAAAACTGTAACTGCTCCAGGAAAGGAAATGAAAAACGTTTTCCTGACGCAGGCTGAAATGTATTTTGGCTGCCTGCAGAAAGGGATAGGTCTCAAAAAGCATGTGTAACCAGCTGACCATGATAAATAGCCCGGCTGGAAAGACGAAACGGTTTTCTGATGGCACTCCCGCCAGCAGCAAAACGGGGCGCAAGGAGCAGGGATGCCGGTCAATAACTGCAGCAATTTGTTTCATGAGAAATCCGCTTTAACCTTGATCATATTGCCATTTATTCAATCTATTCCTGAGAACAAAATCAGCACCCTGATAAAAAGACATCAGCTCGATAACCGGCGGATATGTCGCCTCAAATTTCCCTTCCGGATAGGTGTAGGGCCGATGATTGCTGGTGGTCATGATGTGGCAAATCCCGAGATGGCATAAAAAGAAACCTGAAAAAGCGGGAAAAATCTGCTGCGCGGATTGATAAATGATGCATTCATCTTTTTTTCATCCTCCATTCATGCGGGTAAAACAAAAAATATACCTGAAGCGCCGCCAGCCAGCATATCGCCAGGGAAAACAGATCATGGCTGGGAAAATGAGCGCCGCGAATCTGTTGCCCCAGACCAAAAACGAGACCGAGACATAAACCAAACAGCAGGCCATTGATCCTGTAAGGCGAACGAAAATGAAACAGGAGAAAATAGAGACTGAGAAAGGCATATCCTTCGGCGGCGTGACCGGCGGGAAATGCGTGGCCGACTGGAGCATCCGGCGGAACATGGTCGAATAACCTGATGTAAGGCAGGTTTCCCCTGAAAAGCTGCAGATCCCATGGGGTGTAAACATGGGTGAAATGTTTGCTTAGACTTACCAGAATCGGGCCTGTGGCGCTGGCGGCAAGGAAATAGATGAGAATTTTCCGGTAGACGCGCATTCTCCTTTGAAAAAATGTCAGCATGAAGGCGACAAGCCATGCCATCACCATGGCCTTCACAAACCATTGTCCTCCGGTGTGAATAAGGGAATCGAACAGCCAGTGATGCTTAAAGGGCCAACTCTGCGTTTGAAAATCATAGAAATGCGAAATCCACCATAAATCCAGACCGCTATATTCCAGACAAATCCCGGCTACCAGCAGAAGCAGAGGAAAAAATGGGGAGAACATGAAATTTTCATGAACTTCGGGCAATGCAGTAAGGGGCAAGAGACTATCTTTCACTGTTTGATTCAAAATTTCGGTTCACTTACCGGAAATTCCCCGGCCGCGATCCGGAAAATGGAATGTATTTCCAGGCAGGCGCTAAGGGAAAAATTCTGACTCTGCAGATAAGAATAGAGGATCAAAATGAAGAAAAGATGAAGAAAGAAAAAAACTCTGTTGCGGTAGACCTAATAGGAAAATTGCTACCACCTGATGATGCCGGTGAAAAGGGAAAATCAGGCTCCAGCAAGGTGATTAACTTGGCGAGTGGTGACACGCATGGTGGCGTTACCCTTGGTAGCAAAGCTTGACAGTTATTACAATGAACATTACAATGATAATATAAAAATACAGGAGATAGTGGTATGCCGCCAGCCATAAAAACAGAACGAATCACCATCTTGGGAACGCCTGATTTTAAGAATTTCTTGACTCGGGAAGCGAAAAAGGAAGGAGTAAGTTTGTCAGAACTCGTCCGGCAGCGTTGCGAGAAGAAACCAACAAGCAATGAAGACGAAGAGTTGTTAGCCGCGTTGGTGGAAGAGGTCAGCGCGGCAACCGTCAGGGCTAAAGTTTCTTTGGAAAAAGGGTTGGATGACGCGGAAAAGGTATTAGCTGAAATGAGGAGAGCCACCGCGTGAGCACATTAAAAGATGTCATATCAGCAATGAAAGAAGTCTTGCTGTTAACCGATAAAATGGACCGTGCGGGAACGGTGCTCAGCGAAATATCCAGAGAATTGCGCGATCATGACCGGCGATTAATCCGGCTGGAAACGATGGTTGAAATTGCGAGAAATCAACCTCGATTAACGGATGAACCCAAATAGGGAGTGCCCCTTGTCCCGGGATAACTTTTTGGGAATATCTTAACCTTGAAAAGACTTCCGCCGTGCGGCGCAGGGCTTCTTGGCTCACCTCCGAATACCAAGAGAACATGACAGAAAATAATATCATCGAATTAACGCCGTTCCGCGTCGATCTGACCCGCGCCCTGACCCGCCGGGGCGAACGGCTTCTGGCCGCGAACGATCTGGCCGGCGAGGTCGCAGCCCTCGAACCCCTGGAGACATACTATATCGTCAGGGAAATCGGTTTAGAGCCGGCCCTGCCCGTCCTCCGCCATCGGCAACGTAGACAATTGACCATTTAAATGAAGATACGCAAACTCACCCCTGAAAATTATGCCAAGGTTTCCGCCTTGTTGCGGCAGGCCTTCCCCAACAGCACGTATGAAGTGCAAGTAGTGGAAAATCTCCATAAGCATGGCAAGGCCGTGCATGCGTGGGTGTGTCTTCATGTCAATTCGGTCATCGCAGCAATCGCTTTTTCCAATGCCTACAACGGCTCCGCTGTTTGCGGCCTGCATCTGGCGCCGCTGGCGGTGAAGCCGGAGTTGCAAAGGCAGGGGATAGGCTCCGAGTTGCTGCGCTTTGCCTTGCGGCAGGAGGTCATCAAGGCAAATACCATCTTTGTTTTAGGCGATCCCCGCTTTTATCAAAAATTCGGCTTTGCGCCCTGTGCCATGCCGCTTTGTCCCTTTGATAA
>JBFMAY010000077.1:0-4638 GCA_040755455.1 Thermodesulfobacteriota bacterium | reverse complement strand
TGGTAAAACTGACCGCCTTTCTGTGCAAAAAAATCGCCCCGGATATGCTTGCCACCGCGGAGCGGGCCGCCCGGCTTGCCAAAGCGGACCTGGTGACGAACATGGTCGGCGAATTCCCCACCCTGCAAGGGGTCATGGGAAAATACTATGCGCTGCATGAAGGGGAAACAGCGGAGGTTGCCGGGGCTATCCAGGATCATTACCTGCCGCTCAGGGCGGACAGCGACCTGCCGGAAAGCATTGCCGGCGCCCTGGTCAGCATCGCCGACCGGCTGGACACCATTGCCGGCTGTTTCGGCATCGGCAAGGTTCCCACCGGCACCACCGATCCCTACGGCCTGCGCAGGCACGCCCTGGCCCTGCTGCGCATCATCGCCGCCCGTTCCTTCCCCCTTCCCCTCTCCGCCTGCATCAGTGAAGCGCTGGCGCTTTACGGCGGGAAGCTGACAGAGGACCGGCAGCAGACCGCCAAAGCCATCCTTGACTTCATCCGGGGACGCTACACCAATGATCTCATTGCCAAAGGGGTCGCCCAGGAGGCGGTTGAGGCCGTGCTGTCCACCTCCTTTGACGATATCGTTGACTGCCGCAAACGGATCGATGCGCTGCTCAGCATCAGCGCGCGGGAAACCTTCACCCTGCTGGCCGGCGCCTTCAAGCGGGTGATTAATATCATCAAGGATCACTCGGATTGCGAGGTTGACTCCCATCTCCTGCAGGAAGAGGCGGAAAAGAAACTGTACGGGGTATATCTTGAGGTGCGGAAACAGGTGGAGCCGCTGGTCAAGGGCAAAAACTACGAACAGGCCCTGGAAAAAATTCTGGGGATGAAAGAGCCGGTTGACGCCTTTTTCGACACCGTCATGGTAATGAGTGAGGATGCCCGGCTCAGAAAGAACCGGCTGTCGCTGCTGGCCGCCATTGCTCAGCTCTTTCTGCGCATCGGCGACTTTTCCAAGATGTATACCCTGACGGCCAATGAATAAACCTGGCCCGGTCAGATGGCGGTATAAAAACTTCTCACATCATCCAGGGCATTTTCATAGAAAAGGGGCAGATAGTCATAAACGTCTTTGACGCCGCCTGCCAGCCTGGCCACCTCCTGCCAGTCTCCCCTTTCATAGGCGCTGGCGAGCTTGAGAATAACCGTATACGGGGTTGTTCCCTCACCGGTCAACGTGGCGACGATCTCGTGGGACAGGTTGAGTTGCCGTAAAATATTTTCCATGGGCTGGTCGAGCAGAACATCCAGCAGGGAAAACATGCCCACGGTATAGCAGGTCAACATGAAATCCCGGCCCCTGCCCATCCTTTCGCCCACCTGTTCGCAGAATCTCGCCCGCAGCAAGGTCAGGCGCAGCAATTCCCGCGGCTTATCGTCGGCCATGTAGGAGAGCATCATCAGGCTGAGCCATTTGCGCAGAGTCAGTTCGCCAACCAGGGCCACCGCGCTCTGCAGTGAAGTCACCTCCCTTCTCCGGCGCATTGCGGCAGAGTTGACGTAGCGCAGCAGCTTATAGGAAAGTGATACGTCGCGGGCAATAAATTCCGCAATCTTTTTAAAGCTGTAATTTTCATCCGGGAGGACGCGGATGATCTTCAGATACTGCAGTTTTGATCCGGGAATATCCCTGCCCTGGACGATTTTGGGTTTACTGAAAAAATAGCCCTGGAAAAAACTGAACCCCATGTCCTTTAAAACATCATACTCCTCAAGTGTTTCAACCTTTTCAGCCAGCAGCTTGACATGGTAAGGGGCGACCATTTGCAGATTACGGCCTAATTCGTCCATGGTCATGGCCCTGACATCAAATTTAATGATGTGGGCGAGCTCAACGAGCGGCAGAGATTCTTCTGTAAAAACGAAATCATCCAGGGCAAGAATATAACCTTTGGCCACCAGATTTCTGCAGGCGGCGACGACTGCCGGAGTCACCTGCACATTTTCCAGTATCTCGGCGACCGTAATTCTCTGGGGAAACAGCGAGGGATACTCTTTGATGAGCATATCCCCGGTGAAATTGATAAAGGCCTTTTTGCCTTCCGTGATTTTCGTGATGCCGATCAGGGAGAAGGTGTTGGTGATCACCCTGGAGGTTGCCTGCTCGCCGTCCTGGGTCTCATCAAAAAAATTATCGAGACCTGAACGGAACAGGAGTTCATAGCCGAAGACCCGGCCATTGCGGCGGAATATCGGCTGTCTGGCAAGGAAAATCCTGCTTCCGCTGTCCTGTTGCTCATCGGCGGCCCCCGGCATGTCCCTCATCGATATATCACCCATTAGTTGATTATAGGTCAAGGAGGCGCGGAACGTCAAGGAGTTCAAAGAAGGCTGGCCGGCCCCGGCTCACCTTATCGCTTCCCCGCAATTGCCCCTTTCCTGACTGACAACTATAGACATTTTATGATAAAAATTATAGTGTTCAGCTTTATTTTCAGACATACTGTTAACATAGCAACTACGCATGGAAAAAGGATGGTCATGACATGATTATCGGCGTGCCGAGAGAAATCAAGAACAGGGAATTCAGGGTTGGTATCGTGCCTGCCGGGGTGAAAACCCTCACGGCCGCCGGGCACAGGGTTCTGATTGAACAGGGAGCAGGCAGCGGCAGCGATATCGCTGACAGCGAGTATGAACGCGCCGGGGCTGAAATCGCCCCGTCAGCAGAGCAGCTGTACCGGCAGGCCGAGTTACTCATGAAGGTCAAGGAACCGCTGCCCCAGGAGTACCCATACCTGCGGCCGGGCATGATCCTGTATACCTATCTTCATCTCGCTCCCCTCCCGGAATTGACCGAACAGCTGCGGCAAAGAGGGGTAACGGCCATCGGCTATGAAACGGTGCGGCTGGATAACGGCTATCTCCCCCTGCTGGCCCCGATGAGCGAGGTGGCCGGCAGAATGGCGATCCAGGTCGGCGCCCATTTTCTGCAAAAAGAGGAAGGCGGCCGGGGCATCCTGCTTGGCGGCGTGCCCGGCGTTGACCATGGCCACGTCACCATCATCGGCGGCGGCACGGTAGGCAGTTATGCCGCCCGGGTGGCCACCGCCCTGGGAGCCACCGTTACCGTGCTGGACACGGACCTGCACCGTCTCGCCTATCTTGACGACATCTTCGCCGGCCGCATCAACACCCTGATGTCCAATATCCACAATCTGGAGGAAGAACTGGCCATCTGCGATCTGCTGGTGGGCGCCGTCCTGATCCCCGGCAGCAGCGCCCCGAAACTGGTTACCCGGCAGATGCTCTCCCTGATGAAAAAAGGGGCGGTTATTGTCGATGTGGCGATCGATCAGGGCGGCTGCGTTGCAACCTCGCGGCCCACCTCCCATGCCGACCCCGTCTTTATCGTGGACGGTATTATCCATTACTGCGTGGCCAATATGCCCGGCGCGGTCCCCCGCACCTCCACCTTTGCCCTGACCAACGCCACCCTGCCCTTTGCCATGGAAATAGCCGACAAAGGGCTCTTCCAGGCCGCGGCTGACAACAGTGCGCTCAAACGGGGCATCAATGTCCATGCCGGGGAAATCCGCAACAGGGAGGTTGCTGCATCACAGGGCCGCACATGGCAGCCATTTGTCTGCTGATGCCGCAATGCCGCGCGCCACATTGCCTTGATAGGGCGCACGGCTGGAATCTTTCAGAGGCGTAAAAGGTGATTGCGGCATTTGTTATGGCATGATCAATCCGCCAAAAAATATTATTGCCGGTGCATAAGGTATGAATGAAAATCTGCCCCTTGCTTTAGCCAATTATTTCCCGGTCAGCAAGCATTGCCTGATGAAGATGTACGGGGAGATCACCTTCGATCTGTATACGATCCCCCGGGGCCAACAGCACGTCAAGGAACCGGTCCTGCTGGTGCATAAAAATTCCATGCTGTCCAACGTTAAGGACCTGATTGCGGCCAGCGGTTTTGACAACTTCTACATCAAGAAGGACGATCAGAAAAATTTCCACCACCTCATAGAGAATTTCATCGGCATGCTGATGGAGGATCCCCTCATTCCGCTCAAGGAAAAATCAAGTATTATTTACAACTGCGCCGCCAATGTCATGAAGGATATCTTTTCCGATCCCAGGAGCGGCGAAAATCTGAAGCGTACGGAAAACATTACCGGCAACATCATCAATTTCGCCTTAAGCGATCAGGCCTCCATTCCCAGTCTGCTGCAACTCAGCTCCCATGATTATTACACCTTTACCCACTGCCTCAATGTGGCTGTTTTCAGCATAGGTCTGTGGCGCACCATTTATCCAGCCAAACAGGATAGTCTGCGGGAATTCGCCCTGGGATGTATTCTGCATGATATCGGCAAGAGCCAGATCGACGATGCCATCCTCAATAAGCCGGGCAGATTAACCGCCGACGAATTCGCCGTCATGAAAAAGCATCCGCAATACGGCTATAAGCTGATGGCCAGGTCAGTACCGGCCCTATCCCTTGATGTCATTCTCCATCACCATGAGAAACATGACGGCAGAGGCTACCCCCAGGGACTGAAAGGAGACCGGATTTCCGACTATGCCAAAATCGCCGCCATTGCCGACGTCTATGATGCGCTGACCACCAAAAGGTCGTATGCAGAGGCCCGGGATCCCTTTAAAGCCATGCTGACCATGAAAGAGGA
>JBFMAY010000076.1:0-4864 GCA_040755455.1 Thermodesulfobacteriota bacterium | reverse complement strand
GTACTCCGCCGACGACTTTGACGGGGACTTCAACCAGGCCAGCATCGGCCGCAGATCGGGACGGGCCAGAATCAAGGAAGCGCCGGGCATCTCGCCCCTGCTGCTGCCGGACCTGCTCCTCGAACGAGCCGCCTTTGTGCGGCTGACCGATGTGAGCGAGGCCCTGCCGGATTATGACGAGATCATCGTCTCCACACCGATGCATGCTGAACTCAGTGAACAGTATAACCAACTGGCGGACACCCTGACGGAGGCGACCAGGAAGGCATTGGCCCGAGGCGACATGCGTCTGCTCGGCAAGATGCTGCAGAGCCTGCTCGCCTATCCGGATGGCTGCCGCTATCCCGAACAGGTAACCCTTGAACGCAACGGGGTCGAGGAGGTCATTGCCTCGGCGCCGGCACTTGATATCGATTTGCTGCCCAAGGAAAAGCGGTTGCTGGAAATCCTGGCAGCGGAACGCAAAGAGGGCCGCAAGGCTGCCGTGTTTCTGGAACATACCGGTAGCCGCGACCTGCTCCCCACCTTGCAGGAAAAGCTGAAAGCACATGGCTTTTCCCCGCTGGTGCTGCGCGGGCATGCGGTCAAGCCGGAAAACCGGGAGGAGTGGCTGCGCAAAAACCTGGATACAGGTCAATACGACTGCCTGCTCTGCAATCCCAACCTGGTGAAGACGGGCTTGGATCTGCTGGATTTTCCGACCATCATCTTCTTTCAGTGCGGCTATTCGGTGTTTACCCTGCGGCAGGCCAGCCGCCGTTCCTGGCGGATCGGCCAGCAGCTGCCGGTGCGGGTCTTTTTCATGGCCTATAGCGACACCATGCAGGAGAGGGCACTGGCCCTCATGGCCCAGAAGATGGAGACATCGCTTGCCGTGGAAGGGGAGTTGTCCGACCAGGGGCTGGCGGCGCTGTCCGAATCGGAAAACAGTATGGTGTTTGAGCTGGCCAAGGCATTGACCGGCCGCAAGACGGCGACCGATGTCAACGCCGCCTGGAACAGCTACCGGCAGCGGGAATTGACCACCATGCTGGCCATCGATGACGACCAGGGCATCATCACCGGTGAGGAAACCACCATAACAACCACCACAACCATGACCACGGAAGAGGGGATGACCGCACAGATCAGGCATGAACTGATCATCCGCGGCCGGGTCTATGTCCGTGGCGACAACGCCGTGGCCTATGTGGCCGGCAACAGGTTCATGCTCCGTTCCGGGGAGGTGTACTGGAACGGCCGCAAGATCGGCAGCTACGACCGTCAGGGCCGTGGCGAGATCAACAACAAACCGATCCGGATCTACCGGCCAACCAATGTCAGTCATTTCGTGCTGGCCGAGGTACGGGACGCGGCATAACCAGCATACCCTTTTTCCCCACAGGGGCAACACGCCCTCGGGGTGTCGTGCCCCTTTTCATTTAAGGAGTCAGACATGGCAATACTCATAACACCCGATGGAAAAATGACCGAGGTCTCCGCCAAGGGGGCAAGGTTCACTCTGGATGAAATGCACTCGCTTTTAAGCTGCTCCCTGCTGCAGGCGGTTTTCCTTCTGGACGGCCGCATCATGTGGATTGACGAGGAAGGCAAGTTCAAGCCGCACCGCGTCAACATTCCTGCCACCGAACTGCTGCATCAGGCAGGAGGCTTGCCGGAAGACTACATTGCCGGTGCGGCCCTGCTCACCCAGAGAAATGAAGTAGAGTAATCAACCAGCGAACAAACAAGTTTTTTCCCCACGGGGGCACCACGCCCCTGAAGGGTGTCGTGCCCCTTTCTTTTTCAACCAAGGAGGCACGATATGCTTTTTATCCAAGACCAGAGCGGGTCCTATCTTCCCGCTCCCAAAGACGCGGTACTCATCGAGGCCCGGCGGCTCAGCAGCCATCAGCTCAGGCGCGGTGTGTTCATCCGATCGCCGGATATGGCCAGATTGGCGATTTCCGCCAAACTCAGCGGCAACGAATGCGAGATGTTCGCCTGTCTGTTTCTGGACAGCAAGCACCGGGTGCTGGCCTGGGTGGAGATGTTCCGGGGCTCGGTTAATTCCGCCACGGTCCATCCCCGGGAAGTGGTCAAGGAGGCCCTGCGGCACAACGCCGCCGCTGTTATTATGGCCCACAACCATCCCTCCGGCGACAGTAAACCCAGCCGCGAGGACATCGAGCTTACCAATAAACTGAAGGACATCCTGCAGGTGATCGACGTCAGCGTGCTCGATCATCTGATCGTCGGCGACGAAATCACCGCCTTGAGCGAATCAGGTCATTTTTCATCATGAAACCCGTTGGGGCAGGATCGGCCCCGATGGGGTCATCCTGCCCTCACAACACAGAGGAGACAAGATCATGAACAAGAAAACCGAAAAACCGAACATCTATGCAGAAATCACCGAAAAGATCATCATCGCCCTGGATGACGGCGTCATCCCCTGGGCCCGGCCCTGGGATGCTGTCCGGTACGGCGTTTTCCGTAATGCGCTCACCAACCGGCCCTACCGGGGACTGAACACCATATTGCTCAACCTGGTGGCCATGCTGCAGGGCTTTGTCGATCCCCGCTGGCTCACCTTCAGAAACGCTGAAAAGCTCGGCGGCAGCATCAGGAAGGGTGAGAAAGGCGTGCATGTCATCTTCTGGAAATTCCTGCCCCTGCGGGCGGAGAGCGATCCTCCGGATTTTGACCCGGAGCCGGAGGAAAACAGGCAGCAGAAGGTCATCCCCTTTGCCAGGGCTTACACGGTCTTCAACGTTGAGCAGTGCGAAGGGCTCGATCTTCCCGCCCTTGCACCCGGCGCGGTCGTTGATCAGGAAGACAATGAAATGGCGGAAAAGATCCTGACCCTGCCCGTACTGAAACATGGGGGTGGCCGGGCCTGTTATGTGCCGTCCGCCGACAGGATCAGCCTGCCGCCGCGCACTGCCTTTGAAAATCTCGATTTTTATTACTCCACCGCCTATCACGAAATCATCCACTGGACCGGACATCCGGCCCGGCTGGCCCGAACCTTCGGCAAACGCTTCGGCGACAATGACTATGCCTTCGAGGAACTGGTGGCCGAGATCGGCGCTGCCTTCCTTGGCACCGCAACCGCCATCCCTTTCGAGGAGATGCGTCACCCGGAATACATCAATTCCTGGCTGCAGATCCTCAAAGGCGACAACCGGGCGATCTTCACCGCCGCGGCCAAGGCGCAGAACGCCGCCGACTTTGTCCTGGACAAGGCCGGCCTGGCTGCCGGAGAAGAAGAGAATCTTCCCGAAGCGGCATGAACGAAACCATGTAATGCAAAACGGCTGCCTCCAACCTTTCTGGTTGGGCAGCCGTTTTTTTATTGCCTGCACATTCTGTATCGGCTAAATAATATAGACTATATATACCGTATATGATCTGATGGAGTTATGTTATGAGCATCACAGTTTTCGGCGGAGAAAAAGGCGGCACCGGCAAGACGACGCTGGCGGTCAACATCGCAGCCATGCTGGCCATGAAGGGAAAGGACGTGCTGCTGCTGGACACCGACCGGCAGGGGACAGCCTCCTTCTGGGCCACGGTCCGGGAAGAGGAAAACATCGAGCCCCGGGTGGCCTGCGTGCAGAAATTCGGCAAGGGCCTGCCGGCCCAGGTCCGGGACCTGGCGGAACGATACGATGAGATCATTATCGACGCCGGCGGCCGCGATTCCATGGAGCTGCGCTATGCTCTCGGCGTGGCCGACCGGGCCTACATACCGGTGCAGCCCTTCCAGTTTGACATCTGGACCATCCGCCAGATGGACACCCTGGTGGAGATGGCCAAGGGGTTGAATGAAGAGCTTGCCGTCTTCATTGTCCTCAACCGGGTCGCCACCAATCCCGCCATCCGCGAGGACCGGGAAACCCGGGAATTCATCACCCGGGAAGATTTTCAGCATCTGGCCCTGGCCGAATCCATGATCAGGGACCGCATCGCCTTCCGCAAGGCGGCCAGAGACGGCCGGGCCGTGGTCGAGTACGGCCAGGACCGCAAGGCAGTCAACGAAATGAACCAACTGTACGAGGAGATCTATGGTGACTAAAAAGAAAAGCAGCCCCCTGCGCGGGGTGCCGGCAGCAAAGGACAAGGACGCGGCCCTGGACGCCTTTGCCGCCGGCGCCGCGCAGCCGACTATCGCCCCGCCCGCTCCGATCCAAATGGTCTACCCCTGGGAGGAGCCATATGTGCGCAAGGATGTCATGAAACAGGTGCTTCTCAAGATGCCGGAGCCACTGTATCTGAAGCTCAAGCACATCACCAATTACACCCCTTACAACATGACCTCCTTTATCATCGAAAAAATCACCCCGGAGATCGAAAAGGAAATCGCCAGGATGACCGGGAGGGGATGAAGAAACGAGCCATGCTGCTGCCCACTGCTTGAAGATAGTGGACGAAACACATAAGAAACTGATGGATTTTAAAAATTGTTTTCAAGTCGAAATCGATTCCGGCAGATTGCCGGAACCGGCTCAGTATTCCAAAAAACAAAAAACCCGGTCACTGACCGGAAGAAAGAATAAACGGCGTGTTTGAAGAAACGAAGAAACCGGCAACCATGATGGATTTCCATAACGTTCTGAACAAACGGAAAAAAACAATTTATTTGATTGATAACATTTTAAATGTTATCGTTTAAAAAAAATGTTATCATGGTGTTTATGAACGAATTAGCAAAGCAATTTGAGCAATATATGGCGGTCATGACCCAGGAGCGTATTTCCGCCACTCCCCTGGCTGCGGAAAAACGTCTCCCGCATTTCTTACAACAGCTTTATACATTCTACTGCTTGCGCATGGGCGTTCGAACATATTTGGGTGTGTTTGTTCTTGATCAAGCGCAGTT
>JBFMAY010000075.1:0-5534 GCA_040755455.1 Thermodesulfobacteriota bacterium | reverse complement strand
CAATATGCTGCATGATGCCGCCGATGATGGTGTTTTCCCCATCCGAAATGGCGTCCACATCAATCTCAATGGCCTCCTTGAGGAATTTGTCGATCAGAATAGGGTGCTCGGAGGAGACATCAATGGCGGTGGTCATGTACTCCTTCAGGTTCTTTTCATTATAGACGATGCGCATGGCCCGGCCGCCCAGCACATAGGAGGGCCGCACCACCACCGGGTAGCCGATTTCCTGGGCAATGCGCAGGGCGTTCTCGGTGGTGCGCGCCGTGCCGTTGGCCGGCTGGATCAGGTTGAGTTTCTGCAGGAACTTCTGGAACCGCTCCCGGTCTTCGGCCCGGTCAATGGAGTCGGGTGAGGTGCCGATGATGGGCACATTCATCTTGGACAGCGGCACGGCAAGATTGAGCGGGGTCTGCCCGCCGAACTGGACAATGACACCATCTGGCTTTTCCTTTTCTATAATATGAAGGACATCTTCTCTGGTCAAAGGTTCGAAATAAAGTTTGTCCGAGGTATCGTAATCGGTGCTCACCGTTTCCGGGTTGGAGTTCACCATGATGCTTTCAATGCCCATCTCTTTCAAAGCAAAAGAGGCATGGACGCAGCAGTAGTCAAACTCGATGCCCTGGCCGATCCTGTTGGGGCCGCCGCCCAGAATCATGATCTTGCGTCTGTCTGTTTTGCGGGACTCATCCTCAACCTCGTAGGTGGAGTAATAGTAGGGGGTGTAGGCCTCGAATTCGGCGGCACAGGTATCAACCAGTTTGTAGACGGGCTTCTGTCCCAGCTTTTCCCGCAGCTCCCAGATGTCCTCCTTGCTGGTGCCGGTGAGATAGGCTATCTGCGGATCGGAGAAGCCGAACTGCTTGATCCTGCGCAGGAAATCGCGGTCCAGTCCCGAAAAGCCGACCTTCCTGATTTCCGTTTCCGTGTCGATTATCTGCTGCAGATTGACCAGAAACCAGGGATCAATGGCCGTCAGTTCATAGAGGCGCTCAATGGTCATGCCCCTTATCAACCCTTCATAAAGGGCGAAAATTCTTTTCGAATTGGGAATCTTCAGCTTCAGTTCAAGGTCCCGCTGGTCCATGGCGGAGAAATTGAACTTCGGGTCGGCGCCGAAGCCGGTGATGCCGATCTCCAGCGAACGCAGTCCTTTCTGAAAGGCCTCCTTGAAGGTTCGGCCGATGGCCATGGTTTCTCCCACCGACTTCATGGCCGTGGTGAGGATGTCCGCTGCTTCCGGAAATTTCTCAAAGGTCCAGCGGGGGATTTTTACCACACAGTAATCAATGGTCGGCTCAAAGGAGGCGTAGGTCTCCTTGGTGATATCATTGGGGATCTCATCCAGGGTGTAGCCCACTGCAAGCTTTGCCGCAATCTTGGCGATGGGAAAGCCGGTGGCCTTTGAGGCCAGGGCGGAGCTGCGGGAAACCCTGGGGTTCATTTCAATAACCATCAGCTCGCCGTCCTTCGGATTAACGGCAAACTGCACATTGGAGCCGCCGGTTTCCACGCCGATTTCCCGCATGATGGCAATGGCCGCGTCCCGCATCAGCTGATATTCCCGGTCAGACAGGGTTTGCGCCGGGGCGACGGTGATGGAGTCTCCGGTATGGACCCCCATGGCATCCATGTTCTCAATGGAACAGATGATGACCACATTGTCATTTTTGTCGCGCATGACCTCAAGCTCGTATTCCTTCCAGCCCAGCAGGCTGCGTTCGAGCATGACCTCCGTGTTGAGGCTGAGGTCAAGTCCCGCTTTACACAGTGATTCAAGCTCCTGGCTGTTGTAGGCCACGCCGCCGCCGGTGCCGCCGAGGGTGAAACTGGGGCGGATGATGATGGGGAAGCCGATCTTTTCCGCCGCAGCCCGGGCGTCCTGAATGGAATGGACAATGGCGCTTTCCGGCACTTTCAGGCCGATCCGATACATGGCCTCACGGAATGAGTCACGTCCTTCCGCCTTTTTGATGACGTCAATATCGGCGCCAAGCAGCTCGACGCCGTATTGGTCAAGAATGCCTGTTGCCGCAACCTTGATCGCCGTGTTCAGGCCGGTTTGGCCGCCAAGGGTGGGCAGCAGGGCATCGGGCCGTTCCTTCGCGATGATTTTGCATACCATTTCGGTGGTGATCGGTTCAATGTAGGTCCGGTCGGCTATTTCCGGGTCGGTCATGATGGTGGCGGGATTGGAGTTGATGAGGACAATCTCGTAGCCTTCCTCTTTCAGGGCCTTGACCGCCTGGGTGCCTGAGTAGTCAAACTCACAGGCCTGGCTGATGATGATAGGGCCGGAGCCGATGATGAGAATCTTTTTTATGTCAGTTCGTTTAGGCATAGGTATGTCGTTGATAGATGTTAGCGCGGAGCAGTCAGCTCGGAGCAATATTTGTAATAATTATACTGTGAGTAAATATTTTACGTTAACTTCTTGGCGCTGCGTTTTTTATCGTTGCCGGATTCCCTGACTTTACTGCTTTTATCAGCTTATCAGCTATTTCATCGCCTCGATGAATCTGTCAAAAAGGTAGACGGAGTCATGGGGGCCTGGGGCATTTTCCGGGTGATACTGCACAGAGAAGGCCGAAAACCTTTTGTGGCGCATGCCTTCAAGGCTTGAATCGTTTAAGTTGATATGCGTCAACTCCACCGCATCTTTGTCAAGGCTTTGCTGGTCAACACTAAAACCGTGATTTTGCGATGTTATTTCAATTTTTCCGGTTGACAGGTCTTTGACCGGCTGGTTTACCCCGCGGTGACCGAATTTCAATTTGTAGGTTGTGCCGCCGAATGCCAGGCCGAGGATCTGGTGTCCCAGGCAGATGCCGAATATCGGTTTTTTGCCGAGCAGTTCGCGGACCGTTGCAATTACGCCCTGCACTGCGGCAGGATCGCCCGGGCCGTTTGACAGAAAAATTCCATCCGGTTCCATTGCCAGAATATCCTGGGCCGTGGTCGCAGCCGGCACGACCTGCACGGCACAGTCTCTTTCCGCTAACAATCTCAGCTGGTTATATTTAAGGCCACAGTCAAGGGCCACGACTTTATAGGAGCCTGAAGCGGTTGTCGAGAAATTGGTGCCGGGCGCCGGCCGGTTATCCATCCAGCCATAGGGTGTGCTGCAGGTTACCTCCTGCACCAGGTCACGCCCAATGAGGCCGGGAGAAGTTTTCGCCTTGGCCACCAGCGACTCCGGATCAAGATCCTCTGTTGACACGACAGCCTTCATGGCCCCGCCGACCCGGATATGGCGGGTAAGGGCTCTGGTGTCAATGCCCTGAACACCCAATACGTTATATGTCTTCAGGAAATCGGCCAAGGTGCCGGTGGATCTGAAGTTGCTTGGCCGGGCATGGTATTCCTTGATGAGAAATGCCTCAACGTGAATTCTGCCTGATTCCATATCCTCCGGGTTCACGCCATAGTTGCCGATAAGGGGATAGGTCATGGTAACGATCTGTCCTTTATAGGAAGGATCCGTCAGAACTTCCTGGTAACCGCTCATCCCGGTATTAAAGACAATCTCGCCAGTGGTCTCCCCTGGTCCGGTAAAGGATTCCCCTTCAAATATGGTGCCGTCTTCTAGGGCAATAAGGGCTTTCATGATGTTTATCCTTAAGGTATTGTAAATCCCTTGCCGGTACAGGCTGTCAGTCCGGCAAGAGAAATGAAGTTGCGTGGCTATCTATTGTTTCCGTAAAATATTTCTTACCAGTTCCGCCTGCCGGCGGGCAGCACCCTGCTGAGCCAGGGCAACTGACCTGGTCCTGTCACAGGTTTCCCTGTAAAGGCCGGGTGACTGCAGCAGGGCACATACAGATCGGGTAAAATCCTCAGGCTGGCGGATTGGTAGCCCAGCGCCCTGCGATTCAAGAATTTCTGCTGCATCGGCAAAATGCTTCATGTGGGGTCCGTAATAAACCGGTTTCCCCCATATTGCCGCCTCCATGATATTGTGGCCGCCTTTAGGGACCAGGCTTCCTCCGCAATAAATAAAGGTTCCAATGGCATAAAGGGCGGCAAGCTCTCCCATGGTATCAACAAGAATCATATTGTGCCGGCGCTTGCCAAAAGTAATCTGGCTGAATTTTTCATATTCCAGTTGGTGAGAGGTTAAAAGTCTTTCAATTTCCGCAAGTCGGTTCAGGTGGCGGGGAGCGATGATAAAAATTGCATCGGCAATATTGTCCCGCAGTCTGAAAAATGAATCAATAAAGAGCTTTTCTTCCCCGGTGTGGGTGCTGCCAAAAATAAAAACCTGCTGGTCTTTGCTGATTCCAAGCCGTTTGCGGTAAGCATCCGCCTGATCAGGAGAAGTGGGCGGCTGCAAGTCATATTTGACGTTGCCGGAAACTATCATTTTCGCCGGATCGGCGCCAAGGGCCAAAAAGCGTTCTCTGTCGTTTTCGCTGATTGCGGCAATGGCGGCAAATGATTTGATCAGGGGATGAATCAATTCCGGTATTTTTTTATACATCATTAATGAGCGATCAGAAAGTCGCCCGTTAAGCAACAGCAGTTTGACGCCTGAGCGGTAGGCCTCGGTGAGGAAATTGGGCCATAATTCAGTTTCAAGGCATATATAACATGTCGGCTTGAGTTTTGACAGAGAACGTTTGACGATTCGGTTTACATCAAGCGGGGCATAAATGCTCGGACATCCTGCCAACTGCTGCTTGGCTACCTGTTGGCCATGTCTTGTCACAGTGGAAAGAAAACAGGCAGCATCGGGTAAAAAAATATGCAATTCAGGCAGCAAGGCCTGGGCCGCCCGCACTTCGCCTACGGAAGCAGCATGGAGCCATATGCGCTGCCGCGAGTTATTACCCGGGCGGATATGGTCATAGCAGCCAAGCCGCTCACGAATGCTGTCTTTATGATTTCCGGTAAGCCAACTGTATAAAAAAAAGGGTGGAAAGCCGATGGTAAAAAAAATATCGGTCAATAATTTATAGGAACCGTATCGCAAAGAGGCTGCCATCCCTTCATTCATTAAAAAAACTCTAAATTCAGCAAAAAATCATAATATTAAAACCGGTATTTTTGTCTGCGTCAATAAAAACCGGCAGATTGGCGAAAGTAAACACATCCTGCTCAAGCGGTTCTTTGATATAAGGTGCTGGACGCGGAGATGATCAGGCGGAATTTTTTCCTGATCGGAGATGGGAGAATTTGGTCGGCGATGTGAAAAAATGTTGGATTTATTGACTCGATATATTACTATGGCCCATATATATAAATGATAGTCTGGATAATTCCTTCGTTGTGGTGAGGTAAATCTATCTGATTGATTTTTTGTATTTATATCAAGGATCTAAAAACATCTATTGACAAGGGTGTCTGGATTCATTAGGTTGTCGCTTTTCCGGGCAGGCGGGTAGGAGAAAAGCGCTGGTCCGGAAAAAAAAGATATTGACAAGCTGGTGGTGATTAGCTAGTATGTCGGGATCGCCTCACGAAATGGAGGCCTTTTTGAGGCATCAGCCTCGGGACCGATCTTTGAAAACTGAATAGCAAACTATATGGGC
>JBFMAY010000074.1:0-5808 GCA_040755455.1 Thermodesulfobacteriota bacterium | reverse complement strand
TTGCCAATCCTTTGGTGGCCAGAACCTGGGTGATTGCCGCTGTCAAGGTGGTCTTGCCGTGGTCTATATGACCTATTGTTCCAATATTTACATGGGGTTTAGTGCGTTCAAACTTTTCCTTTGCCATGTCCTAAGCTCCTCAGACTGATTTTATTTTTATATGTGTGACAGGCCTGAATTCATTAGCCGTTTAATTGGAGCTCACGACCAGGATCGAACTGGTGACCTCTTCCTTACCAAGGAAGTGCTCTACCTACTGAGCTACGTGAGCGCAATGAAAAATCAATAACCAGCTATACAGCTCTTCTCTTCCAAACAATCCACCGGCTGCAAATGGAGCGGGAAACGGGTCTCGAACCCGCAACCCTCAGCTTGGAAGGCTGATGCTCTACCAATTGAGCTATTCCCGCTGCAATCAAGCCGGATTGCACAGAGAGAACCTCTCTGCATTCAAGGCAGTCTTAACCATCCAGTACTAAAAAATGGTGGAGGGGGGAGGATTCGAACCTCCGAAGGCGTCGCCGACAGATTTACAGTCTGTTCCCTTTGGCCGCTCGGGAACCCCTCCAGAACTTCAATACCGATGAATTAAGCTTGTTATAAAAACCACTGCGCACCTTGTGATGCACAGCATATCATGTACCATCTTCTGGAGCTGGCGATGGGACTCGAACCCGCAACCTGCTGATTACAAATCAGCTGCTCTACCAATTGAGCTACGCCAGCGGTATTAAACCGAAACACCGTAATCGCTTCAAAGGTAAAAATCAACCTTTTTTTTAACCAGAAATAAAATCAATCCTGAAAAATGAACCTCTAACCAGTTCATTTTTCAGGATTTTTATCCCTGCAACGAAGCAATTACGGTGCGTAATTTCCGATACTTTACCGCTGGCGAACAATCAGATGAACAACTCCTCCGCCTTACTTTTTGACATACTCGCTATCACGATAAATCTGGAAGGCCATGGCAAAGGTTCTGTAAACCATATGGGCGAACTTGGTATATGGCATATAGAGGAAAAGCATAAACACGGCTACCAGATGGAGATAGTAGAAGAAATATGCCAGAACCGGCACGCCGACCAGACGTCCAAGCTCAGCGAAGAGACCGGTGACACCGACTGCCATGATCTCATAAATGAGAAACCAGTCATAATACGTACCCGAGGCACCCGATTCAGATTCATTGGCTGAGCGGTTGGACCACAGCACACCCACGCCGAATATCAGGGCAAGGGCGCCAACGTTGGCCAGCCACTTCACCGGGTTCAACATGCTTATCGGACCATGCAGCTGGGGAAAGAATATTCCCAGCACATCCTGGGTAAAGGCGCTGTAGGCAGTAACAATAAAGAGAGCAATAAAGGACAGCAAAAGCGGCAGATGGCCGGTAACCCGGTTCTTGTTTGCCCCGCACTCGTTAAAACGTTTATGCGTAAGGATCTCCTTTACCGCCGGCCAGAGAAACTGCTGAATAAACTGCGGTACAGAGGGGCGGAAAACCGCATTGACCTCATAGTTTTTTTCCATATCCTTCCACATGGTCGACACGCCGCGGTAAGCGGAATAGCAGGCCAGGAAGAAGGCAGGTACCATGATGATATCGATAAAGGCAACGTTCTTGGTCAACCACCGCCAGTCCCAGTGGCCGAAGAAATGACCGAAACCATATTTGGCAAGATCCTCTGACGACGGAATATGCATTCCTCCTGACAATGCCCACATAATCAGCACAATCAAGGCTGGCATCCCTATTGTAAGCGGCAGATTTTTCGCGCTGCTCACCATTTTGGCAAGTCCAGCGGGAAACCCGTAATAGGTATAGGCGTACGCGCGAATCGCGCCAAGCACATCTCCAGGTTTCGCACCCCGGGGGCAGTAAGCGGTACAATCACCGCACTGATGACAGAGCATGACATCAGGGTCAGCAACCAGCTTGTCCTTGAGGCCCCACTGCGCCCAAATCATCTCTTTACGAGGAAAAGGCTTTTTATCTGAGGAAAGCGGGCAAACCACAGAGCATGTAGCGCATTGATAACATTTCTTCAATGTATCGCCACCAGCACTTTTCATATACTTTATGAAGTCTAAATCAGGATTCACCTTCATTTCTCTTTCTCCTTTCTTGGTTATTCAGCAATAACCGACGCCGGAATACCGGCATATAGTGTTCAACACCGGAAAATTTATTAATATAAAAGTCGTTTGGCAGTAAATTCTTACCGCCAAACGACTGATAAACCAAGGAATTAGAAGCCCTTGAACGGATTCGGACCGAGACCGATGATTGCCTCGACAAAGTTATTGATGATATCTGGCACCTTGTCATAATCAGTGATGGCAATCTGCTCCATGGCGCACCGCTCCGGCTCGAGGCCGAGGGAGCCAAGTGTCTCACCGATATTAGCCATACGTTTGTCGGCGATCTCACTACCCTTGACAAAATGGCACTGGTAGTCGTCGCCATATTTGCAACCAAGCAGAATCGCTCCGTCCATACCGGATGACAGGGCATCCTTGATCCAGGCCATATTAACCGATCCAAGACAACGGACCGGGATGAAACGGACCAAGGCATTAAGATGATGTTTCCTCATCGCGGCCATGTCGAGGGCGGGATAGGCATCATTCTCGCAGACCAGGGCCAGGATGCGGAGCTTATCTTCATCATCATCCGGAACTCCGATCGCCTTGATCATGGAGCCGATCATATCGATATTGTAGTTCTTGAAGCCGATGATACGCTCGGGGCATGCACCCATACAGGTACCACAGCGCCGGCAGCGGGTCGGATTCGGTTTCGGCGTACCCTTCTCATCGTCATCAAGTGCGCCGAATGGACATTCCTCTGTACAACGTTTGCACTGGGTACATCTCTGGAAGAAAAACTCCGGATAAGTCTGATCACCTGACCGGGGATGCACGGCCACGCCGCGATCGGCGCATTCCATGGCCTGGATGGCCTTTAATGCAGCACCGGTTGCATCATCCACCGTCTCCTCCATGGTCAGGGCCTTGCGCACGCCACCACAGGTGTAGATACCGGTACGGCGGGTTTCATACGGGAAGCAGATGAAGTGGGAATCTGAATAGCCGTCAAACAGATCAAGATCGAGGAAAGCAGGTCCCTGCCGATAGGCCAGATTGATAGATGCCTCGTGTTTGGTGGATGGTTCCATACCGGCAGCCAAAACCACCAGATCAACATCAAGATCCAGATCCTCGCCGAGCAGGGTATTTTTGGCATGCACTACGCAGCCGTTGCCTGTGGCCTCAACCTTGGTGACTGCCGCCTTGGTCAGGAAGATGCCGTCATCCTGCTGGATGCCCTTGTAAAACATCTCCGCATTGCCGGGAGTTCTCATGTGCTGGTAGAGGATATAAGCCTTGGCGTCGCTGTTGGCCTCCCGCACATACTTGGCCTGCTTCAGGGCGACCATGCTGGTGACCGAGTTGCAATACGGGAAGTCCATGTCATGCTCTTCACCGCCAGGACTCTGGACAAAGGCTACTGACTTGATGCCGCCGATCTTGCCATCTTTCACCATCTTTTCAAATTCGACGTTGGTCACAACCTTGTCACTGGTGCCGTAGCCAAGGTGCTCATAGCCGCTCACATCCGCCGGTACCCAGCCGGTGGCCAGAATAACCGCGCCGTACTTCTCGGCCGCTGGATTTTCCTCCATGTAGTTTTTCAGACCGGCGTTGGGGTCTTCCATCTGGCCTTTGGCGATGCGGTCCTGTTCATCCACGCCAACCTTGGCCGGGGCATCCCACTCACTTTTGGTGCCGGCGTCCTTGAATGTAGCGGCAAAATTACCCGGTGCGCCGCCGATGCGGGCAACTTCCGTGGATTTTTTCACGGTAATCTTGGCATCAGCCTCGACTTCAGCAACCAGAGCACCTATGGTCGGCGCTTCAAGGGTCGCGTAGGGGGATTTGCTTGGAAACTGTTTTGTCCAGCCCAGGGCCTTGCCGCCCAGCACCCCGCTTTTCTCGACAATGGTTACCTCGTAGCCGGCTCTGGATGCCTCTTTGGCGGCCGTCAGACCAGCAATACCACCACCCATAACCAGAATCTTTCTGCTCATGGTGTCAAGCTTGAAGGGCTCCGGCATGTCGGTCTTTTTGGCCTGGACGCAGGCCATGCGGACATAGTCCTGACCAAGCTCGGTGTAGTATTCCTTGATCGTGTCTTCGCTTTTTTTATCCGAAGGCTGTTCCCTGCACCAGGCGGCCTGCTCACGGATGTTGCCGCGGATGGTGATCTTGTCGTCGCCAAAATTGAACTCTTCCTGCATCACCCGGGGTGAGCAGGCACAGACAACGATGGTATTCACCCCATCATTGGCAATATCATCTTCAATCATCTTCCGGCCTGCTGCCCCACAAAGGGCCTCATGGGTCTTGGGCTGGATTCCGCTTTCGCTGGCCGCACTGACCAATGCATCAACATCAAGAGCCTCGCCTATGCCACAACCTGTGCAAATATATGCACCATATTTCTTATCCATTGATCTTCCTCCTACTTAGCTGCTTGAATAGCTTTTAAGGCTGCAGCGGTGGCGCTTTGCGCGCTGGTTACCACATCAGCAGCTTTCTTGGCGCATCCGGCTGAAATCATACCTTTGTCAGCATTACTTACCACAAAACCATTGCTGTCAACTTCCAGACCTAGGCCAGAGGCCTGGGCCTTGATGGCCGGTTCCATACCGGTCGCCAGGACGCAAAGATCAACTTTCTGTTGCACTTTATCGCCGGTAACCGCGTTTTCGGCAACAACCGTCACTCCGTCAGCCTCGGGAATGATGTCGGCTACTTTACCCTTGATAAAATGTGTATTCTTATCCGCCATTAATTTTTCACGGAATTTTTCATATTTGCCCGGGGTACGCAGATCAATGTAAAAGACATAAATCGGTGCCTCGGGATATCTTTCGCGTATATAGGTGATCTGCTTCATGGTGGCCATGCAGCAGATGTATGAGCAGAATTCAAGATGATTTTCATCACGGCTGCCGGCGCACTGCACAAAAGCGAAGGTCTTTGGTTCCTTGTTGTCACCGGGACGGAGAATCTGGCCGCCGGTGGGACCGTTGGGCGAAGCCAGCCTTTCCATCTGCATATTGGTGATAATGGCATTGCTTTGGCCGTATTTGAGATTGGTCATCTTGGTCGGATCATAGGGATTCCAGCCGGTGGCCCAGACAATGGAGGCAACATTTAAGGTAAATGTTTTGGCTTCCATGTCCGTATCAATGGCATCATACTTACAGGCATCCTTGATCTTCTGCAAGGTATCTCTGCTGCAGGCGTTTTTGTCCAGCACATATTTCATCGGAAAAGACATTTCATGGGGACGATAAATAGCCTTTGTTTTACCCAGGCCGAAGTTGAAATCATCAACCCGTTCTTCACCGCATACCTCCGCACAGGCGCCACATCCTGTACAGTTATTGTTGACATAACGGGGTGAGGTCACACAGGTTACTTCGTAGCTGCCAACGGAACCTGAAACACTTTTCACCTGGGTCATGGTGTACGTGCGGATCCTGCGGTTGTTTTTAATCCTCTTAAAATTGATTTCAAGCCCGCAGGACGGCGGACACAATTTAGGGAAATACTGATTGAGCTGGGCGACCCGGCCTCCAAAATACGGATTTTTTTCAATCAGAAAGACATCTTTCCCAACCTCTGCGGCTTCCAGGGCAGCAGTTAAACCGCTGATGCCACCACCAACGACCAGCACTGCTCCTGCTCCAGATGCACTCTGTTCTGTCATGCCACTCCTCCATTTGTAGGGGT
>JBFMAY010000073.1:0-6297 GCA_040755455.1 Thermodesulfobacteriota bacterium | reverse complement strand
CATAGCCGGCTTCAAGGATCTGGCCAAGAAGGAAGAAATTCTGCGGGCCATCAAGCTGCACCACAAGATGCCCGAGGGATTGCTCGGCAAAACGCTCAAAAAGGCCGACCAACTCGCCCGGCAGAAAGAACTGGAAGAAGTTGTTGCCCGGCAGGAGAGCGTTACGGAATCAATCCCGCAAAAAAGCCCTGAGGCATTGGCCCGGCGGCAAGATGCGGAAAATGATAAAGCGGCGGCCTCTTCCGCCCCGGAACCAGCTCGACAGGACACTACGAATAAAGCAGCCGCGGCCTGGCAGGCCCAGGCGGATATTTTTGGTGAGAGCGGCGTTGCCGGACAGGGAAAGGATGCCCCTGAAGTCCCGAGACTGCTGGATATCTCGGCCTGGTTCGATGCCGCCAGCTTTCTGGCTGAGCTGAAACCATTCATCAACAAGATGTTCGGCCGCCGGTTCCTGGCCTTTTCCATGCCGGACGGCATTGTCTATTTCCAGGTCAAGGTACTTGAGGAAGTGGCCAGGAAGCAGGCGGAACGGGCGGGCTGCATGGAAATCGCCACCATGGCCCAGAATGATCCGACCATGCGGCAGGTGCTGTTCACCATTGTCCATCACCTGAGAAGTGAACATGACGTGATCGCCAGGGGCCTGATCAAGGACAATTTCTTTGGCGGATATTTTACCGTCACCAAGAAAATCGGCAAGAGCGTCAAGGGCTATTACACCCCGTTTCATGCCGAGGCCTTCGGCTCCATTGCCGAGATGGAACAGAACAAATCCGAAACGCTGCGCAATATCCTGAAAGTTGAACCGTATTTGAAAGATGGGACCGGCGCATAAAACCCGGTTTTCCAAGTCATTTCCGAGCGAGAACCGGTGGGATAATCGTTATTTCAGACGGAAGTAGGTGTTTTCTCCTCCAGATGTAAGCAAACAAATTACCCAGCCCACTTAACCACAAAAAAGTAAATTCTTACCTGAAAAAACAAAAAAAACATCTTTTCGATGCCCTTGATGAATTGTACGATTCTTTACCGTGACATCAGCGCCGACATAAGGAGCCGTAACGAAATGCTCAATAATGAAGAGGTTATTCGTAACAGCTCCTGGACGCAAGGATGTGTAAAGTAATCTGTTATTAAAATTCCATGGCCAGTTGCATGGTCAGGGTGTTGGCGTCTTCACCGCTACCGCCATCGCCGGTTCCATAATCCTCATCATGAAGGTATTCGACGGCCAGGGAAGTGAAGGGAAACAACTCCATCCTGACCGTGCCGATATAGCGCGACTCGGGCAGGCCAAGGTCAAGGGCTTGGTCCGTGGCCTGATAGCCTAAGGCAAAGGTGGTTGCCCTGCCTGTTATCTCGGTGCCATAAGCTGCTTCCAGGTTATAGGCTTCAGGCCTGGCGCCCTCCCCCTGGAAATCCACCTCGCCCGGAGCAAAGCTGTCCAGGGCAGCGACATATTCGCCGATCAGGGTAAAGGGTCCGGATGAGAAGACGGCGTGAAGAGAAAGACCATTGACATACTCATCAATTTCTTCAGGGCGGGCAACCGCACGATCGGCGAGAAAATCGCCGATTCCGTTCGTATCCCCAATGTTGTTCAGCCAGTCCGCTCCCATATCCAGGGCAAACGTGTCATTTTCCATGGTATAGCCCAGGCTGACGCCAAAGGAATCGATTTCATCCTCACCGCCCTCATTGATATCACCATTGAGACCGTAAAACGAACCATGGAGACCGTTTGCCGCAAATCGGGCCAGCACCGCGCTGTCGCCGGTCTCGCCGATCTCCAGGGTAAGAGGGTCGGACACCATGTTGGACTCAAAAGAACCGAAGGGGACATACATCTTGCCCGCGGTAAGATAGACCGGGTATTTCTCCGTATTGCCCAGGGTGATGAAACCTTCGTCGATAATAATATGATCATTCTCTTCGCCTTCCTCATAGAGAAAAAGGACATGAGCGCTCGACCACTCAGCAACCCGGGCGTTCAGACCCACCTCAACAGTGGCCAAGGTAATGTCGCTGGAATCCTCATTGTCATAATCATCGCTCCTGCTCGCCTCCGCCTCCACCAGGGCGCTTAATCTCACATGATCATTAATGGTCTGCAGCACTTCGCCCCCGCTCGCAGTCCTGCTTCCCTTCGCTTGGGCGTCCATCTTTTCCTGCAGCTCCCGGATCAGCTTTGACTGGGCCTGGTTCTCGCGAGACAAGGCATCCACCTGTTCTTCCAGGGGTAGCCCTGCCTGGGCAGAGGTGGCGCTTAGGGCGACAATCGTCCCGCATACCAGGTATTTCAAAAAAATCTTTCTCACAGCAATCCTCCTTTTTAATGAGGCAAAACAAAATTAGTTACAGTTAACTTTTGAGTCAAAAAAAATCAGCCGATCCACTCATAGGTTTCAATGGCGGACGGATCGCATTTACAGCAGCCCTTGGCGCAGCCGAGGTTGTTGGCATGCCGTCGGGCCTTGCCCTTGATCAGCCATTTTTCCAGCATGGGTCTGATGGTCTCCGGCTCCATATTAAAATGGCAGGCAATGTCCTGTAAGGTGGCCACTCTACGGGCCATCAGGTATTTTTTCAGTTCCGTGAGTATCATAACAAAATTCTCTTGGGCCGGTTGACGGTTTACAGCTCGTGGGCGCACTGTCAAAGAAGAGTTCTTTGAACCGTAAACCGGCAAGCGCTGACTTTTTTATACCCGGGCTCCGGCCAGGATGACCCGGCCGGATTCTTTTTTTCTGCCGAGCCGGGCCATCAGGACAAGGAGGCCGGCAAAGAACAGCCCTTCCACCGTGATCCAGGCCAGGGAAAAGGCCGGATGCTGCCCGAGAGTGGCAAGCTGATAGAAGGTGGTGGCGGCCATATAGGCGAGCAGGGTGGTCCAGGTGCCGGCAAAGATCGTCCACTTCAGATTGGTCTCCCGGTAGACGGCGGCAATGGCCGCCGAGCAGGGAAAGTAGAGCAGGACAAAGAGGAGATAGGCAAAGGCGGCGACGCCGGAGCCGAACAGGCTGACCATGGAGCCGAAGATTACCACGTTCACCTCCTGTTCTTCGGCCGCCGCCTCTTGAGTGGCAATGTTTCCCACGGACAATCCCAGGGGATTGCTCAGGCCGCCCGTCACCTCGGCAAGGTTGGCCGGGATGGTGGCAAAGGCCGCGCCGATGGCGGGCAGGATACGGAAGGGCTCCCCCGTCTCGGCTTCACCATTCTCTGCCGCATCCATTTGACCATAAAGGGAATCCAGGGTGCCCACCACCGCCTCCTTGGCAAAGATGCCGGTGAAGATACCCACCGTGGCCGGCCAGTTTTCTTCCGTTACCCCCAGGGGTTTCAAGGCCGGGGTAATGGTTTTGCTCATGGCGGCCAAGACGGAATTTGGGGAATCCTCATTGCCGAAACTGCCGTCCGTGCCCAGGGAGTTGAGAAAACTCAACACCATGATGACCGGAATCAGGACCTGCCCGGCCTTGAACATAAAGGCGGTAAGGCGGTCCCAGGCACGCAGCAGCACCGACTTGACCGTGGGCAGATGATAAGGGGGTAACTCCATGACAAAAGGGGTGACCTCACCTTTGAGCAGGGTGCTTTTCAGGATCAGGCCGGTGAGCACGGCAAAACCGATACCGATGAGGTAGAGCAGAAAGACCAGATTCTGCCCGCCGGTCGGGAAAAACGCTGCGGCAAACAGGGCGTAGACCGGCAGCCTGGCCCCGCACGACATGAAGGGATTCATCATGATGGTCAGCGTCCGGTCACGTTCATTTTCCAGAGTACGTGTGGCCATGATGGCCGGCACGTTACAGCCGAAGCCCACCAGCATGGGGATAAATGATTTACCCGGCAGGCCGATGACCCGCATGGCGCGATCCATGACAAAGGCGGCCCTGGCCATGTAGCCGGAATCTTCCAGGTAGGAGAGGAAGAGAAACATGAAGCCAATAGGCGGGATAAAGGTGGCCATGGTCTGGATACCGCCGCCAATGCCGCCGGCCAGGATGGTAGTCACCCACAAAGGCGCGCCCGCTTTTCCCAGCAGCGCGCCAAAGCCATCGACAAAGACGGCGCCGGCAAGGCCGTCAAAGAAATCAATAAAGGCGCCGCCCAGATTGATGGTGAACATGAACATCAGATACATGGCAACCAGAAAGATCGGAATCCCCCAAACACGGCTGAGCACGACATCGTCGATCCTGTCGGAAATATCGGTGGTTACTTCGCTGGCTTTACGCACCGTGTCACTGGTCAGTTCGGCGATGAAACCATAATGACTGGAGGCGACGACAATGTCCGCTTCCTCGTCAAGCTCTTCTTCCAGTCGTTGCCGGAGTCTGGTCAGCGGTTCATGGACACTCCGATCCACCATCTTCATGGTCTCTTTATCGCCCTCCAGCAGCTTGGCGGCCAGCCAGGACGAATCAAACATGTATGCCGCGGCCTCCAGGTCGATAAGGGGCAGCAGCTCTTCCATGGCCCGGCTGAACGGTTCCGGGTAGCGCACCCGCACCTTTGGTGTTTTCTTCTCCCGGACGGCCAGGTCGATGGCCCGTTTCAGAGATTCTACGCCTTCATTTTTACTGGCAACAATAGGGACCACCGGAACTCCCAGCTTTTCAGCCAATCCATCAATATCGATGGTGATCTGCTTGTCCCGCGCCACATCCATCATGTTGAGGGCAATGAGCATGGGCACCTGCATCTCCAGCATCTGGCTGGTGAGGTACAGATTCCGCTCGATATTGGAGGCATCAACAATATTGACGATGAGATCCGCCCCCCGAGCCACGATGTAATCCCGCGCCACCTCTTCATCCACCGAAGAGGCGGTGAGGGAATAGATACCGGGCAGATCAACTAACTGCACCTCATCATTATGATGCTTATAGCTGCCGGTTTTACGCTCCACCGTGACCCCGGGCCAGTTGCCCACACGCTGTCTGGCGCCGGTCAGCGCGTTAAAAAGGGTAGTCTTGCCGCAATTCGGATTTCCGGCCACGCCAATGGTAAAAGATTTCATGCCGCACCCTCCACGATCAGGGCCTCGGCCTCGGTTTTCCGTAAGGAAAGGGAAAACCCCCGCACCTCAATTTCCACCGGATCACCCATGGGCGCCACCCTGGTTATGTTGAATTCTGTTCCCTTGGTAAGTCCCATGGCCATCAACTTCTGGCGATACAGCCTGCTGCCTTTGCTGAAACCCACCACCGTGCCAGTCTGGCCGGTTGCCAAATCCGCTAATTTCATTTTCTTTTTCTCCCTGCTTTCTGATTCATTCAAAAACGAGTGGCCGTACATATATTTTTTGTGCCATGCCGCCGCCCAGTGCGTAGCGATTTCGCCCCTTGGCAACAAGCACCGCGCCCTGTCCCTGACATTTGATAATATCAAGGGTGTCACCAATGCCGATTCCCATACTGAGCAGACGTTCGTGCACCTTTTTGGATTTGCAGACGGCAACCACTTCCACCTGTTCTCCCTCACCGGCAAAGGCCAGGGGGAACATCGCACCACCTGCCGGACTCCCGCCTGCAACCTCATGTTCGCAACATTTCGATTTCCCGCAACGCAACTTCATGCATCACCTCCATTATTGTTTTTTCCCCGCCTCGGTTTCCATGCTCAGAAAAGCCGTTACCACCCGCGGATCATAAAGAGTACCACTGCCCCGTGCGATTTCGGCAACCGCTTCCTTTCGTGATCGTCCCTTGCGATACCGCCGGTTGTCGATCATGGCTGAAAAGGAATCGGCAACCGCCAGGATTTTTGCTCCCAGCGGGATTTTTTCCTTGGCCAGGCCTTCCGGGTATCCGCTGCCGTCACATCTTTCGTGGTGATACAAAACCATGTCGGCTATGCCGCCGTCATGGCCTAACCCTTTCACATCCTTTAATATTTCGTAGCCGAACATGGGATGATTGCGCATTTCGAGCCATTGGTCATCCGATAGCGGTCCCCCGTTTTTCAGGGTCTGATCGCTGACGCCTATTTTGCCGATGTCATGAAGGTGACCGGCGATATGAATCATATCGCACGTATTGCTGTCCAGCGACAGAGCCGTGGCGATGAGATAGGCAATTACCGCCACATCCGCTGAATGGTTCTGGGTGTACCTGTCCTTGAGATCTATTGCATGGCCAAGGGATTCGGCAAGTTCATGGATGCTCACCGTAATCTGACATGTCGGTTCATGGCAAAAACGTTGCTCTTGAATTTCAAGGGGCCTGATCGCCCAAAAGGAGTTTTTCATGGATCCTGATCTCATCATGAGCAGATTTTAGATTAATC
>JBFMAY010000072.1:0-6558 GCA_040755455.1 Thermodesulfobacteriota bacterium | reverse complement strand
CTCCCCTTCCTCTTTCGAGGCTTACTCCCATTACTGGGCAAGGATAAGTTGGGTGCACACAGAATTTTCCAATAATTCTGGTGAGTTTAATCTCACACTCTAAATACTAAGCGCCTTCCCGGCGCACGTAGCCGCCCATCAGGGTGCCGGTCAGGGCCAGAACCTTTTTCGAGCGGGCGATGAGACATGACATCGCCTGGCCCTGGGCCGTGCCGCCGCCTTTGAGTTCGTGCACCTCGTCAAGGATCACCAGATCAAAAAAAACCTGCCGGCAGATACCGCTTGATGAACTCCGCCTTGGCAAACCGCCGGTGCCGGTTGCAATCCGCCGACCACATCCTGGCCTGGCAATGTTCGCAGACCGGGGCCTGGTTGGTGTTCCGGTAGAGAACCGGGTGGCCGCAGTCCGGGCAGCATTCCGCGCCGAGCCGGGTGATGGTGCCGATTTTTCGTTGATAGTGGAGCTTGGCCCGCTCCTTGCCCAGAACCCACACCTCGGTGCCTGTCGGCTGCGTGGTTTCGAGCTTGCTGGCCAGCAGTATTCCCAGGTCGCGATCGTTGAGATTGACGCAGGTGCAGGCCGGCAGGGTCACTTCCGCCTCCCTGATCCATTTCCTGACCAGATGTCCCGGACACTGGATCAGTATCCGTTTGGCCGGTTGCGGATCGAGAGAGGCGATGGCCAGACTCATCAGAGTCTTGCCGGTGCCCATCTCGCCGACCAGAAAAGCGCCGCGTTGGTCTTCCTTGTAAAGGGCTCTGGCTATCGGCAGAATGCCGCGCCTGGTCTGGGCCTCGAACGGCGGCCGCGTGAGGCGGGCAAGCCGCTTGCGGGCCTTTGCGTCCCAGTCGTCTTCAGCCTTGGGCCGGTAAACCGGGTTCATGTTTTTGATCACCTGGGATTTCAGTACCTCGCCCCATTGATCGAGAAATTGCGCTAAGGCGATTTGTTGGGTCATCGTTTGTCCTCCTTGGCAGGGAAGGCAAACGAGCCCCGCCAGGGGAATCGTGAGCCTCCCCTGGCGGGTTGATTGGTATGCTTATGTGAGATGTTGTTGTCTGATCCCTTCCAGGACCTGTTCCTCGAAATTTTCTTCCTCCCAGCTGATCAGCCATGCCTCCTGGAGTTGACTGTTGCCGAAGGAAAAGAGCTTCTCCGGATGCAGGATTTCGTCCCACAGCCAGTCCCGCCACGCGGGCTTCAACGGCATGGTGGTGCCATTGTCCAGGCGCAGAAAGGCCCGTTCCTTGACCATGGCCAGATCCGGGCCGAAAACGACCGCGGACATGCCCGCCTCGGAAGATGGTTCGATCCTGCCCGGGAAATGCTCGGCGCTGATCATAATTTTGTTGACGATATCGCCGATCTTCTTGGCGCGGATGGCATGGACGGCGCCGTTTGACCGGCAGAGTTCGAACACTGCATTGCCGGCATCGGCAACCCGGCACAGGCCACCGCTGATAAAATGGGCCGAGGCCGCCTGGACGTGAGCCGGGCTGCCGATCAGGCTGAAAAGGAATGATTGGGCTGTATCGTTTGTCAACCGGGCGATAAGGGCATCGCAATAGGTGACAAAGCCGTTGCTTTGGACTGTGAGATAATTTTTCATCGTGTCTCTCCTTTGATGGCAAGGGGAGACACCCCAGGCGGGGAAGGCTCCCCCGCATGGGTTTGATTGAATATTTTTGTGTTATTCCAACTTTCCCGATTGGTGTTCCGGAAAACAGTCCGAACGAGACCGCGAAGGCAAGCGAGCAGCGACGAGACAGTACACATAGTACGGCGAGGAGCCGCACAGCGCAGCCGACAAAGGTATCGTTTGGAATGTGAACCGGAACTATTGGATGGTCAGCATTTCCGCACGTACCATGTCAATGGCTTTGACCGTGGGCAGATACTGATCCCGTGTGGTTATGATGGCCTCGCCCTTGGCGTTTTCGCTGACGCTCTGCACCTTTTCCGTTTTGCGCACCACGCCCTTGATGACCAGACGTTTTCCGTCCATCTCGATCTCGCCGTTCATGTACCCGCCGGCCAGCATGAGAGCCAGATGGCCGTTCTTGAGCGGGGCCAGGGGACGGATCGAGTTGCATTGTCCAGGTACCAGGTCCTTGCCGAGGAGGTCATTCAGCAGGCCCGATTTGCGGACCAGCGGGATGACCTCCAGCGGGTCGATGCGCGTTGACTTGAAGGTGAGCATGGGGCTTTTCGGGGCAGGGATGATCACCCGCGCCGAACAGGCCGCAAGCTGGGGCGTGCTTTCGAGGAACTCTTCCGGCTCCCAGCTGCTGAGCCGAGCCAGACTGCGCTCGGTTTCAGCGGATTGTCCTTTATGGACAAGTGACCGCTTGCGGCCCAGAACCACGCATTGTTTGAAGACCTGAAACTCCTCTGCCGGGAAAGCGAACACCTGCAGCATCTCGAAATGCCGCGCCAGAACAGCGGCGCAGAATCTCAAGATCGTGTACGGGATGACCAGCACGAGCCAGCCGTCCCTCTGCAGGGTTTCCTGGTAGCGCTTCAGAAAGCGCGCTTCCAGACGTTCCGCCTTGCTCTCCGGAGCCATTTCATAATCATAGGGCGGATTCAGAAAGAGCAGGCCGAAGGAGGCCATGGAGATCCGCATCTCCACCAGGGCGTCGCCCCAAAGTAGACGGGATATTCCGGTCCGCGCTTCGATGGCCCGCTGATGATCGAGTTCGACCCCGAAGGTTACGGCGCAGGTTCCCGCTGCCAGCTTTGACAGGGTTTTCCCCTCGCCGCAGCATGGGTCGAGTAGTCTGGCATCCTTATCGATATCGAGCAATTGTTTAAGTTGGCCGCACACACTCTCCGGTGTGGGATAAAAGCCGGCCTTTGCCTGTGAGCCAAGTCTTGCCATGGTTATTCACCTCTTTTTCTGATTGTGGTAACTGATTCCTGCCAATTCGGGCTGATACTGCCCATGACTTCCACTGCCTCATTTCTCCCTCTATCGGGGAGGAACAGCAGATTTTTGAGGGCCTCGAAAAGCAGGGGTGCGGCCTGGATGAGGCGGACGTTACTTCTGTCCCGCCGTTTCACGATCAGATCACGCCGGTCGCCCTCTTCATCCGAGATGTCGTAGCCATCAGGTCCCCATGTTTGTTGCTCGTGGCGGACCTCTTTAACGATGTAAGCGCCTTCCGTGTCCGGGTGAGACTCCACCGTCCAGGGTCCAGGGGTGATTTCGAATGCGATAATTTCATTTAACTGGTCATTTTTCATATCGATCTCCTCGCAAAAAGCCGGGGAAACCGTCCCTGCCGGGAACTGGTTTCCCCGGTGGGATTGTGGTTTATATAGTAAATCTGCGTTTGATCAGTGTCGGTCCTAGAACGGCACGTCATCGGAAAATGGCGGTTCCTGGCCGTCTTTCGGCAGGGCCGGAATATTTTCCGCCTTGTCGCCGCCACCGAGCATTTTCATCTCACGGGCGATGATCTCCGTGGTGAACCGGCTGTTGCCATCTGCGTCTTCCCATTTTCTGGTCTGCAGGCGGCCTTCGAGATACACCCTGGAACCCTTGGCAAGATACTCGCCGCAGATTTCCGCCAGACGGCCGAAGGCCACAATCCGGTGCCATTCCGTGGCTTCCTGCTGATTGCCCTCCGAATCTTTCCACCGTTCAGTGGTCGCAACTCTGAAGTTGGCAACAGCCACCTGGTTTTTGGTATAACGGGTTTCCACGTCCGCGCCTAAATTGCCGATCATCATGGTCTTGTTCAACATGGTATTTCTCCTGTAATTTGTGCCAGGGATGTATTCCCCACTATTGGGGAATGCTTTCTCCCCGGCAGGGTAGATGGTTGTGAAAAGCGGGATTATGCGGCCTTTTTGATTTCCAGAAAGGAATAGGAGATGGTCGCCTGAAAGTCGGTCAGGGACTGGCCATACTCTTTGAGAAAATCGGCAAGCCGGTCCGAATCCAGTGTCTTTCTGGTGCGGGTTGCCTTCAGCAGCAGTCTGCCATGGGCCTTGATCGGTCCCCGGGCTGAAACAATAGCCAGGAGATCCCTTTTACGAATGTCGATGTCCGTCTCCAGATTCTTCTGTTGCTTCTGCAGTTCGGTAATGATCTCGACACTCTCGGTGAGTTCCCGGACTTCTTCAGCCTCGAATTTCGGGCAATCGGCCACAAAGGGGCAATAGCCGCACAAGGGGCTGACTTCCATGGCCGGGATTGCTGATGAGTCTGTCATGACATGCTGGTAATCGTTCCAGATGGTGCACGCCCGCTCGATCAAACCTGCAAAAATCGTGGCCTGCGGCGTGTAGCCGTTGAACAGCGCCATGCCTGACGATCCGAAGTTGACCGCGAGTATTGCGCCTTTTTCAACGGTGTAGTCAGGATAGGCCGTGGCCAGCAGTCCCATCTGTAGGTAGAGCTGGGTTTCCCAGGAGCCATATGGTTCCGTCGGGATGGTTTCCGGTGATTTCACCTCCAGAACAGCCATGGTTTTCCTGACCTTGGAAGTAAAGACGAAATCGATGTGGGCCGTGACCGGGACATCGCCGGCATAGCATACTTCCACCTGCCGTTCGAAATTGGTGAATCCGGCGGCGGTGAATGCTGCGGCGACAATTTCCTCAGCCATGTGGCCGCGTCGGAAACGAAGCAGAGTCACCAGATCGGCTTGCGGGGGATTAATTTTTGAAAGGATTGTTTTGCGTGGACACGCCCCGATCTCGGATACGCCGAGATAGGTGGCACGGTCGCCAAGCGTTTCCACGGTGTGCTGAATGGCCAACTGCTGAAGAGCGGCCTGCAGGGTGATCATGAACTGGTCTGACATGGTATCCTCCTTGTGATGATAGATGGGGAGGATACACGGATTCCCGCCAGGGGAATGGTATCACTCCCTCTGGGTTTACGGGTGGTTGTTTCAGGCGGTTGAAACAGCTAGAGCCGTTCGAACCGTTTGATCGCTAGAACGTTGGAACGCTTGATCAGTTTCAAAACCTACGCAGCTTTTCTCATCCAGGTTTTCTCAGTTTTATCCCACTGGAAACCGGCAGCCTTGAGCAGTTCCTTCTTGTCGAACAGCCTGTCGCCGATGGCGACGATGACACCTTGACGATCTTCAAAGGTGACACCGGCAATCTTGGGCATGGCCGAAAGTTTGCTACTCTGGTCCGCAGTTTGTTTGTCCGCTTGATTCTTGCCGGACTGGGTTTTCGGGGAATTCGCCTGATAGACTTTGATCAGCAGACCCTTGTAGGAATCACTGCCGATGGACAGAAGCGACATGCATTTCTGGATGGCATCGGTGATCGCGCCCTTCTGGGCATCGCCGACATTGCCTTTGACAATCTGCATCTGGCCTTTCTGCGATCCTTTGCAGAACCATTCGCCGTCGATCTTAAGATAGAGTTTCACCTCAGCAACCGCCTGGGTGTCAAAGATCTCCTCCTTAGTCAGTTCGTACCGCCAGTTTTCCGGGCCAAGAAACTCGTTGACGCTGTCAAAGACATACTGAGGCCGGTAACCGTATTTCACCTGGCCGATGACCTTGCCGTCCTTGCCCGTCATTTTGATTTCCTGAACCGCCTCGATGCCGAAAGACCGTAATCTTTCGTTGATCAGATCGATCTTTTCCTTGAGTGTAGCAGCCATTGTTGTTTCCTCCTGTTTGCTGTGGAAGGGAAACAACAATGCGCCCTTGCGGGAGCAGAAAGTTGTTTCGCTCCCGATTGATGGGGTAGATGGATTTCGGTGAAAATATTGTCCCGCCTGACGGACCGGGAGGTTCAAAGGTGTGATGAAACCCGGAGCGCTGGCGAAGATAGGAACAGGGAATAAAAAAAGAAGATGGGGCAGCCACGCAAAATTACATGGAGGCGAAGGTTCGCATCCGCGATTAAACCTTTACGCACCAATACATGCGAAGCTGTGGTACATGGAATTCAAGAACACAGAAAGTGTTCAGCTAAGCCCTGAAAAGGGGTATCTCATTGTGAAATGAGCCAGAATAATAACCTTATTCTTATGCGTTACGGGGAAAAAGGCAAGGGGAAAATGTCTAAAAGCTTCTTAATGAGCATTTTTCATGAGTCATTTCCGTGTTGCTGTGGTGAGCGAACCCGGACGCGGCACCACCTTTACGGTGCAAATTCCGGTGGTCACCGATGCGGAGCATGACTGTGAGGCAGACATGACCGCGCCGGCAACATTGATGAACTCGGGGTATATTTTTGTCAGAATCAAAAAGTAGCTATTCCTTTTGCCAGCGCTGCCCTGACCTTGGCGGCCAGGGCCTGCAGTGAAAACGGTTTCTGGATGAAGTTGACACCCTGGTCGAGCACCCCGTGGTGGGCGATGATGTTGGCCGTGTAGCCGGACATGAACAGTGTTTTGATATCAGGGTAGAGGGTATGCAGTTGTTCGGCCAGTTCGCGGCCATTCATGCCGGGCATGACTACGTCGGTGATAAGCAGATGAATCCCGCCTGCGTATTCCCTGGCCAGACGCAGGGCATTGTCCGGTGTGTCTGCAGACAGCACGGTATAGCCCAGACTTTCGAGCATGACCTTGCTTA
>JBFMAY010000071.1:0-6976 GCA_040755455.1 Thermodesulfobacteriota bacterium | reverse complement strand
GCAGGTAATCACTGTAGAGAGCAAGGCCAACGGGTGGTATATTTTAGGCAACTTGTTGTTTGGCGGGTTAATTGGCTATCTCATTGTTGATCCTGCCACGGGAGCCATGTGGAATTTGACTCCGGATAAAATCGATACAACTCTGGAAGAAAATAAAACGAGCAACAATGACATGATGAATTTGCGTATCGTTCTTCTTGAAGATGTTCCGGATAATTTGAAAGATAAAATGATAAGGATCAACTGAGCCGTTGGGGGTGCAATAGGGACGTTCATAGAATTATAAATGCCTTTGGGCCACGATGAACAATTTTTATAATTTAATGGACGTCCCCGGCACCACTATTTAGTTGTCAGGAATACTGAAAGACAAACCTCTTGCAGGGTGGGATGAGATGACAAGGCGAGAAACAAGCAAAGCCGGGCTGCCTGTGAAGGAGCAGCTCAGCTTTGCTTGTTTCTGGGGGCGGTCACTGTGACGGGTATCAGTCTGGAGAAAAATAATTTTATGATTTTATGGACGTCCCTATTGGCTCCCAGCTATTCAGTTTGTAAAAACATGGGTGGGGGAAAAAGGTAAGATATTTATCAAGGATAAAGATTTGCCCCTGTGCCTCCGTAAGCATATGTAATCCGAGAAAGGGTAAGAAAATCAGCTTATTGCATGACTAAAGGAGGAAGTAAATGAAGATGCCGTTAATTTTAATAGTTCTCACTCTCAGTATTGTCTCGTGTTGTCCTCGTGGCAAGATTGTGGCAGAACATTCAAGTCTGCTCACGGAAACCCCCAATACTTCTCAGCTAACTATTATTCGAATGTCACAGACTGCAGGAGGAGGTAGTACATTACCTCTTTTGATAGATAATGAAATCATCGCGTATCTTGGATCTGGAGATTACGTTAATTTACACCTTATCCCTGGTGAGTATTATATTGCAATGGGCCTAAAAGACCTTGAAGAATTTGTCTTCTTAAAGGCTGAAAATGACGGTGAATATTTTTATTTTTTCAAATGGGATATACTTAGTAATGAAGGGCCTACTTTTTTTGAACAGTTGACAAAGGAAGAGGCAAAAAATGAACTAACGAAAAATGGCTATCACCTTTTGAAACCTATGTAGCATGTGGAATAAACAATTACCTCTTTCAAAAAGGAGAGATGATGGATTTATTTATATATTTTTCTAACTTGGCGAAAATGTTGATAATTTTTGTTTTTTTGGTATGTGCTTTGGGGTGTGCGACAAAGATGTCAGTCGAGCAGCCATTTGCACCAAGTATTGGGAATTCAAGTTTAAATGACAAAGTTAAGTTTAGCATGGGGGAATGTGAGGTTCTAGATTCTAGAGGGTCTATGGAATTATGTAAAAAACTTCAAGACGAAGTGAAATATAGGTTATTTAAACAGGGCCTTTATGAAAAAAATACAAATGAGTCATCAAATGAAGTTAGGATGTCAATAACTTACTATAGAAATGTTAGCAATTGGGGCCGTGCTTGGGTGGGAGCTTTATCAGGGAAAGATGGAATGGATGTAACAGTTAATGTTGTCGATAGGGTAGACGGAAAAAATATTGGCACAGCTAATGTATCAAATTACAATTATACAGCTGCAGATTATACTGAAAAAATGATGTGTAAGGTAGTTGGTGCAAAAATTGTTGATTTCCTAAGCTCTGGAACAGGAAAATAAGTCACCATAAATCATCTGGTTAAGCCTGATCAGTAGAGGCTGGGGTTATTGTGATCATTGCCAAGCGAGGTGCTATTCTATGGACGTCCCCTGTTGACTTTAACGTAAAGGAATTACACCATGTTCAATCCGGAAAAATTGTTGGGCAGTCTGCTGAAAGGCGGCCTTGCCCGAGGGTCTACGAGGGGGGACTGGGGACGTCCATAAAATTATAAATTGATCATCGCCAGGCGAGGTGCTATACTGGCAGCATGCCACGCAAAACACGCATAGATGCTCCAGGTGCGCTGCATCATATTATTTGCCGGGGGATCGAGCGGAAGCCCATATTCCGGGACGATGAGGATCGTGACCGCTTTTTGGCGCGGCTCGGCGCTATTCTGCTTGATACCTCCACCTCCTGTTTCGCCTGGGCGCTCATGCGGAACCATTTTCATCTTCTCCTGCGGACAGGTTCCACACCCATCGCCACCGTCATGAGGCGACTTCTCACCGGCTATGCCGTCACCTTCAACCGTCGGCATGGCCGGCATGGACAACTTTTCCAAAATCGCTATAAATCGATTCTCTGCGAGGAAGAGACGTATCTCCTGGAGCTTGTCCGCTATATCCACCTGAATCCTGTCCGCGCCCGGCTGGCAGCTGACGTGGATGCTCTCGAACAGTACCCCTACTCCGGGCATGCCGTGTTGACGGGTAAAAGCACCAACGACTGGCAGGATGCGGAGTATATTCTTGCCCGTTTCGGTAAAAAAATTTCAAGGGCCAGACAAAAGTACAGGGAATTCGTGCACGATGGCGTGGTAAAGGGAAAACGGCCGGAGTTGACCGGCGGCGGTCTCATCCGCAGCCTGGGAGGTTGGCAGGCCGCGAAGAAATCCTCGAACAAGATGGACCGGTTGAAAGGGGATGAGCGGATTCTCGGCGGGAGTGATTTCGTTGACGAGGCCCTGCGCCATGCCGAGGAAGAGCTCAGCCGCCGGGATCAATTGCAGGTTGCCGGTTACGGTCTTGACGAATTGGTCAGGGAGGTGGCCGGTCTTTTTGCTGTCGAGCCGGGGCAGATTTATGCAACCGGTAAATATCCGAGGATCGTTCAAGCTCGCAGTCTGTTCTGCTACTTGGCGGTTCGGCAATTAGGTCTGACGGCGACATCCCTGGCCAAAAAGCTCCATCTCACCCAGCCCGCTGTCAGTATCGCCGTAAAACGTGGCGAGAAGATAGCACAGGAAGGGCAATACGCCCTCGGCAAAACAGGAAAATTATAATTTTATGGACGTCCCCATTTGAAAGGAATTACACCATGTTCAATCCGGAAAAATTGTTGGGCAGTCTGCTGAAAGGCGGTCTTGCCCGTGGCGGGATAGGCAGCAATATGAAGGCCCAGGTCGGCATGGGGCTGCTGGGCGCGGCCTTGGCGGCGGTGGAACATTTCGCCAATAAATCCCCATCCCGGCCACCTTCTGCGCCGTATGACTCAAGAGGCCCTGTCCCTCCGCCGGACCGGCCAGGCATGACAGCGCCACCCCCGCCACCGGAACCTCCGCCTGTCCCTGCCGGCGATCCCCCCCGGCCAAACGATGCAGTGCTGCTGATCCGGGCCATGATCGCCGCGGCCAGCGCGGACGGCGTTATCGACCAGGAGGAGCGGCAGCGGATTCTGGAAAGGTATCGCGGCGCGAACCTGAGCCCGGAGGAACAGAATTTCCTGGCCGGGGAACTGCTCTGTCCCGCCGGAGTCGAGCAGTTGACCGCCGAGGCCCATTCCGTGGAGACGGCCAGGCGGATTTACGCGGTTTCCCTGCTTGCCATTACGGTTAATACCGATGCGGAGTGGGCCTATCTGCAGACCCTTGGCGAACGGTTGGGTCTGTCCGCCGGGGAGCGCGATGCCCTACACAAAAACTTGGGACGCGATGCCCTGCACAGAAATTTGGGAATCGAGGGCCTGTAAGCCCGCAGTAAGGGACGCCGGTCTTTTCTCAATGAGGTCTGCCGAGGTGTTGGCCGGCGGCAAGAAGAGGAAACCCGTTGCAGCACGGAGTCTGCTTTGTTTCTGGAGTGGGTGGAATTGGAATTGCGTCAGTCCTGTTTGCACGAAAGAAACCTGAAGGAAACGAAGGGGGTTACCATTAATTCTTTTATCCTTGCGGTCTGGATTCATGCATAAACTGTGCTCTCGGTGCAGGTGCGCCCCGGAGCAACCCTTCCGTGCTGAGATGTTCGTCAATTTCCGGCCAGTGGATGCCGTAGCCTCCGCCGCATGGCTCCCAGTTGGCCAGTTGACTTGGGGTGGCGTGCCGTAATGACGGGTACCACGCAAGCGGCACCGTAATTGTTCGACCATCCATCAGGTCAACGCTCAAAGTGTCCTCGGTGAAATGAACACCCTTTACTCTCTCATCTGCTGCCAGTGCCAAAATTCCCATACCATTCCTCCAGCAATGCTTTCTGATTCTCCTGAACAAGAGCTTCCAGTTTGTTCAACTCGCGGGGGCTGAAACCGATATTCCTGGCAAGTTGCACCGCCTGCAGCCAGAATTTCGCCGACAGGTTGTCCCGGTCCACATGGATATGGGGTGGTTCGTTCGGCTCGTGGCTGTAAAAGTAGAATTTGTACGGCCCAATCCTCAATATCGTCGGCATGCGTTCTGTGCCTCCCCGGTGGAGCCGGTAAGCAGCTTCTGCATGCTGAGTACGGAAATAATTCCTGCCTGCGGTGATGCTGCTCTTATCTGCTCGTTTTTACGCAACTTCAATATGCAATGTCTTGCCAAGGGCCTGAGCAAATTTTTCAAGGGTGGATACCTTAATATCCTCTGCGTGATTTTCGATGCGCGAAATTGCAGTTTTTTTCGTATGGAGTTTCTCAGCAAGCTGTTCTTGGGTAAGGCCTGCTTCTTCTCTGGCCATTTTCAGCATCACCCCAATTTTAAATTGTTGATATTCAGCCTCATACCCTTTGGCGAATTCAGGGTCACGAGACTTACGTTTGGCGATATATGATGTTAAATCTCCCATGTTATTTCCTCTGCGCGAAATGATCCTTCTCCCTAAAATACGATCTTTCTCGACATATTTAATATGTTAACATGTGAGTTAACCATGTCAAGAATTATTTGGGCAGGTTTTCAGGCCTCTTCAGGGGAAATAGGCCTCCAGCCGGCGGGCCACGGCAAGGGTTTTGGCCCTGATCCGTTCAATGTCGGGTCCCGCGCCGGTCTGCCCCGCGTACCGCCAGGCCTCAAAGCGGGTCAGCAGTTCCTCGACTTCGGCCACCAGGGCCGCATCCACACCCCGCTCAAGCAGCGCCGGCTCCACGTCATGGAAGGTGAGGGCGCCGGCCTTTTTGTCCAGTTTCACGGCCAGGTATTCTTTGAGTGAAGAGGCAAGTCTCTCCGGCGACAGCGAAGCATCGGCAAGCTGCCGTTCCAGCTGAGCCAAGGCCAGTTTCACCCGGCGTCGGCCGCTGCCGTTCTCCCGTCTCTTTTTCATAAAACGGATAAAGGCAATTAGGGAAAAAAGCAACGGCGGCAAGGCAAACAGCAGCAGCCAGCGGTCAAGCCGGTATGACGCCGCCCGCTGGTCGATGAGCGCCTCTTCCCCGTCATAGTTTGAGACCAGGCCTTTTGCCGCGGCCTCCAGTTCTTTTTGGGCAACAGCGGCCGCCTTGCCTTCGGCATCGGTGGCCGTGACCACCCGGGCGGCATGGACCATAAGCGGGATCGGCTCGGTGCTGGCCAGCCGGTAACTCTTGCTGGCCGGATCGAAATAGGCAAGTTCGATGGGCGGTATGGCCGTGACCGAGGTGTCTTTCACCCGGATGGTCTGGGTGAAGATCTTCCGGTTGTCCGCCATATCGCCCGCTGCGATTCCCTCGGGGATCTTGAAGGATGAGGCGGGCAGAAACCTGGCAATATCAGGGAGCGCGGCCTTGCTGGCGCAGGGACCGCTGACGGTCACGGTCAATGTGACCGGGTCGCCGATGTTCACCTCCCGGGGGGCGGCATCGGCCTGGATGGCATAATCACCCACCAGGCCGGAGAAATCCGCCGGCCGGTCCTGCTCCGGCAGAGGGAGCACGGTCAGCTCCGGGGTATTGGAGGGCACCACCTGGGTGCGGTAGACGGGCTGGCCGTTGCTGCCGAAGAAATCATCAAAACTGCCGAACCCCCCGTGCGGGGCTCGCCGTGGCGGCTGGCGGGAAGCGGAAACGGTCTGGCAGGCCACGGTTGCCTGGGGCAGGGTAAAGGTGCCCGCCTCCCTGGGCAGCAGCAGGTACTGGAAGGTGACGGTGAGAAATTCCCTGCCGGCCAGTTCGCCTCTGCCTTTTACGGCGACAACCGCATCATTGCCGATGGGGATTTTTATTTCATCCTGGCCGGGGCCGCCGGCGCGATTGTCCAGGGGCACCAGTTCAAAACGGGGATCATCGACAACCGGCAGCTGGAACTCAAAACCATTGACATCCATGCCGACAAACCAGGTGACGGTCATGGTCACCGGTTCACCCGCGTAGCATTTGGCGGTGGAAAGGAAAATCCGCAATTTCAGCTCATCCGTTTCTTCAGGCTGACTGACAGTGATGGTAACCGGTTCGGTCTGGTAGGTGTTGCCCGCGACCCCAACGGTAAGGGCAGGGATGGTCAGGCGGCCGGCCCGCCTGGGGGTGATGGTATAGTTGAAAAAGTAAGCCAGCTGGGCGATGCGTTCCCATTTGCCGTTGACATTGGTGACCGAGGTGCTGCTGGTGCCCTGTCCGCCCCGCTCCTGCACATGGAAATCAACCAGCTGCGAGAGATCGGGTGCGCTCGCTTCGCTTGCGCCGTTGACCCGGATCTGCATGGCGAGCGGCTCGCCGATGGCGGCATCCTGGCGGTCCAGCAGGATTTCCACCGAGATGTCCGGGGCGGCGGCGGGCACAGACGCCGCAACCAGCAGCTGCAGGCTGATGAGGATCAAGGTAAGAAAAAGGGCTTGTCTGGTTTTTTTTGGGTAATTTTTAATCATATCCTATACCATCTTGCAGGCGAGAACCGGGTCACCAGTCCTTTTCCACCGCGTTGGGGGCCAGGCGCATCCGCTGCATGCGCATTTCCTGCAATTTTTTTTCCGCGTTCAGGATGGCTTCAACCGTTTGATCCGCGCGTTCCTTTGCCTGGTCCGGCTGTTCCCGGCCCACGGCTTGATCCTGGCTGTTGGTCTTGTCTTGGTTCTGCTCCTGCCGGTTCAGCTCAGCGCCTGACTGTTGCTTCTGCTCCTGCCGCTCATTTTGTTCGCCG
>JBFMAY010000070.1:0-7134 GCA_040755455.1 Thermodesulfobacteriota bacterium | reverse complement strand
ACTCCGACACTCCCTGCCCTGATTGTCCCTGCAAAAGGGCCTTGGAAAGCGGACAGATTGAGCACGGCATCAAGTATCAGCCGGCCATGAACGTTGTTGGAGAATCCTACTGGGAGGATTATGGGGTGCCGCTCAAGAATGAATCCGGTGAAGTGGTTGGACTCATTGAGATAGCCAGAAATGTTACGGGAAAAATGCAGGCCGAAAAGGCTCTGCGCGAGAATGAGGAAAAACTGGCGGGAATCGTTGATTCGATAACCGATCTCATGATCATGGTGGACGAACATTTTAATATTTTGTGGGCAAATGACCTTGCAGTTAATTTCTGCCGCAGGGACCTGGTTGGTGAGAAGTGCTATGCCGCTTACCATAAAAAGAATGCAATTTGTGCATCATGCATCGTCAAGGAATGTTTTAAAGACGGTGAAGTTCATGAATTTCAGACGGAAATCGTGGGGGCAGACGGGGAAATGCGCGTCTTCTGGGGTACGGTGAGTGTGGCTGCGCGTTATGAGGACGGCCGTCCCAGGGTGGTGGTGGAATTTCTCCGCGATATCACGGACCGTAAAAAGGCTGAAAGGGACATCAAGCTTCTCAAACAAAAAATGGAGTTCATCCTTGGAGCCACAAAAACCGGCCTCGACATTATTGATTCACAGTTCAACATCCGTTACATCGATCCGGAATGGAAAAAGCTCTATGGCGATCCCACCGGAAGAAGATGTTATGAATACTTTATGGGCAAAAACGAAATGTGCCCTGGTTGTGGAATTCCCGAGGCCTTGAAAACAAAGGCCATTACCGTCACCGAAGAAATTCTGGTTAAGGAGAACAACAGACCGGTTCAGGTTACTACCATACCATTCCAGGATGAAACGGGGGAATGGTTGGTAGCCGAAGTCAATGCGGACATTACGGAACGCAAGAAGGTCGAAAATCGTCTGGCCAAACAGAAGGCTGAATTACAGCATCTTTCTCGGCGTCTTGTCGAGACGGAGGAATCCAACCGCAGGTCTATCACCCGTGAACTGCATGACAAGCTGGGCCAGCAGCTTACCGCCCTGGGTATCAATCTCCATATCCTGGAGAAAAGCGCCTGGATTGCCCAGGATTCCTCCATGACTAGGCGCTTGTCTGACTCTAACATTTTGTTGGGCGAGATGACCGAGCACGTGCGGGACATCATGGCAGAACTCCGGCCGCCGGTGCTGGATGACTACGGCCTCGACGCAACTATGCGTTGGTATGGGGGCCTTTTTTCACAGCGGACAGGGATAAAGGTGGGGGTATTCGCTCAGGATTTGCCACGATTTTCCATGGCAATCGAATTGGCGCTGTTCCGGGTCGTCCAGGAGGCATTGACTAATGTGGCGAAACATTCCGGGGCACGAGAGGTGGAAATTCATTGCCTGGTTGATGAGGGAATTCTCCAACTGGAGATAACAGACAATGGTAAAGGGATTGCCGTGCAGGAGAACAACGAAGATGGCGGACCCGGCATGGGCCTCATATCCATGCGGGAGAGGATGAGAGCGTTCGGCGGCAGCTTACGGGTCGAATCCTTTCCTGGGGGTGGTGTCAGCGTTGTAGCAGAGGTGAGGCTATGAAGGTGCGCATTGCTATCGTTGATGATCATCCCATTGTCCGGGAGGGCCTGCGCCATCTTCTCTCCAGGATCCCCGGATTTGAAGTGGTGGCTGAGGCGGCAAACGGTATTGCCGCCCTGAGGATGGCCGAGGAGCAACGACCTGATGTAATCATCATGGATATCGCAATACCAGATCTGGGCGGCATCGAGGCCACTCGTGAAATACTGAGATGTTGGCCCCAGATCAGGATTGTGATTCTATCCGTCCACTCGACCTGTGAGCACGTGTACCACGCCCTTACCGCCGGGGCCAGGGGGTATGTGCTGAAGGAGTCCATCGGCACGGAACTGGTGGACGCCATCCGGGCCGCCCTATGCAATAAGCGGTATCTGAGCAGCAAAATTGATGAAAAGGGCCTCGCTGATTTTGTTCTCTCCAGCAGAAAGTCCCCGCTGGAATGCCTGAGCAGACGGGAACGACAGGTTATGTATCTTGTCGTTGAGGGCGCTTCCAGCGCTGTCATTGCTGAAAAGCTCTTCCTTTCCCCCAAGACAGTCGAAACCTACCGGAGCCGCATCATGCAGAAGCTCGGAGTTCGGGATATCACCTCTCTGGTAAAGTTTGCCGTCCAGCATGGTATCATCAACGTCGAATAGATTCCCCAAGTCCTCTGTAGATTCCCTCCCTCCCTCCCTCCCTCCCTCCCTTTAAAAAATAGTTATTAGTCATTTTTCAAGGTTTCCCTACATACAGAAGCGCTGTCTTCCCTTTTAATTAAATAAGGGAAGGGTAAACAAAATCCAGCAGGGAAAGGTAAGTTATGGAGCTGGGAAACAGTGTTTTTTCGGAACAGTCTTTTTTCTTCCGGCTTTCGAGCATTATTTTAATCCAGTTTTCTGGACTTGTCTTTCTTTTGCTGGTGACCCTGTTGGTTGATATTCGGCACAGCCAGGAAAGTGTTCATGACTTGGCCGTGTCCGTGGCGAGGACCACCGTCAGCGAAGAGATGCTGTTCAGGAAATTTTTTTGCGAAACCGCCATCTACCGCAAGGTCACGAAAGACTTCACCCCGGCCCCCGCCCTGGGCCGGCGAAACGACCGGGATATCATCTCCGCCGACGGCGCCATTTATACCATGATCAGTCCCTTGCGTCTGCTGGACAGTGTGCATCAGGCAGCCTCCGGCGGCATGCATATCCGGACGGCCATCAAGACATTTCAGCCCCTGGACACCGGGGAGAAACCGGACGGATGGGAAAAAGCGGGCCTGGCGGCCCTCCGGGCCGGGAAAAGCGAAGTGAGCGAGGTTGTCGAGCAGCAGGGGGAACTCGTCCTGCGCTTCATGGCCCCTGCCCGTGCCACCCCCGGCTGCGTGGCACGCCGGCCCTGCGTGAACCTGAAGGAGGGCGACCTGCTCGGCGGCATCAGCGTCCTGGTACCCATGGTCCTGTTCAATGAGAAGTGGGCCGCCCACGATCGAGCCGCCTTTGCCACCCATGGTCTTCTTTTGCTACTCGGCATGACGTGCCTCGGCTGGAGCTTTGTGTTGCTGCGCAGGCGCGACGCCGCCCTGCATAAATCCCAGCTGGAAATGAGAAAGGCAAAAAATGAGCTTGAAAAGACCTTTGACGCCATCGGCGATATCATCACCATCCAGAACCATGACATGCGGATCACCCGGATCAACCGGGCGGGCTGCGCGGCCTTCGGCGCAAGCGAGCGGGATCTTGTCGGTAAATACTGCTATGAGGTGTTCCGGGGAATCATGACCCCCTGCCCGGAATGTCCGGAGGCGCATGCCTTTGCTGAAAAAAAAATATATGCTGCCAGGATAGAGCATAAAAATCTCCGCAAGACCTTTGTTGTCTCCGCGGCGCCCATTGTCGGCGACAACGGCGAGATGGAAGGAATCGTTCATTGCGCCAAGGATATCACTGGAATTCTGACTCTCGAAGGGCAGCTGCGCCAGGCGCAGAAGATGGAGTCCCTCGGCACCCTGGCAGGCGGCATCGCCCATGATTTCAACAATATCCTCACCGCCATTATGGGCTTCACTGAACTGGCCAAGGCCAAACTGCCGCCGGAATCGCCTGTGGCCAAAGACCTGGCAGAGGTTCTTAAGGGTTGCCAGCGGGCCATGGAGCTGATCAGACAGATTCTCACCTTCAGCCGCCAGCGCGAGCAGGAGTACTTGCCCCTTAAGGTGCAGAGCATTGCCAAGGAGGTGCTCAAACTGCTGCGCTCCGGCATCCCCGCCAATATCGAGATGCGGCAGAGGATTAACGATAGCTGCGGCTGTGTCATTGCCGATCCTTCCCAGATTCACCAGGTGGTGATGAATCTCTGCACCAATGCCTACCACGCCATGCGGAACAAAGGTGGGATACTGGAGGTCAGCCTCGAACCGATCGAGCTGACGGACATGGACGTGCGGAATAAAATCGCCCTTGCCCCCGGCCATTATCTGCGACTCACGGTGAGCGATACCGGCACCGGCATTGAACCGGTTGCGCTGGAGAGGATCTTCGAACCCTATTTCACTACCAAGGGCAAGGGCGAGGGAACCGGTCTCGGCCTTTCGGTGGTGCATGGCATCGTCGAGGGGATTGGCGGCACGATCACCGTCTACAGTGAGGCCGGCCGCGGCACAACCTTTCATATCTATCTGCCGGTGGTCGAGGCGGACCCTGTGATGAATACCGAAGCGGGCAGCTCCGTTCAGATCCCGTCCGGCAATGAGCGGATTCTGGTTGTCGACGACGAGGAGAGCGTGGTCACCGTCGAAAAAAGAATCCTCGAAAGCCTCGGTTATCAGGTGACATCCTTCACTGATTGCGCCGGGGCCAGGGACGCCTTTCTTGCCGCGCCGCAGCGATTCGATCTGCTGCTCACCGATATGTATATGCCGGGGATGACCGGCAAGGAACTGGTAGCGGTGCTCAGGGCGATACGGCCCGACCTGCCTGTACTCATGTGCACCGGCTTCAGCAAGGAAATGGATAAAGAAAAGGCGAGGGAACTAGGGATCGGTAGACTCATGATGAAGCCGATGGCCTTCATTGATCTGGCCCGGGCGGTACGGGAGGTGCTCGATAAGAAAGATGAGATTATTGTCCCCTTTGGGGAGGGTTAAAACCCCCTCCTTTGGGTGTGCAGCTTTAGCCTGGTTTATGTACCCATGAGCGTAACAGACATGGGTCACATACAAAATTCGTGATCCATCTCCATTTGCTGAAGATCACGAGGTACCGAAAACCGGTAATGCATGATGCAACCTATCGTGTTCGAGACACACTACGCTAGTACAATGTAAAATTTAAACATTCGTATTTTTGTGTGATATTTGTTATAGTCGTCTTCAAAATACAAGGAGGACGACGACATGGCGCCACGATACAGAGTGACATTAGCAAAAGAGGAAAGAGAAGACTTGGAGGCGATCTCAACCAAGGGGAGAAGGGCAGCCCGCACCGTTTTATATGCTCGAGCATTACTTCTGCTTGATGCTGGAGAACATGGACCGAAGTGGGTTGTCGCTCAAGTCGCAGAAGCTTTAGGGACAACGACTCGAAGTTTAGAGCACTTAAAAAAACGATTTGTAGAAGAAGGTCTTTCTGCCGCCCTTGAACGTAAGGAGCGCGAGACCCCTCCGCGCGAAATTCAATTCGGAGGAGAATTTGAAGCACATCTTTTGGCCTTGGCATGTTCGGAAGCTCCAGAAGGTAAAAATCGATGGACAGTCCGTCTGTTGGCTGAGAAAATGGTCGAGCTGAAGATGGTAACGAGTGTTTCTCCGATGACGGTATGTAACACTTTAAAAAAAATGAACTTAAGCCTCACCAAAGCAAATACTGGAAGATACCGCCGGATCAAAACGCCAGTTTTGTAGCGGCGATGGAAGATTGTCGAAGTTTATGCGCGACCGTATAACCAAGAGTTTCCGGTTGTGTGCATGGATGAATCGAGTGTGCAGTTAATCGGGGAGGTGCATGAGCCTATTCCCGCAGCCCCTGGCCATCCTGTTCTGATGGATGATGAGTATGTTCGCAATGGGGTGGCAAGCATATTACTTGAGGTAGAACCGCTTGGGGGAAAGCGCAAGGTGAAAATTACTGAACAGCGGACACGGATTGACTGGGCCCATTTCGTCAAAGAGATGCTTGAAGAGCGTTATGCGGATGCTAAGAAAGTAGTTTTGGTCATGGACAACCTCAATACACACGACACGGCCTCGCTATACGCGGCTTTCCCACCTGAAGAAGCCAGGAGCTTGGCGGAACGTCTTGAAATACACTACACCCCGAAACATGGGAGTTGGCTGAACATAGCAGAGATTGAACTCAGTGTATTGAAACGGCAATGCCTTGCAAGGCGAATTGCTTGTATCGAGAAGATGCGAGCTGAAGTGGCGGCATGGAACACCGATCGAAATAACCGCCAGACTAAGGTTGATTGGCAGTTTAGAACAGATGATGCGCGAATAAAACTAAAACGACTTTATCCGAAACTTTAACATATACTATGTACTAGGTTTGTACCCCAGAAGATGTGGATATAATCATGTGTCAAAAGATCATGTCCATCTGTTAGTCAAAAAATCTCAAATAAAAAAAGGAGGGCAGAGATGAATAAGGAATGTGAATTAATTTCTAAGTGTGGTTTTTTCAGAAAATATCAATTAACAAAAGAACTTGCTTGTAGAGGTTTTATTTTAACTTTTTGCAAAGGGTCCAGAATGAATCAATGTAAGCGGAAAGAATACCGTCAAAAACATGGTAGCCCTCCTTCTGATGACATGATGCCAACCGGGCAAATGCTAACAGCGACCAAAATTTAGGCATATTGATAATCCCAACTCAATGTCATTAACTTAAAGAATTGGTTTGTAGTTTAACGAATATTTTCGTTGTGATCGTTTCTGGTTACGCAGATATTTTCGGCCCGGCCTGACCGGTTCGATTGCCGAGGCAATTGTTGTCAGCAGATTGCATATGATTTTTTGCACAATGGCACCTGTTCTTTGAAAAAGCAGCACAATGCTGTCGCGCATCGTGGAGAGCGCCTGGGTGAAATTGATTTGATAGCTCTGCTTCCGCTCAGCGGTTGACAATTCAACCTGCTCCTGAGCGGTAAAGGTCAGCATGGCGGTCAAATTTTTGGAAAAGACACGGGCATGGAAATCCTGGTAAACGGACAAGGCGCTTTTGCCCGTGAAGTTTTCGATCTCGATCCGGCATTTCATGGTTTTATGTACGGATGAGCCTCCATTTTTTGATGGGAATTCTGGCGCAGAAATGAGCCCCCTTGGAGAGGATAAGCTTGAATATCCAGAAAGCAGGATAGCCACGATCCAGTAAGACCATTTTTTGAGCAACGGTGGAACCGGAGAGGATTTTAAAGAATTTGTTGCGTTCAGGATGATAGGAACTTTTGAGGAAATTACAGAAGAAGAGGATGAGAGAGGTGAACGGCAACGATCTGTTGCGGCTGAAATCAGCGGGATTGTGACGGCTTTGCTGGAGAAATTCCCGCGAGAATATTATTT
>JBFMAY010000069.1:0-9039 GCA_040755455.1 Thermodesulfobacteriota bacterium | reverse complement strand
CGAACCCGGACGCCACAACGGATATCGTGGCATCATCGGTGAGTTTGACCGCAGCAAACGGCATAGGCAACAACGCCGATCTTGATCTGCAGACCCAGAGTCTTACGGCAGTAACTGATAACGGCAACATTGATGTGAACAATGATTCCGGCACGGCTGTGACAGTGCATAACCTGGAGGTAATAACCGGTACGGGCTCAATCGATTACAGCCAGACTGGTGGTGGAGATGCAATCATTACCGCTGTATCCACAGCGGACGGCAGTATTGGCCTCAGGGTTGACAGCGGCCGCCTCGACAACAGCGGCGGCACGATCACCGCAGGCGGAACAGGAGACATCGTTCTGGAAACGACCACCTCCGGGTCAGTGGCTCTTGGCAGCGTGATCGCAACAGATAATAACGTGACCATAAACTCTGCTGAGTCGATAAATGATGACGGTGTCGGTGCGGTGGACATAGATGCCGCAACCGTTGCTCTTGGTGCCGGCAGCGGCATCGGATCAGTCCATGAAATCAACCTTGCCGGCACCGCGTCACTAAGCGCTGACACAACAAGCGGAGCTGTATCGTTGACCAACAATGCAACATCAGAGGTAACTGTTTCCACCCTGAAGACTGATTCCGGGTCAATCAAGTACGAGCAGACGGGGAATCAATCAGCGCTTTTTACTTTTGTCAACACCAGAGACGGAGACATCACTCTAACCAACACCGGTGGCTCCGGGGCCGGTCTTATCGTCGGCTCGGTCGGCGCTGACCTGGTCAATGACAGGGTGACCCTAGATGCCGAGGGCTCGATCACTGACTTCACCGCCGGTGGAGATAACGCGGTGGATATTTCCGGCGCAATTATCAATCTGACAGCCGATTCCGGCGGCATCGGCCAGGGAACAAACGGCTCGCTTGAGGTCAATGCCACGGAACGTCTGAATGCCAATACCACAGCGGACAACAGCAACATCACTCTGACGGATGTCAGCGGCGATCTTCCTATCGGTCTGATCGATGCCGGAACAGGAGCGGTGGATCTAAAGGGGGACACAATAAACGATGCCAGCCCGAATCCGGACGCAGTGACGGATATCCATGCTTCCACGGTGAATTTGACCGCTGTGGGTGGTATCGGCAATCTCGCCGATCTTGATCTCAGCACCCGGGATCTTACGGCGGTCAGCACGACGGGAGGCGATATCGATATCAACAACGCTTCCGGCACAAACGTGACAGCGCATAATATGTCAACAGGGACTGGCTCAATCAATTACAACCAAACTGGCGGACGGTCTGTTTCTCTGGTGTCGGTTACAAGCGCTAATGGTGACATCACCTTGAGCAACACCGGAGGTGTTAATTCGAATATATTCTTTGGGAAAATCAAGGCTGATACCACAAATGGCACCGTTTCCATGACCGCCGATGGGTCGCTATTAGATGCCCTGGAAACTGAATCCCCAAATATCACTGCGGCTCATTTCAAAATCAAAAAGGCGGTAAACGTCGGCGGAGCAGGTAATGCCGATATTAATACAGAAATTCAGGAACTGACGGTGGCCTCCGCCGCCGGGGTGGAGTCGCTGTATCTTGAGGATGTCGATAAAGGCATCCACCTTAAAAACGTTGGAACGCGGGATACGCTTCATATTACATCCCGCAACGGTACTCTCTCGGCAAATCAAGTCAGGGCGAATCACATCATTTTCAACGCCGATGAGATTGATTTCCAAGGCGATTCGGCCCGCATTGTTGGCTATGATATCCTCCTGCAGCCAGTCAGCCCCGGTCAGCACATCAATGTCGCCGGCGATAATAATAAAAGCGATTCCCTTGATCTGACATCAACAGATCTTGCTGCCTTGAAAGATGGGTTTGCTGAGATCTCAATCGGCAAGAAAAACGGGACCGGCCAGATTTACATTCCATACAACCAGTTTAGATGGAAAGACCCAGTAACATTTCATGTGCCGGATGGTGGGATCAAGACTGATGATGTTAGTGAGTCCGTCACCAAACCCTATGCCGACGATCCGGACAGTTATAACATTCTGACCGGCACGGGCGATGCGTCGTTCACCTTCTTGTCTAAATCGCCGACAACCTTCGAGCTGAACGGCAATATCAAGACAGGCTGGCCGAATAATACCAAAAACAAAATAGACAAAACCTTGGGGGGTAACGTCTTCATCGATCCCAAGATCACAACGATCCTCCGTCCCGGCGACATCAATGTTTTCAGCAAGGTGTCAAACAGCATCATTGCCATTGACACCGATGGCGGCGATATCTCCTTCGGAACCATGTGGGGCCACAGCACCTACCTGATGTTGCTTGCCGGCATCACCGAGACGGCGGTGGACGGCGGCACCATAAACGGTTCGGTGGAAGTCTACGGCCTGCGCCTTTCCGGATCCGGAGGCGAGCTGGGAGTGAAAATCACCTCGGTTGATAATGTTTACAGCCAGGACAAGTGGCCGGCTGTCTACACCATTGTCACCTTGCCTGCGCCCCATTACGGACACTTTACCTTTAATGATCTGCCGGTGCGCGGGCTGCCGATAGACCGGGATCCGCAGAATGCCTTTCTGCTTGGCCAGATGATCTTTTTCGGCGGCAAGAGCGCGGAACTCTTTTCCATTGAAAATTATGCCCTGCCCGACGTAGCCGAAGAGGGTGAAGGAGAGGAGAATGAGGATGAAGCATCCGACACCACGCCAAGCGAAGCCGGTTTCGGCCTGACAGGGTCTGAAAAGGAAGCAGAGTAATGGCCGGTGGGTTCATGAAGCGGACTTCCATGTTGTTGCGCATCGTGATGGTTGGCCTTCTGGCGACCTTGATAGGTGCCTGTCAGACCACATCGGGAACACTCTCCCGAAACGGGAAGTTCATTGCCCGCAGCGGAGGGATCGGCCTGATCCAGTGGGAAAATATCCCGGCGGCAGAGGCAAAAATAAGTATCGTGGATGAAGGTGATGCCGTTCTGGCCAGAAGGGAAAAAAAAGAAGAGCGCCGGGCGCTTCTCTCCCAGGCCTTTCAATTGCAGGAAGGCAGTCTGCTCTATGAAAAAAGGGAAAACATCCCGCCGGAAGCCGAGGTGTGCAGCCCGGCCCGGGAAATCATGAACAGGTATGGCGGTCATCCGGAACTGCTCGCGCAGGGCCTGACTTTGCATGAGGACCGAATTGCCGGCGCAGCCGGGCTGCAAGGAGATTTCGCCTATACCGTTGTCGAGTCCGAGAGGAAGAAATGCGCGGTTTTTTTTGGTTATTCCCCGGATTCGGTGATCAAGACGGAAAGAGATAAGCCATTCCGGCATTATGAGGCCGTGACCGGCACCATCTGCGTTGCCGCCGGCACGCAGGAGGCTCAGGCGGTTGAGCAGCAAACTCTCGCTCTTTTAGGCCGCGTTCTTTTTGATGACGGTGAATATACCAGGCAGCAGCTACTTGCCAAGGCATTCAAGAAACTCGACCGGCTTGAGGAAGAAAGAAGACTGGAGCTGGAAAAAGATCAGCTTGGCCCGGAAATTCAGGTCCCGGCTGCTGTGGAAGCTGTGCGAGGCGAGGCGGTCATCAGCGGCAGGATTAGTGATAGTTCGGTGATCGACTTGGTCCGTATCGAAGGGAACTGGGTGGAGCTGGCCAAGGATGGTTCCTTTACGGTGACGGTTAAGGTTGACCCCGCCATAACTGCCGTGAATCTCCTGGCGCTTGATCAGTACGGCAACAGTTCCGAAAGAAGGATCAATATTATCCGGAAAGAGGAAGCTGCACCGGAAAAGGTTGTGCCGAAGGCGGTGTGGGGCCTCTACCATGCGTTGTTTATCGGTAACAGCGAGTACCAGCACTGGCGGGATCTTGATACGCCGCACTATGATGTGGAATCGGTCAGCAGGACACTGCAGGAGCGCTACAGCTTCAACATCCGGAAAATCATGGTGGACTCCTCCCATGAGGATATTCTCAAGGCCTTGAGTGAGCTGCGGCATCAGGTGGCACCTGAAGACAGCCTGCTGATTTACTATTCAGGACATGGGGTGCTTCATAAGGGAAAGGGTTACTGGGTGCCCGCGGACGGTTATCTCGACGATCCGGCAAAGTGGATCCCCAATGTGGACATCAACCGGGCATTGCGACGAATTCCGGCACGGCATGTGATTGTGGTGGCTGATTCCTGCTATTCGGGGACTCTGGCCCAGGAGAAACTCGTTCTGCATGAGCAGAAGGATGCTTTTCTGCGGTCCCGGACGGCCATGTCGGCGGGCAGTGGTGATGAGGTTGTGCTGGAGCCGGTGCTGGCGGAAGGGGAAAAGGATAATTCCGTGTTCGCAAAAAAATTAATTCAGGTCCTTCAGGAAAATCATGATACGATGAAAGGAGGCAATGAAATTTTTCAGCAAGTCAAGTCGTTGCTCAAGCTTTACCCCCAACACCCCCAGTACGGTGCGCTGTCGGAAGTCGGACACGAGGAAGGGGGTGACTTTTATTTTGTCAGAAAATGATCAGTCTCGCAAGCACACCAAGAGACAAGGATCGGCTTATGTTTTGGAGGCAGATGATGATAAGGGAAATGATGCTGCTGGCTGGAATCTGTTTTTTTCTTTCCTTTCAACCCGCCCTGGCTGAGGACCTGGCGTTCCCCACTACTGAAAAGGAAATTCTCGACACCTTGAGCTTCAAGGAGCAAACCCTGGTTCATAACGGCCAGGAATACGTCTCAACCAAGGAGGGAGAGGTCTTTATGGTTCTTGAAGGCAAGCGTTACCGCATGAAGGGCATCGGGGGTATTATCAACACCGCCTTGGTGCCGAAGGCCGGCGCACTGGTCACCTTTGACACGAACTCTGCCCGCATCAAGGAGGAATCCTACAAACTTATTGAACAATATGGAAACGTTCTTCAGCGTGACCTGCCTGATGCGAAAATCATTATCGAGGGCCATACCGACGATCTCGGGCCGGCTGATTACAACAGCCTGCTGTCCGAGGAGCGGGCCCTTTCCGTTAAAACCTACCTGATCAATCATTTCAGGATTTCTCCTGGTCGCGTCATGATCAAAGGCGCCGGTGAAGCCAGGCCGATCGCTCCCAACGACACCCCGGACGGACGTTCCCTGAACCGGAGAGTCGAGTTCATCAGAACCATTGAATAGGAAAAGGAGGGTGACAGATCGCCGCAACTGTTCTTTTTTGGGAAAAAATTTGAGGAAATCTGTTATAATGAATCACGTTGGACGTGCTGACGTCTCCCTGCCGGCAAGCGTAATAATTGACTGGCAGGTCGAGGGGTTGGAACACATGGCCCGGCAAATTTTTTCATTTGTTTTCTTCCCGCAGGGCCGGCAGATGATGATCGTATAAGAGGTTTTGCCATGAAAAGGTTAGCAGGAGCAGCAATCTGGGGATTCTTTACTCTCTCGGCGGTTTACGCATATGCCGAGAACCTCGCCTTTCCTCAGTCTGAACAGGAAATCAGTCAGGCCTTGAGTTTCCGGGAGGCGACAGTTGTACACGAGGGTCAGGAATACGTTTCCACCAAGGAGGGCGAAGTCTTCATGGTGGTGGAGGGAAAACGCTACCGCATGAAGGGGATCGGCGGGCTGGTGCATACGAGTCTCGTGCCCAAGGCCGGAGCCCTGGTTACTTTTGATTATAATTCCTCCATTATCCGCCCTGAATCATATCAGCTCCTCGGCCAGTATGGCAAAGCGCTCACCAATGAACTTGTCGGGGCCAGATTGATCGTTGAAGGCCACACCGATGATTCCGGAACGGAAGAATACAATTATGAATTGTCCGAAATGCGGGCCAAAGCGGTGAAAAAATACCTGCAGGAAAATTTCAACGTTGATCCGAATCGCCTGCTGATTCGCGGTGCCGGGGAAAGCAGGCCGATTGGTGAAAATGAGACGGAGAACGGTCGTTCCTTGAACCGGCGGGTTGAGTTCATCAGAATTACCACAGAGTAAAGGCTTGCGAATATCGTGATGCGAAGATAACCGCAAAAAAGGCCACATGAACCTGCGCGTTCCTGTGGCTTTTTTTTTCGCGTAAACAAATTGACGCCCGGAAAAAATATAATATGCCGGAACAAGAAAAGCTGCCTGACAAGATCGGCAAGTACTGGATAGAATCTCTCCTCGGCAAGGGAGGCATGGGGAGAGTTTACAAGGGTTTTGACCCTGATATCAAGCGTGAAGTGGCCATCAAGCTCATTCACAGGGAACTGCTGGCGTCAAGTGCGGGTGAAGAGATACTCATGCGTTTCCGGCAGGAGGCGCAGGCGGTCGGCCGCTTCAGTCCCCATGCCAATATCATCACTGTCTACGACTATGGTGAGGAAGGGGGGTGCCCGTACATTGTCATGGAATATGTCAAAGGCAAAACCCTCAAGGAGTGGCTGGACAACAACACACGGTTCGCCCTGGAGGAGGCCTGCAACATCATGTGCCAGCTGCTTACCGGGCTTCACTATTCGCACTCCAAAAATGTTGTGCATCGTGACATAAAGCCGGAAAATCTTTTTCTCCTCGAGGACGGTCAGCTCAAGATTTCCGATTTCGGCATCGCCAAAATTGACAACACCTCAGTCACCCAGCATGGCATGCTCATCGGCACCCCCTATTACATGTCGCCGGAGCAGATTGAAGGGAAACCCGTTGACGGACGTTCGGATCTTTTTTCCGCAGCAGTTATTTTTTATCAGCTGCTTACCGGCCGGAAACCCTTTACCTTGGACTCCTCTCTTGCCTCGCTCATGCAAGTGCTCAACACGGAGCCTCCCTCTGTGCTTGAGCTGAATGGTTCGCTGCCCAAAACGTTTGAAGGACTCATGCGCAAGGCGCTGGCCAAAAAAACCGAGGCCCGATTTCAGTCAGGGAATGACTTTGCCCAGGCGATTAAGGCGGCCCTTGAGGGCAAGCAGGTCCCGCCGGCTGAGCAAAAAGCGGTAAGCTCGGCTGCACGATACGTGGCTCTTGCTGTGGTCATCGCCGTTGTGCTCCTTGCGGGAGGTGGCTACTACTGGTTCAGGGGCCGCGATGTCGCAGTGGACCAGACCGGCAGCGGGGTGAGTGGTGTTGCCGTACCGGCGAGAGCTGTTCCCGAACCCACCGTCACAACCGGTAAACCAATCACGGCAAGCGGGGTCGCCATCCCTCTTTTTGATTCAAGGATATTCTTCACCACGACAGACGGGGTCATGAAAGAACTCAAGAATGGCGATAAGCTGACTCCCGCTGACAGCTACTATATTTCCTTCCAGGCGAAAGATAAAATCAACCTTTATATTGCTCAGATCGACAGCCGGGGAGATATCTATGCTGTTTTCCCTAATGCTTCGTTCTCAAAGGAAAAAAATCCTCTTATTGCCGGGAAGGAATACAAATTCCCGGAGGAGAATAATCTCTTTCTCGATACCAACACGGGCAAAGAACAGATTTATTTTGTGGTGAGCTCGACGCCCAACCAGGCGATCGATCGTATTTTCAGTGAGATACATTCGTCAGGTGATACCGGTAAGAAGGAGCTTGCGAAAAACTTCGTCGCGACCTTTGATGCCATCGATCCTGCTTATACCCGCAGCATTTGGTTCTGGCATAAGTGAAATGTTTTATGCCTCTAAACTGATACGGGAAAGTATCGACCGAGACTTTAGCTGATGATGTCTGCAATGAAATTTTTTCGCTGATTTTAAAAAAGTTCTTGATTTTTTGTGTAAATTTGCACTATGTAAATAACTAATTGAATTAACGCTATTTTTTATTTGATTTGTTCTTCTGTTGCGTAATTGGTCATCTAACGTATTGTTTTTATGAAGAAAGAATATCATTTTCCCCTGAGTTTATCCGCTGTTCTGCCATATTCTCTCGTGTTGCCGTTTCTTCTTTCCGGCTGTCAGTCCCTTTCTGCTGATCATCTCCAGCAACATCCCCGGAGGGGTTCTTTTATTTCCATGTGGGAAGAGATATCCCCCGCTGAATCCAAGGTGAGTATCGCGGTGGAAATGGGTTATGTCAAGGCGCGGCGGGCAAAATATGACCCTTATAAAAATCTCTATTCCCAGGCATTTCTTCTGTCAAACGGCAGCATGGTTTATGAGCAGCAGAGTGATGTCCCCAAAGGGGCGGTGCTGACCCCGGCGGAGCAGATCGTCCAGCGCTACAACAAGCATAATGAAATTATTGCCGGCAGCATCAGCATTGAAGAAGAGGATATTGTCAGAAAGCCGACGGAGCAGGGTGATATCTATTATACCTATCTCGAATCATCCGACTTTAAATGTTATGTCTTTTTCCGCTATTCCGAAGACAGCTGGCTCTATTCCAGCTACGATGAAAGCGAAGGGCAAAGTCATTATCAGGCCATTACCGGAAGCTTCTGCGGTAATCCTGCCACGGCCAATCCGTTAACCCTTGAAGGGGAAATGCTGCAATTTATTGCCAATGTCCGGTTTGACAACGGGGACTATACCCGCCGGCAAATTCTACAGTACGCCATTTCCGCTTCGAGTCGCTAAATGGCCGTCGACAGCTTAGGGCGCGCCCTAAGCAGCGTCGGTCCAGAACCTTGCCATAATGTTATTTCCGGCTGAAATGCAGGGCAAAGGGATGGCCTGACACAGCTCAGTTCCCGTTCGTAATAGCTTAACAGTGCATTATCCATGGTCGTCTCAAAAAAATCCTGAAAAAATACCGCTCGGGAAACCACCCCTGCCCGCCTACTTTAGGGTGGGGTGTCTGCTTCTGGTCAAATCGAAACTGGTGTCGAAAACTACCTGTTCGGATACGGCTCCCATCCTTACGAAGCAGTGGGGTGATGATATTTCTCCATTGGCCAGGTCGGCCTTGATCTGACCAACGGAGAAAAGGTGCTGAGCAGGGCTCATGGGTGACAGCAGTATCCTGATCCATGCGCTTGTCCAGAATTGAGGCCTGAGCGCTCTGCCTGTGCTTCATCGCAATAACAAAAAATTAGAACGGCTTATTGGCTTCAAGATCCCAACCGGCAGGCACATTGCCACCACCGGTGCCGTCAGCCCGTTT
>JBFMAY010000068.1:0-10947 GCA_040755455.1 Thermodesulfobacteriota bacterium | reverse complement strand
GAAGCACTGCAAGGGAAATATCGCTCAGGCGGCAAGGGAGACAGGGATTATCCGTCCAAACCTCTATGACAAGATAAAACGTTATGGCATTAAGGTTGAGAATTATAAAGACAAGGTGTAGTAAAAATTTTAAACTGTATAGAAAATGATACGAAATCAGAAAAACATAGATAATTCAACACATTCCGTTAATAATTCCCTGCAGCAGAAGCAATAATCGTAGCAAAAAGATACATATCGTCAACTATCTTCCCCGGCAACATCTCATCCCAACTTACCCTCATAGGGTTCCCTGCATGATGACCAGCTAACCAGCTGTTTTTTGTCATAGTGATGGCCAGCCTCAAAGTCATACATGGCATAATTAATGCTCTTAAGATTATTAAGATAGGAATAAACGAAAGGCGACGTAGCCAAGTGGTAAGGCGAAGGTCTGCAAAACCTTTTTCCAGTGGTTCGATTCCATTCGTCGCCTCCAATTTTTACTGACTCAGCTTTGTTGCAGAAAGGAGAGTAATAATGGAACAAAGTAAGATATTCGGGTATTTGCTTACCATGGACCTCTATGATGTGAGTCCTGCCAGGTGCGATGATCTCAGCCTTGGTTATAATTTTCTGAATAAACTGCCGGAGCATATCGGCATGCATAAGCAAAGTCTGCCGCATATCTATGTTACTCCGACAGAATGGCAGGGAAAGGGCGGCTTATCCGGCTGGGTGGGACTGGTCGAATCAGGCATTCAGCTGCACACCTTGACGGATAAGGGGTTTGTCAGCATCGATTTATATACTTGCTCGTACATCGATCAGGCGATAATCCCGCGCATCCTGGAATTTGTTGCCCGCTACTACCCCAATAAGGAAAGAGAAACAAATCTTATCGAGCGGGGCCTGAAATATTACAAAGATACGGTTAGGCTCTGATGAACAGTAACGGCATTCCGGAATTCCCGGCATTCAGGGCGTTGGAATTGCGTGATAGAGCATACCTGCTCCCTTATTTCCGGCAACTGCAGCCGGAGATATCCGATCGCTGTTTTACCAACCTGTTCATCTGGCAGGAATTTTACAATATCCAGCTCAGCAGGTTTAAAGACACGATCTGTCTGTTCAGTGATACCGATATGACCCCGGAAAAAGAGTTCTTTTTTCCGCCTCTGGGCCGAGACAGTATCCTGGAATCCCTGGATGCCTGTTTTGAGCTCATGCGAAGGCGAAATATCCGGCCCGTCATGCGGCGCGCCGCGGAAGAATTCGTCCTTACCTATCTGGGGGTTCAGGACAGATACATTGTCCACGAAGATTTGGACATCTCGGATTATATCTATCGGTCAGAGGATTTGATAAGCCTGCATGGCAGACGCTATCACGGCCAGAGGAATTTTATCAAGCGATTCAAGGAAAACTACCCTCAATACTGTGTTGAGTTTTTGCATCACGGCAATCTGGAGGAATGTCTGCGGTTTAACGATGAGTGGCTGGAGAGGAAACTCCTGGCCTTGGCGCAGAAAATCGATATCCATGCTGATCCCCCGCCTGATCCGGTTGTCTTTTTGAAGGCCGAGGTCGAAACCGCCCGGAAGATCCTGTTAAACTTTGCAGAACTGGAACTTGCCGGCCTGGCAGTACGCATAGATGGAAAGATACGGGCCTTCACGGTCGGGGAAAAGCTCAACGGGCAAACCGCGCTGATTCATATCGAGAAGGCGGATCACGCTTATCTCGGACTGAGTCAATGCCTGAGCCAGACCTTCTGCGAACAGGTATGGGCAGATTGCGTCTATATCAACAGGATGGAGGATTTGGGGATCGAAAGTTTACGCAAGGCCAAGCTGGCACTGGGTCCGCAGCGCCTGGCAAAGAAATATACGATTACCCCCAAGGAGGGGTTTGAAGTTGACATATTTTCCGAGAAAGAGTAATTGCTTTTCAAGGTATTTTCGAACAAACCATGTTCACCGTATAGATTTTTGGCAGGCATGACGGCTGGAATTAAGGTTATTTCTATTCTTGGGCCGGCCAACCTGGAAAATGATAGTTTTTGGCGCTTTTTGGGGCGGCGCAAAGAGATGGAAGGGGGGATTTTCCTCTCCAGGCCCATCGCTTAAAAAGCGATTACTTATCATTTACGGAGGAATGAAGATGTGGAAGAAAACATTAACGGCTTTGGTCACAGTTTTGTTGTTTTCCGGTTCAGCGAATGCTGCAATAGTTTTTGAGGATAACTTTGATGACCCAAGTCAAACAAGTTCTCAATGGATGATTTTTGATTTGGGCTATATTCCGACGCCGGTCTGGGACTTTGTCCCCATATCGGCCTCCTATTCCGGGGATCTTGGATATCGTGCGGACACCTTTGATTATAGTGATGAGAATGATATTGGCCCAACTCAGAGCTTTGCCCTAAATGGTGCGAGATTCAAGACATCTAATCTAACCGTCAGTACCCTGATCAGGTTTGATGCGCCGGATGTCGATCCGTATAGCAGCGCTGTCGGCGGTGGATTGCTGCTCACGACTGACTTTGGAAACTCATATGTTATCGGCATGCAAGTTGATTACGAACCGTCGGCAAATGAATTCTATTTTGGTTTCCAGGAATGTGTTTCGGGAACAAACAACCGTCTGATACGAAATGACTTAACAGGGCGGTTGGATTACGGTACTTTTTATGGTTTAAACGTCTGGATCGACTCCAGCGGTTATTTTGATATCTTGTTGACGAATCATGAAACTGGCGAGGAGTTGATCAATATCATCAATTTTGAACCGAATTCTCACATCGACAGCGTGCTCGTCGCCTTGCAAGCCAGTGGAAAAGCGACTTTCAATGATTTTTCTTTAAGCGGTAGCCCGGTTCCCGTCCCCGGCGCAGTCTGGCTGCTGGGCTCCGGTCTTATTGGGCTTTTGGCACTGAAAGGGCGCAAGTTGTAGTTTCCTGGAGATACAAGGAGTGCGCGCTTCATGTGTGCGCTCTCTCACCCCCTCACCGGAAGGGTAAAGGAAAAGGCGCTGCCCTTTCCTGGAGCGCTTTCCACCCATATATTGCCACCGTGGGCCTCCACGGCCATTTTGCAGAAAGTCAATCCCAGCCCCGGGCTGTGAGTCACCCCTTCTCTTTTCATTCTCACCTGGGCATATTTATCAAAGATGCTGGAGAGATATTCCGGCGGGATGCCGCAGCCGTTGTCAGCAACACAGATATGCACGAGACCGGCGGAAATATCAAAAAAGGCCTTGAGACAAATTTCTCCTTTAATTGAAATATTTTTCAATGCATTAAAAATCAGGTTTTCAAGCACTCTGGTTATGAGATTGCGGTCAACCTCAAACGGCGGAAGGTCATTTGCCGTTTGACAGTGAATTTCAGCGGATTTCTTAACCGCCTCTCCCTTATATTCATTTATCAGTTTGCGGAAGAGATCATCAACGTCGACGGATTCTCGGGTCAACACAAACCGGCCGTCTTCAATTTTACATGTGTCCAACATGTCATCAATTAACCTTTCCAATCGCTTGCACATCCCCACGATAGTTTGCGGATGAAGAAAGTCATCAAATTTTTCAAGGCATGGAAAACGTTTTTCCAATTCCGTTGACAGCAACTCAAGAGAGCCATGGATCACCAGCAGGGGACTTCTCATATCATGGGCGACCATATGGGTGATCAGTTCCCTGCCTTGTTCCGCTTTCTTTAAGTCTTCGTAACTCTGTTGGAGTCTGTCGTACAGGGTTTTGATTCTCAAAAGTGATTTGGTTCTGGCCAGTAGCTCACTGGAATCAAAGGGTTTTGAGATGAAATCATCAGCCCCCAGTTCGAGCCCCTTGATTCTGTTCTCTTTTGAGGTGACGGCGGTAAGCAGAATCACCGGAATGAATCTGTTTTTTTCATTTCCCTTAATAATCTTCAGGACATCAAAGCCGTTCAATCCGGGCATGACGATATCCAGAAAAATCAAATCAACCGCGGCCTCTTCCAACAGTTGTAACGCCTGTCTGCCATCATATGCCTTGAACACCCGATAGCCGTATGGAAGTAAAAAACATTCCAGCAGCCTGACATTGTTTTCCTTGTCATCAACGATCATTATGATGGGGCTGTCTTGCATCGTAACTCTCCATTCATTTTCTGAAAAGTTGAACTGCAGGCCGTCCGGTCAGCCTAACCATTTGGCCGCTTTATCAATTAAATCCTTGGGGCTGAAAGGCTTTGCCAAATAATCGTCCAGACCCGCCTCCAAAATAGCCTCCTGTTCGCCCTTCATGGCCCTGGCCGTCAAGGCGATAATGGGAACGTCCCTCAGTGCAGCCATTTTTCTTATCCTTTGGCTTGCTTCGGCGCCTCCCATGCCCGGCATCTGGATATCCATGAGGATCAAGTCCGGCAGCTCCTTTTGGGCGACTGCCACGCCCTTTTCACCGTCTTCAGCGGAAAAGAGGACATAACCCGAGGTTTCCAGGGTCTCCTTGATCAAGATCATATTGTCCGGGTTGTCTTCGACAATCAATATCTTAAAAGGCGGGGTCGCCTTTTTTCTTTTTCTTGGCGACGGCAGGGGCGTTTTCTCCGTCAAAGGCCCTTCCCCATCCAAGATACCGTTGAGCTGATTGATGAGGGTTGACTTGTCGATCCCTCCCTTAACGATCACCCCTTTGACATTTTGCCCGAAGTGCTTCTTCTCTTCTTTAGTCACGTCAAGGGCGGTAAGGATGATGACCGGTATTTTTTTCCGCCGTTCATCCGCCGCCAATTCTGTCAATACCTGGAAACCATCCATTTCGGGCATTTGCAGATCCAGCAGGATAAGGTCGGGCGTATGCTCCTCAATCCGCTGTAGCCCTTCCGGACCATTAAAGGCAAACCGGAGCCAGTATTTTTCATCCTTAAGAAGCGCTTTCAATTCTCTTATCACGATGGGATCATCATCTATGATGAGAATTTCTTTTGAAACCTGCATGGTTTTGTACAGCTGGTTCGGCTGCATCCGGGCATCATCCAGGAGCGCTTCCTTAACCTTTTCCTTCCAGTCCGTCACCTGCGGGCTTTTGGTAATCGTCAGCTCCTTCGGCAGGATGACGGTAAAGGTGGACCCTTTGCGGAACGCACTCTCAACTTCTATTCGGCCTCCTAATAACTGGCTCAGTTTCCAACAGATGCTGAGGCCAAGTCCGGTGCCTCCATATCGTCTCGTGACGGAACCATCGATCTGTCTGAAGGCGTCAAAGATGCAAGTCAGATTCTTTTCCTCCAGGCCTATGCCGGTATCCGTCACGCATATTTTTACCATCTCTTTTCCGTCATCATCCGTTTCTTCCCTGGCAGCGATCGAGATGCCGCCCCGCTCAGTAAACTTGACCGCATTCCCCAGCAGGTTGACCAGAATCTGCTTGAGCTTGTCCGCGTCGCTTTGCAGGATGAGATGGTCATCAACATGGATGTTCAAGGATAATCCTTTCTCATCAAAAAGGGGCTTCATGGAGGCGGCAATGCTGTTAATAAATCTTCCGAGATGGACGACCCCGGCGGAGATCTCGACCCTGCCTGATTCTATCCTGGAAAGGTCCAGGATGTCGTTTATCAGCTGCAGCAGATTCTCGCCGTTTCTCTTGATGATTTCCAGGTATCCTTTTTGTTTTTCGGTGAGCGGCCCGGCGCCACCGTCAGCCATCAGCCTGGTCATTCCCAGGGCGGCATTGAGCGGGGTCCGTAATTCGTGAGACATGTTCGAGAGAAACTCGGATTTCAAGCGGTCCGCCTCTTGCGCCTGACTGGTTTTTTCTTCCAGCATCCTCTTCTGGGCCTCGAGTTCTTCAGCCTGGGCCTGCAACTCCTCGCTCTGGGCGATCAATTCCTCGCTCTGGGCCTGCAGTTCTTCATTCTGAGAAGACAGGAGTTCATTCTTATCCTGCAGGACCACCGCCAACTCCTCCACCTTGCGGTGAGAAATGACATTGTTGATTCCTGTGCCGAGCTGGCTGGCGACTACCCGCAAAAACTTGATATTCTCCTCGGTAAACGCATGGATGCTGCCTAATTCCATGACCCCCACGAGCGTATCATGAAAAGTTATAGGCAGGCAGATGATGTTTTCCGGCCGCCGCCGGCCGCCGCCGGAAACGATTTGGAAATAGTCGGCAGGCACATCCGCCACCAGAATCATCTTGCCGGTTACGGCCGCCTGTCCCGGGAGGCCCTGGCCGATCCCGAACCCTTCTTCAATCGCCTCCTTATCAAGGGCGTACGATGCGGCCGGTCTAAGCCGCTTGTCTTCTTCACTGAACAGATAAATCACGCCGATCTGGGCGTCCATGTAGCCGGCTATTTCGTCAATTATCTCGCATAAGAGGGGTGTCATCTCCAGGCCTGAATTCAAGGTGGTGACCACGGCGCCATAAGCCTCCTGGATGCGGTTGCTCTCCTCCAGATTCCTGGTCCGGGTCTGAAGCTCCTTGATAAACTTTTTGGATTCGGTTATATCGGTAAAGACCTCAATGATCCCTTTTAGCGTCCCGGCGCCGTCCTTGAACGGGGTAGCCATGAGCCGGCAGGGTATACTCGCCCCGTCCATGGTCTTTCTTTCGTCCTCCCTGTCGAGCCACTGTCCCCCCCTGAGGATCATTCTTAAAGAGCAATTATCGGTATGGCAGCATGAGCCGGGGAAGACTTCATAACATTTTTTCCCCACCGTCTCTTTGGCAGGTTTTCCCATGAGGTTGTCCATGGCCAGGTTCTGGCTGATAATATTATAGTTTTTATCAATCACGCGCATGGCGCTTAAGGAACCGTTATAGATCTGATTCAACTCGGAAAGCGTGGTTCTTAAGAATCCCGTCATCCTGTTGAACGAGGCGGCCAATTGGCCGATCTCGTCTTTTGTGTCGCTTTCCGCGGTTTTTTCCAGGTCGCCCTTGCTGATGGCGTCGGCGACTTCTCTGAGATTTTCCACCCCTCTGGTGGTGAGCCGGGCAAGCACCAGGGCCAATATCACCCCGCCAATCAAGACGCCGGCAGCAATGGCTGAAACTGACTTGATCAGCAGGGCGACATTATGACGTGCATGTTCTTCACTTATCGCGATGCGCGCAGTTCCCAATGTTCCTTTGCGCAGAGGAATGGCAATGTCCAGGATGACGCCTTTTTCCGTTTTGATATGCTCCAGACTGTACGGGAGGTCTTGGTCGGCCTGATTTGCCCTGAGCAGTCCGGGAGGCACGCCTCCGGCAAAGGTGGATACCGTGACCCGGCCTGCCGGCGTGATAATAAAGACATACTCGATGTCCTTTTCCTCTTCCTTGATTTTTGATAACGTCAGCTCGGCTTCTGTTTCGTTTCCGGCCAGCAGTGAATCCATGAGCCGGGCATCGACATAACGGGCAAGCAGGGCGGCTCGCTGGTGGTATTCCTCCATTAAGGCCCTGCTGAAGGTATATTGAGCAGCAATCATGAAAGGAATGACCATTAATGAAATAATTCCCATTACAGTGATGATCAGTCTTGTTCTCAATTTTAAATTTTTCATGATTACCCTATAAAGCTGACCTCGCAGAGCTGGCCAGGATTCGTAAAGCAGCTATTTTGATTATAATTTCAATATAATACACATCGGCTGGATAATTTCTCAGGCCAAAAGCGTAAGAATCTAATCTGCATACAGCCCCCTGTATCTTTCAATAAAATCATCTATATGTGTCAGAAGCTTTTCCCCGTTTGCCTGGATAAGATTGACAAACTCCTTCTGTTTCGGGTTCAATGTCCCATAGAATTCGTTGGTAAGGAGTTCTGAAAAGCCCAGAATGGAATTTAACGGCGTCCTTAATTCATGCGATGCCATGGCCAGCAACTCCGCTCTTGCTTCCTGGTTATTTTCCGGCTTTTCTCCGCCCATCCGCGCTTTGTCAATGAGCTTTTTGATTCTCAGCATAACCTTGACTCGGGTGATCAGCTCCAGGTTGTCAATCGGTTGGATTAAATAATCATCCGCCCCGATTTCCAGCCCCCTGATCTTATTTTTCAGTTCATGACAGCTGGCTGTGAGAAAAATTATGGGGATATGGGCGGTGGCTTCATCTTCTTTAAGGATGCGGCAGACCTCAAACCCGTCCATGCCCGGCATATGGATGTCAAGCAGGATTACGTCGGGCATGGCGGCACGAACGATTTGCAGACACTCGAGACCATCCCTGGCCGCCATCACCTCACAGCCGAGATGGTATTGCAGCGTTTCGCTCACCACAAAGGCAACATCCTTATGATCTTCAACCAGCAGCACCTTCGGCGCCTGAGCTTCTCCGTTATGGTTGAGTTGTCGCATATCACCTGTTGCTCCTTAGGGACTCGGGAAATACCAATTTACCATCACGCATCCCGTCTTCGGGCCACACCCCACAAGGGGGCACCGAGGTCTTTGGCCGCGCCTCAATCGCAAAATCCTCAACGTAGCCCCGCTACGCCTGCGGTTTTGCTCAATCGGTGCAGCCAAATCTAACCCAAATCCGGGGGCGCGATCCAGGTATATTAGTATTTTCCGAGTCCCTTATTTTAGGATCTTTTGATAAATCTTCATATTTGCATACTTCATGATAAAAAAATCCTTCAGTTCCGGCGGGATTGATTCCGATTTGCCGAGGATCAGATAGCCGCCCGGATTCAAGGAATTGAAAAGGTTTAAAAACGCCCGCTGCTGGAGCGGGTCGGTAAAATAGATCAAAAGGTTGCGGCACAGGATCAGATCATAGTTGGCCACTACGCCTGCTGCCGGGGACCTTCTCCTTTGAGAAGTAATATCGTGGTTGCAGAAAGTCACCATCTCTTTAATGGAGTCAATCACCTGGTAATGATTGTCTCCATCATGGAGGAAGTAGGTATCAAGGGTTTTTTCCCCTACCTCCACAACGGCCTCTGCATTAAAGACCCCCTTTACAGCCCTGTTCAAGGCCTCATCATCGATATCCGAACCGAAGATGGCGATATTGTCGCCGGTTATGTGTTCACCTGTTTTTTCCATATATTCGGCCAGGATGATGGCCATGGAAAAGGCCTCTTCGCCAAAGGCGCATCCGGCGCACCATATTCGCAAGTCTCTGTCATGGCGGTTTTTCTTTGAGTGGAACAAGTCCGGCAATATTTCCCCGGATAATAATTCAAAGACTTGACGGTCCCTGAAAAACCGGCTTACTTTTATGGTGAAATCCTTTATGAGCCGTTTGGATTCTTCAGGATCGTTTTCAATAATGGCAACATACTCGCGATAGCCATTGGCTCGTGTGGCGGCCAGTCTTCTGGACAGCCTCCGTTTAATGGTGTTCTCCTGGTATTGTGAGAAATCAAGGCCATGCCGTGCGTTTATTATCTGTAAAATTATTTTGAAATACCTGTCTTCTTCATCCATTTTTCTTTCACACTGAGCCAAGTTGCCGGCGGCAAACACGCGAGAATTACAACAGCTCCTTCCTGCTCACAATCTCCGCCAGTTGCTCGATAATGCAATCAATATCATCCTCATTCAGATCAATAATTGACAGGGCTTCCTGATGAATCCGGTTTGCCAGCCCGTCCACCCCGCGGCCCCCCCCGATCATGGAGCAGATGCCGTCCGCGATATGGACTGCCGCGACAATTTCCGCATACTCACCGCCGCCTTCCGGAAGATGGTGAGATGATATCGCCTTGACTAAAAACGGCGGCAGCCTCCAGTCATCGGCCACAATGCCTCCCACCTCGGTATGATCGTATCCCAGCAACTCCTTCTCCGCCGCCACAAATGACCTTTTTTCATTAATGACCTTGTCCATAATCAGGTTGAATCTTTCAAATACATATTGATCCAGGATCACCTTGCCGATGTCATGAAGCAATCCAGCCGTGAAAACAGCTTTAGGGTCTTCGAGGTTCTTTTGCTTCGCGATCAGTTCGGCCACGATGGCGCAGCAGACGGAATGTTTGTAAAGCTCCCCTCTTTTTCCTGAATAGCCGCAAAGCGTGTCTTCATAGAGCCTGTATATGCAAGCGGTCAGGACGATGTTTTTTAAGGTCTTTAACCCGAGGAAAATAACCGCTTTCGCGATGCTGGAAATCTGTTGTTGCAGGCCATAGTAGGAGGAGTTGCATATTTTCAGGACATTGGCCGTGAGCGCCTGATCTCTCATGATAATCTTTTCCAGCTCGTTGATATCGCAGGTGGCGTATTCTATTCTTGAAATGACCTGGCGGGCGATCTCGGAAACCGGCTTTAATTTATCGATTTTGCGTCTCAGATCGCTTAATCGGATTTCCGCAGGGATACCGGCAAAAGGAATTTTATCTTTTCGGTGATTTGCCGCCTTGACCTCCGTCTTTCCGGTGGCGAGATCCAAGCCGAAGGTTCTGGCGAAATTCCCGCCGGTATCCTCGCTTATGATGGATATCTCCAGCGCCTTTAGCACTTCTTTGGCCATGATGGAATTTTTTCTGCCGATATTCATATCTACACTGAGCTTTTGGTCAGTCAGGATTAAGGCCCCGCCAGCTATGGCGGCCGCGATCCTGTGTTTTGACGCGCCCAGTTTTTCCATCTCGGCAACGAGCAGTGGTATGCCCGAAACGGCATACCGGCTTGGGGCGGTGGCCGCTTTGTCTCTGGCGCCGCCGGGCAACATTATGTGGATGAGTCCACCCACGGTTGCTTTCCGGTCATACAAGGCAACACCAACACACGAACCAAGATGCGTCTCCAGGGTCATTGAGTGGTCAGCGCTCACCTTGAGCTCGCCTGGCGCCACCAATATCCGTTTCAAACCGTTCCTCACTCTTGCCGTCTCAACCATCTCTGCTCACGTAAACCGCGCCCTGTGATCATTCATCCGCGAGCCTCAATCAAGACCAAACCGCGCAATTTCTTACTCAGGCTCTGAAAAGTCCAGGATCTTGCTCACAAAGGCCCTCAGATCAAGAGGCTTGGTAAAATAGGC
>JBFMAY010000067.1:0-11624 GCA_040755455.1 Thermodesulfobacteriota bacterium | reverse complement strand
TTGCCAATCCTTTGGTGGCCAGAACCTGGGTGATTGCCGCTGTCAAGGTGGTCTTGCCGTGGTCTATATGACCTATTGTTCCAATATTTACATGGGGTTTAGTGCGTTCAAACTTTTCCTTTGCCATTACTTTGCCTCATACATTCGGATTTTCTTAAATTAATCCTTTCACTTTTCTAACTATGGCTTCTGCTGTTTTTTCCGCAATCTTATCGTAAACAGCAAACTGCATCGTAAAATTAGCCCTGCCCTGTGAGGCGGATCTGAGATCAGTTGAATAACCGAACATCCCGACCAATGGAGCCTGTGCCGAAATCACCTGGTATCCATTTTCACGGGTTTCAATACCGTTTATTCGCGCCCTTCTGCTGTTGAGATCGGCGATCACATCACCGACAAACTTCTCCGGGACTATGACCTCAACATTCATCACAGGCTCCAGTAGTATCGGAGCAGCCTGGGCAAGGGCATTTCTTAATGCAATTGTTGCCGCAACGGCAAAGGCCTGCTCCGTTGAATCCTCATCATGATAAGAGCCATCCACCAGGGCGACCTTCACATCGATGACCGGAAAGCCTGCCAAGGGTCCGCCTTCCAAACTGCCTTCAACGCCTTTTTTAATTGCGGGAATGAATTCCTTGGGAATCAACTCCTCATCAATTCTGCTTTCAAAAACTAAGCCTTTTCCGCGTTCATTGGGCTCAACCGCAAGCCATACATGACCATACTGCGGTCTGACTCCTGCCTGCTGAACGAATTTGCCTTCCGCGTTGGCTTCTGCTTCAATCGTTTCTTTATAGGCGACCTGCGGCGGTCCGACATTAGCTGAAACCTTAAATTCACGGATCAGTCGATCAACAATGATTTCCAGGTGCAGCTCACCCATCCCTGAAATAATCGTCTGCCCGGTATCAGCATCCGTTCTTATTTTAAATGAGGGATCCTCAAGCGAGATCTTGTTTAAACTGTCATGCAGTTTTTCTTCATCCGCCTTACTCTTCGGCTCGATGGCAATACTTATCACCGGTTCGGGGAAATCCATGCTTTCCAGCAGGATATCATCCCCCGCCTCGCAGAGGGTATCCCCGGTGGTTGTATACCGCAGGCCGATAACTGCCGCGATATCACCCGGGCCAACCTTGTCAACATCTTCACGCTTGTTGGAATGCATCTTGACAATACGGCTTATCTTTTCCTGTTTCTTCTTTCCAGGATTGTAAGCCTTGCTGCCAATCTTGAGTTCACCTGAGTAAACCCGGATGTAGGCAAGATTTCCAACAAAAGGGTCGCTCGCCAGCTTGAATGCCAAGGCACAAAACCTTTCACTGGCACCGGTTCTTCGCGTAACGACTTCGCCTTTACTATTTAATCCTTCGACTGGTGGAACATCTGTTGGTGAAGGCAAATAGGAAACTACCGCGTCAAGCAAGGGTTGCACACCTTTATTCTTAAAGGCGCTCCCGCAAAATACAGGGACAACCTGCAGCTTCAGTGTTGCCGTCCGTATCGCTTTTCTCAGCTCGTCCGCGGATATGGTTTGCTCTTCCAGATATTTTTCCATGACCCCCTCATCGAAGTCGGCCAGCTTCTCGACGAGGGTCACACGTGCAGCCGTGAACGTATCTATGAGATCATCAGGTAAATCTAATTCAGAAACGAGAAATCCCTGTGATTCTTCATCAAAAACAAGCATCTTGCCGGTGATGAGGTCTATTACACCTTGAAAATTCTCCTCAGCACCCACCGGGATTTGCACGGGTAAAGGATTGGCATTCAATCTCTTTACCATCATGCTTATACAGCGCTCGAAATCCGCGCCGACCCGATCCATCTTATTGACAAATGCAATTCGAGGAATTGCATATTTGTCCGCCTGGCGCCACACCGTTTCCGACTGGGGCTCAACCCCGCCCACCGCACAGAAAACCGCTATGACTCCATCCAGCACCCGCAGGCAACGTTCTACCTCGATGGTAAAATCAACATGTCCCGGGGTGTCTATTATATTAATTCTATGGTTCTTCCAGGTGCAGGTCGTTGCAGCAGAGGTGATGGTGATCCCCCGCTCCTGCTCCTGCTCCATCCAGTCCATGACAGCTGCTCCGTCATGCACTTCACCCATCTTATGGGTACGTCCGGTATAATACAGTATCCTCTCAGTAGTGGTCGTTTTCCCTGCATCGATATGGGCCATGATGCCGATATTGCGCAGTCGCGCCAGAGAGATGTTGTTTGTCACTTTGTTCCCCTTTTCGCAACATCTCTATCAAATCAAAAGCCCGCAGATACTCTGGCAAAAAATCCTCTTTTACCAACGGTAATGAGCAAATGCCTTATTCGCATCAGCCATTTTATGGGTATCTTCACGTTTTTTCACCGCTGAGCCGCGATTATGGAAGGCATCAGCAAGCTCGGAAGCCAGCTTCTCAGCCATTGACTTGCCGCTTCTTTTCTGGGAAAAATCTACTATCCAACGGATTGCCAATGCATTACGACGCTCCGAGCGAACCTCAACCGGTACCTGATATGTCGCACCACCAACCCGACGGGATTTAACCTCAACCTTCGGCCTGACATGCTCCATGGCTTTCTCAAAAACCGCCAGAGGCTTTTCCTCGGAAACCGACGACTCAAGAATTTCCATGGCATCGTAAAAGATAGTACGAGCAACACTCTTTTTACCACGCTGCATCAGCCCATTAATAAACTTAGATACAAGCACGCTGTTAAAGCGGGCATCAGGGTTTATTTCACGTTTAGCAACAAGTCTTCTTCTGGGCATTGTCTTCAGCTCCTTATTATCACCTTATATGCAGTAAACTATTTGGGACGTTTCGCGCCATATTTGGAACGCCCCTGTCTCCTGTCTGAGACACCCAGCGTGTCAAGTGTTCCCCTGATGATATGATAACGAACACCGGGAAGGTCTTTCACCCTACCACCTCTGATGAGAACCACTGAATGCTCCTGGAGATTATGGCCAATACCGGGGATATAGGAAGTAACCTCGATCCCATTGGTCAAACGCACCCTGGCCACCTTACGCAAAGCAGAGTTCGGTTTCTTCGGTGTTGTTGTATATACACGAACGCAAACCCCGCGTTTCTGCGGGCAGGCCTGCAGAGCCGGGGTTGTTGTCCGCTTCACAGACTGCTTACGACCGTGCCTTACCAGCTGGTTGATGGTTGGCATTGACTAGACTCCTACATGTTTTTTTATAATTGGGGTCTTCCTTAGAGGAAGGCCAAATACTTGATCACGAAAAACGGAATAAATACTCGATGCTCTTGCATGTGTCAAGAATAAACTTTCATTCGCCTGACCCGCGGCATCTTTTCAACAATCGAGAATCTTATTCCTCCATGGAATAACGTTCCAAGCCGGTACCTGCCGGCACCAGACGGCCCATGATGACATTTTCCTTAAGACCACTCAAATCATCAATTTTGCCCGCCATGGCGGCATTGGTGAGCACCTTGGTCGTTTCCTGGAATGACGCGGCAGAAATAAAACTGTCCGTACTCAGCGAAGCCTTGGTGACGCCCAGCAGCAGCGGTTCCGCAACGGCCGGTCTGGCGCCCTGCTTGAGCAGCTTTTCGTTTTCCTCGTTAAACTTCCACCATTCCACCTGTTCACCAAGCATGAAGGTGCTGTCGCCCACCCCAGTGATCTGAACCCGCCTCAGCATCTGACGGACAATGACCTCAATGTGTTTGTCGTTAATCTTAACACCCTGCAGCCGGTAAACCTCCTGAATCTCATTGACCAGGAACTTGGCCAGTTCCTTGACGCCCATGACCCGGAGAATATCATTCGGATCCGGAGAGCCATCCATGAGCGGCTCGCCTGCTTTCACATAGTCACCCTCATGCACGCTGATGTGCTTGCCTTTGGGAATGAGATACTCTTTGGGTTCACCAATTTCCGGGGTGACTATGACCCGTTTTTTGCCTTTGAGGTCCTTGCCGAAACTGACCCGGCCGTCGATTTCGCTGATCAAGGCATGCTCCTTGGGCTTGCGCACCTCGAAAAGCTCGGCAACCCTCGGCAGACCGCCGGTGATATCCTTGGTCTTGGTCGTCTCCCTTGGAATCTTGCCCAGAACTGTGCCAGCCTGGATTTCCTGCCCCTCTTCCACGTTGATGATGGTGCCGACCGGCAGGGAGTAGCGGGCAGGGGTGCCTGTTACGGAGAGCTTCAGGGTCTTGCCCTTATCGCCCTTCAGTGAAATACGGGGGTTCATGGCCGAACCTTTGGAACCGATAATAACATAGCTGGCCTTGCCGGTGATCGGGTCAACCCGCTCCTGCATGGTCGTACCCTCAATAATATCACCGAACTTGACTGTACCGGCAATCTCGCTGACGATGGGAATGGTATAGGGATCCCAGTCAGCAATGAGGCTGCCCGCTTCCACATTATCACCATCGTTGACATTCAGAATGGCACCGTAGGTGATCGGATAGCGCTCCCGCTCCCTGCCCTTTGTGCCAAGGATGCTGATCTCGCCGTTTCTGTTCATGACCACCAGCTTTCCTTCATTGTTCTTGACACAATGGAGCCCCTGGAACTTGACGGCGCCACCGTGCAGGGTGCGTATTTCAGCCTGCATGACGCTCCGGCTTGCCGTACCGCCGATGTGAAAGGTTCTCATGGTCAGCTGGGTACCGGGTTCGCCGATGGACTGGGCGGCAATGATGCCCACCGCCTCACCGATATTAACCATGTGCCCGCGGCCGAGATCGCGGCCATAGCAGGCGACACAGACGCCCCGCCTTGCATTGCAGGTAAGAACAGAACGGATCATGACCCGGTCGATGCCCGCATACTCGATGGCTTCAACCTTGTCCTCCGTGATTTCTTCCCCTGACCGGACAATAACGTCACCGGTGAAAGGATCAACGATATCCTCCAGAGCCACGCGGCCCAATATACGCTCACCAACCCGCTGAATAACCTCGCCCCCCTCAAACAACGGCTCAGCCATGATACCGTCAAGGGTTTCGCAGTCACGCTCCACAATGGTTGAATCCTGGGCCACATCCACCAGTCGTCTGGTCAGATATCCGGAGTTGGCGGTTTTCAGGGCCGTATCCGCCAGACCCTTCCGGGCGCCATGGGTGGAAATAAAGTATTCAAGAACAGTGAGCCCTTCACGGAAATTCGCCTTGATGGGGGACTCGATGATCGCACCTGACGGCTTGGCCATGAGACCACGCATGCCGGCAAGCTGCCTGATCTGATCCTTGCTGCCCCTGGCGCCGGAATCGGCCATGATAAAAATCGAGTTGAAACTCGGGGTTTCAATCAGTTTTTTATCCTTATCGCGCAGATACTGGACGCTCAGTTCCGTCATCATTTCTTTGGCCACATCATCCGTTGCCCTGGACCAGATATCCACCACCTTGTTGTACTTCTCACCGGCAGTGATCAGACCGTCGGCATACTGCTGCTCGACATCCATTACCTCGCGTTCCGACTTGGCGAGGATCTCCTCTTTGCTCACCGGAATCTGCATGTCGTTAATGGATATGGAGATTGCCGCCTGGGTAGCGAACTCATAGCCGATATCCTTCAAACGATCGGCGAGGATGACTGTTTCCTTGGTGCCGGCGTGACGATAGGTGTAATCGATCAGTTTGGCCAGGGCCTTTTTCTTCATTACCTCGTTGATAGCGGAAAAAGGCACGGACGCTGGCAGCAGTTCGCCAAGCAGTACGCGGCCGATGGTTGTGTCGACAATCTCTCCATTAATACGCACCTTTACCTTGGCCTGCAGATGGACCTCACCGTAGTCATAGGCAATACGCGCCTCATCCGGGGAGGAGAAGACCTTGCCTTCACCTTTGGCATGAAGGCGCTCCCTCGTCATGTAATAGAGTCCCAAGACGATATCCTGACTGGGTATGATGATGGGCTCGCCGTGGGCCGGGGACAGGATGTTGTTGGTGGACATCATCAATACCCTGGCTTCCATCTGCGCCTCAACGGTCAACGGTATATGAACCGCCATCTGGTCACCGTCAAAGTCGGCGTTAAAGGCTGAACAGACAAGGGGATGCAGCTGAATCGCCTTTCCCTCGATCAGCACCGGCTCGAAGGCCTGCATGCCGAGACGATGCAGAGTAGGAGCCCGGTTGAGGATAATGGGATATTCCTTGACCACCTCATCGAGTACGTCCCACACCTCCTTGGTCTCTTTCTCCACCATCTTGCGGGCGCTTTTGATAGTGGTCACATAGCCGTGCATTTCCAGCTTGTTGTAGATAAAGGGCTTGAACAGCTCCAGCGCCATCTTTTTGGGCAGGCCGCACTGATGGAGACGCAGATGCGGGCCGACGACAATAACGGTACGGCCGGAGTAATCAACGCGTTTACCGAGAAGATTCTGGCGGAACCGGCCCTGTTTGCCTTTCAGCATGTCACTTAAGGATTTGAGCGGTCTTTTATTGGGCCCGGTGATCAGCTTGCCGCGGCGGCCGTTGTCAAACAGCACGTCAACCGCCTCCTGCAGCATGCGTTTTTCATTGCGGATAATGATCTCCGGCGCGTCCAGTTCAAGCAACCGTTTCAGCCTGTTGTTGCGGTTGATCACCCGGCGGTACAGATCATTAAGATCCGACGTGGCGAAACGGCCGCCCTCCAGGGGCACCAGCGGACGGAGATCCGGCGGCAGCACGGGAATGACATCAAGAATCATCCATTCGGGCTTATTGCCGGAATCCCGGAAAGCCTCGACGATATTGAGACGTTTCGCCAGCTTCTTGCGTTTGGCCTCAGAGCCCGTCTGCCGCATTTCATCCCTGAGCTTGATGGACAACTCATTGAGCTCAAGGCTTTTCAGGATATCCTTGATTGCCGCCGCACCGATACCCACCGTGAATTTGCCGGGATATTCTTCACGGTTCTGCCGGTACTGCTCCTCGGTGAGCAGTGACCCTACAGTAATCGACGGCTCCTCGGAAGTCACCACCACATAGGAGTCGAAATAAAGAACCTTTTCCAGCTCCTTTAAGGTCATGTCGCAGAGATTGCCGATTTTGCTGGGCAGACTCTTGAGAAACCAGATATGGGCAACAGGCGAGGCAAGTTCAATATGCCCGAGACGTTCGCGGCGAACTTTTGATTGAATAACTTCAACACCGCATTTTTCACAAATAACACCGCGGTGCTTCATCCGTTTATACTTGCCGCAGTTGCACTCATAGTCCTTGACCGGCCCGAAAATCTTGGCGCAGAAAAGCCCGTCACGTTCCGGTTTGAATGTCCGGTAGTTGATGGTTTCCGGTTTTTTTACTTCACCATGTGACCAGTCATGAATCTTTTCCGGCGAGGCAAGAGAAATCCGAACTGAATTAAATCTAAAAGGCTTTTTTTCTTTATTAAAAAAGCTGAAAAGTTCTTCCACGGCAGCACCTATGTGAGAAGTTATACGTTTTTTGTCTCAATATACAAAAACAAAGCTTAACGCCTGAGAAGCGATACTCCTTTCCCAAACGGAGTAGCAGGCCCCCGGTTTTTTTACTCCATCAGTTCCATGTCGAGGCAAAGACCCTGCAGCTCTTTAATAAGGACATGGAAGGATTCCGGCAGGCCGGCGGTGAGGAAGTTATTGCCTTTGACTATTTTCTCATACATCTTGGTGCGGCCACTGACATCATCCGACTTGACGGTCAGGAACTCCTGCAGTGTATATGCCGCACCATATGCCTCCATCGCCCAAACCTCCATTTCTCCAAGACGCTGTCCACCGAACTGCGCCTTGCCGCCCAACGGCTGCTGGGTGACCAATGAATACGGTCCGGTGGAACGGGCATGAATCTTGTCATCAACGAGATGATGAAGCTTCATGATGTACATCGTACCGACGGTAACCGGATTTTCAAATTTGTCGCCGGTCAGACCGTCATAGAGAACAGACTGCCCCACCTCCTCGCATCCCGACTCAACCAGCATGCTGCGGATTTCAGCCTCAGTGGCGCCATCAAACACCGGAGTGGCGATATGCAGACCGGTGCCCATTTTGCGTGCCATATCGAGAATGGCATTATCGGACAAACCCTTGATTAAGGCAGCATACTCTTTTGCCGAATAAATTTTCTGCAGCTTCTGTTTCACCGCCGCCAGTTCATTTTTTTCAGCCAGTTTCTGGATCTGCTCACCCAGCATCTTGGCCGCGCGGCCAAGATGCACTTCGAGTACCTGGCCGACGTTCATACGGGAAGGAACGCCGAGGGGATTTAATACCACATCAACCGCGGTGCCATCCTCAAAGTAGGGCATGTCCTCATCAGGCAGGATACGGGAAACAACGCCCTTGTTGCCATGACGGCCGGCCATTTTATCGCCCACGGCCAGCTTGCGTTTGGTGGCAACGTAAACCTTGACCATCTTGATTACGCCAGGAGGCAGGTCATCACCTTTGCGCAGCCGGTTAATGCGCGCATCATAACGCTCGTTGACCACCTCAACCTGCTTCTCAAACCGTTCAAAAAGAAGATCTACTTCGCCCTGCAGTTTTTCCCGGTTTGAATAATCAATTCTCTTAATGGCTGACAGCGACATCTTCTCAAGGATATCAAGGCTGATCCCGCCTCCATCTTCAAGCAGTATCTCGCCATTCTTGGTAAGCACGGGAGAGGTCGCAGTTTCCTGATGCAAAATCTCGGCAATGCCGTTTTTGATGGATTTCTGCAGGCAACTGATCTCATCATCCCGATCCCGCTCCAGCCGGCGAATCTCCATCTCTTCAATGGTCAGGGTCCGCTCATCCTTTTCAACGCCTTTGCGGGAAAAAACCTTGGCATCAATGACCACCCCCTCAACCCCAGGGGGAACGCGCAATGATGTATCCTTCACATCTCCGGCCTTTTCGCCGAAAATCGCCCGCAGCAGCTTTTCCTCGGGAGAAAGCTGGGATTCACCTTTCGGCGTCACCTTGCCTACCATGGTGTCGCCAGGTTTGATTTCCGCTCCGATGCGGACCACGCCGCTTTCGTCGAGATTACGCAGGCTCTCTTCGCTGACGTTTGGAATATCCCGAGTGATTTCCTCCTTGCCAAGCTTGGTGTCACGGGCCACTGTTTCAAAAACTTCTATATGCAGCGAGGTGTAAGTGTCGTTACGCAGCAGCCTTTCACTGACCAATATGGAGTCCTCGAAATTGTAACCTCGCCAGGGCATGAAGGCGATTGTCACGTTCTTGCCCAAGGCCAGTTCCCCTGTCTCAACGGCAGGTCCGTCAGCGAGAATCTCGCCCTTGGTCACCCGCTGGCCTGGCAAAGCAAGCGGCGTCTGGGTGAAACAAGTGGATTGATTGGATTTTCTATACTTATCAAGACGATAAACGCCGATACCGGTATCAAAGCCATCGGTTCCCGGCTTATCATAACGCACCACCACGCGGTTGGCGTCAACTTCCTCCACCACGCCATCCCCAGCAGCGAGAAGACAGACCCCGGAATCATGGGCAACGGTCTTTTCCATGCCGGTGCCGATAAGAGGGGCAGCGGTGCGTAGCAGCGGCACCCCTTGGCGCTGCATGTTGGAACCCATCAGGGCACGGTTGGCATCGTCATTATCCAGAAACGGAATCATGGACGCCGCCACACTGACCAGCTGGTTGGGTGACACATCCATGCAAGTCACCTTGTCGGCACTGGCAATGACCACCTCGCCCTCTTCCCGGCCAATGAGGTTATCCGAAATCAGATAATTTTTTTTATCCAGTTCCACGTTGGCCGGCACAAACACCTCGCCCTTTTCCTGCAGGGCCGTCATATAGACGACCTCGTCGGTCACCTTACGATTCACCACCTTGCGATAAGGAGTTTCAATAAATCCGTATTGGTTCACTTTGGCGAATGCGGCAAGCGAGACAATAAGGCCGATGTTCGGCCCCTCAGGGGTCTCAACCGGACAGATCCTGCCATAATGGGTCGGATGTACGTCACGTACCTCAAACCCTGCCCTTTCCCGGGAGAGACCGCCCGGTCCCAAGGCGCTGAGCCTTCTCTTATGGGTCACCTCGGACAGCGGATTGGTCTGATCCATGAATTGGGAAAGCTGGCTGGTGCCGAAAAATTCCTTGATAGCGGCGGTAATCGGCTTGGGATTAATCAGATCATGGGGCATCAACGTCTCAACTTCCTGCAGGCTCATTCTCTCACGAATTGCCCGCTCCATGCGGACCAATCCCATGCGGTACTGGTTTTCCACCAGCTCGCCTACGGTCCGCACCCTTCTGTTGCCCAGATGATCAATATCATCAACCGGCCCTTGGGAATCCTTGAGCCGCAGGAGATAGCGCACTGTCTCCATGATATCTTCCTTGGTCAGCGTTTTAGTTTCGATGGGTGTTTTCAAACCCAGCTTGGCATTGATTTTAAAACGCCCGACTTCAGAAAGATCATAGGTGTCCGCGTTAAAAAAGAGATTTTCAAAAAACTTGACGGCGATCTCCAGGGTTGGCGGGCTGCTCGGCCGCAGTCTCCGGTAAATTTCCAGCAAGGCCTCCTCAGCGGTTTCCGCTTTATCAAGGGCAAGGGTCTTTCGGAAGGAATCAGTCACCTTGATGCCATCAATAAAAAGAATTTCGATGGTCCCGACCTGGGCCTGGCGGATGTCCTCCAGTATGGACTCGGTCAACTCCCCGTTGCAGGCAAGAATCACCTCGCCGGTTTTTGGATTAACAATATCCTCGGCAACGAACTGGCCCAGCAGACTTTCCGCACCGACCTCCAGCTCCTTGATTCCCGCCTCTTCAAGGCGAGCGGCGAGGGCCTTGCTGATTTTCTTGTTTTCCTTGGCGAGAATTTCGCCGGTTTCCGGATGAATCAGGTCGTGGGGCGCGCGCTGGCCGACCACCATTTGCGGCGCAAATTTCTTGAAGATTTTTTCGCCGGAAAAAGTAATCTTCTCTGTTTCATAAAAATAGCGCAGCAATTCAGGCGCTGAATAGCCAAGGGCCTTAAGAAGGGTGCTGACCGGGAATTTGCGGCGCCGGTCAATTCTGACATGGAGAATATCCTTGGCGTCGAATTCAAGATCAACCCATGAGCCGCGCACAGGGATAATCCGCGCGGAATATAAGAGCTTGCCGCCGGCATGGGTTTTGCCGCCGTCATGGGCATAAAAAAGACCGGGAGATCGCTGCAGCTGGCTGACAATAACCCTTTCCGTACCATTGACCACATAGACCCCTGATTTTGTCATAAGGGGAATGGAACCCAGATAAACTGACTGCTCCTTGATGTCCCGGATGCTTTTTGCTTCAGTCTCAGGATCGATATCATAGGAGACAAGACGCACCGTTATTTTTATCGGCACCTCAAAGGTCATGCCTCGCTCAACACATTCCTCAACCGTATATTTAGGCTCACCAAAATTATAACGGACAAACTCAAGGGTGCATAATCCGTTAAAATCCTGAATCGGGAAAACTGATTTATATATCCCCTGCAATCCTGCATCTTCACGCTCATCAGGATCAACGTCAAGCTGCAAGAATTTTTCATAGGATAACCGCTGCATTTCAATCAAGTGCGGTTTCTCTATTACTTCGCCGATCTTCGCAAAACTTTTCCTGACTCTTTTATTCGCCTTCATTAAGCTATGCCCTCGCC
>JBFMAY010000066.1:0-11700 GCA_040755455.1 Thermodesulfobacteriota bacterium | reverse complement strand
TCTCCATCATCTCAAGCATCTCGTCATCATCTGACGGTTGCAATTGTAACGTTTCCTGCAAATCACCCTGCTCCGCCGGCCCGACTTTTCTGGGCTTACTCGGATGCTCCCCCCGCCGGATGCTGACGACCTCGTTCTCCTGGATCAGGGTAATCCAGTCCGGCAGCTCGATATTATTCACCTCAACCGATCCTTCAAATACCGCCACGATGGTCATATCTTGATCAGGTATGGCAACCGTAAAGCGCGTGCCCCTTACCCCGGCCACCCCAATGGCTGTATGAACCTCAAAGAGTGACCCGTCCTTGATGCTTTGCACCCAGAGAAGAATCTTGCCTTTCAAGAGATTGAGCAAGGTCCTCTTCCGCGTGTCCGAAGATTTTTCAAGCAATGCCACCTTGGCTGAGGAGTCCGGCTTTTTGATCTCCGTCTGGATCCCGCTCAGGTCAAGCTGGCTGTTTTCCTTTAACCGTACCACGGCGAAGTCCTGAACAAAGAGATCTGCCTCTGATTCTGAAAGCACCTTGATTTTATCCTGCTGAAAGATATTTGTCCCCGGTTTGGCTACCAGCCATTCCTCGCTCTGGTATCGGCAAACCAGCACGGTCCCCTGGGTGCGGATCACCAGCGCGCTGTGGCTGGCTCGCTTCTGCCCCCAGGCACAGGGCACCAGGATAAACAGCAGGAGTAAGGTGAGAACCGGTAAACGGAAAATCAGTTTATTCATCACGATCATCCTCCTCGTCCAGGGCTTGCAGTAAGGCACGTACCGCCTCGGCACTGAACTGGGAGCCTGCCTGCCCTTTTATTTCGGTCAGAACCTCCTTGCGGCCAAGGGCTTTCCTGTACGGCCGGTCGGTGAGCATAGCGACAAAGCTGTCAGCCACGGCCAGTATCTGGGCAGCCAATGGAATCTCGTCGCCCGCCAGTCCCTCTGGGTAGCCCTTGCCGTCATATCTCTCATGATGATGGCGTATGATGGGCACTGCCGCGTCAAAAAATGGCATCTGCCCGATTACCTGCAGCCCCATTTCCGGATGAGACTCCAGATAGAGTCTCTGATCGACCGTCAGGGGTTCAGACCGATAAACGATATCCTCCGGTATCCCTGTCATGCCGAGATCATGCAGCAAGGCGGCATAATGCAGAGCCTTACGTTCGTTTTCCGGCATTTTCAAAATACCTGCCATCTTGGTGGCCAACCTCGAAACCTCAGTTGAATGTTCCCGGATATAGGCGTACTTGGTCTCTGCAAGGCTCAGCAGAGCCTGGGCTGCCTGCAGAGAGGACTGCTGAGCCTTATCCGCCATACTGCTTTTTTCCAGGATAAATGCCAGGTAATCAGTAAATATTGCGGCAAAATCCTGATCTCTCTGCGTAAACTGCCCCTTCCCTTTCAGAAACAAAACCCCATAAACCGTATGACCGAACTTGATCGGTACATACATGCCTCCGCCGGGTCCAGTTGTCCCCGGATCTTTATCTTGTAAAATCGCTTCGCCTGTCTGCAGAACCCTCTGCACGATCTCCTGATTCACCAGGCGCTCCGACGCGTCCGGGCCGTTTTCATCTATCACGGCATTCTTTCTTTCCTGGTGAAGGATGACATGACAACTGTCCACTCCTCGTAAATTTTTAAGCAGCCGGCAGACGAATCCCGGAAACTCATCGCTGTGGTTCCCCGCATTCTTAATAAGTTCCCCTGTCGTATATAAAGCGGACATCTCCAGATCGCGCTTAGCGATCTCGGCGGTATCTTCCCTGCTCCTGATCAGGATCAGCGGAACATAGGTGACAACCAGCACACTCACAAGGGGAACAACTTCCAACAGGATACGCTTCTTCAGGAAGAGATACAGGGATGCGGAAAAAACCGTGAGTATCGCTAGAAGCAAAAAAATCGTGCCCTGCCGGGGAAAGCGGTAGAGGATAAAACCTGCGAGAATTCCTAAACTGAGAATGAAAATCCCGCTCAATCTTTTGTCAATATGGGTGAAAAACTCCCTGTTGAGCACTGTGTAAATAACATGGGCGTTCAATTCTACCCCTGACATCTCTCCTTCATATATAAAAGGTGTAGACCAGGCGTCAGCAAGACCACCGGCGGTAAGCCCGACCAGGACAATGCGGTCTTTAAAAATATCCGGAGGAATTTCTCCGTTTATTACCCGGTGATATGGAACCTCTGTAAACGTGTGTGCTCCCCCCTTGTAATTCACCAGCATATTTCCTTGGGTATCCAGTGGGATCTCGATGGAATTCACTTGCAGCGACTCTCTGCCAAATCCCATTTTCCTGGGTTGCTGTTCACGACAAGCTACAGCAATCTCTATACCAAAAGCCAACATGGTTGTATCTTTGGTTCTGAGTACCGCCGGGATCCTTCGGACAATCCCGTCGTTATCATGGACTACGGCAATGTGTCCAATTCCTCGGGCACTCTCAGCCATCTCCTTGACAGGGCCCTGGATATTTTCAACCGTCAGGATATCTCTGGCAAAGGACATCCTGGTTGGCAGTGTGGGATAGGCAGCTATTATCACATTTCGTGCATTTTTAATAGCCGCAACTAATTGAGGATCTTCTCGCGGGTCGGGTGTGGAAAAAATGATATCAAGGCCTATGATTCTGCTTTTGGCCCGATTGAGTATATCTATTAGTTGAGCATGATATGAACGGGGCCACGGCCATCGGCCCAGTTTCCGGATAGACTCGTCATCGACAGCCACAATAACTATTTCGGAAGAATCCATATCACTACAGGTCAGACGGAATCGATAATCAAGGGCCCAGTGTTCCAGGCGTTGTAATACATCTGTAAACAATCCCGAATAGGTCAGAATGATAATAAGGATGGCTGCTAATACACCAACCCCAATACCTTTGTGCCTGGATATTGATCTCATGGACGTCCAGCAACCTTGATGAGCTCGTGAAAAATCAATCGGCCATTGGATGGCCGGAATTTTCGCAAGCCTCAATAAAGGGCGAAGTGTTACAAAAAAGTGAAACAACTCCTTCGAATAAGCAATCAAGATGCCATTCCGGGTCGCGCTTCGCGGTTAGTGCCTGTTCGAAAATAACATGGGCAAAATTGCGCCCGGATTCGGGTCAGATTCGGCTGCGGCGATTGAGCGCCCCAGGGGCATTTGTTTCGCGGCACAAAACCGCAGGCGTAGCAGTGCTACGTCGGGGATTTTGCGATCCCACAAGCCGCGGCCAGAGATGGCTCATGGATGAGATGCAAGATGATCATGTTATTTTTGGACAGGCCCTAAGACTTCTCTTACCTTTTGTGAAAGTTGCTCCATAGTGAATGGCTTCTGAATAAAATCATTACAACCGCGTTTCAATATCTCGTTGGCCTGGCCGTTTATACTATATCCGCTGGCCAGCAGGCATTTTATATGAGGATTAATCTCCTTCAATCGATCATAAATTGCACCACCGCCCATGTCCGGCATGATCATATCAAGGACGACCATGTCAATCGCGTCTTTATGTTTTTTATAAACCTCTAGGGCTTCATGCCCGTTTCGCGCCAATAAAGCCCGGTAACCCAGTGCCTCCAAAACCTTTTGGCTAACATCAATAACGATATCCTCATCATCAACGAGGAGGATGGTTTCCTTGCCTCTACACAGAAAATCAGGCGTCTTCTCTTCTGCTGCTATTTCCTTTTTCGAGGTAGGCAGATAAATGGTAAAAGTAGTTCCATGGCCTAGCTCACTGTAAACATTTATGATACCGCCGTGATTTTTGATGATTCCATAAGTAGAGGCAAGGCCCAATCCGGTGCCTTTTCCCATTTCTTTGGTGGTAAAGAATGGCTCGAATACCCTTTGTTGAGTAGCCTTGTCCATACCGACCCCTGTATCGGTAACTGAAATCTTCACATATTCACCTGGTTTGACGCTAAAGGGCTTGATATAGCTCTCAGCCAGTGTGACGTTTTTGGTTTGGATATAGAGATCACCGCCTCCAGGCATGGCCTGCAAGGCATTGACATAAAGATTCAAGAGTGCTTGTTCAATTTGGCTTGCATCTACTTCCGTTATCCAGATGTCTTCCTGGTATTTGCTGTGAATCCTTATCTCTTTCTGGGTGCGGCCAAACATCTCCGAACTCTTTTCAATGAGCGCGTTGAGATCAGTGGGTTTAATCTCGTATTTCCCGCGTCTGGCAAAGCCAAGGAGCTGTTTTGTGAGATGCGCCCCTCTGTGGACGATGTCTTCTATTTCTTTAAGGTATTTAAAATAGGCGTTGGAATGATGGGTATCCATAAGCATCAGCGAAACACGGCCTTGAATTCCCGTAAGCAAATTGTTGAAATCATGGGCAATACCACCGGCAAGGGTGCCGATGGCCTCCATCTTGTTGGCGTGATGGAGCTGGGCTTCTAGTTTTTCTTTTTCTTCCTCGGCCTTCTTACGTTCCGTAATGTCCACATTGACTTCAGCCACCAGCCATTCCCCTTTTTCATCCTGGAATGGTATGGTAGTAACCTGAATCGGCCTGTTGTTTTCCTTAACCAGAACTTCTCCCGTGACAGTGATGGTTTTTGTCTTCAGGGCCTTAAGGATTCCGCAGTCAGGACACATTTCATTTTTACCCATAAAGTATTCATAACACTTTCTTCCAGCGGGATCGCCATAGAGCTTTTTCCATTCCGGATCGATGTATCTGATGTTGAATTGTGAATCAATAATATCGAGACCGGTTTTTGTGGCTCCAAGGATGAACTCCATTTGTTGTTTGAGTGTCTTGATGTCCCTGTCAGCCTGTTTGCGCTCCGTGATATCGCGGAGAAATTCTATCACCGCCCTGGGGCGGCCGTCCTCATAACGCGCAGCCACACTCGCCGTGCCCCAGAAGACTCGCTGTTCCCCATCCGGCCCAACGATTGCCGTCTCAAACTCGTGGACTTCGCCGTCTTTGAAACATTCCTTGACGATGCATGATACACAATTTTTATCACTTTTATGGTAAGCATCATAGCACTTCGCACCAACCGGATCCATGCGGCAGAAATCAGCTGCCCGGTCGTTTGCCCATAAAATATTAAAATGCTCGTCCACCATGATCATGAGATCGGTTACCGATTCGACGATCCCCGCCAGTTTTTCCCCACCCTCTCTCAGGGCCTTTTCGGCCTTCATTTTTTCCGTAACATTTCGCGCTATCTCAATGAGTCCAACCACTTCACCGGCTTCATTCTTGAGCGGGACCCCATAATCCTCCCAGTAGGATTCTCCAACAACGTTCATGGCCGGCTGATACTTGATGCCGTGCTCAATCTGTCCGCTTTCCAAGGCCCTTTTGCAGGGACAATCAGGGCAGGGAGTGTCGGAGTTTTGATAAACTTTATGACAGGTATGTCCCATGAGATTCTCTGGCTTTTCATTAAGTATGGCCCCGGCCGTTCTGTTTGCCCAAACTATCCGCATCTCCGTATCAATCTGCACAATCACATCAACTGAAGCATCCAGAATAGTCTGTTTTTGTCTTTCGCTCTCCACCAGGGCCGCCTTTGCCTGTTTCCGCTTGGTGATGTCTTTAAAGTCCTCGATTATACCAAGTAGTTTTCCGTCGGAAGTCCGAAACGGAGTTGCCGTCAGAATACACGGCACTGTGGTGCCATCACATCGTTGTTTTTCAACATCACATTCGACGCGCCCTTCGCCCTGGAGAATACGGTTCATTGGACAGGCAGGAGAATGACACAGAGGGCCACGAAACACCTCATAGCACTTTTTACCTATTGCTTCATCCTTGCCTAAGCCTGCTAGGGCCGAGAATGTGTCGTTAACCCGAAGTATCTTGAAGTCTTTGTCAATCAGACGCATCCCGTCGGCCGCGGTATCAAGAACCTGATTGAGTTCCGCGTGTGCCTGCCTGGTTGCCTCCTCGGCCCGTCTGCGGATATTAATGATGAAGTCAGCATAAATGCTGAACGCAATGAACATAACCACTACTATTGAACGCATCCAGACTTCGTGTGCTGCCGGGCTAAATAGCTGTTGAAAAAAGGTGCCGTCGTAAAAGATATAAACATGCGTGGCAGCCTCAATCATCCAGAAGATTGCGCTGAGCACGACTCCTATCAGTATCAGCTTTTTATGTGCCATATGAGCCTCTTGCAAAAGGACCGGAGATTTCCCTAACGGCGAAATATGTTAATAACATATTGAAATAATTTAGCTTAATGGCATTTCCTTGTATAGTTTTGTATCCAGCAAAACAGCGCCAGGGAGGATGTCATGAAGCTCATGTATAAAATATCATGTTTGATGGATTTGTGTCCAAGAAAGTCTGTTTCCCCTCTAAATCAATGCTTGAAAACACCGTTACTGAGCAGGAGGAGCGCCTGGTGTCAATTCTGGAGATTCTCCAGATTGAGCGGTATGTTTCAAGGAGCGGGACTCGCTATCGCTGGCCAGGACGCAATACTCTTGACCGGAAGGCCCTGGCCCGGTCGTTCGTGGCCAAGGCGCCCTATCGTCATCCGGCGACCAGTGATTTGATCCGCGCCTTGAACTCGGCAGAGAACCTGCGGCGTATATGCTGGTTCGTGGCTTTCGGAGATATTCCGTCGGAGTCAACATTTTCACGGGCCTTCGCCGAATTTGCCGCCAGCGGGCTTGGCAGCCGGGTCCACGATGCGCTGGTAAAGGAATACCTTTCGGCGGAGCTTGTCGGCTACATAAGCCGGGATTCTACGGCCATTACCGGTCGCGAGAAACCGGCGAAAAAGGAGGCCAAAGAGCCCAGGAAACCCCGCAAGAGAGGGCGTCCCGCCAAGAGTGAGCAGCGGGAGCCGGCCGTCGAGAAGCGACTTGACCGTCAAGTCCGGCAGACCGCGGAGCAAGCCATCCGTGAGCTGCCAGTCAGTTGCGACCGTGGCACTAAGAAGAATGCCAAGGGGTACAAAATATCATGGAACGGCTACAAGCTGCATCTGGACACAAACGATGCAGGCCTGCCGATCAGCGCCCTTGTCACCGCTGCCTCGCTGCATGACAGCCAGACGGTAAGATAAGCATTTAAAGAATAAAGTTTCTGATAGGCAAGCTGACAACCGAGAAAATATTTGATCTCGATCCACCTAATCGTTCATTTTGCAAGAGGCTCTTCCTTCTGGAATAACGATCCTTCCGCCGGCCCTCGCCCGGAAATGACCTGGAAAATCGGGTCTTACGGGCCGGTCCCATCATTCAGGTACGGCTCGACTTTCTGGATATCGCGCAGCATGGCGGGTTTGTCCTTTTCCATCTCGGCAATCGAGCCGAAGGCCTCGGCATGAAACGGCGTGTAATAGCCCTTGACGTTCTTGCCGATTTTTTTGATGACGGTAAAATAACCGCCAAAGAAATTGTCCTTGATCAAACCCCTGGCGATCACGTCATGTTCACTTCGCAGGTGATGGACAATGGTGAACAGCACCTGCCGCATGGTCGGATCATTCTGGGCCATGGTGGCGATTTCTATGCATCCGGCCCGCTCCGCCTGCTTCCTGGCCACTTCCTCAAGTACCTTGACCTGAAAATAGACATGGCCATCCGGCATGGAAAAAGCCAGGAACCGGCGGCCGAACATCTTGTTGATGAATGGTTTCAGCTCATCCAGAAAGAGGGCGGCAACGAACCAGGCCGAGATATCCAGCAGTTTCGGGACTTCGGGGGCATCCTTCCCCTGTCCGGCAGCGCCATTCTCGTCAAAAATATCCGCCTGGGCCTGCCAGGCCGCGGCTGCTTTATCCGTAGTGTCCTGTCGGGCTGGTTCTGGTACGGAAGAGGATGCCGCTTTATCATTTTCCGCATCTTGCCGCTGGGCCAATGCCTCAGGACTTTTTTGCGGGATTGATTCCGTGACGCTCTCCTGCTGGGCAACAACTTCTTCCAGCTCTTTCTGTCTGGCGAGCTGGTCGGCCTTTTTCAAGGTCTTGCCGAGCAACCCCTCGGGCATCTTGTGATGCAGTTTGATGGCTCGCAGTATTTCTTCCTTTTTGGCCAGATCCTTGAAGCCGACTATTCCGGCCAGGGGACGGCCTGCGGCCAGGGGGTGCTCGCCCAGGGAATAGAGGTAGCCCCGCATGGATTCGAGTTTCCCCAGGTCATGGGCCAGGGCGGCCACCATGGTGTCGGGGATCACATGCCAGGCCTCGCTGGCCGAGAGCAGTTGCACCACCTGTTCGGCCACGTTCAGGGAGTGGTCAAGCAGGGTCGTTTTGGCCAGGATCCGGTAAGTATTTTCATCCCAGCTCCCCTCCACATCGCCGCTCATATTGACCACGGACGGGCAATGGCCTTCCCGGTCAAGCATTTGCAGGATCCGGCCACACACCGCCTTGTGCAGGGGGAATTTGGCAAACCAGGCCCACTGCCTGATATTCTCCATGAAGGCCGCAGCCCGTGGATGGCGAAGATCAAGGGATTCCCCTTGTCTGGCGATCAGCTGCTCGTCCCGCCACAGGGGTGCAAGTTCCGAGATATGGATTGTCTTGGCGCCCTCCCTGGTCCACAGGGCCGACAGATCGCGCAGGGAGATCTCCTGCACCACTGGCCTCTTTTTCCTGCCACCTGCCAACACGACAATCGCAACCAAAGCCAGCAATCCCGCCACCCCGATCAACAGGCGATTCCAGGTGTCCGCCTGCAGCCAGTAAACAAGCCCATGCATCAACGACTACCGGCGCCCGGATTCGTCCCGGCCATCTTCTCCACGGCCAGATCCGGGAACCGCACCTTGAGCGCACCTTCGCTCACGGTGGCGGTCTTTCCCTTGTAAGTGCCGGAATAGGTGTTAAGGAACAGTTCGCGGGGCGCCATGTTCAACACCTCGGTGTGTTTGATCCTGACCTCTTCGGTCTCCCGGATCGACAGGCCGCCGCCGAGCGAGATGATCGGCGAGAAACGGCGCTCCTCGCCCAGATGCTCGGACACGTAGCTGGCGGTGGTGGCGTCCGGCACCCGCATGAAGAGCTTGGTGTTGCAGTTGTCGAGGATGGTGTTGGCCCGGTCATCGCCCACCTCGGCATATAGTTGGCTGATGGACTGACAATAGCCGTGGATGAAGACCCCGGCCCCGCCGGCCTTGGCGAACAGATCCTCGATGCCCTGGTAGAGCACCGACTGGGCCTCGTCGATGTGCAGGACCAGCGCAGGGGTGACGTTTCTGCCGCTGGAATAGACCCGGCCAACAAAGGCCTGGATCATGGAGATAATGACCTTGCCCGCTGTGTAAGCGGCCCGCTTGGTGAGCAGTGAACCAAGCTGCACCACCAGGATAATGCCCTTGCCCTGCTCCAGGCGCTTGATGAAGCGGTTTTCGTCCGCCTTGCCGATGATCCTGCCGACATTGCCGGAGGTCAGTTCGGTGAGCGCCACCCGGAGCGAACTGGCCACCTTGGAGTAATAATCCGCCGGGGTGGAGAGGATCTTCTGGATATCCCGGGAAAGCTGCTCCGCCTCCGGGGTGTTGATATAGTCGATTTTTTCCTTGAGCTTTTCCAGGTCCTGATGGCTGATATGGTTCTTGATGTCATTGAGATTAAACGATGGCGTTGTGCCGGCCACCTCGGCCAGCATGATCAGGGCCTGGACCACGACCAGGCTCACCTCATAGGCCACCCCGAAGAAATACGGCTCCCGGCCCATCGCTACCCCGGCGGTGATATGGGCCACCAACTCTTCCGGCATGTAGTACGAGGAGAGGGGATCAAGGATGGCGCTGTACTGCGGGAAGATGGGGGTAACCAGCATCAGATCGTGGTGGCGGCCGGTGTCGATGGCGAGCTGGGTGATTTTGGAAAAGAGATCGATATCACCCTTGGGGTCAATGGCCACCACGGAATAGCCCTTGCGGATGTCCTGTTCGATGATGTGCTCCATGACCCTGGTCTTGCCCACCCGGGTGGTGCCGAAACACCAGAAATGGCCCTTCCGGTAGCTGTCCGGAAAACCCAGTTCCAGAACAGTATGGGGATGATCGAGATGGACACCGGTGCCGATATGGGTCCAGGGTTCTTTTGCTTTGCGTTTGATCATTATTCGCCGGCTAAGGACTTGACAATTTTTACCTGGACCCGCTCTTTCAGTTCCCGGTCAACGGCGATGATCGCTGACTTCGGCAGTCGATCGGTGCTGAAGACGATACTCTTATGTCCCACATAGCGTTTGAGGCAGCGGATCTTGATCCTCTCCGCAGCAGGTCCAAGCTGACTGCGGAGCAGGGTTTCGACCAGGGTCTTGGACACCCGGTCCACCACTACCTTGAGACGTGGAGTACCGTTCAGCATGATCGGCTCCACCCGGCGCAGATGAAAGGCCCGTTTCCGGCCGATGGCGAATTCGCCTGAGTGCCGCTCATGCAGCCCGATCCGGTTGACGGGGCAGATTGCCGTCACCCGTTCGCCGGCAATGACTTCGGTTTCGACATAGAGATTCTGCTCGGCATCGCAGGCGGTTATCTCGCCCCACAGTAACTCTTTCTCAAAGTATTTATAGCGGGCAGTCTGTTTGAGCACCGCTGCCTTGGCCAGGGCCGTCTCAAGTTGCCTCTTGAGCGTTCCCCTGCCTTTGATCTCTGACAGCTCGACGAGGCGCTGCATGACCACCCCGCCTGATTGGTTGTAAGCCACGGCCTCCAGCAGCAGATCATTACGAAAAAAGACCATCACCGGAAGGCGGTACCATTGGGAGAGCCGGAGGGCAAAGAGAGCCTCGATCTCCGCCATGACCTCGGCCCTGGTGAGACCATATTTCCCGGTAAACGAGGCTATGATTTTCTGCATATCTCTGTCATCCAAGTAACCAGAATAAAAATACCGTTGAGCTCTTTCAGTCTATAGATTCTTTTCCATGGGGATGACTTTTGACAGATTCAATGTTTTTTCGACAATTCCCCGCGCTGATAGATAAAATGATGCTATCATGCGGAGCCGTTATTCATGATTGCAGCGGAGAGTGCCGGTAGTGGTGCCACAATGTGAAAGCTGTTTGTTCATTCACGCCTTGACATTACACCTATGTTTGCCTATTTTGCGATGCTATGGTTCATCAAAGAAATGTTATAAATCAGCGATGGTTCAGAGTAGGGTCCGTGCTGAATGCCTTGGCGGTGCTGCTGCTGATACTGAGCCCGTGGCTGGAGGAGGTTCATCTTGCTGGCAGCAGGCATGATCATGATTTTTATACCAGTCATGAGACAACCACTTCTGGTCACCAGACATGCTGTCATGAACCCGGTTTCTCCGATGTCCAACCTTTCAGCGGCAAGGGGCACGATGCCCACCATTGTCCCATCTGTCAGAGCCTACGGGTTCTTGGCACCCCCTTCAGCCTTCCGGCGCCACCATCCTTGATATTGCCCTTCGCAACTGACCGAGTTCTTCTTTCCTCCCTTGACGACAACTTCATTTCGCACTTTCAACATTCCATCCAGGCGCGTGCTCCGCCCTCTGTTTAACCCTCCGTCGCCATTTTCAGCAATTCCATGATCTTTTTAGAGCACGATCTCTTCATCCGGAGCAGTGCGGCCAATGTCTGGAGTTGCTCCCGATTTTGAGGCAATTATAGTGAGTTATCTTCACAATATTCCCAAGTAAGGAGGCTTACGATGAACTTAAGGAGACTTATTTTTCTCTTTATGGTTTTCATTTTTTCGGCCATTTCGGCGCAGGCAAGCGAAAAGCAAACCATT
>JBFMAY010000065.1:0-13863 GCA_040755455.1 Thermodesulfobacteriota bacterium | reverse complement strand
CCGCGACGGCCATGGGGTCACCCGGCTGCAAAACGACCTGATCGATGCTGTCCGCCCAGGCGGCTTGGGCGCTCAGCCCGAAAACAACTCCTGCCAGCATAAGAGTTTTTACACGAAACATTTTTTTCTCCTATTTTTTGGTTAGATAAAATAAATGAAACAAATTCTCTTGGTCATAACCCTAGTGTCATCAAGGCAAAAAAAGCGGCCTGCTTATTCAGACTGTTTACCGCTTGAAAGAGCCCTCTTTGTTGCCTTTGCTTTGGCCTTGGCCTTGGCCGTATCTTTTTCAGCATCGGCATCTTTGTAACGCTCCTGATCCTTGTCCTGATCCGTGGCTTTTTCCTGGTTGAGGTATTTGTTCTGTTCCACCTTGCCGGCCCCTGTTTCCCCTGCCGATCTGGTCATAACACCCAGTGAACCGCTGGCAGACCCGCCACCTGCGCCTCCCCCTCCACCACCTCTGGCCAACGCTTCCCCGTTAAACATAATTAAACAACAACCGATTGTAACAATAGACAAAAATTTTATTCGCATATTATTTTCTCCTTTAAAATTTCATGGGCGAATGTATACAGTAATCACGAATAAACTCATGTAATAGTTCCATGACCCATTCTATTTTTGTTGCGCTTGCCCCATGTGGCGGAAAACACTGCTGGCAATATGTTATTGATATGATTTTTGAAAGTTACCGCATGTCACATGTTTTTTGGCAGGCAAATGATAAACTAAAGGAAATTACGAGACAAATTTGCCGGAAAGTTAGTATCATAGTCAGAGGTTTACTTATTCAGTCCTATCAGCCCGCAGCAAATACAGAGATCCAGGGATTTTTTTTGGCAAAACTTATAAAAAATCGGGAACCTTTTAGACGCAGATTACGTTTTTCTATTGATAATCCCATGGAAAAAGTAATCAGCCTCATACAGTATTTTTCCCAGACTTCTGAATTTGAGAAGATCGTCCATCCCTATATCCTGAAACTGTACCGGGTAGCCTACCGCCTTTGCGGGTCTGCCTCGGATGCGGAAGATCTGGTGCAGGATGTGCTGGTCAAGGTTTATCCGAAGCGGCAAGCCCTGGGCAGCCTGGAAAATCCCGGGCCGTGGTTGGTGAAGGTATTGTATCGGACGTTTATCGACCAGCGCCGGCGCATGGTCCGGTCTCCCTTGCATCTTCTGCAAAATAACAACGATGATGAAAACAACTCGATTCTGGAATCGATACCGTCCAAGAACAGCGGCCCGGAAGAAATATCGGAAAACAACCAGGTGCGGGAAAGGCTGATGCAGGCAATCAATTCTCTCAACCTCGACCAGAAACATCTCTGCTTACTTCATGATGTCGAGGGCTATACATTAAATGAACTGGAAGAAATCCTGGACACGCCGATCGGCACCCTGAAATCCCGGCTTCATCGCGCCAGAGCGAGTCTCAGAAAAATATTGCAGCATGAAACCTTTTAGTCAGAACAGTCGTTTATATATTTATAGGTGAATAATTATGAATTGCGGAAAAGCACTGGAATATAGAGACGATTATATGGACGGCTACCTCAATCAGGAAGAGAAGGCTGCCGTCAGAGCGCACCTTGACAGCTGCCCTCAATGTCACGCCGCCTTCAAACGCGACGAGGAGATGCTGCAGGCCCTGCGCGCCATGCCGGTTCCTGCGCCATCGCCAGGCTTTGTCAGACGCTCCCTGCAGCATGCCCAATCCGCCCGCGGATGGAGGCTGCCAAAGAATCTGACCCCTGCATTCAGTGCCGCCATGGCGGCCTGCCTCGTTTTGTGGCTGGTCAGCGGATTGCCCCGCATGATTAATCAACCGGCCACGGAGCTGCCCACGGCGCAGCTAACCATAAAAATTAATGAACAGAAAATTGTCAATGTGGTGGTCAATGTCCCCCGTGACCTGTTAGATGCCCATGTCACCATTGAGCTGCCGGAACAGGTGGAAATGGTAGGTTTTCCCGGAAGAAGCGAGATAGAGTGGAAAACCGATCTGCGCAAGGGGAAAAACCTGCTCAGTCTGCCAATTGTCGCGAAACGTACCGGAAATGTTGAACTGGTGACGCGCATCAATCATGAAAACAAAAGCAAACTGCTGAAACTGGCAATGAAGATACACAACAGTCATGCAAGAGGAAATTTGCATGATTACAACTATATGGTTTAAAAGAACAAACGGATTTGCGTTTATAATACTTTACATGAGGTGAGTAGATGAAATACTTATGGGTGAGCTCAGTCTTTGCGGCAGGACTGATTCTGGGCGGGGGCAGTGCTTTTGCAGAAAGCGATAATATTGTAACCGGCAGGGCTCAGAATCTGTCCGAGAGTCAGTTGCTGCTGGCCGATGCCTCAATTGACCTTGACATCACCATGGAAGTTGTTGACGAGGACGTCCAGTCCTCCAAAGATATCACCAATATCATAGAATTGCCGCTGCGCTCCCAATACCGGGAAGGGGAAAGACCTCAGGAGCAACCGGGGAACGGCCCTGAATTTTCCAATGGGCCTGGCGAAGGACAGGGCCATGGGCCAAACCCTTTTACCGAGGGAAAGCAGGACTCACAACAGAATAGTAACCGTCCTGATGATGCCGGCCAACCTGATGCCGTCAGTCGTCCTGATGATGCCGGCCGCCCTGATACCGTGACGGATAATGCCGGCCGCCCTGATACGGTAACGGATAATGCCGGCCGCCCTGATACCGTCAGCCCCGGGGAAATGGACAATAGAGACAATGCAAGCGCAGGACCTTCTGACAGCGGCGCAAAGGGTGACGCAACTCAAAAACAAGAAATCAAACAAAAAGGTAACTGATATTCATAACGTAAAATAATTATTTCCTGTAGCGCCCTGCAATCAGCAGCGCAAAAGCCCCGGAGAATCGGTGGCTTTTTTTTGTGGTTGCATGGGAGCCAATATTTTATATCGCCCTGAACGCCCGCCTCTTTATCCCGGCTGACAAATCAAATGTCTTTGATCTCCATTTTAAGGATTGCAAATCGCTTCTGAAATTGGCACAATCGCAAATGTGATATAAAAATCTGCCAAGGAAGAGGTATGCAACGTATTCATCTTTTGCGCTGGAAAATTTTTCTGACATTTTTTCTGGTGGTCCTGATTGTATTCAGCCAGGAAGTGCACGCTGAAAACCAGCCGGAATCCGCCGCTTTTCAAGCCGGGGTAACCGCTTTCAAGCAAGGAAATTATGCAGGCGCTCTGGATTTTTTTCATCAGGCTCAGTCCTTGGGGTTTGACAAGCCTTCATTGCATTACAATATCGGGGTCTGCTGTTACAAATTAGGCCGTTATCAGGAGGCTGAAGAGGCCTTTCGCAAGACCGCCACATTTCCGCAAATGGCTCCCCTGGCATATTACAACCTGGGAGTTGTCGCCGAGAAACAATCCGACCACAAGAATGCCCTCTCCTGGCTGCAGAAGGCATATGATAATGCCGCGCCAGACGACGTCAATCTCCGGGCGCTTGCCGCCAACGCCCTGGGCCAGCTCAAGGACAAGAAGGATTCTTCGGGTTCTTCCCCCTGGACCGGTTATGCATCAGCCGGCATAGGCTATGACGACAATGTGGAACTGATACCTGATGCAGATTTTCTGCAGGCCAGCAATATGGAAGACTGGTTTCTTGATTTGTATCTTTCCACCAGAAAGTCCTTTGCCGGGGACTCTTCCACCTCGGGCTCATATTTCCAGTCCAGCATATCCTATCTGAAATACGCCGAGGTCAATGAGTATGACACCGGCACGGCCGACCTTGCCTTCTTCCACTGGAAACAGGCGGGCAGCTATCAATTGGAGGGAGGCGGCGGTTACTATTACAGCATCATTAACGGACAAAGCTATGAACAGAGCCCGATGATCAGTTTACAGGCCAAACGTCCCCTGTGGTCATCAACCGACTTCCGCCTGCGTTACCGACTGAATTACTTCGACGTCCTCGATTCCGACTACGATTATCTTTCCGGCTGGCGTCACCGGACCATGGCAGAACTTTCCAGAAAATTCGGCGGCTGTGCCACGTATCTGGCCTACACCCTTGAACTGAACGATCGCGATGACAAGGATGCTTCTCCCACCCGGCATCTTTTTGCCGCGGGATTGGATATGAAACCGCTGGACAATGTGGGGGTCAATCTCTATGTCGCCTACCGCGCCGGCCATTATGACATAGCATCCTTTGATGACCGGGATGAAGACAGGTTTAACTACACGCTCAAACTCACCTACTTCCTGGTTAACGGGTGGGAAATCTCCTGCAAACTTGAACACAACTATAACGAATCCAATGACGATTCATATGACTATACCCGTAATGCGGTTACTCTGTTTCTTGCGCGCTCTTTTTGACAACCAATCTGCTATCCAGGACTGACAGACTGCTCTACCGCTGCCCGGACAGCCCTTTTCCGAGAGCGGTTCCTTTCTTTATAATTTTCAGAGCGCCCGACAATCAGCACCAGGCTGAAGCTGAGACCGGGCAGCCCATCTTGACTAGCGGGGCGGATCCGCCAACCGGCCAATGAACCTCTCCCTATCATGACTGACGGTCAATTGCAAAAAAAAATTCTTATAACCGGCGCCACCGGCTACATCGGCAGGAGACTGAAGATCCGGCTCCTGGAAAATCCTGCCCTGGCCCTACGCCTGCTGGTCAGAAACCGCAACAAGGTCAACCCGCAGCTCAGGCCGCAGGTGGAAATTGTCGAGGGGGACACCTTTCACAAGCAGGCCCTGGCCCGGGCCGTTGCCGGCATTGATACCGCCTACTACCTTATTCACTCAATGGGCGCCGTGGCGGATTTTGAACGGCTTGACCGGGTGAGCGCCGAAAATTTCCGGGACGCCTGCATCGCCGCCGGAGTAAAGCGCATTGTCTATCTCGGCGGACTCGGGGTGAAGGAAACAGCCAGCAAACATCTGCTCAGCCGCATCGAAACCGGTGAAATCCTTTCCGCCAGACCCGAGGCGATCCAGACGATCTGGCTCAGGGCCGGGGTCATCATCGGCTCAGGCAGCGCCAGTTTTGAAATCATCCGCCATCTGGTCCAGAAACTGCCGGTAATGGTCACGCCAAGGTGGGTTACCACCCAGACCCAGCCCATTGCCGTGGCTGACGTCCTTTCTTATCTTGTCTCCTGCCAGGACCTTGCTTACCAGGGCAACCTGGTGGTTGACATCGGCTGCGGCCGGATGAAATTCGGGGATATGCTGGTGCAGACGGCACAGGCAATGAAGCTTAAGCGTTTCATTGTCCCGGTGCCGGTTCTTACCCCGCGGTTGTCAGCCTACTGGCTGCTCCTGTTCACCCCCGTGCCATTCAAGGTTGCCGCCGCGCTGATAGAAGGCCTCAAATCGGAAACCGTCATGCAGAATGACCATGCCGCCCGTTATTTCCCGCATATCAGGCCCCTGCCATACCGCGATGCTGTTTTACAGGCCATCCGCGATATCGAAGACAATCAGGTCATCAGCCGCTGGTGCGACTCAAGCGGAGGTGCCACCTGTGATATCAACGATCAGGAAGATATTGCCGCAGCGATTCTCCGGGACCGGCGCATCTATGATTTCGGCGATATTGCCGGTGAAAAAATATATGCGGCAGTATGCTCCATCGGGGGCGATACAGGATGGTTCACCTACAATTTTCTCTGGAGATTACGGGGATTCATCGACAAAATTTTTGGAGGCTACGGCCTGAACCGGGGCAGACGCGACCCGGCCGATCTGCGGGTTGGTGATGCTGTGGATTTCTGGAAGGTGGTTGATATGAAACCGAACAAACGCCTTCTGCTGCTTGCCCAGATGAAGCTCCCCGGCAAGGCCTGGCTTGAATTCGACATCCAGGGCCATACACTGATCCAGACAGCTCATTTCTACCCCAGAGGGATCTGGGGCAGGCTGTACTGGTACTCCGTTCTGCCCCTGCACTTCCTGGTTTTCCGTGACCTGATTAAAAAAATTGTCAGCAAGGCCGAAAATAAAGCCGCGACATAAAGACATGACCATGCAAAAATGGGCAGCACCTCCCCGGTAACCCTCCATTTTTTCACATGATCGCCAAGAGAGAATTTTTAAAGCGATTGCGGAAAATCAACAAACTCCTTGCCTGCCTCCGGCATAACGGCCTTTACCTTGGCTGTTTTTTGCCGCTCGGCGGCAGTCCCTGGTCGGGGCGAACGCCCGGCAATCGCTTTCCCTGGCCTGGCGGCGGTACGCAGTTGATCATGCTGGCTGCTTGCGGCAGTATGGCCGCCAATCATCCTGACCAGTTCCCTGGCCGTGGCGTGCATCACCTCGGACAGGGCATTAAGCTCTTCAGCGGCACTGGCGGACTCTTCGGCGGCGGCGGCATTGCCCTGGGTGACCTGATCCATCTCTGCTACCGCGGTGTTAACCTGTCCAACCCCATGGGACTGTTCCTTTGACGCGGTCGCTATCTCATGAATCAGTTGACTGACCTTGGCCGAACTTGCCGATATCCCGGCAAAGGCCTCATTCGTTGTCCCAACCAGGGCAGCGCTTACCTTAACCTGGGCCACGGTGTCCTCGATCAGGGCTGCGGTGTTTTTTGCCGCATCGGCCGCCCGCATGGCAAGACTGCGGACCTCATCGGCGACAACGGCAAAACCGGCACCGGCTTCCCCTGCCCGGGCCGCCTCCACCGCAGCGTTCAAGGCCAGCAGATTGGTCTGAAAGGCTATCTCATCAATGGTCTTGATGATTTTTGAGGTGTCCTCGCTTGCCCTGGCAACCTTTCCCATGGCAGCTGTCAGCTGCGACATCGAGCTGTTTGCCGTGTCGACGATCGCACTCGTTTCATCCATGAGAGCATTGGCATGCTGAGCGTTTTCAGCATTCTGCCTGGTCATGGCCGTCATTTCCTCAAGGGAGGAAGAAGTCTCCTCCAAGGCCGCCGCCTGTTCACTGGCCCCTTCCGCCAGACTCTGGCTGGCGGTGGAAACCTGGCCGGATGCCATTTCAACCTGAACCGCCCCCTCATTGATATTGTTAATGGCCAAGCTTAACGGCGTGGTGATGGACCGGGTGAGAATAAAGGCGAGGACGATGCCGGCCACCAGGGTCACGACGCTGATCCCCTCCATGATTGCAATGGAATTCCGGCTGGCCGCAAGAGCTTCCCCGGCCACCCCGTTGGCCTCGGCGGTATTGATATCGTTGAACTCGGCCACAGACGCCTTGAACTCGCCGGCACTCACTTCAACCATATCGGCCGCAGCGGCGACGGCCGCCTGGTCCTGGCCATTGGCAACAGAGTCAAACAAATGCCTGGCAGACTGAACAAACTTGTCATGCCTTTCAGCCACCTTTTCATTAACCTGCAGCCAGCCTTTAACAACAAGGGCCTGATCAGGACTGATCAGGGCCACTGCATCTTTAAAGTAGCCGTCTTCAAGGTCGTCAAGCTTATCGAATTCATCGACAAAACGTTTTTCCCCATGAATGACATACATGGTTACGCTAAGCTCCTGGTTGGCAGCTGTTTCGACAATCTTGCCCATGAGCAGCGTCAAAGGTAAATGGATCTCCTGCAGGTCTTGCACATCACTGTTCACATGGTGCGCCTTCCATGAACCGACTCCCCCGACCAGCACGGCCAACAGAATCATCAGAATAAAGCCGCCGCCAATTTTTTTTCCGACAGTCCAGTTAGTCAACATGCTCTCTCCCCCCCCCTCCCTTATAAATATTAGACGGAAACGGCGTAACCGCGCTCGCCTAAAAAACAATTTGCATTGCCCCAGACCAGACAATGCAAATTGCCGCCTGCTGACATCTTTGATACAGTTTCCATGCGCCATGCCTAGCATGGCATTACCGGTTCCTTTTTTGCCAGCGGTAGACGCAGTTTAGGTGCTTTCTTTCTGATATTGATGACTTCCGAAACGGCATCGACAATGATGCCGACCTGGGCAACCGTCCCTTTGCCAGCCTGCATTTCGATAACAATGATGCAGGTTCTCTCCGAGTAACAGACGTTTTCCATATTGCATTTCTGCCGGACATCCACCACCGGCATGAACTTGCCCTTGCGGTTGATAACCCCTTCCATGGAGACAGGAACCCAGGGCACATAAGCAACCGGCATCAGTTCGGTAATCTCTTTGACCTTGAGAAGCGCGATACCATTGATTTCCCGACCAAGGTTGAAAGTCAGATATTTCCCCTGACCGACGGTTCTTTTCTGCTGTTTCTCCATAGTATCCTCCTGACAGCGGGCAGCTACACAGCCGCAGTATTGCCAAGAATGGCTATAGGCGCTATCTATGCCTTGCTTGCGGCACAGGGCCTCCAGACATACCAGCATGCTGCCTTTTTACGGCAAGCATCGCAATAGTGAGTATAATCTGCCCGGGTAATACCGGTTTTTTCAGGGAAGCATCAATCTCCGGCCTGATGACTTTATTCATCAGGTCAATATTGCCGAACCCGGAAACCATCAACACAGACAACGCAGGAAAGTGCTGATGCAGCCAGCGGACAAGATCAACACCCTGCATATTGGGCATGAAAAATTCCACCATAACCAGCTCAAAAGGGTAATTGTCGGACTCAGCGGCCAGCACCATGCTTTTTGCCGTATTTCCTTCGTGGGCGACGAAAATCTCAAATCCTTCCCGCTTGAGATGCCGCTCGACCGAATGGCTGAAAACCTCATTGTCATCAGCGATCAATACCTTGTGAATGCCGGAATGAGCCATGATATCCTCTTGAAAACGTCCACTGATCGTTACCGCCCGAGCCTGTTGCCAACGGCAGACTCTTGCACCCACTGGCAGACCAATGCAACACGTCTGCCAATAGCGGCAAAGGAGGCACAAAAAGAGCAGCCTGCGGAAATGAAAGAGTTTTTTTTAGGTAAAAGCAGGATACTGACAGGGAGAACGCGACATAAATATCGCAGCCCGGGAAATTGATCACGTGGCGGAAGGGTTTACCGGATGCCTAACGGCTTATTTTTTCACAAAATAAGCGGAACACGACATTTAAGTCACCTCTTTGCGACCTCAATGTCATCAAGGAGCTGACGCCACCCAGGCTGCCTTTTCATCCCGGCAATCTTACGCTGGACATGCCGCAGCGACACCCCGAGAATTTTTGCCGCCTCCTGGCGATCACCCTTGGTTTGCCGGAGAACATAAGCGGTATGCGCCGCGGCGTCCTCTTTCAGGGTGCAGAGTTTCCTGGCAAAGCTGAACACGGGGGAACCAGCCTCCCTCCCAAAGTCTTCGGGGGTAATAAATGGCCCAGGGGCCATGAGCACGGCATTTTCCACCTTCTGGGCCAGTTCCCGGATATTGCCGGGATATGACTGCTGCTGCAGATGCGCCATGGCCTCGGGGGTGAAGCCGCTCAGCTTCTTGCCGTGGCGCTCACAGGCCTTTTTCAGGAACTGACCGGCAAGCAGAGGGATATCGCCTTCACGTTCCCGCAGGGGAGGCAGGTGAAGATGAACGGATTTGAGCCGGTACATGAGGTCAAGCCTGAAGGTCCCCTCCTGACAGGCCTTATCCAGATCCACGCTGGTGGCGGACACGATGCGGACATTAACGGCGATCTGCTGCGGGTCGCCAAGCCGGGGAACCTTCTTCTCCTCAAGCACCCGCAGGAATTTGACCTGCAGGTTTTTGGGCAGCTCGCCGATCTCATCGAGAAAAAGGGTGCCCCCGTCGGCTTGCTCAAAAAAACCAGGATAACTGTTGGTTGCCCCGGTGAATGCCCCTTTGGCATGTCCGAAAAACTGGCTTTCAAAAAGAGAATCGGAAACAGAGGCAACATTGACCGCGACAAAGGGTCCATCAGGGGCAGGACCCGCCTGATGAATAGCCTGGGCAAGCAACTCCTTGCCCGTACCGGATTCGCCGGTGATAAGCACGGGATTGCCGCTTTTGGCCATGGTCTGGGCAAAGAGCAGCAGCTCTTTCATGCGGGGGCACCGGGTGACAATAGCGGCAAAAGCGCTTGACAGAGGCATATGGTCCTGCCGCGAGCTTGCCCCGACAAGTCCCAGCAAGCCCCGCCGCTCATAGGCATGTTCAAGGGTCAACAGCAGCCGCTCGTTCTCCACCGGCTTTACCAGATAATCATACGCCCCCAGACGCAGAGCCCTCACCGCGGTGTTGACGTCATCCACCGCCGTAAGCATGATAAATTCCGTGTAGGGCTTGAAAGGCTTCACCGCCTCAAGCAGTTGCAGTCCGTCCATCTCGGGCATGAGCAGATCGACAAAGACCACAGCGAAATCCTCGGCCTTGATCCGTGCCGCCGCAGCAGGTGCGCTGTCACAGACCTCGACCTCCTGATAGCCGCGACGCTTTAATAATCTCTGCAACGAACTTAAAGCGATCCGCTCATCATCAACCAAAAGTATCTTCATATCCGCAGCCTTCCAATTGTCTTGATGATCTTTGCCAGTTTTTCAAGCTCCAGTGGCCTGGCCAGGAAATAATCCGGCAGGCAATCACCGCCGGCGGACTGCCGCTCCTGCTCCGGCAAATCCGATAAACAGATAACCGGCAGCAAGGGAAATTGTTTATTGATGTCGTCCAAAAACGGCCAGCAGGCGGCTTGGGACATCGGCATATCGCACACAATCATATCCACCTCAGGATGATCCTGCAGAAAGAAGACAACCTCTCCTGCCGATGATACGCTGCGGGCAGGCAGATTCAGCACCCTGGCGAAAAAGGAGTAGAGCTGCGCCAGGGTGCGGGAGTCTTCATCGACACAGAGTATGGTCGGCTGCAGATCAAGCTGGCTCTGACGGCGGTCAACCGGGAGGATGACGGTAAATTTCGTTCCCAGGCCCGGCCGGGACAACACGCCGATCCGGCCCTTATGCTCCTGGATCAGGCCGTAGGAAACAGAGAGGCCGAGCCCGGTGCCGCCGGAATTTCTCCTGGTGGTGAAAAAAGGCTCAAAAATGCGCTCCGTCTCCGTTGGCGCCATGCCGCGTCCGTTATCTTCCACCTCAACGATGATGGAATGCAAACGCCTGTTGAGCCGGGTGCGAATGGCGATTTTGCCCTTTTCCTTCTCCGTAACCGCCTGGGCGGCATTCATGATCAGATTGGCCATCACCTGTTCCAGTTTTTGAAAATGGCCGTGAAACCGGGGCAGATTGTCCGCCAGCTCCAGTTCGATCCGGCCCACGGATTTACGCGCCTGGGCGCCGACAATTGTCAGGGTATCATTGATCACCTTATTAAAATCGACCAGCGTGCTCGGGGCGCTCTCATCGAGCCGGGCGAAATCCTTGAGATTGGCGACAATCTTATTGATCCGGTCAGAACCTGTTTTGATGGCATGAATGATCTCCCCCATCTCCCCGGCCAGCTCTTCCAGGGTAATACTGCCATGCCTGCGGCCGGGATGCTTTTGCACATAGTCATTGATGATCGGCACAAAGATCTCCCAGGATTCTTCCAACAGCGGGATATTGTAACTGATAAAACTGTTCGGGTTGTTGATCTCATGGGCCACGCCTGCGACAACCTCGCCAAGGGCGGCCAGTTTGTCGGCCTGGATTACCTGCTGCATGTGCCGATCCGCCTCCTGTTTCATTCTTTTCTCTTCAGTGATATCCTGGACCGCTCCGACAATATAATCATTGCCGCCGTCGGCATCCTTGATCAGCCTGCTGAAGCTGCTCATCCATTTATAGGAACCGTCGGCAGTCTGCAGCCTGTACTCCCGCCTCAGTATTCCTTCATTGATGAGCAGCTGCATTTCCGCCAGGACACGGCTGCGGTCGTCCGGATGCACGTGATCTATCCAGAATGTCGCATCATCCATGAACTGTTCGGCAGGGTAGCCGGTGATCACCTCCACCGATTTGCCCATATAAGTAATGGCAAAGTCCCCATCCGCCCTGCGGGTATAGGGTATGATCGGCAGAGATTCCATGATGAGCGACAGCTGCTCATGGGCGGCCTTGAGCTGCTGCACCATTGCCACAAGTTCATCGTACGATGGCTTTTTCGTCATTGGAGAGGCCCCCAACTGGGCTGCATATCGCTGAAACTTATCTGCCTGGTGCCGTTGCGAGGCCAGTAGAAGGAAGGAGACTTCCGAATTTTCCGCGGCATCAGCCCGTGAAAGACATGAAAATCAGTTTCCACCCCGCTCACACCTCTTTTTCCTCGTCGGATACGATAAAACGGGGCAGCGCGGAGAGATCCGCCTCCCCGGCGGCCCCGGCTCCCGCGTGCAGGGCCCGGATATTGAGTTCCTTGAATTTTGCCGGCACCCTGCTGGCCACCGCCTTTTCCAGGCTAACCAGCGACACCATGCCGCAGACAGCGCTCACTGCCCCCAGGGCGACCATGTTGGCAACGAGTTCATTGCCGAGCTGGTCCCTGGCAATGGAGGTAAAGGGCAGGACAAGGGCTCGGCTGGTGGGCACCTGTTCCACCCAGGTAGCGTCGGCCAGCAGGATGCCCTCCGGTTTGCAATCAAAGAAATAGGCATCCAGGGCCGACTGGTTCATGGCCAGGAAAAGATCCATGCCGATGACCTTGGGATAATCGATCTCCTCGGAACTGATGACGATCTCGGCCCTGCTTCTGCCCCCTCTTGCCTCCGGGCCGTAACTCTGGGTCTGGCAGACATGGTAGCCCTCGTAAATGCCGGCCGCCTCGGCAAAAATAACGGCCGCCAGGATGATCCCCTGACCGCCCGCCCCGCCGAATCTCATTTCATAGCGATCTTCTTTCATCATGCGCAAGTCCCGCCGGCTCCCAGGCTCAGCCCTGCAGCGCCCGGTCACGGATCTTCTGGTATTCTTCCGTATAGTTTGGTTTATCCACATCGGCCAGCACACCGATGGTGAATCTGCCGTTCATCTCTTCCTTCGACATCTTCGCCGCCCGGTCAATTGCTACCGCATGCTCTTTGAAATACCGCAACATGGAGACCGGATCAGCCATCTGATTGCGCCGGCCGTACTGGGTATAGCAGTTGGACATCACCTCAATGACGCTGAACCCTTTTTTGGCGATACCCCTGGCCAAAAGGCTGTCGAGCATGGCGGCATGATACACCGTGCCCCTGGCCACATAGGAGGCCCCGGCCGTCACGGCCAGCTCGGCAATGGGAAAGGCATGTTCAATATGCCCCCAGGAAGCGGTGGAGGCAAAGGAGCCATAGGGCGTGGTGGGTGAATACTGGCCGCCGGTCATGCCGTAGATCTGGTTATTGATGATGATGGCGGTGAGATCGATATTGCGCCGGGCCGCATGGATGAAATGGTTGCCGCCGATGGCGGTGGCGTCGCCATCCCCCATGACGACGAGCACGGTGAGGGCGGGCTTGGCAAGCTTGATGCCGGTGGCGAAGGTCAGAGCCCGGCCATGGGTGGTATGCAGGGTGTTGAGATCCACATAGACCGGCATCCGGCCGGAGCAGCCAATGCCTGAGGCCAGCACCAGTTCGTCTTTTGCCAGCCCAAGCCTGTCAATGGCCCGGATGAGCGACCCCATGACAATGCCGTTGCCGCACCCCGGACACCAGACATGGGGAAACTTCTTGTCGTGCCTGAGATAATCATGACGCACACTGCTCGTTTTTTCTGCCATTGGCCTTTCCTGCGATGATAAAAAAAATTCCACCGACAGCCTGCGACGTGGCTGCTTTTTGCGCGTTCTTTGCAGCAGAATGTTAAATGAAAATCAACTTATATTTGTTAAACTCATCTTCTACAGTTTAAAAAAAATAATTAAACGATTTCGGCATAATACGCCATGCAAAAATAGTGTTGGCACTACCTGGCATAACTGACTTGATGAAAAACAGCTCATATCTCCCGGATGGT
>JBFMAY010000064.1:0-14022 GCA_040755455.1 Thermodesulfobacteriota bacterium | reverse complement strand
AAAGAGTCGGAGACCTCCCATGCTTGTATGCGCGCCATATTCACCTCCTTTATAAGATTTACTGGATGGGGTGAATTATAGCTGTTTTGCAAAGAAAAAACCGCTTTTATTTACGAATAAGATCTAAATTTGAGTGCTGTTTGTTACAGGGCTTTTTTTATTTTTCTCTTGTTGTTCATGGGGGAGGAGGTAGGCATGCAACTCAAATTTCTGCTGCAGGTCTGATGATCCCAGTAAGGCTAAACCCATCGTGAGGTGGGGACGGAAAGCCACGGGTTTTTTCTGTCTGCCCTGACATTTTTTTATTAAAACAGCCGGGCTGCCGCGTCTGACTTCGTCAAGTCGGAATCACGGCGCAGGGGGCTTTATTTTGTCCCGTGGAAACCACGTTGAAAATTGCCGCCGCCGGTAATCGGCGGCGGCATCAATGAAGATTGTGACGATCCAGTTGCGGTCGCGGGCATGGCCCGCTCGTACGTGTGGCGGGAACACAGCTCTGGAGGGTTAAAAAGATTTTGACAAGGAGGGGCTATGAAACGATTATGCAAGGCAAGCCGCGGGCAAGCATTGACCTGCCGGGCGGTTGTTCTGCCTTTTTTCTTGATGTTGTGGTGCTGGACCAATTTAGCGCAGGCGGTGACCGTCCCGGTGATGGTGGACTATTTTGATACCGGGAATTTTGGCGCACTATCTCCGGACGGCATCACCCATATTCCGGCAACATGCCTTTTTGCCATCGTCGATGACGAGGATGACATGGTTTACATCGTCGACCAGGCCGGTATTGTCCAGGGGCAATTCACAGTCGCCCCGTATTCCAATTATGCCAGCGGCATAGCCTATATCCCCGAGGGGCCATATGCAGGACATTTCGCCATCCTCGATGACTCCTCCGATAAGGTTTTCATGGTTGCCTATTCGGGTGGCAGTCCGGTTGATGAATTTTCCACCGCAGCCTTTGGCTCAAGCTATCCTCAGGGGATTACCTATGTTGCCTCCGGCCTCCATGCCGGGAATCTCGCCATTGTCGATTCCAATACTGATTCTGTCTATTTTGTTGATTTCGATGGTGTCTTGCAAGGAAGCCCATTTGACATCGAGCCCAGTGGCTGCACCTACCCCATGGGCATTACCTTCATTGCCGGCTCGGAAAATCTGGCCGTTATTGACGGTTCGCTGAACGATGTATTTCTCTTCGATCAGTCCGGCAATCTGCAGGATCGATTTGACGTGGGCTTTGTCTCATCCTCTTCCTATGGTATCGCCTATGATTCTTGCAACGACGATTTTGCCGTTGTCAGTGACGGGCAGGATGAGGTTTTCTTTTTTGATATCCACGGAAATGTGGTCAAGACAATCAATCTTTATGACCTCGGCTGCACGAGCCCCATGGGCGTCGCCTATGACCCGGTCCAAAAGGTATATGCCGTTGTCGATAATGCGGGGGACGAGGTGTTTTTCGTTGATCCTGACTCTGAGGAACTGGTCGCGCAATGTGACATATCCGCGTTTTCCCCTAGTGCCACGGGCATCACCCATGGCCCAATTCCAGGGGAGTTCTGCATTGTTGATGACAATAAAGATGCAATATTTACTATAGATACAAGCTGCAATTTACTTTCACAGTTTGCTATCGGAACCTTCGGGATCAACGCTAGCTCTCCCAAGGACATTGTTTATAAGTCGAGCAGTGGCTATATGGCTGTGGCGAACAGTGACGCAGTGGTTATGGTGGACCTTGTCCGTCCCGGCAGAATGGTCGATCAATTCAGCACGAGTGCCTTCGGCTCCACGAGTCCCAGCGGTATTTCGTATATGCCGGGCACCGGCAACTTTACCATCACCAATACTAATAACTATTATGGTAGCGTTTTTGTCGTCAGCCCCAGGGGCGTGTTGGGCGCCAGATTTGACACAACGCCCTTTTTCACCACCCCGCAGGGCATCGCCTTTGACAAGGACACCAGCACCTTTGCCCTGGTGGACAACACCAAGGACGAGCTGAAGATACTCGATCTGCCCTGCTTGACAAAGATCCCGCCGCCTGTCTGCGAGTGCGACCTCAACGGCGACGGCAGCTGCGACATGGCGGACTGGCTGCTGTTCGGCTCGGACTGGGGCCGCAATGATTGCCCGCTGCAGTAGTTCAGGCAGCGGGACAACAGGAGGAGGTTGGCGATATTTTGCCGTGCTCATACTCAGTCGCCATGGCAGGGCTATTATATTTTCAGCACATAATATCGCACCCAGACATAGGCGGTGCTGATGATCATTGACTCGATCATCAGCGGCATGCCGTAATACATGAACTTTTTGAATGAAATCGGGCTGCCCATCTTTTCCGCCATGCCAACGACAATGACATTGGCCGAGGCGCCGATGGCGGTGCCGTTGCCCCCGAGACATGCGCCCAGGGCCAGCGACCACCATATGGGCAGCAGGTCGGGATGGTGCAGCAGCTTGAGGCCGCAAGCGTCCGGCCAGAGCTGCCTGGCCATGTCGATGATCATGGGATTCATCGTTGCCACATAGGGAATGTTGTCGATAAAGGCCGAGGCAAATGCCGAGAACCACATGACAATCATGCTGGTGCCCAAGAGGTTGCCCTGGGTCAGTTCAAGGACCTTGATCGACATCCATTTGATGAGGCCGACATTGATTACCCCGCCGATGATGATAAAGAGACCCATGAAGAAGAAGAGGGTGGCCCATTCCGCCTCGGCCAGGATGTGGTGGGGCTCTTTGGTGCCGGACACCAGCAGCAGAAGTCCGGCGCCGAACAGGGCGATGGTCGCCGGCTCAAAATGAAGAAGGCCGTGGAATATGAAGCCGGTGATCGTCACGGCAAGAACGGCCAGGCATTTCCTCAGGAGCCGTGGATCCTTGATCGCCGCCCTTTCATTCATGGCCATGATTCGCTGCCGCAACTCATCCCTCACCTGCAGGTTGTTGCCGAAGATGAACTTGATGCTGATGATATAGGCGATCAATACGAGGATTACCACGGGGCCGAGATTGTAGATAAAGGCCATGAAATCCAGCTGGGCCTTGGAGGCGATCATGATATTCGGCGGGTCGCCGATCAGGGTTGCCGCGCCGCCGATGTTTGAGGCGAGCGCCTCGGTGATGAGATAGGGAACCACATCAAGTTCAAGCGCCTGGCAGATGAGCAGGGTAACCGGGGCGATCAGCAGCACGGTGGTGACATTGTCAAGGAATGCCGACATGACCGCCGTGACCACGGAGAGTATGGCCATGATTCTGAACGGGTCGCCTTTTCCCGCCTTTGCGCTTTTTATGGCGATATATTCAAAGACGCCGGTGGGCTTCATGATGTTGATGATGATCATCATGCTGACCAGCAGGAAGATGACATTCCAGTCTATGCCCAGCTCCATTGAATGGAAGGCCTGTTCCTGGGTGACGATCCCCAGCACGATCATCAATGCCGCGCCGAAAATGGCGATGATGGTCTTATGTATTTTTTCGGAGACGATGATGCCATATGCCAGAATGAAAAGCACAGTCGCCATCCAGAACTGCCTTCCCATGACCACCTGGCTGGCGACGGCCATTTCCCCGCTCATTTTGCGGCCTCGCTGTTGTCATCGAGCATGGCTTTGACAATGGCAAAAAAGACATCCCGCTCATAGAGCATGCCGACCACCACGCCTGATTGATCAAGCACCGGCAGTCTCTTCACATCGTTGCGGATCATGTGGTCAATGCATTGCATCAGCGGGTCGTTCTCCCTGATGGTAACGACGTCTTTTGTCATGACCGTCCCAACCCGCTTATCGGCTACCTGTTTGGCAATGGAGTCAACCATCCCGTGCCAGGTGAAATCCCCGAGATCCATCATGAGCATGTAGGAGGGATAGACGGCCTTGAGAATATCGCCCATGGATAACATCCCGACGAGCTGCCGGTTTGCATCAAGCACCGGCAGCCCCTTCACCCCCACCTTTTCTTCCCCCCTTTTGGCGGTGCGCAATAAATTGACGGCCTCCTTGATGGTATTGTCCGGTTGCAGATATTCCCAAAGGGGTATCATTAAATCCCTTGCTCTCATAAGGCCTCCATCATTTTAATATTTCATCGCTTCGGTTTTTTTGGCTGAGCGTGATGTCAAGGTAAAGCACCCACAGCAGAAAATATAGGTGATTGTTCATTACCAACACAGAGGCCCGCAATAGTGGTTTATGCTTTCGTTTTAAAGACCAGCTCCGGCGGATTGAGAATGACCTTGGTGTCCGGCGGAATGGAGTGGGTCAGCCAGACATTGCCGCCGACCACTGAGCGGGCGCCGATCAGCGTGTCGCCGCCTAGGATGGTGGAGCCGGCATAGACGGTGACGTCATCTTCAAGGGTGGGGTGGCGTTTGCCGGTGCGTTCCAGTTCCCCTGTCTCGGTTCGTTTAAAGGAAAGGGCGCCCAGGGTGACGCCCTGATAGATTTTAACCCGGTTGCCGAGCACCGCCGTCTGGCCGATCACCACACCCGTGCCGTGATCGATGAAGAATGATTCGCCGATGACCGCCCCCGGATGGATGTCGATGCCGGTAACGCCGTGGGCGTGTTCGGTCATCATGCGGGGCAGAATGGGCACGCCCAGTTGGTACAGGAGGTGGGCGATACGGTAGATGGTGATGGCCATAATGCCGGGATAGCAGAAAATAACCTCATCGTAACTGGTGACCGCCGGGTCGCCGTCATAGGCGGCCCGCACGTCAGTGGCCAGGATTTTTCGCAGATCCGCCAGGGACTGGATAAAGGCAAAGGCCTTCAGCTTGCCCTGTGCGTCGCACTGCTGGCAGGACTTATGGTGGCGGATGCACTCATGGCGGATGCTGTAGGCGATTTCCAGGGAAAGAAGGTCGTAAAGGGTGGAAACCTCCTGGCCTATCTTGTATTTGAGGCTGACTTGATCAATATCATGCCAGCGGAAATAACCGGGAAAGAGGATGTCCCGGCAGCGGTCAATGAGGTCAATGGCCCGCTGCCGGGAGGGGAGGGGATCGGTGTTGATGTGTTCAAAGCACTCATCGACCAGACAGGTATCGACCAGCTGATCAACCACCTCCGGAATTTTCGCGCGGCACTCGCTGGTAATATTTCGTTCATCGGCGCAGATGCCTTCCTGGGGAAATTGCACGCCGTATTTGATGTTCATATCTCTTCCTTGGTGATTTTTCTTGGTTTTTTACTCATTTTAAGCAAGAATAACAATTGATGCAATCAATGACAAGGAGTCGGCCCGTGAAACTGCGGGGCCTGCACGATTTTTCTTCGGTCTGTATTTCCTGAGTTCTGTTTTCTGAGGCTGATGAGCGGGAAATTGCAATAACTGTGAACGTTCTTTCCTATAACCTCTGCATTGAGACAAACAACAACCGGATATGGCGCGGCGATGCGCCTTCCGTGGAGGATATCTGCGCCATGGGTCAGGCGGATGCCATTATCCTGCCCCAGGGCTGCCGGCAAAGTCTCTATTTTGCCGCCCGCCGTGCCTGCCCCCATGTCTTTCCCAATTATGATGCTTTTTTCGCCTTCCCCGATAAAACAGGGCAGGCGGCCCTGTTTCAGAAAACAGGGGTCCCTCATCCGCGGACGTTAGCGTTTTGGAGTGTCAGTCACTATTCCGGTATTTCGCTGCCTTTTCCTTATCCATTTGTCTTCAAATTCGGCTGGGGCGGGGAGGGGAACAACGTTTTTCTCATCCAGTCCGCCCCCGACCTGCATCAGTGTCTGGCGAAGGCGGCCGGTTATGAACAGCAGGGCAAAAGAGGTTTCATCGTGCAGGAATACATCGCCACGGGCGGACGCAGCCTGCGTGTTGTGGTGATCGGCAATGATTTTTACTCTTACTGGCGTTCCGTGGACGGGGGTGGGTTTTACACCAACCTAGCCCGCGGGGCGGTCATCGACCATGTGTCTTTTCCCCATCTCCAGGAGAAGGCAGTGGGGGCGCTACGGGATTTCTGCACGGCAACCGGCATCAATCTGGCTGGCTTTGATTTTCTTTTTGCTGAGGGTGATGCCAGCCAAACCCCCTTGTTTCTCGAAATCAATTTCTGTTTCCGCTGCCGGGGGCTGGGCGGGGTGGACATGTACCACCGTTATCTGGAGAAGGCCGTCAAGGCGTGGCTTGCAGGCGTCAGGCAGGAAATGGCCGGGCCATTATCCCTTGACATCGGTGCTGAAGATGCCATTCAATAAAAAAATGACGAACTGCTTGGTAGCGTTCTTCCCCTCTTTTCCTGTGAAAGCAATATGTCTTTAGGTATAAGTCTTAGATACGCCATTGCCGGCGGCCTGCTTGCTCTGCTGCTCCATGGTCTTTTCTTCGAGACGGTTTGGCATGGGGAGGGCCTTTATCTCCATGTCCTTGACGTCCTGAGCTGGATTCTGGCCGCATTTTTCATCGGTAGAATGAAGGAGGGATGGGACAGGCGCGCCAGGGAACTGGAACATGCCAATGCTGAGCTGCAGAAACAGATCGCGGAGCGGCAGAAGGCGGAACAGGCCATGCGGGAACGGGAAGAACTGTTCAGCGACCTGTTTGATAGTTCCCGTGACCTGATCCAGAGTATCACCGCCGATGGCAAGATCATCTATGCCAATCGTGCCTGGCGGGAAAATTTGGGCTTTGCCAAAAATGAGGTCCCCGGTTTTCCCATGTTTGAGGTCATTCATCCTGACTGTCATGCTCACTGCATGGAGAGATTCGAGGCGCTGCTGTCCGGCAAGGAGGTGGATAAAATTGAAACGGAGTTTGTTGCCAGAGACGGCCGGCGAATAGCGGTTGAGGGCAAATGCAATTGCAAGTTCGTTGACGGCAAGCCGGTTGCCATCCGCGGCATTTTCCGCGATATCACCGAGCGCCGGAAGCTGGAAATTGAACTGCAGAAGGCCCAGAAGCTTGAAGCCATTGGTATTCTTGCCGGCGGCATTGCCCATGATTTCAATAATATTCTGACCGGTCTGCTGGCGGTCATCACCCTGGTTAAGAGTGCCTTGCCGCCGGAAAATGAGCAGGTCGCGATTCTCGAGGAAGCCAGGCAGACCTGTCTGCAGGGCAAGGAGTTGACCGGCAAGTTTATTACCTTTGCCGAAGGCGGCTCCCCCCTGAAAAAGTGCGTCAACATCAGGGAGCTGCTGCAGCAATCCGTGGAAACCGCCCTGCGGGGTTCAGGGATCCAATGCGAGTTTGCCATTGCTGACGATATTTCTGATGTGCTTATTGATGCAGGGCAGATGCAGCAGGTTATTAACAATGTGGTGATAAATGCCAGGGAGGCCATGGTAAACGGGGGAGGGGTGCAGGTCAGGGCCGAAAATCAGGAAATCGGCGAACATGACGGGCTAGATCTTGCCCCGGGGACCTATCTGAGAATTTCCATTACCGATCAGGGGGTGGGCATTCCCCAGGAAAATCTGGCAAAAATTTTCGACCCCTATTTCACAACAAAAAGGATGGCGAGCCAGCGGGGAACTGGGTTCGGCCTGGCCATCTGCTACTCCATCATGCGCAGGCATGACGGCACCATTACCGCGGAATCGGAAAACGGCAAGGGGACAACCTTTCATATCTATCTGCCCGCCTGCTGTTGATGTCAGTCAAGGGCCGGCCCCTGGTAAATCTTTTCAACAAATTCCCGCACTGCGGCCGGTGTCAGGATGAGGCCGGAAAGTTTGCGTCCTCCGGCCCTGAGTGCCGGGATGATGCGGATGCCCTGGCGCAGGCTTTCCGCCGGGTGTGTCGTTACCTCGACTTTTTCCACCACCAGATCGGGGTGCTCCTCCTGCAGTCTTTTCAGCGTCCTTCCCACCAGCAGACAGCGGGGGCAGAGCACGGAATGGTAAAAAACAATCTTCATGGCTCCGTCTTATTCCTTGCCTTTACTTCCTTGAACAGTATTCTTTCATCAGCTCATCAGCTCATCAGCTCATCAGCTCATCAGCTCATCAGCTCATCAGCTCATCAGCTCATCAGCTCATCAGCTCATCAGCTCATCAGCTCATCAGCTCATCAGCTCATCAGCTCATCAGCTCATCCCTTTTCCAACTGGCTCTGGATATAATATTTTTCCGCCTGGTCCGGGATATAGACTTCCAGGTTATGGTTCCAGCGGCTGACGAAATGCTTGGTCAGGAGAAGGCGCATGGCGTTTTTGAGCTGCACCAGGGTGGTAAAGTGGTGGAGAAAATATTCTCCGTAATTGTTGACCGTAATGATTGCCGATTTAAAGGTCGGCGATCCTTTCACAGGTTCCTTTTCAAAATTGACGATGACCAGGGCCATGGAGACTTTTTCCTGGCTGAGCAGTTCACCGGCCGTGATCTGGGAAAAATTGAAAAGGGGAAAGGTTTTGATGATGATATCGGCCAGATTCTGCAGGTCGGACAGGTTGACGGACAGAAAGTTCTTGATCAGATGAATCGCGGTTCTGCGCTGCATGATACCATTAATCGTCAGCCAGATCATGAGAAAAATCGGATCGGTTTCGCGTTTGATCAGGGCCTGCTGGTTATTCCTGATCGATTCCACATCATGTATTCCCTGGAAAACATAGTAATAGACCATCCCCTCGTAGCGGCTTACGTGAAATGTGAGGTCGGACTGCAAAATGGACTGGCGGGAGAGGGTATGCAGGTAAGGTATTTTGTCCGGTTTGACCTCGTAGAAGCTGAAGAGCTTTTTGCCCAGGATGGAAAGGTCCCGGTCGCTGATGGCCCGTCCTGTCTCGTCCTGGAATGATTTCCGCAGCCAGCGCAACCGGTTGTATGTGTCAAGCAGGTAGGCGTGCACCCTGGAGCCGAGGGCCAGCAGATCCTTATAGTCCCAGTAGCGCAGCTTGATCAGCTGTTCATAATTGGGCGGCAGCAGATCCCATTTTTCCATCAAGGCCAGGGTGGTTTGCAGATGCCTGTCATCCTTTTTCGACTTGGTCCCCTCCAGGGTCTTGAAAAAGAGGCATTCCCTGATCAGGTCATCCTCGTCCTTGATTTTATTCTCCTGGTAAAATGCCACCAGTTCCTTGGCCAGCAGCAGGTACGGGTCAATGTGGGTGAGGGGGAGCTTGATCTCGTTTTCCGGCAGCCGTTCGGGAAAGGTCACCAGACATTGTATCTTGGTGGAAAAGAGAGGCAGAATGTTGGTCTGATGCTTGAGCAGCAGTTCCAGATAGGCGAACTTGATGACCGACTTGAAAGGACTGTCAAGGGCCTTGTTGAGCTGCCAGAGGCAGGCCCCGAATATTTCCGCCTTGGGGATATCGGAAAGGTAGCCGAGGTCGACAAAATTATCGAGGTTAAGCTCCCGTTTTTTGACAAGCTGCTCCACATAGTCACGATAGCCTTGTTCGGTCAGGCCGGGGGGGATCAGCCACCAGAGCAGCATTTTGCCGGCCACGAGGATATGGGTGCGGAACAGTTCGTCCTTGAGCAGCAGTTTCAGGGCCGAACCGGCGGATTCCTCCTCTGCGGCCGATGAAAACTTGTTTTCCCTGGTCTGGTCGATATCCATCAAAAAGAAATAGACCTCAACCCCGTTTTCCAACGCCCATTTCTCGATTTTCTTGCATTTTTCCTCGAGCAGGGCCGCCCCTTTGTCGCCGATTTCTTCGAGGCGGATGCTTACCCAGAAATCGCAATCTGATTTCTCGGACTGGGCGATGGTGCCGATGCTGCCGATGGTTTTCAAGGAATGGATGCAGGGATTGCGCGGGTAAGGGGAGGACGTTTTGGAGTTTCGTGCCGTGGAATGCGGGAAATAGCTGCGGAACAGCTCACTGTCGACGATTTCGTCCGGCAGGAAGCGGAAGATGCCGAACGGGCATTGCGGATCGTCCACATAGCCCGGCAGATCGGGATAGTTGCAGTGCAGCAGGTAGGGGATTATCTTAAAAAGCAGGGTGGCCTTGACCGGCTGGAAGTTGATGGCCTTTATCTTGCGGCTTTTGTTGTAAGTCTGATATCTGATGATTCTCTCGCGCATGGGGATGAGGGCAGCCTGTTGATTAACCGTTACTTGGTGCTGCCCTGGCTGATGGCGCGGGCCATTTTGACCGCCTGCACGGTTTTCGCCACATCATGCACCCTGATGATGGATGCCCCGTTCCAGGCGCAGAGGGCGGAGATGATTGCTGTTGCCTCATCCCGCCGGCGGGGGTCGTCAACGGCAAGAATGGTCCCGATAAACGATTTGCGTGAATGGCCGATCAGCACGGGGCAGCCCAGCGAGGTGAACTGTCTGAGTTCCCGCAGGATGGTCAGGTTGTGGCTGGCGGTCTTGCCGAAGCCGATGCCCGGATCAATGATGATTTTGTCCCGGGATACCCCGTGGTTTTCCGCCCATAGGATGCGTTCAGCCAGGTCATCGCGGATCTCGGCAATCACATCATGGTACGTTGGATTGACCTGCATGTCCCGCGGCGTTCCCTGCATATGCATGATGATGACCGGCACCTGCTGTTCCGCCGCCACGCAGACCATGGCTGGATCATGCCTGAGTCCGCTGATGTCATTAATGATGTCGGCGCCCGCGGCAATGGCGCGCCCGGCCACTTCCGCCTTGGTTGTGTCTATGGAGATGGGGATGCGGTGCCGGTTTCTGATGGCGTCGATTGCCGGAATGACCCGGTCGAGTTCTTCCCGCAGGGAGACCGGCGGGGCAAAGGGTCTGGTGGATTCTCCGCCGATATCGATGATATCCGCCCCGCTGTCAACCATGTGATCGACGAGTTCGAGCAGGGTTGACGCATCGCTTATCCTGCCGCCATCGGAAAACGAGTCCGGGGTGATGTTGACAATGCCCATGACATGGACTTTGTCATCGAAGTTCAAGGTGCGGTCCCGGGTGATTATTCTCATCAATCCATCTGCTGTCGGTGTTGCAGGAGGCGGATTAAGCCTCGGCCGGCCCGGCCGGCTGTTCATGGGCCGGGGGCGGAGGAACTCCCGGGCTTGCCTGCTGCGTGGTTTGCTCCGTGGCGGCGCCCGCGCCAGTCTCCTTAGGCTGCGTCCGCGCAGAGGGTTTCGGCTCCAGACCTTGGCCGCTCATCAGTTTTTCAATATCATCCAGGGTCAGTGTTTCCCGCTCAAGCAGGGCATTGGCAATGACCTTCAGCGTTTCGATGTTTTCCCGGAGCAGTTTGAAGACCTTTTCATTGGCCTCCAAAATAAGTCTTTTCACCGCCTCATCAATCTTGACTGCGGTTTCCTCGCTGAAATCGCGGTGCTGGGCGATTTCCCGGCCCAGGAATATCTGCTCTTCCTTCTTGCCGAAGGTCAAGGGGCCAAGCTCCTCGCTCATGCCCCATTCACAGACCATCTTGCGTGCCATGACGGTTGCCCGTTCAATGTCGTTGCCTGAACCGGTAGTGATTTCGCCGAAGGTCAGTTCTTCCGCCACCCTGCCACCCAGCAGGATGCAGAGGTTGTTCAGCAGGTATGATTTGGCATGGGTATACTGCTCCACCGTGGGCAGCTGCTGGGTCAGGCCCAGGGCCCGTCCCCTGGGGATGATGGTCACCTTGTGCAGGGGATCGGTGCCCGGCAGCAGTTTGGCAATCAGGGCGTGCCCCGCCTCATGGTATGCGGTGATCTTCTTTTCCTTATCCGTGATGATCATGCTGCGCCGTTCCGCACCCATCATGACCTTGTCCTTGGCTCGTTCCAGATGATCCATGTTGACCTTGTCTTCATTAAAACGGGCGGCCAGCAGGGCGGCCTCGTTGACCAGATTTTCAAGGTCGGCACCGGAGAATCCCGGCGTGCCGCGGGCAATGACCCTCCAGTCCACATCTGCTGCCACCGGTACCTTTTTGCCATGCACGAGCAGAATTTGTTCCCTGCCGCCCACATCGGGGATGGGGACGACAACCTGACGGTCAAAACGCCCTGCCCGGAGCAGGGCCGGGTCAAGCACATCGGGACGGTTGGTGGCTGAAATGATGATGACTCCTTCATTTGATTCAAAGCCATCCATTTCCACCAGCAGCTGATTGAGCGTCTGCTCCCTTTCGTCGTGTCCGCCCCCGAGGCCTGCGCCGCGGTGGCGGCCCACCGCGTCGATCTCATCAATAAAGATGATGCAGGGGGCGTTTTTCTTGCCTTGGGTAAAGAGATCTCTCACCCTGGAGGCGCCGACACCGACAAACATCTCCACAAAATCCGAACCGCTGATGGAGAAGAAGGGCACCTCCGCCTCGCCGGCTATGGCCTTGGCGAGCAAGGTTTTTCCCGTGCCCGGAGGACCTGCCAGCAGCACGCCCTTGGGAATACGGCCGCCGAGGCGGGTAAATTTTTTGGGGTTGCGGAGAAAATCGATGATTTCGGAGAGTTCTTCCTTGGCCTCATCGATGCCGGCCACATCCTTAAAGGTTACTTTCGCGGTGCCGCTTTCCAGCATCCGGTGCTTGCTGCGGCCGAAGCTCATGGCCTTGCCGCCGCCCATCTGCATCTGCCGCATGAAGAAGATCCAGACTCCGATGAGGAGAAGCATGGGAAACCAGGACACAAGAATGGTGATATACCATGGGGTTTCCTCCTTCTGCTTCACCGTGATATTGACTCCCGCCTTTCTGAGCTGCGGGATAAGTTCCATATCGGCGGCAGGGGTGATGACCCGGAAATGCTTGCCGCCGCTGGTCCCGGTTATCTCATCACCCTGGATGGTAACCTGGGTTATTCCCTCCGAGGAAACGGCGGACATGAAGTCGCTGTAGCTCATTTCAACGATCCCGGTCTGGGGATGATTGAACATGTTGAAGAGCAGGATCATGGTCAGACCGATCACCAGCCACATGGATAAATTTTTGTAAAAATTATTCAAGAAAGAACTCCGTAAAGAAAATTTAAAAAGTGTTGATCTCTTTTTTGGGTTTGCGTTGCTATGGTTGCAGCCTTGTCTGATGCATGGTCAGTATTCCATGAGAAAAAAATAACATTAAGTACTTGCTGCGGGAAAGTCCAGCCGTAATAACGGAAAACCGTCACGAAAGTGGATAAAATCTTCACGATCGGTTTCGGCTGCCAACAAAGTACTCCTGGACCGCTTTGACCTCCATGGATTGATGCCTGAGGGTGGCAATGGCCATGGCCATGGATTCAGCACCGGCCGTGGTCGTCGTGTATGGCAGATGGTAGTTCAGCGCCGCCCGGCGGATGGTGTAGGAATCCTCGGTGGTGCGTGTCCCTCTGGAGGTGTTGACGATCCACTGGATTTCATGGTCCTGAATCTTGTCCAGAATGTGGGGCCGCCCCTCGGAAATTTTGTTGATTTTGGTACAGGGGACGCCGTTGCTGTTCAGGAACGCGGCGGTACCTCGGGTGCCCATGATATTAAAGCCAAGGTTGCGCAGTTTTTCGGCAACAGGCAGGATAACGGCCTTGTCGTCCCCTCTCATGCTGAAAAGAACGGTGCCCGCAAGGGGAATGGGCTGTCCCGCGGCAAACTGTGATTTGGCAAAGGCCAGTCCCAGGGATTCATCCATGCCCATGACCTCGCCGGTGGATTTCATCTCCGGGCCGAGCAGCGTGTCCACATTGTCGAAACGGTCAAAGGGGAAGACCGCCTCTTTCACCGCATGATGGGAGATTTCCACCTCTTTGGTCAGGCCGAGTTCCGGCAGTTTCATGCCCATCATGACCTTGGTCGCCAGTTTGGCCAGCGGCACGCCGGTCGCCTTGCTGACAAAAGGAATGGTGCGGGATGCCCGGGGATTGACCTCGAGTACGTAGAGGATATTGTCCTTCACCGCATACTGGATGTTCATCAGGCCGATAACCTTCAATTCCATGGCCATGGCCCTGGTCGCCTCCTTGATCTGTTCGATGAGGCCGGGCGACAGGCTGTAAGGGGGCAGCACGCAGGCTGAATCGCCGGAATGGATACCCGCCTCTTCAATATGCTGCATGATGCCGCCGATGATGGTGTTTTCCCCATCCGAAATGGCGTCCACATCAATCTCAATGGCCTCCTTGAGGAATTTGTCGATCAGAATAGGGTGCTCGGAGG
>JBFMAY010000063.1:0-14603 GCA_040755455.1 Thermodesulfobacteriota bacterium | reverse complement strand
TTGTTGTTTGGCATCCGTGTTCTGGGGGGGCTGTTGCTGTTCTTCCTGCTGCTGGTTCTGCTTCGTGTTCTCCTGCTGCTGTTCTTCCCGGGCCTTTTTTTCCTGCTCGTCAAGCTGGCGCTCAATTTCCTTTATCTTGCGGCGGCAGATTTCCAGATTGCGGCCGGCGCCGGCAAGGTTTGCCTCAAGCTGCAGGGATTTTTCATAGAAACCGGCGCTTTCTTTGAGATCAACAAGTTTTTCCTGCAGATCCGTCTTCTGTTCGGCGTTTTTGAAACGGGCGTTGCCCCGGTTAAACCAGCTTCTGGCCAGCAGCGCCGGATTTTCTTCCTTGGCGATAATCTCCGCAAAAGCGGCCTCCGCCTCGGCGAACTTGCCCTGGCGATAGAGGCTGTCTCCTTTGTTGAAACCGGCGGCGGGGTGATCGGGCCTTTCTGCCAGCGCCTTGTCGTAAAGGGTCTGCGCTTCACTGAACTTGCCGCTGCTGTATGCCTCATTGCCGGCATTGATCAGCGAGCGGGCTGAGGCCAGGCAGGGGGACGGCTGCAGCACGGGCAGCAGGGCCAGGGCGCAGATAAGCAGCACCCGGCCGATCATGCCTTCAGCGGTCAACAGGAGAACGGCGGCCGCCAGAAAGATCTGGAACTTCTCCTCATAGCGCTTGATGGTCTTTGCTTCAAGCTCTTTCTGGTCGGCCGGGGCAACCAGGTCGAGATAGACCTCGCCCAGATCCACCGTGCCGGTCGCCACCGGCAGATAGCGGCCGCCGGGGGTGGCCTCCGCCATCTTCCGCAGGGTCTGGCCGTCCAGCCTGCTCCACACCTCTTGGCCGTTGTATTTGAGAAAGCTCGTTTTGCCGTCAGCCGTGGTGACGGGAATGCGCTGCCCTTCCTTTTCATCGCCAAGGCCGATGATGAGCAGCCTGATGCCGGCATCGCCGATTTTCTCGGCGGCCTGCACCGGAAAGCTCTCGTGGTCCTCACCGTCGGTGATCAGGATAATATCCTTAAACTGTTTTTCCTGATCGTCAAAGACCTGATCAAAGGTGGCGCGCAGGGCGTCGCCGATCAGGGTGCCGCCCCGGCCGCTGCTGTCCGTGCTGATGGCATCCAGCATCATCAGGAAAAAAGCGTAGTCCTGGGTCAGCGGGCATTTTACCGAGGCCGAGCCGGCAAAGGCCACCAGGGCGATGCGGTCGCCCTGCAATTTTTCCACGCAGTCCCGGATGGCCAGCTTGGCCCGTTCCAGGCGGTTGGGCATCAGATCAGCGGCCAGCATGCTTTTCGATACGTCAACCATGAAAACCAGATCCCGGCCGGAGCGTTTCACCGTGGTCTCCTGCAGGTTCCAGGCCGGCCGGGCCAGGGCGATGATCATGCAGGCGAGCGCCAGGCAGAACAGCAGAAAGCGGCGCCCTCGTTTGGCCGGCCGGCCCATGGTGCCGCATCTGCCGGCCAGGGCCGGCTCGATAAAGGCGGCCAGGGCCTTCCTGCGCCGGGCCGCGGCATGGAGAAAGAGCAGCACGAGCAGCGGCAGCAGCCAGAGCAGCAGCAACATGCGGATGTCGGTAAAATGGATGTCGCTCATGGTATTTTCCGCAGCACCGTGGCCCGCAGGGCCGTTTCCATGACCAGCAGGGCCAGGGCCGTGACGACGAAAACGGAAAAATGTTCCGCATAATCAATATGGCGGATGCTCTCAATCTCGCTTTTTTCCAACCGGTCGATCTCCGCGTAAATGGCGCGTAGACTGTCGGCATCGGCGGCCAGGCGGAAGATGCCGCCGGTGGTCTCCGCGATTTCCGCCAGCGTTTTCTTGTCCACCCCCCGAGCCAGCCGGTTCATGCGGGCAAAAAAGCCCTGGATGCCGCCTGGGTCGATATCCTCGCCGATGCCGATGGTGTAAATTTTGATGCCCCACTGGCCGGCCAGTTTGGCCGCCGCAAGCGGGGTGAGGCTGCCGGCATTGTGCGCCCCGTCGGTGAGCAGGATGATGATCTTGCTTTTTATCTCGTAATGGCCGCTGCTGTCATTTTTATACTGCCGGGCCACGTCCTCCTCCGCCTTCCGCAGTCGGGCCGCGGCCAAGGCGATGCCGTCGCCGATGCTGGTGCCGTCCTCGGCCCGGTTGCTCACCAACTGGATATTGGTCATTAAGCCGGAGAGCGCCTCGTGGGCCAGGGTCAGCGGGCACGCAGTTTCCGGATAACGGGCAAAGCTCACCAGGCCGATGAGGTCGTTGGGCCGGCCGGGCAGCTCTTTGCCGTTGCCGTTGACGAACTCGGCAAAGATTTTTTTGACCACCTCCAGGCGGTTTGTCGCCAGGTTGCTGAAGACCATCTCCTCCCCCATGCTGGTTGAGCGGTCGATGACCATTTCAATGGCAATGCCGTGGCTGATGTCGTAAGTCTTTTCCATGCCCTGCTGGGGCCGGGCCAGGGCGATGACCAGCAGAATCAGGGCGAGCACGCGCAGGACGAGCGGCAGAGCGGCGAGCTGCTGCCGCCAGGAGATGCCCGCCGGACGAAAAAGGGCGATGGCGGAAAAGGTCAGGGCCTGGGGCCGTTTGCGGCCAAGCTGGTAATACAGCAGCAGGGGGATGAGCAGCAGGGCCAGCAAGGCCCAGGGGGTGGCAAATCTCATCGCGCTCCCTCCTGCCTGCTGTCCTGCCCCATTTTTTCACCGCTTGTCCTGATGAAATCGCGGCACAGCTCGATAGCGGCAACAACCTCCTGCCGGGCCGGGATGAGGCGGGCGAATTTAATCAGATCGCAGCGGCCGAGAAAGTCCCGCAACAGCTCCTGCTGTTCCCCGGTAAACAGCGGGGAATGGCGGAGGGAGTCGAGGAATTCCTCGGTGGTCTGTTCCGCTGCCTTGAGGCCGAAGCGCGCCTCGATATAGCGGCGCAGGATGAGGGAGAGTCTGCCGTAAAAATGGGCGAAGTCGCTGCCTTGGCCGTGCTCGTGCAGCAGCCGGTCAATTTCCGCGAGCGCCGCGGCATGCAGCGGCAGCGGCGGGGGAGGAGGCTTTTGCCGTTTGCGCCGGCGGTAAAGGCACAGGAGCAGGGCGAGGAGCAGGAGAGCGGCAGCGCCGCCGGCCAGCAGGCAGTAAAGGGTTGGAGCAGGCTGCGGCAGCGGGGGATAGATATCGGCGAGCTGCGGATCTGTTTCGCCTTTGTCCAGCAAGGAGGTGACCGGGATGGTGCGGGCCGGAAACGTCACCTCGGCCTGCTGGGCTGGAGTCTGTTGATCCTTGGCGCTGACTATCATGGCCGGGATGGCGTACTCTCCCGGCAGATAGGGGGCCAGGGTCAGGGTGCGGCCCTGTCTGATCTGCCCGCCGGTCAGCTCCTTGGGGGCGGATGTGGTGCCGGCCAGGGTGAAATCCCCGACGCTATCGGTAAACTCCGGGAAGCTGACCGCAAAATCCTCGGGCGCGGTGGCGGTCAGGGTGAGATGCAAATGCTCGGCCATGGAGATCTGCGGGCTGGAAAGGGTGAGCTGCACGCTTAATTGGCCGCTGCGCAGCTCAAGGGTGACGGGGGGGGCGGCAGGGGCGGTGCTGTCCGCGGGCTGCCCGGCCCGGCAGCCGGTGAGCAGCAGCCACAGGGCGGTGATAATGGCAAGAAATGGCAGGGAGATCGTTTTTCGTGACATGGCTCTCAGCGCCGCCGCCGTTCCCGCATCCGGAAAAACCGGACCAGGTCAAAAACATAATCATGGGTTGTCTGCAGGGGAATATGGTCCACCCCCATGGCGGCGAATTGCCCGGCCAAATCACTCAATCTCCGGGCGGCTGCGGCGGCAAAGGCGCGGCGCACCGCAGGGCTGCTGCTGTCGATCAGCAGCCGTTGACCGCTTTCCGCGTCTTCCAGCTCAATGAGCCCGGCATCGGGCAGCTCCTGCTCCCGGGGGTCGCGGATGGAAACGGCGATCAGGTCATGGCGGCGGGCGATGATGCGCATGGGGCGGAAAAAATCCTGATCAATAAAGTCCGAGACCAGAAAGGCCACCGCGCGCTTATGGCTGATTCTGCCGAAGAAGTGGAGGCTTGCCGCAATATTGGTGCCGCCCCGTTCCGGCGCAAAATTGAGAATTTCCCGGATCAGGCGCAGGACATGGGTGGTCCCTTTTTTGGGGGGGATGAACATCTCCACCGTGTCGGTAAAGGCGATGAGGCCCACCTTGTCATTGTTTTTGATGGCGGAAAAGGCCAGCAGGGCGCACAGTTCCGCCGCCACCTCGTTTTTCAGGCGCTGTTTGCTGCCAAAGGCGCCGGAGGCGGAAAGATCAACGAGAAAAAAGACGGTGAGCTCTCTCTCCTCCACATACTGCTTCACATAAGGATGACCGGTGCGGGCGGTGACGTTCCAGTCAATGGCGCGGATGTCGTCCCCCGGCTGATAGGGCCGCACCTCATCGAACTCCATGCCCCGTCCCTTGAAAACGCTTTCATACTCGCCGGCCAGGATGTCGTTTGCCGCCTTGCTGGTGTAAATGCGGATGGCGCGGATTTTTCCGGCCAGTTCACTGCTGATCATGGGACCTCAACCGTGTCGAGTATCAGCTGGATCACATCCTCGCTGGTCTTCTCTTCCGCTTCCGCCTCATAGGTGACGATGACCCTGTGGCGGAGCACGTCCATGGCAATGGTTTTGACATCCTGCGGGGTGACAAAGCCGCGGCCGGACAATAAGGCGTTGGCCTTGGCCGCCTTGGCCAGGAAGATGGTGGCCCTGGGGGATGCCCCGTACTGGATGAGATGGCGGATGCTCATCTTATAGGACTCGGGATGGCGGCTGGCGTCCACCAGATTGACGATGTACTCCTCGATCCTGCTGTCCAGATAAATCTGGTCGGTTTTACGGCGCAGCCGCCGGATATCCTCGGGGCTGATGACCGGTATTACCTTCGGCGGCGCGGCGGATGACGCCATGAGCCGCAGAATCTGCTGTTCCTCGTCTTTGGAGGGATAGGTAACCTTGAGTTTAAGCATGAAGCGGTCAACCTGGGCCTCCGGCAGGGGGTAGGTGCCCTCCTGCTCGATGGGATTCTGGGTGGCCAGCACCATGAAGGGGTCGTCAAGGGGAAAGGTGTGGTCGCCGATGGTGATCTGGCGTTCCTGCATCGCCTCCAGCAGGGCGCTCTGCACCTTGGCCGGGGCCCGGTTGATTTCGTCGGCCAGGATGATATTGGCGAAAATAGGGCCCTTCCTGGTGGTGAAATCCCCGGTTTTCGGATTATAGACCAGGGTGCCGATGAGATCGCCCGGCAGGAGGTCCGGGGTGAACTGGATGCGTTGAAACGAGGCTTGGATGGCCTGGGCCAGGGTGGTGACGGTGAGCGTCTTGGCCAGCCCCGGCACCCCTTCGATGAGCACATGGTTGTTGCAGAGCAGGGCCGCCAGCAGCCGTTCAACCAGCCTGGCCTGGCCCACGATGAGCTTGCCGATTTCCCCGCGTATCCGCTCAAGAAGCAGTGTTTCCGTCTCAATTTCCCTGGTCAGCTGCTGAACATCTGTCGTCATTATCTCTCCTTATCCGTATCCGTTTTATTTTTTAACGGAAAGACATTTTTCTCCCGGAAATGTTGCGAACTTTTTAGCAAACAATCCGGTTTGTCGTCAACCTGCGCGTGTCGTGGTTGTGCATTCTGCTGAGAAAAAAATAACAAATCAAGTTTTATTCATGCTAGTATCTGTATTATTATGTCAGGAACGAGGTATTTTACCTCCCCGGCCTTGCTGGAGCTGGCCGCGTTTTTTTCTGCCATTGGGTGAGGACCCTGGATGGGATCAGACAGCAACCGCGGGCAAGTTTACGATCTGCGCCGCATTGAAGATGTTTTCGCCTGCCTGGAAATTATCAGTGTTGCCCGCGGTGCCTTGTTTAGCGTGGATCCGGGCCTTGCCAGGCGGATGGAGAAGGTGAGTGATGCTCTGGGTGCCTTTTCGCAGCTGGTTCTCGAGGGCGGCCTGGCTGACATGGGCGTGGATATGGCTGAAGAGCGGGCCCGCGATGGGGGATCGGCTGCAAGTCCGGTGGTCGAAGTGCCGGAAAACGTCTTTGCCGACCTGACGGGTAGTGTGAAAACCACGCCGGTTGCCAAGGAAGCGCCCCGGGCGGACAGGGAAAAGGCGGGTGGCGGGGATGAGGATAATGGTATTATTGATATTCTGACCGGCGAGAGAATCAGGTAGTTTCCGGTCTGCTGCTGATGGATTTGCCGGATTCTCAGCGGGCCGGCAAGGCAAAATTTATTAACAATATTTTGTTATATGGTGGAGTTCGTATATGGCTAAGATCCTCGTCATAGATGATGAAGAGCAGATCCGCGGCTTGCTCAAGCGCATTTTCCAAAATCAGGGGCATCGGGTTGTCACTGCCGACAATGGGGCGGTGGGCTTGAAGATGATGGCCCAGGAGCCGTTTGACCTGGTTGTCACCGATATTTTCATGCCCGAAAAGGAAGGCATGGAAACGATCATCGAGATAAAGCGTGATTACCCGGCCGTGAAGATTCTCGCCATGTCCGGGGGCAACAGCCAGGGGTGTGATTACCTGCCCATGACCAGGCCGCTGGGGGCCGATGCCTGCCTGAATAAACCTTTTAGCAATGAGGATATGATCAGAATTGCCAATGGACTGCTTGGCGATCCCAGCCTCAAGAAGGCATCCGCAATGCAAAGCCCTGTTTAGGCCTTAGCTGCTTTGCATTGCGGGATGGTGGAGTACTTCCAGGTTATACCGTCCGGCAGAGCCGGCCGAATCCTCCGGGAATGGTGCCGGAGGCCCAGTAGATCGTGCCCTGTTTGTAATCACAGAACCAGTAGCCGCCGGGATCGCGTCTGCCGGCCAGAAAGATGAAAGGCTGCTCGGCGGAAAAGCATTTGTGCAGGTGAAGACCCTTGTCGTTTTGTTTTGCTTCCATCAGCGAAAGGGCCTCTTCCATGGACGGCAGCCGCCAGTTGTCGTAACCGGCAAAGCTGCTGTCATTCATCTTCTTTACATAACTCTGAATCTTGCGGATGCTGTTGATATCGCAGCCGCCGCGCTGCCACATGATGCCCGTGACCTTGTCGGTGACGGTCAGTCCGTCATGGTTGTCAACCAGGAAATTGGTGAATCTCCCCTTGGGGTTATACTGGGTGTCGAAAAAACTGCCGGCCCGGATGATGGCGTCCACATCCTTTGCCTGCAGATCCCTGGGGGCGCTGTTGAGGGTGACTCCGGCCAGATCGGCCGGCAGTCCTGCATCCCGGCCCGGCAAAGATGTTTCCATATCCTCTTGTTCAACGGTGCTGGTAAATGGTATTACTTTTGTGTCGTCGTCGGTGTTGACGACATTTTCCAGCAGCCAGTGCTGCAAGGCGTCGTCAATGGCATAACTTTTATCAAGGCCCAGCGTTTTCCCCTGGGATTTTACCGCATTGTTGATCAGTTCCTGGGGGGCGTCAATCCGTGCCAGGACCCGGGCAAATTTGATGCCCCGTTCCATCAGGCAGAGGATGGCCGGTTCTTTCCAGGTGTCAATGAAGAAATAGTAGAATCTTTCCTTGTTGCTCTTGATCCGTTCCCGGCCACCCCAGCTTTCAAAGATAGCAAAGGTGTCCGCCGGGATAAGTTGCCAGTCAATGCTGGGGGTGACATCTGCCGTGAAGCCGATTTTTTCAAATAAACCCATGAGTGCCTCCTGTTGTCAAATGGTGTGCCGGGATGTTCCTGTCGAAAACTGTGGCGTAATAGTCTGCTGAAGGTTTTTATTAATAATACGCAGATCCGGCAAATAAGTAAATAGTAATTATTATCTAATTAGTATTTTGATAATATTTCCCGCTGCCGGCAAAAATGGGGGCAATGGTGATATGCTGTTTATATTGTTGTCGATTAGGATATCATTACCGCGGAAAATTCACCGCATAAATCACGTCGGAGGCGGCATGTCCCATGAACAGAGCAGCGAGAATACTTTTGCTGGGAGATTCGCTGGTTGCATTTTTTGACTGGCAGGCGTGTTTCACGGATCTGACCATGCTCAACCGCGGCCAGGCCGGAGAAAGGGTCGGCGGGCTGCTGGACCGGGTTGCCGGCGAGCTGGCCGCCGCGGGCCGGGTCGATGTGGTGGTCGTCATGATCGGGGCCAACAATCTGGCCGGGGAGGACTATGCCTTTCTGCGGGATTACGAAGAGATCCTGCGCAGGGTGCGGCGCGGCCTGCCCGCGGCGCGCATTGCCGTAACCAGCCTGCTGCCGTTTCGCTTTCCCTGGCTGGCGGCCGATACGGTGCCGCGGCTCAATGCATCGCTGTGCTTCATAGCCGGTCTGGCCAATGCCGATTATCTTGACGTGCATGCGGCCTTTGTGGCGGCGCAGCGGGCCGGGCAGGTCTGCTTTCTGCCCGACGGCGTGCATCTGACCGGCAGGGGATATGAAGCCTGGACCGCGGTTTTGGCGGGTTATCTCGATGGCTGAAAAAAGAAAATATCCGCCCGTTTTTTTGCGGGGAGATTGCTTGCTATTTGCCGAAAGCGATGATATTGTTTTACAAAGTTTCATTTCGACAGCCCCGGTCCACATCTATTTTCTGTTTACAGTTCGTATATTGCGGAGTGCCTTATGTACGTGAAAATCGACAAGGATTCATTTGAAGTCATCATCTTGACTATCAGTCTCAAGATCGTTGGTATAGTACATACTCTTCCCCAGGAGAGATTAACGGATTTCATGGCCGAGGCAACCTCCGATTATCTGCCGGTCACTGATGCGGCCATCTATTATCTGTCGGATGACAAATTGATCGCCAAAACAAAGTTCCTGAGTCTGAGCAGAAAAGATGTGACCCTTATTTTCCCCACCTCGGAAATGATAAAATAACGCAAGCCTCTCTTTTCCCCGCCTGCCTGCCCCCGGATTTGCCGGAGCTGCGCGAAAAGTATGCTGTGCGCCGGCGTCCCCAATTTTTACGCAACATCAAATTGTCTTTTTTCCTCTTATCGTTTACCCTGCATGCATGCGCTGCAGCAACAGGCCTGTGCAGATACCGGATCCCGCTGGGCATTATTAGAGATTGTCCCCCCCCTCTCGCGTGCAAAAAAGAGAAAGATGGACCAGAAAACAGCAGAATATGAATTAGCTGAAATCACGACCCTTTATGAGATAACCAAGGTCCTTGCCTCCACCATGGATCTCCGCGACTGCCTGCGGCAGGTGATGGAGATTCTGGCCGAAAAGAAGGGCATGCCTAACGGGACGGTCAGCATCATCAATCCCGCCACCGGTATTCTGGAAATTGAGGTGGCCCACGGCATGACCGCCGAGGCCAGAAAGCGGGGCAAATATCAGGTGGGCGAGGGGATTACCGGCCGGGTTGTGGCAAGCGGGGCCCCCATCGTCGTGCCGCAGATCAGCGAGGAGCCGCTTTTTTTGAACCGTACCCGTTCCCGGGGCGATATCAAACAGAAGATGGTTTCGTTTATCTGCGTGCCCATCAAACATGGCCAGCAATCAATCGGCGCCCTGAGTGTGGACCGGGAATACCGGGAAGGGCTGGATTTTGACAAGGATCTCCGTTTCCTCACCATTATCTCCGGCCTGATCGCCCAGTCCGTTACCCGCATTCTTGCCGTAAGCGAGGAGCGAAAAAGGCTTGAGCGGGAAAACACCCTGCTGAAAAAAGAGCTGCGCGGCAAATACCAGATCGGCAATATCGTCAGCAACAGCAGCCGCATGCAGGAGGTGTTCGAGATGATGTACCGGGTGGCTGACTCCAATGCCACCGTTCTCCTGCGCGGCGAATCCGGCACCGGCAAGACCCTGGTCGCCAAGGCCATCCACTATAACAGTAAGCGGGAGAAGAAGCCTTTTGTGGTGGTGAACTGTTCCGCCCTGCCGGAGACCCTGCTGGAGAGCGAACTGTTCGGCCATGAGAAGGGGGCCTTTACCGGCGCCAATGCCTTGAAGAAAGGGCGTTTTGAGCAGGCGGAGGGCGGCACCATCTTCCTTGATGAAATCGGCGACCTCAGCCATGCGGTGCAGGTCAAACTGCTCAATGTCGTGCAGGACCGGGAATTTCAGCGGCTGGGCGGGGCGAACCCGATCAAGTGCAATGTCCGGCTGATCGCCGCGACCCACAAGGATCTGGAAAAAGCGGTGGCAAGCGGGCAGTTCCGGGAAGATTTCTATTACCGTCTCAATGTCTTTCCGATCTACCTGCCGCCGCTCAGGGAAAGGCGCACCGATGTGCTGCTGCTGGCCGAATATTTCCTGCAGAAGTTCTGTGCGGAAAACAATAAGAATATTGGCCGTATCTCCACTCCAGCCATCGATCTGCTCATGCAGTACCATTGGCCCGGCAACGTGCGTGAACTGCAGAACTGCATGGAAAGGGCGGTGCTGATCTGCGATGAGGACGCCATCAAAAGCTACCATCTGCCGCCCACCCTGCAGAGCGCGGAAAGCACCAGTGAGCGCAACCCCCTGTCGCTGACCGCCGCGGTGGAGAATTTTGAAAAGGAGCTCATCGTTGATGCATTGAAAATGGCCAACGGCAACCAGACCAAAACCGCCGAACTGCTTGACACAAGCCTGCGCATCATCAACTACAAGATCCATAAGTATGGTATCGATGCCCAGGATTACAAGGTGCGCAACCCATGAGGATACTGCTGCATGTCTGCTGCGGGCCGTGCACCGTTTATCCCCTTGATGTCCTGCGCCGGGAAGGGCTGGAGGTGAGCGGACTTTTCTATAATCCCAACATCCATCCTTTCCGGGAGTTCAGGCAGAGGATACAGGCCCTGGAGGAGCTGGCCAGCCGGATGGGTTTTGCGGTGGAGATCAGGCGGGAATACGGCCTGCGCCATTTCCTGCGCCAGGTGGTCTTTCATGAGGATGAGCGCTGCGGCCTCTGCTACGGGATGCGTCTTGCCGCGGCAGCGGAGCATGCCGCCGCGGTCAGGGCGGATGCCTTCTCCACCACTCTGCTCTACAGCCGCTACCAGAACCACGACTTGATCCGGCAGCAGGGCGAGGCCCTGGGCAGACAATACGGGGTGCCCTTTTATTACCGGGACTTCCGGCAGGGGTGGCAGGAGGGAATTGACGGAGCAATTGCCATGGGGCTGTACCGCCAGTCGTACTGCGGCTGTATTTACAGCGAGCAGGAGCGATATGACAAGCGGTGGAGGCAGCTCAAGCAGAGAGGCGGCAGCCAGCCTTAGAGCTTGTCCGTAAATAAAACTTTTGTTCTCACATCCGTCTTTTGGCCGCCTTTGGCCGCTTTTCAATCACAAAATCCTCGCCGTAGCGCAGCTACGCCTGTGGTTTTGTTCAATCGTCACGCCCAAATTCGTCTCAAAATACGGCGTGATCCCTGAAAAGCTTATTTACGGACCATCTCTTAATCAGACGGTGTGCTCGATGGTTGATTCGGCGACACCTTGCCGAAATCCCCGAAGATGGACATGTCCGGCAGGCCGATCTCCGGTATCCAGTCGCGCCATTTGCTTTCCGGCGGCTCGCCCGCCTGCAGCTGGGCCAGGAGCTCTTGCGCTTCAGGGGCGACCGAGCTGTCCGGGTAGTTATCCAGCAGATATTGCAGCCGGGCCATGCTCTGCTGCATTTTTTCCGTTTTCATATAAAATCTGGCCACATACATCTCATGGCCGGCCAGGAAATCACGGGCGACCTTGATTTTTGCCCTGGCCTCTTCCGTGTAAGGGGAAGCCGGATAGAGACGGACAAGTTTTTCAAAGGCTGTTTGCGTATCTATGGCGCTGCCCGGATCCCGGTCGATGGTGTCCATCTTGTTGAAGTGGCACATGCCGATCTGGAAGTAAATATAGGGGACCGCCTCATTGGTCGGGTGGTTTTTGGCAAAGTCCTCGTAGGCGCTGATCGCCTCGCTGTAATGACCGAGATAGTAATGACAGTCAGCTGCCTTGAGCTCGGCCATGAGACTGAAACGGCTGAAGGGGAAACGTTCCTCGATTTCCCGGAAAACCTTCAGGGCGCTTGTGTATTGGCCGTGGGTGAACTGGTCCAGGCCTTCCATGGCCAGAGCTTCAGGGCCGGCCTGCATGGTATCCGAGTCGTCGCTGAACATGGACTTTATGTCTTGGAACACGGAGCAGCCTGGAAGAAAAAGCAGTGCCGCGCAGAGGAAAACCAGGGTGAGTTTGCCGGAGAGATGACGCATGGGGTGATCTGTTAAAGAATATTTCATTTGCCTGTGGGGAGCTGTGTTTTAAAAACAGAAAGGCACAGGATACGCCATGTCAGCGCATCGTGCCCTGTTCATGTCATTTGGAGAGTGCTCAGATAATTTTCCGCAGCAAGGCAGGCGACCGCGCCCTCTCCTGCCGCGTTGACGATCTGTCTCACCTCTTTACTGCAGATATCGCCGGCCGCCATTACCCCCGGCTGGGAAGTCCGCATTTCCTTGTCAGTTTTGATAAAGCCGTCTTCATTGTCCAGCTGGTCGAAGGGCAGCATCTCATTATTGGGACGGATGCCGATCAGCACAAAACAGCCTTTGACCGCCAGGGTGGTCTCGGCGCCGCTCTTGACATTTTTCAGCCGGAGCCCGTCGACTTCCGTGCTGCCCATCACCTCGGTGACCACCGTGTCCCAGATGAATTCTATCCGGTCGTTGGCCAAGGCCTTTTCCTGGATGACCTTGGTCGCCCGCAGCTGGTCCCGGCGGTGAATGACCATGACCTTGCTGGCAAACTTGGTCAGATGGACGGCCTCCTGAATGGCGGTGTCGCCGCCGCCGACCACGGCGATCTCCAGCCCCCGGTAAAAAGGGCCGTCACAGGTGGCGCAGTAGGAAACACCCTTGCCGGTCAGTTCCTTTTCGCCGGGGATGCCGAGCTGGTTGGGCCGGGCCCCGGTGGCCAGGATGACGGCCCGGCTGGTCAGGGTTTCGCCCCCTTCCAGCAAGATCTTTTTGACCGGACCGGCCAGGTCCATGGATTTTACTTCGCAGAGTCGGGTGGTTAGTCCGAAGCGCCGGGCCTGGGCCGCCATTTTTTCGGCCAGATCAAAACCGGATATCCCTTCCGGGAAACCGGGATAGTTGTCCACCCAGTCGGTATTCAGCACCTGGCCGCCGGCCGCCCCTTTTTCCAGCAGAACCACATTCATCTTGTCCCGGGCGGCATAGAGCCCGGCGGTGAGTCCGGCCGGCCCGCCGCCCACGATGATCAATTGATAGTCTGTCTCAGCCATTACTTGTCGAGCATGGCCACCAGCTGGGTCTTGCCCACCGCGCCGGTGATCTGATCTGCAACTTTGCCGTTTTTGAAGAAGATAAGGGTGGGGATGGCGCGAATGCCGTATTTGCCTGGGGTTTCCGGGTTCTCGTCCACATTCATTTTGGCGATTCTCACCTTGCCCTCATATTCGCCGGCAAGTTCGTTAATCATGGGACCGATTGCCTTGCAGGGGCCGCACCAGGGGGCCCAGAAGTCCACCAGGGCCGGAATGTCGGATTTCAGAATTTTTTCCTGAAAATCTCCATCTGTTACATGAATAACTTTTTCATCAGCCATATTTCTCTCCTCCTGGATTGAGTATATCAGGAATAACTGTTAGTGATCGATGTGTGCGGTGGATGGTGTCCATAAAAAGTTTACGCAGAATAACGTGATCATTGTAACGGGACTTACCAATGATGACAAGAGAATTCTGTTTTCGCGCCGGACTTTGTCAGGTGGACTGTTCCGGCCACGCCGCCGTCCGCTCTAACAGATATATTGTTGTTTCTTGACAAGAGCATACTTCCTGATATTGTGTCAACAGACCGCTTTGGTGTCACTTCAGACAGGATAAGAAAATGAGCAAAAAAATTACATTTCTGCCGGATAAAACCACGACCACCGTTAATGACGGCGAAAATCTGCTGACGGCGGCCGCTGCGGCGGGCGTTTATATCCATGCCTTCTGCGGCGGGGAGGGGGTGTGCGGCAAGTGCAAGGTGAAAATCAAGGAGGGCCAGGTCTCCTCGGAGCGGGCTCAGCTCAAAACCGAAGAATATGAGCATGGAGTCAGGCTGGCCTGCCAGACCAAGGTGGTTTCCGATCTGCTGGTGGAAGTACCGGAGGCGATGGGCAAGGACGGCCGGGCCCTGAAGCGCAAGCCGAAGACCACCAGGGCGATCTCGGCACGGGCACTGGAATCACTGATCGGCAAATGGGACGTGGACCCGCCGGTGGAAAAGCGCTTTATCAAGCTCGATCCGCCGACCATGGACGACAATGCCCCTGACCTACAGCGTCTGCTGCGGGGCATCAGGAAGGGTTGTTTCGAGTGCAAGGAGCCGACCTACGATCATCCTGAGATGCTGCGGGAGCTGCCCTTTGTCATCAGAGAGGCCAACTGGGAGATTACCGCCATCATGCTGCGCGGCAAGCGGGAGGAGGAGCCGGACAGGATCATCGCCGTGGAGCCGGGCAACACCACGGACCGTCTGTACGGTCTGGCGGTGGATATCGGCACCACCACGGTGAGCGGTATCCTGATGGATCTCAATACCGGCAAGGTGCTGGCCGAGGCCTCGGCCTACAACGGCCAGATCCGTTACGGCGAGGACGTCATTTCCCGTA
>JBFMAY010000062.1:0-14813 GCA_040755455.1 Thermodesulfobacteriota bacterium | reverse complement strand
AAAAAGAGTCGGAGACCTCCCATGCTTGTATGCGCGCCATATTCACCTCCTTTATAAGATTTACTGGATGGGGTGAATTATAGCTGTTTTGCAAAGAAAAAACCGCTTTTATTTACGAATAAGATCTTAGTTATACCATGTTAGAGAGGAAGACAAGTATGATGTTCGACACTATTGAGAAGGCAATTTGCGAGAGTCTTGATACAATTCCTAACGTAGCGAAAGGAGATGGTTGGTTGTGGGAACGGAACAAGTGGACCCGCGAGGTGAATCCAGACTCTGTAGCCTCGCCAAGGTTCAGGAATTCCCTTTTGGTGTATGCGCCACTGACTTCCCTGGGGCTGACAACGGTGAATGGTTGTATGACCTTTGCTTCTTTTGGAATGAAGAATATACATAGTAATCAGTACAGCTTCCCCATTTCCATTATCTCTCGTTTGATTCCCTCTCGAAGCTCAGGTGGTTCCAAAATCTCCGCATCAGAGCCGAAAGAAAGAACCCACCGTTTCACATCATACCATCCTGAGGTACGCATCCAGAGGATAACCGAGCCGTCTGGACGGATAGCTAGTTTTTGCTGGACAGCCCACTTTCTTTCCTTGATGTACCTGGCCTGATCTGCTGAAAACAGGATTTTTACCTCTATTTCATCGTCCATTGTGAGCCCGAATGCTGACTCCAGATATGACTGGGAATCAAAATTCTCCGGGTAGTCAAAAGATTCTAATTCTGTCTCTATTTTTTTTATTCGCTCAATAGCCAATATTCTGATATCACCGTATTTAACCACTCGAGCAAAAAGGTACAGCCCGCCGTTGTGCTCGAAAAATTGCAAGGGGTCCGCCTGGTACGATTTAACTGTGTCTGCGGAAAAGGAATGGTAGGTCAGAGTGCAACGACGGGTAGCCAGAATAGCGCGGAAAAGCTGTTCTATAATTTTTTCCTGGCCGGCGTATGTTTTGCCAACGGTTATTTTACGCACGAAAAGGGACCGTACTTTCTTCAGTTTTACAGCAAGATTCTCGGGCATGATGATTTCAAGCCGTGAAAAGACCTGTTCGAGAGCCTGATCAAGTTCGGTTCCCCGGAGAACGGAGTCCTCGTTTTTCAGAAGAGCAAGGGCAAAAAGTTCTGAATTAGTAAAGGTAATTTCCGGGACAGTCATGTTCGGCAGTTTTTTTCTGAAGTCTTCAAGTAATTTTTTTCTTTTTCGGGGATCCCCCTTAATTTTTTCATCGATTACAGGAAAACCCAACGCATCAAGGACTTCGAGTAAACGGTAAACCGAACGTTTTGTGATATTCAACTCCTCGGCCATTTCATCATATGAAGCCCCGGCCGGTCTGCTCAGCAGGTCTAGCAATTTCATCAGCTTGATGAGGTTTATTCCTCGCATTGACGACATTTTTTTATCTCTTATTCGCGTGTGACCGTTTATGTCATTTCTCCCTGTTATAAGTGATGAGTATAGCAGAAAAGAATCTAATTCCCGTAAAAATACTGCGAGAATTAGTTGGATATCCCGGTTTGATTTGCTGCGTCCAAAAGGAGTAAAAAAATGGCATTTTTATTATTCAAAAAGGTGGCTGGGAACGGTAATCCAATTATTATTAGACCAACGGGTGAATTATATGCCCTTGGAGGATATAATCTTATCTTTCAAGCATGGCAACAGCAAGGGAGCCCGTTAGACACAGGATGGCACGTGACGGCTGACGAGTTAATACGGTTACACACCGGAAACGTTAACAGTTATTCGGACAGGCGCCTTGTCATAGATTTCGATCCAAATGCTACTTGGCGTATCGGGCTCATTGAATTACTCGATATTTATGCTTTTACTTGGGGAGATGGAAATGGCGGTGCGTTATGGACGCCTTTAATGCTTCGAATGCGCGATATTTACTATGAGGAGTTTGATCAACCATTCACCGCATTGCAAAAGCATTCTATTATAAAGAACTTGCCGGAACCAAACGATAATTTGGAAGATTTCGTTGAATTTCTGTATCTTAATGGCTCTGCGTATGGTTGGAATTGGGGCAAGAATGGCATGACAAATGCGGCGTTTATTCAAGGAGCTGCCCGTGATTATTTCAGGCAGTTTTTCTGATAATTGTATTCTCCCCATTTGGGTGAGAAGAAATTAAAAATTCACTAAATGAATTGCTTGGCAAATAAACCGCTAATAGTTACCCCAAGGTGAAGGAGAAAAGAATTGCCATCCAGAGAGCCAGGACTTTTCAGCAGTTTGTTTAAATGGGCCTATAGGCAAGACGAAAACTACACCACCGAATCCTTTGTATACCTTCTTTCCTTTTTACAAAGAAATGAGCCAGAAATTGCAGCAGAGATTCTCAACTTTCTTACGGAATCAAAATATGATTTCTCCAGAGAAAATGCTCAATTTTTGCAAATAAAAACTCAAGCCTCAACACAATCTGGTCGCCCTGACATCGAGTTGCGTCTTCATGATATTTAGGTTTATTTCGAAATTAAGCTGAATTCAGGATTTGGGGACAAACAAATCTCCCGATATAGATCTGAATTGAAGAAACAAAAGGCCAAAAGGACAAGCCTCATAACGATAACAAAATACCATCTCAATTATTATGATCTACCATGTGATGAAATTCCGGATATCAGCATTTGTTGGCATCATGTCTATGAAAAGCTCTTGCGTCTTTCCCCTCAGCGAACTGTCTCTCGATTTTTGATTCAGGATTTCTTAAATTTTTTAACATGGAGCAACTTATCTATGGAAAAAGTGTCCTACGAACTAGTTGAAGGTCTACGCTCTTTTCAGAATCTTTGGATAATGGTAAGCGAGGCCCTTGCAGCACAGAAAATCCCAATTTATCGCGCAAGCCCCGGATGGGAATGGTATGGTTTCTACATCGAAGAAAAGAAATTATTTGTTGGGATCTACTACGACACTCCCAATGCAATACAGGTCACATCCGAATGCAAAATTAAGGTTTCAGATGGAGCGAAGTTAGACCTTGGAGTTGTAGAATTTGGCAAGTGGCGAAATTTCCTTTTTTTGGATTCAGAAGAGGTGCATTTTTTTTCTAGGAGCATTCCAAGTCAAGCTCAATGCATTGAAAAGTTTATCCGTGAAAGCGTTGATTATGCAAAAGCAAATATCATTTAATTAGGGCTAACCAGACGCTACCAGAAGGAAATGCTGGCAGCGCTGACGGACTCGGCTAGGTAATTGGCCCGCACCTCATGCGCACCGTTTATCCCTTGAGATTGCCCCGTCTAATTACTTGTTTCAAATTATTTTTAAATCTGAAGGTGTCTACTATGAATGTCAGATTTCCTTGCGACTTCGGTGCAAAACAGAGGTGTATTCCATAATTTGGGCTTATCGATTTGGGGCTTTAAGGAATGACAGGTGCCATAATCAAGCCGATAGGCTAATTATGAGGCACCCATGTTAAAGTGGCGCTTGAACGGCGGCCAGGCGGCACAGCTACTTTTTTATGACCCTAATCGCCAATATCTTGCTCCAGCGCTTGCCGGTCACATAAATGCGGTCATTTTCCCTGTCATAGGCGATGCCGTTCAAAACACTGTCCTCATCGCCCGGGGCAAACTGCAAAGCCAAGTCGCGCAGATCGACCCAGCCGGTCACCTGTCCGTTTGCCGGGTTGATCCTGGCAATGCGGTCCTCCTTCCAGATATTGGCCCAGATCTCCCCGTTGATATACTCCAGCTCATTGAGCCTGGTGATCTGCCGGCCGGCCTCGGTCACCACAATGGCTTTCTGCAGGGTAAAAGAATCAGGATCAAGAAACGACAAGGTGGCGCTGCCGTCGCTCATGATCAGCGAACGGCCGTCATGGGTAATCCCCCAGCCCTCGGTGGCATAAGGGAACGACCTGATAACCCGCAGCTTTTCCCTGTCCCAGACCAGGCCGGTGCGGGACTGCCAGGTGAGCTGCATAATCCGGTCGCCGAATACGGTGATCCCTTCGCCGAAAAGATAGGCCGGCAAGGCCCGAACCTCCAGATTCATGCCATCGAGGGTCATCCTGCGCAGCGAAGATTGACCGTAAAGACCGGTTCCTTCGTACAACATGCCATGCTCAAAACAAAATCCCTGGGTGAAGGCCTGCGGGTCATGGTCATAGCTGGCGACTATCTCATAACCATAGACAGGCACAACGCTGCCCTCCGCCCGGTCAGCGGCAAAGGCCACGGGTATGGGGCGCCACCAGCAACCGGCAACAAGAACAATGCAAAAGATTTTCAGCAGGGCATCTTGGGGCCAAAACTTAACAGGATGACTTTCCATATTTCTTGATAAGCCATGAAGGGGAAAAATGCACCATGAATATAAAATGGGCCTCAAAAGTAAGGGGAGGAGTGAAACTTTTGAGGCCCGGCACAACAAGAGAGGATGAGGAAACGAGACTACTTCATTTTCCGGCGCAGCCCGCCAAGCCCGAGAAGAGCCGAGCCAAGCAGCCATACCGCGCCGGGCACGGGGACGGCGGAAGAAGTTACAACAGCAGGAAAATCAAGATGGCCCTCAAACCAGTCACCAGATGAGGAGGCGTTGTCCATGATCTCCCAGAAAATATCACCGTCATCCGGGGCAAAGCCCCTGGCGAAAATCGACCATGCGGTGCCGGCAACACCGGTAATCGCTGCATCGAACTTATTCAATTCAAAACCGTCAAGCACGCCGTCGGTAAAATGGGCATAAGGCGTGGGGCCGCTGAAAGTGGGGGTTTCCTTCAGGGTCAAACTGCCAACGGTAAAGGTCATGGTGTTGCCCCAGTCAGAGCGGAAATTCACAATGGATTCGCCGGCCGCGGCCACCAAGCTGTCGTTGGCCCAGGTGAGTTCCAGGGTAACGGGTGAAGCATCGGTTACCTTGGTACTGTCCGCATCGGTTATCCAGTCAATGGCGCCGGTCAGTGTGACGGAGCCGGCATGAGCCTGAGCGGCACTGAAAAGCATCAGCGCGGCAACGGTTGAGAGAATTTTTGTGGTGGTTCTTTTGATGATTTTCATTGAGTGCTCCTTATTCCTTATTCGTTCCAAGAAAATTCATTGTCATTTTCCCAGCTTTTACGATGCTTAAGAGCACTATCCATGCCATTTTGCGCAAAATAGCACAAAAATATAAATTTATCTTTCATTATCAATATGTTATAGAAAAAAAATAAATAAAGCCAGGCAAATTCCAACTTTATGAACCAGTCGTGCAAAAATTCGGAAAAGACATTCCGGAAAACAGAAAGCAATCATATCAAGATATTAGCACCGAACTCCCAGGTTCTTTTCACCCAGCGGAAATGGGGTATTTCACCCACCATACAAAAGGCAGCCCAGCAGGATTGGGGGAAATACCCCACCGGAGGCCAGCAGGGGAGACGATGGGAAAGAAACAGCAGGAGGAGAGGGAGTGGGATGAAGCGGGTGGAGAGATCAGTCGTCATCACGGCCGGCGGACTGCAGGCCGAATTTCTTGATGCGGTAGCGCAGCGTGTCCCGTGACATGCGCAAACATTGAGCGGCCTTGGTCTGGTTGCCATTAAAACGGGTAAGGGCCTGCTGAATAAGCTCCTTTTCCACCTCTTCAATCGAGATACCATGGGGCGGCAGGGTGATGTAGCCGCTTTCGGCAACGGCAGGGGCTTCCTGACCAGCCTGGGGGAGGCCTTTTGCCTTGGCCTGGGCGCACTGGCGGATCTCGTGGCTAAAAAACTCATGACCAAGCATGGTCCCCGGCTCAAGCATCATGGCCCGCTCCATGGCATTGCGCAATTCCCGCACATTGCCCGGCCAATCGTAGCGCTGCAGACAGTCAAGGGCCGCGGCGCTGATCCCCTCCACCCCTCGGCCATACTCCTCGTTCAACCTCTCGATGAAATAATTGGCCAGCGACGGGATATCCTCCTTGCGTTCCCGCAAAGGGGCCAGCGGAATGTTCATCACGTTGAGGCGGAAAAAGAGATCGCCGCGGAAGGTTCCTTCCTTGACCATGTACGGTAGATCCTGATTGGTGGCGGCGATGATCCGCACATCCGTGTCGATATCCCGGGAGCCGCCGAGGCGCCGGAACTTTTTGGCCTCGATGACTTTAAGTATTTTGGCCTGCATGGGCAGCGGCATATCTCCGATTTCATCCAGGAAAACAGTGCCGCCGGCCGCGGCTTCGAAAATACCCTTGTGACTCTTCGAGGCATCGGTGTATGCCCCCTTCTCGTGGCCGAAAAGCTCATTTTCCAGGAGGTTGTCGGGGATGGCGGCGCAGTTGATCTCGATAAAGGGCTCCTGGGAACGGGCGCTGTGGTAATGAATGGCCCGGGCCACCAACTCCTTGCCGGTTCCGCTTTCGCCGAGCACAAGCACGATTTTGGCGTCGGTCTCGGCACAGACCTTGATCATCTTGAAAACATCTATCATCTTCGGCGAATTGCCGATGAGGTTGTCATAATCATATTTTTTCCGGATCTCCCGCCGGAAAAAATCAACCTCCTTACGCAGCTTCTTTTTCTCAAAACCCTGATCAACGATATGGCGGATATTTTCAATATCAAAAGGCTTGCCGATATAATCGTCAGCCCCGATCTTGAGTGCGCTTACCGCTGAATCCGCATCGGCGTAAGCGGTGATCATCAGCACCACCACATCATCATCATGGGCCTTGAACTCGCGCAGCAGCTCAACGCCATTGGCATCAGGCAGACGCACATCGAGCAGAACCATTTCCGGAACAAAATCATGAAATTTTTCCCTGGCCTCAGCCCCGCTCATGGCCGCCTGCACGGCATAGCCCGCCCCGGCAAGCATCTGACTGAGCGACCAGCAAACCAGCTTCTCGTCATCAACAACCAGCACCCGATGTTCTCTCATGATTTCTTCCCTACCCCTTAGGCATCTTACCTTGCCGGGCTATCATCCCGGCTGACCGGCAGGCAGACGATAAATGTTGAACCGACGCCCGGCTCACTTTCCACGAATATGGTCCCGCCATGCAGTTCCAGTATCCGCTGGGAAATGGAAAGGCCGAGACCGGTTCCGTTACTTTTTGTCGTATGAAAGGGATTGAAAATTGATTCCATGGAGGTCGGATCAATACCCTTACCCGTATCCTGAATCGCCACCCGGACCTGCCTGCCGTTCAGATAACGGCATACCGGACTGCTGCAGCTGTCAATCCTGCCTTCAGCGCCTTCATTACCGCAGCTGTGGAAGGTCAATGTCCCGCCCGGCTCCATGGCGTCGATGGCGTTGAGCACAATATTGAGGAACACCTGCTGCAGCTGGCCCTCATCGCCCTGGGCCAGGGGCAGATTGTCATCAATAGCCCGCACAACCTTGATGTGCTTGTTGTCAAGGCGCGAGGCAACCAGGAAAAGAACCTTGTCGATGATCGTGTTGAGATGAACCTCGGCAAACTGCGATTGGCCCGGCCGGGCAAACTGCAGCAGATTGTTGATGAAGTTGTCCAGACGCTTGACCTGACTCTGTACCTCATTAAATATCAACTGGTTGGTATCGCCATCCTGGAAATTACGGGCAAGAATCTGCATGGCCCCGGATATACCGGCCAGCGGATTCTTGATTTCATGGGCCACCCCTGCCGCCATCTCGCCCAGGGAGGCAAGCTTGTCAACCCGGGCCAGGTCCTGCTCAAAAACCTTTTTGGCCGTTATATCCCTGAAAATGCAGCTGAGTCCTGTCACGGTATCCGTGCTGTCCGTGATAACGGAAAAGCAAACTTCAGCCGGAAAATGCTCACCGCTCTTCTTTTTCATCGGCACCTCGGAAAGGTGCCCCATGGTGCTGTCCATCTCGTCGGCGGCATCGAGAAAAAGGCATTTTTTTCCATCCATGGGCGACAGAAAATCATCAAATTGCCTGGCAAGCATCTCTTCTTTTCTATAGCCGAGAATAATTTCAGCAGCCCGGTTCACGTCGGTGATCTTCATGAACTGATCAACGGTAATCAGGCCACTGCGCAGGTTTTGAATGATGCTCTCGTAAAAACTCTTGAGATACTCGATCTCGGCCAGCTGCCGGGCGATCTTGCGCAGCATGTCCTTCTGCTTCAGGGCCCGGCCTATGGCCATGGAAGCATGGCCGGTAATGGCCGCCGAAAGCCGGATCTCCTCATAGGTAACCGGCTGTTTGCTGGAAATCTTGTCCGCAATGACATAGCCGTAAAAATTATTATCATCACAGAGCGGCAGAATAAGAAATGAGTTAACCTCCCCCATGAGATAACGGACTGTCTTATCATGGGTATCAAGATTCATGACCGAGAAATGCCGGAAGCGGGAATACTGATTGAGGTCAACATCCTGCAATGCAGTATCAGGCACGCAGAGATTAACCCGCTGTCTTCTATTGGGGTGATTGCCGCCCCGGTAGTCATCCCTGAGAATGCCGCAGGCCCGGGGCGTGGCCGGATTTTCGCCTGAGGTCAGATCGGAATAGCCGACGACATTCAAGGGCTCCCGGTCCGTGTAAACCTTGCGCAACAAGCCGTTCACCTGCTGGAAGTCCACGCTGAAAGGCCGCCTGCCGAACTCATTAAAGCCGTAAAAAACCTGGGTCTCCAGGCTTTTGCCCCTGTCATCCAGCTTGAGCACTAAAACCCGCTCCAGCTCGGTGCAGCTGACAATGTCCTCAACCAGAAAATCCATCAGGACCATCACCTCGTCCGAGCGCCCCATTCTCCTGGAGCTTCGGTAAAGTGAACGAAGGTCGGAAACTACTCTATCCACTGGCATTCCCCATTTTTTGCTGGCATGTGCCGATCAAAAAAAAATGATTTTTTCTCTCTTAATCGTTTGGCGGCAAAACCAAACGAGACATTTAACTGGTAAATCATTATCAGTAACAAGTCAACACATGGCAAAACAGCAAAAACCATACCTCTATCCGGTTTTCGGCCTGGTAATTAAAGGAAGGAAAATTATTTGCATTGAGCAGAGGCCCCTGGATATGCCCCACGGGCAGTTTGATCTTTGCCGGTCGCAGGGATTTTTTTTCGGGTGATCCGGCAAAATAGCCGTAATGAAAAAAAAATCGACAAATGGAAACCATTATAGGGTTATTTAACCCACAAACGGCAAGGAAAGCAAAGGGAAATTTGGCGATATGCCCCAAAACCACGATCGCTATCTGAGCTGATCTTTTCAGAGACGTTCGCTTGAACTTGACTGACGATTCTGTCGCGCAGCAACCCTGGTCACGCAGACAACATTTCTCCGCAACAGACAGCAGCCAGGGCCAAAAAAGAGGTTAAACAAATACTACTTTGCAGAATTTTCTTTTTCCTACCCGCAGGAGCAGTTCGCCCGTCGCCTTGACCTGATACTCCACATCATCAATTTTCTCGCCATCAAGACTGACGGCCTTCTGCATGATCATACGCCGTCCTTCCCCAGTTCCCGGCACCATGCCGGCAATGGTCAGCAGACGGGGCAGCCAGACCGCATCCTCTTCGATTGCCACCTCTAACGACGGAATATCTTCGGGCAGGTCATGTTTTTTAAAAACGCGCTCAAAGTTCTCTTCAGCCTTCAAGGCGGCATCCTCATCATAAAAACGGGCGGTCAGTTCCCGGGCCAGTTTCTTTTTGACATCCTTCGGATGAACCTGGCCGCTCTGCATGTCACCTTTGAGGGCGGCGATCTCCCCGGAGGAGAGATCGCTGAGCAGGTCGTAGTAACGGAACATCAGTTCGTCGGAGACAGACAGGATCTTGCCGTAGATATCATCAGCCGTGTCCGTGATGCCGATATAATTGCCCAGCGACTTGCTCATCTTGTTGACCCCGTCGAGACCTTCGAGCAAGGGCATGGTGATGACCACCTGCGGCTCCTGTCCCCAGGTGCGCTGCAGATCACGTCCCATGAGCACATTAAAGAGCTGGTCCGTGCCGCCGAGCTCAACATCGGCATGCATTGCCACCGAGTCATAGCCCTGGATAAGGGGGTAAAGAAATTCATGGATGCTGATCGGCCGCTGGTTGTCAAAACGCTCGCGGAAATCCTCCCTTTCCAGCATCCTGGCCACCGTCAGCTGTGAGGCAAGTCTGACGAAATCATGGGCCGTCAGTTTTCCGAGCCACTCACTGTTGAACATGACCGTGGTTTTCGCCGGGTCCAGTATTTTAAAAATCTGCTCCTTGTAGGTTGCGGCATTGCGGGCCACATCCTCGCGGGTCAGCGGTTTACGGGTTTCCGATTTGCCGGTGGGGTCGCCGATCATGCCGGTGAAATCACCGATAAGAAACAGGACTTCATGCCCCAGTTCCTGGAAATGCTTCAATTTCTGGATAAGCACTGTGTGGCCGAGATGCAGGTCGGGCGCGGTCGGGTCAAACCCGGCTTTTACCCGCAGGGGAACCCCCGTCTCCTGGGATTTTTTCAATTTTTTGATGAGATCCTCGCGGGAAATAACATCAACGGCGCCGCGCTCAATCAAGGCGACCTGCTCTTCTATTGTCCATTTCATGCTGACTTCTGTCTCCTGGCTCATCAAACGTCATTTACTTCGCATATTCAACCGAGCGCATCTCTCTGATCACCGTGACCCGGATCTGTCCCGGATACGTAAGTTCCTTCTCGATTTTGCGGGCAATGTCCCTGCTCATCACCGTCGCCTCGGTATCGGAAACGTTCTCACTGTTGACGACGATACGAATCTCGCGGCCGGCCTGGATAGCATAGGATTTTTCCACCCCGGCGAAGGACTGGGCGATATTTTCCAGATCCTCGAGGCGCTTGACGTATGTTTCAAGCATCTCCTTGCGGGCTCCTGGTCTGGCGCCTGACAGGGCATCGGCGGACTGCACCAGCACGTCGAGAATGCCCTCTGGCGGCACATCCTCGTGATGAGCGGCAATGGCATGCACAACCTCCGGGGCCTCGCCGTATTTCTTAGCAAGATCAGCCCCGATGCTGGCATGGGACCCTTCAATCTCATGATCAACCGCCTTGCCGATATCATGGAGCAGGCCGGCCCTTTTCGCCTGCTTGACATTGATGCCCAGTTCGGAGGCCATCACTCCGCACAGAAAAGCCACTTCCAGTGAATGCTGCAGCACATTCTGGCCGTAACTTGTACGGTACTTCAACCGGCCCAGCAGCATGATCAAGTCAAGGGGCACGCCATGGGCGCCGACATCAAAAGTCGCCTGCTCGCCGGCCTCGCGCATGGTGACCTCAAGCTCCTTGGAGACCTTCTCAACTATCTCCTCTATGCGGGCAGGATGGATCCGGCCATCGGTGATCAACCTCTCCAGCGACTGCCTGGCCACCTCGCGGCGGACAGGGTTAAACCCTGACAGGATGACTGCCTCCGGGGTGTCGTCAATAATGACATCGATTCCCGTGGCTGCCTCAATGGCGCGAATATTTCTCCCTTCCCGGCCAATGATCCTGCCCTTCATCTCATCATTGGGCAGCGGAACAACCGACACTGTTTTTTCAGCAACATATTCCCCGGCATAGCGGGCGATGGCCAAGGCGAGGATATTTTTCGCCTTCCGGTCAGCCTGGATCTTCATCTCGTTTTCAATGCGCACAATGGCCTTGGCCGCCTCCATCCGGGCCTCGCTCTCAATACTTTCCGTGAGCAACTGCTTGGCTTCCTCCCGGGTGATGCCGGAGACTTTTTCAAGCTGGGCCCGCTGCTCTTCGACCAGGGCGTCAATTTCCTTGCGACGGCCATGCATCCTTGCCTCATCAGCCGACAACCCCTTTTCCCGGTTAAGCAGATCAATCTCCCGCTTATCGAGCAGCTCTATCTTCCGCTCAATCTGCTCAGCTTTCTGGGTAAGACGTTTTTCCTCGGAAAGTATGCCGGATTTAAGCTCCTTAATCTCCTGTTCAGCAGACAGCTTAAGCTGATACTCCTCGTCTTTGGCAAGGAGCATCGCCTCTTTCTTGATTCTTTCCGCCTCGTCAAGGGCATTTTCAATCAGCTTCTTTCCCTGTTCTTCGAGATTGAGCTGCCGGGCTTCAATGAGCTTTTTGCGGACAACAAAACCAGTAATGAGGCCGGCGGCCAGCGCCAGCAAAACAGTTATCAGTTGAGAAAGAGTCACGGAGTCAAACCTCCAGATAAAATTGACAAAAAAACTGGAGCAACCGTTTACAGAGGAACTGCGGAAGGAATGGCAGAAAGGAGGAAGAGAGACTATCAGCTGATCAGCTTATAGATATTCGTGTCAGCAAGAACAGGTAGCTTCGGCCCCGGCAAAAGGTGTACCGGCAACTTGATTGTGCATTAGCCTGATTCACCCATGTCGGCATCAAACTCTATATATAAACCTGAAAATCCAGGAGTAACTTGGCTTAAGCGCAACACTCAATTCGTCCTACTACAGGGCATTTTCTCCAGATAAGAAAGTGCTCTCATTCCTTGCAGATACCAGTCCCTTGGAAGCGACAAAACCAGCTCAATATTGTTTTTACGTATATAAACTGTCAACAGACAGAGTATAAGCACTTAAAACCCCCGCCTTAACCGTGTGATCAGCGACATCGAACCTAACAGAGTTAGGTGGGACAGGCTCATAATGCCCTCAAGTTCTTCCGTCGAAACGGAACATCTTTCATGCATCAGCGGAGAGTCCCTAGATGTTCGTGTTGGCTCAACTATACTGAACATCACGAGTCAGGCAGGGGAATTCTTTTATTATATTTACTTAAATTCCAGAGAATTATCAATCTTAGTTTTCATCAAACCCGCAGTTTCCACTACCATCTGCTTATATTGCTCAAATTCCCTTTTGAGTTTGACATATTTCCCTGCCATATTCAAACTGGTCAATATTGCCAGTTTATTGGCCGGCAGGGTGGTTGATGATTTGGCATACATCTCAAGCTGGTTTTTGACAAGATCCAGGATCTCTTTAACATCTTCTTCAGTTGCATCTGTATAAAGTGGGTATTCCTGGCCGAGCACCTCAAATCTAACCAATCGTTGCACAGTGGCACCTGCTATTAATTCCCCATTCCAAATTGCGCATACATTAATATGCCGTTGCAGCATCTAGCGGAATCAAAACAATCTCGCGCAAAACCAAGAAGTTGCCTTAACTATACCAATTATGATAACAACAAATCCAGCTTAACTATCACATATGAAAATTATTTTTTATAATTTCTTGTTACCAGAATAACAAGCCAGAGGCAACAGGTTTATATTCAACTTCCCATGGAAAACAACTGCGGTGAGGCAGCTGAAAAGGATTCAGAGGTATTTTCATTCACCGTTTTTTTTTCCGCCTCATCCTGGCCCTTTTCCCAATTTTCCAGGGCGGACAGTATGCCGGAAACCCGCTGGCTGACATCAGCTTTTTCATCCTTAAGTCTGGCAATAGAGGCCTGTAAGTCCTTAATATAATTTTCTTTCTCAGCAAGGGTTTGCAGCAACACCATTTTTTCCTGTTTCAATTGATTAAAACTTGCAAGCAGTTCTTCAACAACGCCGGCCAAACGAATAAGATCTTCATTCTGTTCCATTTTATTTCAAGCTCCTTCTGTAATTGCTCACTATTTTATCATTCATGCTGCTATGCGGGTAAATACTGTCATTGTCCACAACGGTTATGCCGTTTAAATAGGAAAATTCACCAATGGAAACATAATCTCCCAACTGACAATCGACAAGACAGCTGAACGGGGCAACCCGACAATTATCGCCAATTGTTGTCATTCCCGAAATCGAAACATTCGGGGAAATGATGGTATCACGGCCTATTTTGACCTCGCCGCTAATGCTTATTGTCTCCGGCAGGATGCACGTTACCCCCTGATCCATCAGCCGGCGGAGATACCGCCGCTGCAATGATGCATGGGCAAGGGATAATTCATACCTGGAATTCACCCCCAGGGTTTCTTCTGCCTGCCGGCAGAAAAATCGCTGAACCTGGTGACCGGCAGAGTGGGCAATAGCGATAATATCCGTCAGATAGACCTCGCCCTGCTTATTATCCGTGCCAACGCCCTGCAGTGCGGTAAAAAGAAAATTCCCGTCAACACAATAAATGCCCGCATTGATTTCATTTATTTTCTTTTGTTCAGGGCTGGCATCCTTTTCTTCGACAATCGCCTGAATATAACCGGTATTACTCAAGATGATCCGGCCATAATTGGACGGGTCATCAAGAACAGTGGTCATAACCGTCAGCTTATGCCCCCCTGCCAAATGTCCGTTCAGCATACCCTGCAGGGTCTCGGGACGAATCAACGGGGTGTCACCGCATAATATCAGGACTACCCCGCCAGCAGAGGATAACAACGCCGGCTCCGCGGCAAGCACGGCATGGCCGGTTCCGAGCTGTTCATGCTGCCGGGCAAACACAACATCATAGCCTGCGCAGGCCTGTTCAACCCTTTCGGCCTGATGGCCTGTGACCACGACAGTCTGGTGAAGATGGAGAGGGGCTAAGGCGTCGAGAACATGATGAATCATCGGCTTGAAGAATACTTCATGCATAACCTTGGCATGGGCTGATTTCATTCGTGTGCCCTTGCCGGCAGCCAGGATGAGTGCGCTGACATTCTGCTCGTTCATATACCATCCGGAAAAGAAAAAAGTTAAATTTACCCTTTTGGATGATTAACCACAAAGTGAAAAAGAACACAAAGGAATTTTCGCAAAAAAAAAGCCCTCAGAACCGTAAGCGGTCATGAGGGCTAAAAAAAAGAATTCGGCAGCGACCTACTCTCCCACCAAGTTTCCCTGGCAGTACCATCGGCGCTGAGAAGCTTAACTTCCGTGTTCGGAATGAGAACGGGTGTTTCCTTCTCGCTCTGGCCACCGAA
>JBFMAY010000061.1:0-15204 GCA_040755455.1 Thermodesulfobacteriota bacterium | reverse complement strand
GCCATGCTTTCAACCAATTCACTCTTATTCATAATCCTTCCTCCTCACGAATAACTTAATAGATGAATCTAACACGAACGTTAGTGCCGATTTAACCAAACACTATTAGATTGTCAAACAAAAAAAAACACTGTTTTTCCCAAAAAAAATACTCAATATCAATTTAAAATACTCGGTCGCTCAGAAAGTTCAAGAAAAACTTTGGTATAATTGAGTTTTGCGAAGAAATTTATCACTTCATCCCTCAGAGCACTTTCGAGAAAACGATTACTATCTCCATGAGACAGCGTAATAAATACAGATTTGCCGTCAAGCCTGACCCGGCAGCCGGGAAAACCTCTGGCCTCAAGAAAATTTTCCCCGCATTCCACATCCTGCAGCAGTACAGGCGTAATGGCCACGCCGCCCGCAATGCGGGTAGCAAGGCAGGATTCCGAGGGAAGATTCCAGCAGGCAAGCTGGAATTCCCTACAGAGGGAGCGTATCTCCCTTTTTGTCAAACCCGCCTCAACCAATGGCATCTGCACCTGCAGCTCCCTGACAGCCAGAAGCCCCGGACGATCCTGGCAGAGATCGTCAAGATTGGTCCCGTCTAAGAGTTTATACCCAAAAGGAAGCAATGACGTCAAGTAAGTATAAATTTTCTTTTTGCAATGGTAGCAGCGCAAATCGCTGTTTGCAGCAAATTCCGGCCAGGACAAGGGATCAAGATCAACAATCTGCAGCGCGCAGCCGAGCTGTTGACAGGTCAGCCTGACCCTTTCCTGTATTCTCGACTTCTGTACCGGCGAACGCGCGTGAAAAGCCAAGGCATCCGCGCCATAGGCCTCAGTGGCGGCCTTGAGCAGCAAGGTGCTGTCAACGCCGCCTGAAAAAGCCACTGCCCCATGGCCTGCTTTTCTGAGCGCAGCCACGAGGCAATGATATTTTTCCATTAATTCCAAGGAAATATCCGACCTGGTCTCAGCAAAATCAGCAGAATTACTTGTCAGGCAAATTCTGTACCGGCTTTTCCAGCAGAAAGTCGCCCTTTTCGATCCATTCTTTCAAAATGAGGGCAATCTCCCGCGCCCGGACAAAACTCGACAACGGGGCGGTGGGGACTTCCTTGCCGTTCACCTCAATATGCCCGCTTTTGAGCTGGGCGTAGGTGACCTCACCATAATTGCGCTTTACGCCATGGGGGTAATCATAGGAGTAATCCACCACCTGGGTGACGAGTTCGGCATCGGAAACGCCTGTGTAGCGTGCCATATCCTCATTGAGGATGGGGATAGGAATACCTATGCCCACTGCAAGGGTGGCGCCATAACCCTGCATGCTGATACCTTTCAGCCAGCGGTTGCTCATCAGCTTCAGGTCGCCATAAACCATGAGGGTCCCGGCCGGTCTGCTCGGCGTACCGTTTTCCAGCCGTGGAGCGCCGGGATTATGCTGGCTGCCGTGCCAGCCCACATAACCGATCCCGCCTCCCAGAAAAATACGGGTCCCTATGCCGATGGTCTTGAAGTATGGATCATTGAGCAGCGGGCTCAGCTCGCCGGCGCTGCAATAATTAGCATTCTTGCCGAAGGGCCGCAGCGTGCCCATGTAGGTATATATCGTTTTATTGGACAGATTGACGGCACAGTTATAGTTCTGGTAGCAGTTCCTGGGATTGACCAGCAGGGCATAGGGAAGATCCCGCAAAGTGACGTCCTTTTCAATGCCCTTGTTCGGATAACAGTCCGTGCCGTAGGCCACCGCCTTCAGATGAATCTTCCGGCCGGCCACCAGGTCCTCAAGCACATGGCCGCCGCCATAGAGAAATTCACCGGGAAAGACCTTGTTCAAGGGGTCGTCTTCCGCCAGTTCAGCCGCACCGATATAGACATCCACGGCGGCAAGGCCCGCATAGGCAGGAACACCGTTGAGCCACACCTTGGACGCCTTGATCGTCGGCTGGGAATGGCCGAAATTGATAAAGGCACCGGAGGAACACATGGGGGAAAAGGTGCCGGTGGTGACAACATCGACCTTTCTGGCCGCCTCTTCCGGGCCATGCTCACGGACAATGCCGACCATCTCCTCGGCCGTCACCACCACCGCCTCGCCAGCCTTGATTCTGGTGTTTATTTCATCGTAGGTTTTCTGAACCTTCCACTCACTCATGCAATCAACCTCACTCCATAACGGAAACAACTTTATGGCCAGCCGCCTCCAACGCCTCGACAATCGGGGCAGGATCACATCTTTCCAGTCGAAAATAATGCACTTTCCGCCTGGCAGCATGACTTTCAATGGCGACACTGATGATCTCGCCGCCGTGTTCATTAACGATCCTGGTTACATCCTCGAGACCGCTCTTTTTGTCAATCACCACATCGATGCGGGTCGAGGCCTTGAACAGGCCGAGCACCTCGATAAAGGCGGAAAGAAGATCGGATGCCGTTATGATGCCTACCAGTTTTTTCTTGTCAAGCACGGGCAAACCGCCGATTTTGTAATCGTGAATGAGCCGCGCTGCCGTTTCAATGCTGGCATTGGCATTGACCGTAATCGGGTTCAATACCATCACCTGATGAACCGGTATCTGTTCCACCATTGACGGAAAAGAAAACTGCCGCAAATCGCTTTCAGTAATAAAGCCAACCAGCTGATCATCCTCAACAACCGGCAGGTGCCTGATGGAGTGCTTCTTCATCAGGTCGGCCGCCTCCTGCAGTAGCGCGGTTCGGTGGATGGTCTTCGGATTGCTTTTCATCCAGTTTTTTATTTTCATGCGATCTCTACCTCTTGTCTGAACCACTTTCCCTCAAGGTTCCTTCTTGGCAAAGGAACAGGCTTGTGCTGCTAAGGGAAATGATTTCAACCCTAGAATACTTTTAATATTTTTTCAAGTTAGAAGAAACATGGATACCGGCTAGGATTTTTGCACGGCATTTCTTTTTCTCTTTCCATATCCGCTAATTTGCTTTAATAATGCTCATTCTATCATCAAAATTGCGTCCCAACCCATAAAAAAACGGGAACATATATATAAATTCAGAAAAAAAATCAGACTATGGCCACAGACAATCAGGCAGCCCTCATCAATGTCCGCAACCGCATTGACACCATTGATGACACCATATTGAAATTGTTAAAGGAAAGGCTGAAATGCGCCCAGGAAATCGGCCACCTGAAATCCAAGGAAAACAGGGCAAAATGGGACCCTCTGCGGGAACGGCAGATATACGACAGGCTGATCCGTGACAATAACGGCGAATTTCCCGAGGAGGCCCTTTTCAGCATTTACCACGAGATCATCACCACCTGCCGACTCTCCCAGAAACCGGTGGAGGTGGCTTACCTGGGACCGCAGGCGACCTTCTCCCATCTCGCCGCGGTAAAGTATTTCGGCCATTCGGCTGATTATCGCCCCATTGAAACCATCGAGGACATCTTTTACGAGGTGGAACGGGGCAGGGTGCAATACGGCATTGTGCCGGTTGAGAATTCCATAGAGGGATCAGTCACCTCCACCCTGGACGCCTTCATGAAATGCAAGGTCAAGATCTGCGGTGAAGAATACCTCAACATCACCCATAATCTGGTCAACCATTCCGGGGATATCAATGATATCAAACTCATTGTCTCCCACTCCCAGCCACTGGCCCAATGCCGTCAGTGGCTGCGCAAACAGCTGCCCAACGTTCCCACCCAGTCGGTTTTCAGCACAGGCCAGGCGGCCCAGATGGCCCACGACGACCATACGGTTGCCGCCATAGCCAGCTCGCTGGCCATCAAAACCTACCAGCTCCAGGTCGTGGTCAAGGGGATCGAAGACTACCGGGGCAACACCACACGATTTGTGCTGATCGGCAAACAGTCTCCCTCCAAAAGCGGCCGGGACAAAACCTCCCTCCTGCTGGGACTGCTTGACCGGCCGGGGGCCTTGAATGACACCCTGGCCATTCTGGCCCGCCGCAACATCAACCTGACCAGGATCGAATCCCGCCCGGTCAAAGGGGAGCCCGGCAAATATCTCTTCTTCATCGATATGCTCGGCCATCACATGGACGGAGTGCTGGTCGAGGCATTCGAACGGCTGCAGGAAAGCTGCTCCTATTTCGAATGGCTCGGGTCCTATCCCCAGGCCAGGCAATCAACCCCCAATGCGTGACATCCGGCCATGGCAGCTGACACCATCTTTTTCAAGCAGGGTATGGCTTTTGGGCTTATCAAGGATCGTTTGCACCAGGGCCCTTTTCACATCATCATCGCTGCCGCCTGACCGGAGAATCTTTTTGAGGTCTGTTTCCTGATCGGAAAGCAGGCATGAACGCAGCCGCCCCTCAGAGGTCAGGCGCAGACGGTTGCACTGCTCACAGAACTTATGGCTGATGGGGCTGATAAAACCCACCGACCCCCTGACCTGCCCCGCCTGCCTGAACCGGTAAATACGGGCAGGGCCGTCCATGCGGGCAGTCTGCACCGGTATCAGTTCACCAAGGACACTGATTCGTTCCATGATTTCCTCAGAGGATATATAGCGCTCCTCACCCCAGATGGTTGCGTCACCGATGGGCATGAATTCAATGAAGCGTATCTGCAGGGCCCGGGTCAGGGAGAGCTTGGCAAAATCAACCAGTTCGTCATCGTTGATACCGCGCAGGGCCACCATGTTCAATTTAACCGGTGAAAAACCCATGGCCTGGACGAGATTGATGCCCTCCCATACCTGCTCGAAGAGATCGGTCCCGGCGATCCGGGCAAACCGTTCTTTTTGCAGGGTATCGAGGCTGATATTGAGCTTTCTGATGCCGGCGGCAAAGAGATCCCCGGCATATTTTGTCAACATGACCCCGTTGGTGGTCAGGCGGATGTCAGATAAACCGGGAATGGCGGCCAGCCGCCGGATAAAGGAGACAATATTTTTCCGCACCAGCGGCTCTCCCCCGGTGAGCCGCACCTTGCGGATGCCAAGCTCCACGGCAAGCCCGATGACCCGCAGCAGCTCTTCGTAGCTCAGCAGCTCATGGCAGGGCAGTTTTTCGCCGATCTCCCTGGGTGTGCAGTAAATGCAGCGCAGGTTGCACTGGTCGGTCAACGAAACCCGCAGGTAGGAAATGGAACGGGAAAAAAGATCAACAAGCTGCCCGGTTGCCACCAGGCTTTCCAGGGATTTTTCTTGTTGTGTCTGTACAATTTCAGGAGTAATTTTTGTCATAATATGTCACATTATCAATTTTTGTCCGCCCAAGGCAAGCACTTTGGGGGGATCATCCTGACAGCCTCATGGTAAAATCTGCCGATGATCATCCTGGGAATAGAAAGTTCATGCGATGAAACTGCCGCCGCAGTTATGGAAGATGACAGACGTCTGTTGGCAAATGTTGTTAACTCGCAAATCGATCTCCATGGCATATACGGCGGTGTTGTGCCGGAACTGGCCTCCCGCAAGCATCTGGAGGATATTTATCCCGTTGTTGCGCAGGCCCTGCAGCAGGCAGGCATCACCCTGGATCAGGTGGACGGTCTGGCCATCACCCAGGGACCCGGCCTTATCGGCTCGCTGCTGGTCGGACTTTCCTTTGCCAAGGCCCTGGCTCTGGTAAAAAAAATACCCTATGTCGGGGTGGATCACATGGCAGGCCATCTTTTTTCCGTCTTTCTGGGAGAAAACAAACCCGTCTTCCCCTATATAGCCCTGATCGCCTCCGGCGGCCACTCCTCCATCTTTTATGTAACAGACTACTTTCATTACCGGCTGGTTGGCCGAACACGGGATGATGCGGCGGGGGAAGCCTTTGACAAGGTGGCGAAAATTCTTGACCTCCCCTATCCCGGCGGGCCGATCATCTCGGAGTTATCAAAAAACGGCGACCCGGCGGCCATTCATTTCCCGCGTTCCTGGCTTGAACCGGACAGCCTTGATTTCAGCTTCAGCGGCATCAAAACGTCTGTAGCCAATTACGTCAAGCAAAATCCGCCATTGCGCATGGCCGGCGACGACAGAAGGCTGTCAGGTGCTGCAACGGCAGACATCTGCGCCTCTTTTCAGGAAGCGGTGGTCGATGTCCTGGTGGGCAAGACGATGAAGGCCGCCCGGCACCATAATGTCGAAAATGTCGTGCTGGCCGGAGGGGTCGCCGCCAACCCCAGACTGCGTGAGGTGTTCCGGCAGGAGGGCGGCAAAGAGGGATTCACGGTATATATGCCGCCGCAGAAATTCTGCACGGACAATGCGGCGATGATCGCCCTGGCGGGATTTTATCTCTTCCCGCACCAGGCGGTTACCACTCTTGACATGGATGTCTATTCCCGCAGCAGGATAGCGGAACTTGCATGAACAGGCGTTTCTTCAGATACTATTACCTGCGCTTCATCCGCCTCCAGGGAGATCCGCAGGAAATCGCCAGGGGCATTGCCATCGGCATCTTTGTCGGCATTACCCCCACCATCCCCCTGCACACCTTGCTGGTCCTTGTACTCACCCTCTTCTGCCGGGCCAACAAACTTGCCGGTCTGCTGGCCAGCTGCGTGGTCAGCAATCCACTGACCTTTTTCTTGCAATATTATCTTTCCTGGCGGCTTGGCACGTGGCTCACCCCTTATGAGCTTTCCTGGGAGCGCATCCATGAAATCATGGCCATCATTTCCGGTCATACCGGCTTTGAGAAGACCCTGGCCGAACTGGGCACACTCGGCTGGGAGGCCATTGCCGTCATGCTGGTCGGCGGAGCGGTACTGGCCCTCCCCTTTGCCGTGGCCGGCTACTTTCTCTCCCTTTACTTCTACAAGCGACTGCGCAGAAAACGCTTCATGCGCCGCGCAGAAAACTATGCCATCTATGAGCCTGCAGACGATAAAAGATATCCTTAAGAATGAAAAACTGGCCCCATCAAAAAAACGGGGCCAGAACTTTCTCATCCACCGGCAGACCGCGGCGGCAATTGTCGCCCTGGCCGGGGTCACTGCCGACGATACGGTGGTGGAACTGGGTGTCGGCCTTGGCACCTTGACCGGTCCGCTGGCTGAAAAAGCAAACAGAGTCATCGGCCTGGAGATCGACTCCGGCATCATTGACTGGCAGACAACCAGCGGCAATCTGGCCGACAACGTGCAACTCATCCATCAGGACCTGCTCAAAGCCAATTTCCCCGACCTGGCGCAGCAATGCGGCGGACGGCTGAAAATACTGGCCAACCTCCCCTATTCCATCTCCAACCCCCTTCTCTTCAAGCTGCTCGACAATCACGCGGTGATGGAGTGGGCGGTGCTGATGCTGCAGAAGGAGGTGGCCATGCGGCTTGTCGCCGCCCCAGGCACCAAGGAATACGGCATCCTCTCGGTGCTGATGGCCGGCTCGGCATCAGTCACCCGCCTGCTTGATGTCGGCCCAGGCCAGTTCCATCCCCGGCCCAAGGTGGATTCCGTGGTGGTAAAAATTATCTTCCATCCCGTCCCGCAGCGCGCAAGTACTCTGCCGGCCCATGATCCGGAACTGCTGCGCAAGGTGGTGCGCAGCGCCTTCCAGAAACGCCGCAAAACCCTGCTGAACTCCCTCTCCTCATCACCCTTCGTCGATTTTGCCAAGGAAAATTGCCGCAGGGCCTTGCTCGGGGCAGGAATTGATCCCACCACCAGGGCAGAGAGACTGACCATCGAGGATTTTGTTGCCCTGACCCGCGAACTGGCTAACGTTGCGTAACAGGAAAGAGCATGCAGAACTTTGTGTTACATAACCCGACCAAAATCATCTTCGGCCGCGATACGGTAAAGGCGATAGGTCCGGAAACCGCGGCCTTCGGCGCAAAAGTCCTGCTGGTCTATGGCCAGGTCAGCATCAAACGAAACGGCATCCACGAGCAGGTCTTTTCCGCACTTGCCGGAGCGGGCCTGGATATCATCGAACACGGCGGCGTCGTCTCCAACCCTGTGCTCAGCCACGTGCGGGCAGGCATCGACGTGGCCAAAAAAAATGCTGTCGAGGCCGTGGTCGCGGTGGGCGGCGGCAGTGTCATTGACAGCGCCAAGGCCATTGCCGCCGGCGCCCTGGCGGACCATGATGTCTGGCAGTTCTTCAAGGCCAAGAAAAGCATCAAAAAAACCCTGCCGCTCACCTGCGTCCTCACCCTGGCCGCCGCCGGCTCGGAAATGAACGGCGGCATGGTCATCACCAATGAGCAAACAAGCCACAAATTCGGGGTGGGCAACCGGCTGCTTTGCCCCAGGGTCTCCATCCTCGATCCCACCCTTACCTTCACCGTGCCCCCGGATTATACCGCCTACGGCGCGGTGGATGCCATCGCCCATATCCTGGAATTCTACTTCACCACCAGGGATCCCGCTACCCCGGTGCAGGATCGCTTCATGGAGGGGCTGGTGATCACCATCATGGAAAGCTGTGACCGGGTACTGCAGAGCCCCCTTGATTATCAGGGCAGGGCCGATCTCATGTGGGCAGCCACCCTGGCCTTGAACGGCTGGACCGCCGCAGGCCTGGGCATGGTGGGTTTTCCCATGCACATGATCGAGCATTCGCTCTCCGCCCTGTACAATATTGCCCATGGCGCGGGGCTCTCCGTGGTCATGCCCTCCTGGATGCGCTATCAGGCCCGGCGGCGTCCCGGCAAATTCATCCAGTTCGCCCAGCGGGTTTTCGGGCTGGCGGGCAACAATGAAACCTGCGCCATGGAAGGGATCAAACGCCTGGAAAACTGGTTTGTCAGCGTCAAAAGTCCGACCACTCTCGGCCAGGCCGGCATTGCGGCCGGGGATATCCCCCTGATTGCCGAAAACGCGCTGGCGCTGGCCAAAATCTGGCGCCTGAATGAATACAGCAAGGATGTCATCATGGAAATCCTCGCTGCCTGCCGCTAAGCCGTTGCAAAAAAAAAATCAACTCCCTTCTTTCTTTTTTTGTATTTTTTAGGTAAAGGAATTTTGATTTTTGGTAAAAGATAATTACAGTAACCTCTGGTAAAATAAAACAACCCGTTGCAGATTAACAATCATCAAAGCAGAAAACATGAAGATGAAAGATGACGAAATCCTTTATGAACAAGCGGTACAGAAGATGCGAAAGGAGATCGCCAAGGGAAAAACCTTTGCCCAGGCCTGCGAGATATTGCAGGGGATCGAAGAAAATATCCGTCCGCTCATTCAGGATGATTTTTTGAAGATCATCATTGCCGAACAGCATTTCGGCCAGGGCAGAGGCATTGATGACGTAGCCCTGTTTCTTGATCTACCCTATGAGACAGTTGAAGCTTCCAAGGAGAAAATCATCTCCGAATTCGACGAACTGTTTTCCGGTCATTTATCCCATCAAAACAGCAAGATGACCCATTAGCATTGCCAATCTCCGCATGGATGAGATCATCGTCTTTCAGCAGGCCGGATCCGGCGAGGTAAAAATCAGCGGTATCCGGCAATACGGCGCAGGCCTCATCATCAGCAAAGTTTTTGATCTGCCCGCCCATCTGCCCGACTTCATTGACAGCCCGGAGGAGTATTTTCGGGAGGATTTCACCGGCGATCTGGTGCTAAGCTTTCTCAAACATCCTGATCTGCTTGATCATCTTGCCGTCCTCTGCGGGGAGAAAAAGATTCCGCTCATCGCCTCGGGCAGAAAACATGAGGCGGCCATCACGCCGTTCACCTGCTGCTCCCTGGGACGACTGCCGGGGCTTGGGCTTTACGGTGAGCAATTCGGCATTCCCGAATATGAGGTGGAGGTCAGGGATAATAAGATCTGCAGAATGGAGGTGAGGCGGGGCGCTTCCTGCGGGGCAAGCTGGCAGCTCATCCCCCGGATTCTCGGCCTGTCACCCGAGACGGCCCTGGAGTCCATTGCCAGGGAGGCGCAGTATCTCTGCGCCGCCGATCCGAGCAATTTCGATCCGCTTACCGGCAAAAGCGCCCTGCATGTGGCCGGCAAGGTCCATGAAAAGGCGCTCAGGCTGGCGCTGGCCGGGCTGCACTAAACGTAAACGGCGGGGCTGCTGTTATTTTTTTTCCGGCTCGCGCCAGATCTTCGCCCCCACCGCCGACAGCTTGCCCACCAGATCATCATATCCCCGGTCAAGATGATAGACCCGGGAGATCTCCGTCAGTCCCTGGGCGGCAAGCCCGGCTATGACCAGCGAGGCGCTGGCGCGCAGATCGGTCGCCATCACCTGGGCGCCGGCCAGTTTGCCCTGGCCCTTGACAATGGCCTTGCCGCCTTCCACCATGATGTCCGCCCCCATCCTGCGCAGTTCAGCCACATGCATAAAGCGGTTTTCAAAGATGTTTTCATGGATGACGCTGAGTCCCTCGGTCAAGGTCATCAGCGCCATGATCTGGGCCTGAAGATCGGTGGGAAACCCCGGATAAGGCATGGTTTTTATATCAACATTTTTCAGAGGTCCTGAACGGATCACCCGGATGCTTTTCTCCCCCTCCTCAAGATAGATGCCGCTGTTGCGTAATTTCTCGGAAAGTGACGGCAGGTGGGCGGGATTGCAGTTGGTCAGGGTAACGTCGCCTCCGGCGGCGCCGACGGCAATGAGAAAGGTCCCGGTTTCGATGCGGTCGGGAATGATGGCAATCTCAGCGGGCCTTAAGCTATTGACCCCGTGCACAATCAGTCGGTCGGTATTGCGGCCTTCAATACTTGCCCCCATGCCGGTCAGCATGTCGATCAGATTGCCGATCTCCGGCTCCTTGGCGGAATTTTTGATGACCGTGGTTCCTTCGGCCAGCACGGCGGCCATCAGGATATTCTCCGTGCCGGTGACAGAGGGAATATCAAAATAAACGGTGTTACCCCGCAGCCGGCCGCAAACCTTGGCGTCGACATAACCCTGTTCAAGCTCAAGCTGCGCGCCAAGCTTCTGAAAACCCTGCATATGAAAATCGATGGGACGGGCGCCGATGGCGCACCCCCCGGGCAGGGAAACCCTGGCCCGGCCCAGGCGGGCCAGCAGCGGCCCCAGCACCAGCACCGAAGCCCGCATGGTTTTCACCAGCTCATAGGAGGCTTCAAACTCGGTGACATGATCGGAATTGATGGCAAGGGTATTCGTATCCACCCTCTCCCAGGTTGCGCCAAGGGTGCCGAGCAGCTGCAGAATAGTCTTGATATCACGCAACTCCGGCACATTATAGATGATATGGGTGCCCGGACAGAGCAGGGTGGCGGCAATGATGGGCAGGGCGCCATTCTTTGCCCCGCTGATCTTGATCTCACCCTGCAGGCTTCTGCCGCCTTCAATTACAATTTTATCCATTTATGACCGCCTTGCGTGAAATATTCTGGGAAGCCCTGCATAATCTTCATATACAGTGAGCCCGTCAAATTCTGGAAAAGATGAAAAAAGATCCATGACGAAATGGGACTGATCCGCGCCGATTTCCATGAAAAAACGGCCGCCTGGCTTGAGCACGGCGGCAACATCCCCGGCAAACCGGGCGATCACCTCACCTCCCCCCTGCCCGCCATCCAGGGCAAGCCGCGGTTCAAACAGGCTCACCTCGGGCTGCAGGCCGGCAAAGCTCTCCCGGGCCACGTAAGGGGGATTGGTCACCACCAGATCAAAGAGAGGTGTCCGGCGGATACCGGCCAGCCAGTCGGAAGAAATAAAGGAGACACGGTCCAGAACATTATGCCGTGCGGCATTTTTTCTGGCCACGACCTGGGCGGCATAAGAGATATCAAGGGTGCAGACAAAGGCCTGAGGAAGCTCAAGGGCCAGAACGATGGGGATGACACCGCTGCCTGTGCCCATATCCAGCACCCGCCCTGACTGCAGATCCTGCTCCTCCCCCCTTAAAACCTGCAGCACGATCTCAAGCAGAAGTTCGGTTTCAGGACGGGGGATCAGGACATCATTGTTGACATAAAACGGCAGGGACCAGAATTCCTGTTCGCCCAGGATATAGGCCAGTGGCTCTCTGGTCAAACGGCGGCTGAGATAATGTTCAAAATCCCGCAGAACGGAGTCGGGCAACTGTTCATCATGGAGAAAAACCCGGGCCCGGGAAAGATTGAGCAAATGGCCGAGAAGAAGAGATGCCTCGATCTCCGCATCCTCGATCTCCGCTTGTCTGAGGCGGCTCACACCGCTTTGATAGAGATTCAGTGCCTTCATGAAAGTCCGCGCCATTCACCGGGGAGACAAGATGCCCAATGGCCCGTTAACCGGCAAACGCGAACCACGGCATCAGGCAATGTCGAAAAGAGATGGAAAAAGCAATGGGCAGTGAAAAACAGCATCTGATAACTACTGAACAGTTTTCAGAGCCTCTGCCTGATAATGAGCAATTAAGGGTTCAATCACACAGTTGAGCTTGCCGAGCATGATATCCTCAAGCCGATACAGGGTCAGATTGATCCGGTGATCCGTCAGCCGGCCCTGGGGAAAATTATAGGTGCGGATGCGCTCACTCCTGTCACCGCTGCCGACCTGACTTTTCCGCTGTTCCGATATACGGTCATGCTGCTCCTGCACCATCAGGTCAAGCAGGCGCGCCCGCAGAACCTTCAGGCCCTTGGCCTTGTTCTTATGCTGAGATTTTTCATCCTGACAGGAGACGACAAGACCGGTGGGCAGGTGGGTGACGCGGACCGCGGAATCAGTGGTGTTGACACTCTGGCCGCCGGGTCCTGATGAACGGAAAACATCGAAGCGCAGCTCACTCGGGTCGATGTGCAGCTCCACTTCCTCGGCCTCGGGCAGCACGGCAACCGTGACGGCCGAGGTATGAATCCTGCCCTGGGCCTCCGTTTCCGGCACCCGCTGCACCCGATGCACTCCGGATTCATATTTCAGCTGACTGTAAACCTGCTCCCCGCTTATCAAGGCGATGATCTCTTTAAAGCCGCCGATGCCGATGGGGTTGCTGCTCATCACCTCGACCTTCCAGCCCTGTATTTCGGCGTATTTCGAATACATGCGGAACAGGTCGCTGACAAAAAGGGCGGCCTCATCGCCGCCGGTACCCGCCCTGATCTCAAGAAGAATATTCTTTTCATCGTTGGGGTCCTTGGGCAGCAACAGGATCCGCAGCTCTTTCTCAAGCTCTTTGGCCTGATTGTTCAGTTCCGCAATTTCACTTTTTGCGAGCTCTCGCATTTCCTCATCATCTTCCTGATGGAAAAGCTCCTGGCTTTCCGCCAGCTCCTGGCTCACCCGCTTGAACTTCTCGTAAAGGCCATGGATTTTGGCCACGCGGGAATGCTCCCGGGCGACCTTGCCGTACTCACTCTGATTGGCAAGCACAGCGGGATCGGAAAGCATCCCCTCAAGTTCCAGAAGCTTATCATGAATATTTTCAAACTTGGCGAACATGGGGGACCGGAAGATGGAAAAAAAAGAGAATTACTTATTGAGGGTCTTACCGTATTTTTTCAGGAATTTTTCTACCCGGCCGGCCGTATCAATAAGTTTCTGCTTGCCGGTGAAAAAAGGATGGCAGGCGGAACAGATCTCCACTCTCATTTCAGAATTGACGCTGCCGATGGGTACTTCGTTGCCGCAGGCGCATACGGCATTGATCTTATGATACTCGGGATGGATATCTTTTTTCATCGCAAACCTCCAAAACTTTAGCAATCTTATTTCAGCCGGCACATCGGCCTTCAGCACATGCCGGCATATTCTATAGGACAAGCAGGGTATTATATACCACGAGCAATATTTTGCAATATTTTATCGTGGATGAAATAACGGTTCCCCATGGCAACCATCAGCAGTTCATCATTTCGAAGAACTCCTGATTGTTCTTGGTCCCCTTCATCTTATCAAGGAGAAATTCCATGGCATCCGCCGATTTCATGTTGGACAGGAGTTTGCGCAGAATCCAGGATCGGTTGATCACATCCGGGGCGAGCAGGAGTTCTTCCTTCCTGGTGCCGGAACGGTTGATATCCATGGCCGGGAAAAGACGCCTGTCCGCCATCTTGCGGTCAAGCACGATCTCCATGTTGCCGGTGCCCTTGAACTCCTCGAAAATAACCTCGTCCATCCGGCTGCCGGTTTCAACCAGGGCGGAGGCAATGATGGACAGACTGCCGCCCTCCTCAATGTTACGGGCCGCGCCGAAAAAGCGTTTCGGACGGTGCAGGGCGTTTGAGTCCACACCACCTGAGAGGATCTTGCCACTGGAAGGCATGACGGTGTTGTATGCCCTGGCCAGACGGGTCAGGCTGTCAAGCAGGATCACCACATCGAACTTATGCTCAACCAGGCGCTTTGCCTTGTGCAGAACCATCTCGGCAACCTGAATGTGGCGCTGGGGCGGCTCATCAAAGGTTGAGCTGATAACCTCGGCCTTGACGCTTCTGGCCATGTCGGTGACCTCTTCAGGCCGCTCGTCAATGAGCAGCACAATGAGGATGATCTCTTTATGATTTTTAATGATGCTGTTTGCTATGTCTTTGATCAGCACCGTTTTGCCCGTACGGGGCGGCGCCACAATCAGACCGCGCTGGCCTTTGCCGATGGGCGACATGATATCCATCATACGCATGGAATAGTTATCAGGCTCACGCTCAAGGACGATACGCTGTTCGGGATGCAGGGGGGTCAGGTTGGCAAAAATGGTCTTATTCTTGGCGTTTTCAGGCGGCTGGAAGTTTACACTGTCAACTTTCAGCAGGGCGAAATAACGTTCGCCCTCCTTGGGAGAGCGGACCAGACCCTCGACACTGTCGCCGGTGCGAAGGTTTAAGCGGCGAATCTGAGAGGGAGAAACATAAATATCATCTGGACCCGGCAGGTAATTAAAATCCGGCGAGCGAAGAAAACCGAAGCCATCCGGCAGCACCTCCAGCACACCGCTTCCTCTGACCACACCATTTTTTTCCATCTCTTTGGTTTTGGTCTGGATAATCGCAAAGATCAATTCCTGCTTGCGCATGGAGCTGAAACCTTCGACCCCAAGCTCTTTGGCAAGCTTGGTCAGCTCATTGATCTTCATTACTTTAAGATCGCTTAAATTCATCTGCCTCTCTTTCTCCTCAACTCAGGTTATTATTTAACAACAGTTTTAACACAAGACATCCATTCCCGGATGGACCTGGACTAAATGAAGAATGCGACACAGGGGAATATCACTTCTCTCAGCTAGGAGTCTGTCGGAGTTTGAGAGGTTATTTTTTGTGGTAGGGTAACCTCGTCAAAGCCGACAGGTAGATTTTTTTAAACTGCTGCGTTTATTCACCTATGTGAATTGAGTGAAATGCCTTCAAAA
>JBFMAY010000060.1:0-15394 GCA_040755455.1 Thermodesulfobacteriota bacterium | reverse complement strand
GGGCCTCGCTGGTGGAGAACAAGAGTGAATCCACGGAAGAGGCCATCGGCACCGTCACCCTCATCTACAATCACCACGTGCGGGATCTTTCCGACAAGCTGACCGAGCAGCAGCACTCCCACCATGATCACATCATCTCCTCCCTGCACGTCCACCTGGACGCCCATAACTGTCTGGAAGTCCTGGTCGTGCGCGGGGCAGCCCATGAAGTCAAACAAATCGCCGACGAGCTGATCGGCGTCAAAGGGGTCAAACACGGCAAACTGGTCATGACCACTACCGGCCATGACCTGGCCTGAGTTGCCGGGTGGGGAGGGGAGAAAAAGGGACCGGTCTTTTATGAGGGAAATCCGGCGCGGCCAGGGCAGGTTTCATGCCCGCCCGGCCTCACCGCTTAATGTAGATTCCCATCATATCTGACCATATAGTCCGGAGTACCATCTGCGGCAAAACGGTAAATAACGTCACTATTTGTTGCCGCATACAGCGCGCTGCCGGTCAAACCATTGTCGCCAACGGCCATCGACACGACCTCCGGATAGTTGACCCGTTTTGAGTTCGCAAGAAAGCTCTCGTCTTCCAGGAATATCTCCCCAAACTGGGTAATGGATTTTTCCTGCCCAGAGTATTTTCTTATCCCATCATTCTTAAAGGCAATAAAGATGCTATCATCCACCCCGGAGGCAGCGATTGCCGTAATTTCTCTTTCTGCCGGGAAAACAAGGATCGGCTCAAAGAAATAATCATCCATATTTTTTTGACACAGATAAATGCGCCAATAACTTGCTGATTTCGTACATATAATTTGGCAAGGCGCATTACGGATGCGTATGGTGGCAACAAATTCCAAGGTTGGCAGAGCACTTGACGTCTCATCGCTGAAAATTGAAATCTCGCCCCGGGTAATGGTCTTTCTTGCATAAGCATCCTCGCTATGCGCGTTATTTCCTGGTTTCAGGTTATAGATGCAAAGGTATTTGCCATCACCTTCAATCGTGTAAAACTGATTCGCATCACCTGTTATGGCGGAAATATTGCCTTCCGCGGGCGCAATTCTGGCAACCTGATTATACCCCGCGGTTTTGTCCGGCGGGATGAGGATGCTGTCTGTGCCGGCAAATATGGGCGCTTCTGACGGGCTGCTGAACATCGATCCCCAATTGCCCATGGCAAACTGGGCAACCTGCGCCGTTTTTCCGGTGCAATCCATGGTTAACCACTCCTTATTTTTTTCATCAAAGGCCCGAATAAAGCTGCCGCCAATTGCCTGGTCTTCGTCGTAATACCCGCCCTGCCAGAACAATTTACTGAATTGCCGTTTTGGGTCATGCAAAAATACCCCGGCCGATCCTGCTTTCGAGAGGCGAGGCGACTGAACGGCATTCAACCAGCCCTGATAGCCTGCTGATGTCATGGAATGCCGACCTGGCAGATCAACAACGAATTCCGGAAATTTCTTGTAGTGAAAATAATGAGTTACTTTTCGCAGTTTTATAGGCTGCTCATCTACCGCCAGCATTTTTTCCGGGAAATAATCCGGTGCCAGAATATACAAATAACTTAGCGACAACTTCCCGTAATCGCCTCTGTTATAGATTTTCGTCTTCGGGATCAGAAATTCTCCATGGGAGTCGGTGGTTGCCTCCTGGGCGTCACCGGCAAAATCAGCGGAGCCGGCAGCTGAAGTGTCGCCAGCACGATAGACAGCCAGGGCCACCGCGCCCTTGACCGGCTTTTGAGTTTCCATATCAATGACCCTGCCCTTGACTTCCTGCATCCAGTAGTGCGGCTCCCCAAGCGATGCACACCCGGACAGCATGGCACCAAGCAGGAGAAGAGTAATGGTCCAGCAAAGAGATTTATCAGGGAATCTGTTCATAATGATTTTCTCGTAATGCCCTTCCGCTTGGGAGACAGGAGCCAGAATTCAGAAGCCAGAATAACTATTTTCTCAACATGTTATATCAAGAAAACAAGGAAAGTTGTATTTAATGGGGGGGGGCACCCATTAAAAGGCCCTCGTCTGCCTTTGGCTTTTTGCCAGTTTTACCCTTATTACATCAAGATGTTCCCGTACCATCGGGTCCTCATTCGTGCGTAACTTCACCCGCTCAACCACACTGCTGACCGTGCTGTAGTTGTTCATGCCGAAATGTTTTCCCACTTCACTTAAGGTTGCCTGGCTCAGAAGGCGGACAAGATAAATTGCCATGTCACGTGGAAGATTTTCCCTGCCTCGCCGGGTAACTGTAAGCTGCTCTCTCATTACCTGGAAATGATCGCACACCTCGCGGATTATCTCTTCCGCTGTTGGGGCAAGTATCCGGGATTCAGGTATCTCTTCATGAAAGCACAGGTGTTGAAACTTCTCTTTCAGCCAATCCTTGAAAGTATCCCCACCAAGCACGGAGGGAAGGTTTTTCAATGAGTAGAACCGCTCTATCTCCTCCGGGTCACCCTTGGAGACAAAGTCTCCATAGGCTGCCTTGCGGCCGCTCTTTTTTTCACAGAGCATGGTCAACAGGAAATCCTTGTGCAGCCACTCCCATCTCTTTGCCGCCGAGAGATACCCCCGGTGACTGCTCCAGGCAAACTCATCGAATTTCTTTGCCAGCCCGGCCCGCAAAGGGTTTCTGTGGATATAACGCAACACCTCGAGAAGATGACTGTCCGCTTCCACCAGCACTGCCTTATATCTGCCCCGGAACAGTTGACCGTCTGTCTTGCGCTGCCGATTGAATCGCTGGGTGTAGACACCGTTGATATGCCGCATGCAGCGGGAGATATTGCCTTCCGGCGTATTGACCAGCAAATGATAATGGTTCGGCATCAGGCAATAGGCGGAGATCTTGATATTCCAGCTTTCCGATGTCTCCTGCAGAATCTTGATGAAATTTTCATAATCTTCCCGGGACAAAAATATCTTCTCCCTTCTCCTGCCACGGTTCATGACATGATACCATGCGCCGGGATATTCTATGCGTAACGGTCTCGACATAATTTACATCTGTAACACACTTCACAATAAAAGCCAACAGCAGACTTGACCCCTTTTTTCCCCTTTTTTATTTCTTTTCTTTTCTTTTTTTCTTTTCTTTTCAGATTCCTTTTTGACTTTTTTCCCTTTTTCTTGTGACTCCTTTCTGACCCTTCTTGACTTCTTGTCTTAACTTCTCCGTGAAGAAAAGGGTGGGGAATTTTTTTGGTTTCATATTAATAACAGTATTAACTGGCATAATTTGGATATTAACAATATCACTCCCCCTAACAATGTAATTACAATGCAAATTATTAATAGCCACCCAAATTTTTTAACCTTACGCTTACGTCTTTCTTCTTCTTGGCCGGAAAAACCGATTCTGCCTGTATAATATGAAAACATCCACCAAGTCGCATATAAAACGAACCATGACTGCAGTATTCCGACAAATGTTTGAAGTATTTGCATATTCCTACCTGATATAAGCATTGAAGCCACCTTCATTGATTCCATAAGCATCAAAAGGAAAAAAAGAAAAGGGGAAAAGGGTCAGAAAAGAGGTCAAGTCCGCCTTTGGCTTATGACCAGTTTTACCCTTATTCCATCGAGATGTTTCCAGGCTCTCCGGTCTTCTTTCGTGCGCAACTTCACCCGCTCAACTCAAACCATTCTCAGTAGATGCATTTTTCCTGACAAAAATTCAATAAAAAAATACCTGGAGGAGTGCGGCAAAACATCGCACCTGTGCCAAGCGGGTCAGGCCTGCGTTATGCCTTATGGCTACTATCCTCGCGTCTTGCCTGTCACTCCATACCACTCCGCACCCCATTGCCATTCTGGCCGGCAAGCTGCAGATCCTGCAGGCGGCGGTAGATGCCCCCTTTGGCCATCAGATTGTCATGACTGCCCTCCTCGACGATGCGGCCCTGCTCCATGACCAGGATATGGCCGGCCCGTTTGATGGTGGAGAGGCGGTGGGCGATGACGATGCTGGTGCGGTTGGCCAGGGTGGAGTCAATGGCCCGGTCGATGAGCATCTCGGTCTCCGAGTCAACGCTTGAGGTGGCTTCATCGAGGATCAGGATGCGGGGATCCCGGGCCAGCACCCGGGCAAAGGCCAGCAGCTGCTTCTGGCCGGCGGAGAGATCCATGCCGCCTTCGCCGATGATGGTGGCAAGTCCCTGGGGCAGCCGGCGGACCAGGGTGCTGAGCTGGGCGCGCCCGATGATGTCCTGCAGCCGCTGATCATCCATGTCCCGGTCCAGCAGGATATTATCTTTTATAGTGCCGGGCACAATGAACACATCCTGCATGACCAGGCCGATCTGTTGCCGCAGCCAGAGGGTGTTGTACGCGCGCACGTCCCGGCCGTCGATCTCGATGGTGCCGCCGTCCGGGTCATAAAAGCGCTCCAGGAGATTGACGATGGTGGATTTGCCCGAGCCGGTGGCACCGACAATGGCCAGGGTCTGGCCGGGCTCGATCCGGAAAGAAAGGTCGTGCAGAATGGGTTGCCGCGCCTCGTAGCCGAACCGCACCTGGCGGAAGTCCACCGCGCCCCGGCTGGCCGGCTGAGCCCCCTGCGCTTCGGGGGACGGCAGGGTGCCCCGGGTGTCCAGCAGCTGGAAGATGCGTTCCGCCGAGGCCATGGCGGACTGGACAATGGAGTATTTCTGGGAAAGCTCTCGCACCGGCTGGAAGAACAGCCGCATGTAGGAGAGAAAGGCCACCAGCTCGCCCAGTGTCATATGCTGCCGGATGACCTCGCCGCCGCCGTACCAGATGATACAGCCGGTGGCCAGGGCGCTGAACAGCTCCATGGCCGGCATGAATATGCCGAAAATCCTGATCTGGTAAAGGTTCTGATCCAGATAGGCCTTGCTCAGCTCGACAAATTTTCTGTGGGTGTCGTTCTCCCGCAGAAAGAGCTGGATAATGGCGATGCCGGACAGGGATTCCTGCAGAAAGGCATTGATCCTGGCGAGCTGGGTGCGGATGGCGCGGAAGGCGTCCCGGGCCAGGCGGCTGAACCAGCCGATGCCGGCCACGATCAGCGGCAGCAGGATGCTCAGAATCAGGGCCAGCCGCCAGTTCATCCAGAAGAGGATGGCCATGATGCCGGCTATCTGGAAGAAATCATTGAACAGGGTGACGATGACCGAGGTGAACATCTCGTGCATGTTCTGGATGTCGTTGGTCAGCCGGGTCACCAGCTTGCCGCTGGGATTGTTGTTGAAAAAGGCCAGATCCAGGCCCAGCATGTGGCTGAAAAGCTGCTGCCGCATCTGGTGCATGATGGTCTGGCCGGTCCATTCCAGGATGAACACCTGGTAGAAATTGGCGGCAAAGCCGGCCAGGATGACGCCGATGAACAGCGCGGCCAGCCGGCCGAGCCCGCTGATGCGGGCCGCGCTTTCCAGGCTGGTGTTGACCACAAAGCGGTCGATGCCCAGGCGGACCATGTAGGGCAGCGCGAGACTTGCGCCGATGACGATCATGGACAGGATAATGGCGCCGGCCACCTTGCCCCAGTGCGGCCGGGAATAGGAGATAATGCGCCGCCACAGCCCGATGTCCGCCACCTGGCCCAGGTGATCCTCTTCAAAATATCCGAAGCCGTAGCGCATGGCGGCCTATCCCTGTCTTCCCCCCACCGTGGTCTGGTAGGTATAAATTTTGGCGTAAAAGGGGTTGTTGGCAAAAAGAAACGCATGGTTGCCCCGGGCGGCGATGCGACCCTGGTCCATGACCAGGATTTCCCCGGCGTCCGCCAGCGGCGCCACCCGGTGGGAGACCACGATACAGGTGCGCCCCCGCAGGTAGGAGGCCATGGAGCCGATGATGGCCTGTTCGGTTTCCATATCCACCGCGGACAGGCCGTCATCGATGATGATGATGGGCCGGTCCAGCAGCAGGGCCCGGGCCAGGGCGATCCGCTGGCGCTGGCCCCCGGAGAGCTTGACGCCGCGCTCCCCCACCCTGGTCTGGTAGCCGTCCGGCAGGGCCATGATCTCCTGGTGGATGGCGGCGGCCCGGGCCACCTCTTCTATCTCGGCGCTGGAGGCATTCTCACGGCCCAGGGAGATATTGAAGCCGATGGTATCGGAAAAAAGGGTGGTATCCTGGGGCACATAGGCGATGCTGCCCCGCACCGCGGCGAGCGGCAGGGTGTTGACGTCCACCCCGTCCAGAAAATAGGCGCCGTCCGCCACTGGGTAGAGCCGGGCGAGAATGTTGCACAGAATCGACTTGCCGGCCCCGCTTTTGCCCACCACGCCGACAATGCCTGGCCTGATGGTCATGGTGATGTCATCAATGGCGGGCGTTGTCTGGCCGGGAAAGACGAAAGAGAGATGGTTCAGGCTGATGTGGCCGGCGGAAGGCGGGCGGGCGGGGCCTGCGGGCCGGTCCTCAAGCTGCGGCTTCTCCTGGAGAATGCGGTCAATGCGGCCCAGGGAGGTGGCGCCCCGCTGGAACAGGTTAGCCACCCAGCCAAGAGCCATCATCGGCCAGGTCAGCATGAACAGGTAGGAAAAGAAGGCGACAAAATCACCCACGGTGATAACCCCCTGTATAGTCAGCCGGCCGCCGTAGAACAGCACCAGCAGCAGACAACAGTTGGCCACCAGGCCGGAAAAGGGGGAAAGGATGCCCTGCACCACCGCCACCTTGAGATTGTTGCGGATGTACTCCTCGCCCATGCGGCCGAACTGCACGGTCTGCGGGGCCTCCTGGGTGTAGGCCTTGATCAGGCGGATGTTGCTCAGGGTGCTGCGGGCAAACTCGGTGAGTGTTTCAAACTGCTCCTGCACCCTTTTGAATCTGCGGTGCATGCTGGCCGACAGCAGCCGGGTGGAAAAAACCAGCACCGGCATGGGCAGCACGGCGATCAGTGTGAGCATGGGATGGATATAGGCCATGAAGGCCAGGGCAGCGAGCGTCATGACCACCGCATCGATAAAGGCGATCAGCCCCATGCCGCAGGCCAGCTGTACGGCGGCGAGATCGTTGGTGGTGAGGGCCATGATCTCGCCGGTGGTGTGCCGCTGATAAAACATGCGGTCCAGGGTCAGCAGGTGGGACAGCAACCGGTCCCGCAGGTCCCGCTCCAGCAGCCGGGAAAAGCCGAGGACCAGATAGCGCCAGGCAAAGCGGCAGACCGCAATGCCCGCGGCCAGCAGGAGAATCAGGCCGGCATAACGCAGCAGACCGGGGCCGGTGGCCTCGCCCCGGCCCAGTTCATCGACCGCCCTTTTGATAATGCGCGGGGTCCACAGCTGCAGAAAATCCACCAGCAGCAGGGCAAGAATCCCGGCCGTAAGCCTCAAGGCGTACTTTTTGAAAAACGGCCTCAGCAGCCGCACGGATTGCAGGGAAAAAATCTGCCCGTCTTTATCCGGGGCGTTATCTGGCAACGGTCCGCTCCCCCTATTTATTGGGTTGTCCGACCTGCTGCAGGCAGGGCCCGGCCTGCAGCGGCAGGGTGATGGTCACGGTCGTGCCCTTGCCTTCCTCGCTTTCCAGGGAAAACAGGCCGCCTGGGTGTTCATCGACAATTCTTTTCGAGATGCAGAGACCAAGGCCGGTGCCGTGCTCCTTGGTGGTGAAAAAAGGGGAAAAGATCTTCTCCCTGAGACTGGCCGGAATGCCTTGGCCGCTGTCGGTAATAGCGACGAGGATGTTGTCGCCCGCAAGCCTTGACGCCACGGCAACGGTGCCCGGCCCGGACATGGCTTCCGCGCCGTTCTTGACCAGATTGAGCAGGACCTGCTTTAATTTGTCCCGGTCGCCGCTGATCAGCTTGGCGCCCGGTTCTGCCTGGCAGCGGATGGTTATGGCGTCGTTTTTCATATTGGCTATGGTCAGCGTACACACCTCCTGCAACAGCTCATCTACGTCGAACTTGACGAGATTGAGCCGCCGGGGCCGGTAGAGATCCTTGAGATCGGCCAGCAGCTTCTCCAGCCGTTCCACTTCACTGACGATCACCCCGAGCTTGGCCTGTTCCTTTGCGCCGCTGATCTTTTTCAGCAGCTGCCGTGCAAAACCGCCGATCATCACCAGGGGATTCTTGATCTCGTGACTGATCTCGGCCACCATCTGGCCCAGGGCCGCCAGCCGTTCCGCCTGCACGATCTGCTCATGCAGCGCCTTGGTTTCGGTGAGTTCCCGGACAATGCCGGTGAAAAAACACTGATCGTTCACCTCGGTCACGGAAAAGGAAATGGCGGCCGGGAATGTCTCGCCGTTTTGCCGCATGGCCTGAAACTCGCTCTCATGGCCGATGAGTGTCCCCTTGCGTGTTTTCACGTATTGGGCCACGGCCCGCTGATGGCCTTCCCTGCAGCCGGGCCCCAGGATCTCGGCCAGATTGCGGCCGATGACCTCGCACCTCTTGTAACCAAACATCCGCTCCGCCGACCGGTTGAAGAAAATCACCGTGGACTGCTGATCAATGGTCACAAAGGCCTCATTGGCGTTTTCCACCGCACCCTGCAGGATGCTGATTTCCATCAGATTATCACCTTTATCCGCACTCTTTTGCATGGAATCAACCTTTCCTCATGGTAAATTCACAACGACGACCTGGGACCTGGCACCAGGGCGCAGGCATAAAACCCGCCCCTGCTGCCGCCGGATATACCGTGCCCAGGGCGGGGATATGACGGGACTGCTGCAAGCTCACTGCTGGTCTGCCGGCAACAGAAGATGCAGGGTGGTCCCCTCACCCACCTTGCTTTTGACCCGGATGAAGCCGCCGTGGTCTTCCACCACCTTTTTGGCGAGCACCAGCCCCAGGCCGGTTCCCTTCTGCGGCCCCTTGGTGGTGAAGAAGGGTTCAAAGATCATTTTCAGCTGTTCCGCCGGAATACCCCCGCCGCTGTCCTGGATGGCGATATCGATAAAGGGCCGGCCCTCGACGGTTTCCTGGCCGGTGCCGACCAGCAGCCTGCCGCCCCTGGGCATGGAATCGATGGCATTGGCCACCACATTCATGACCGCCTCCCGTACATGTTCCCGGTCGATCAGCATCTCCGGCGAGGCAAGCCGGTAGGTCCTGGTGACCATGATGGACCGCTCCCGGCACAGGAACTCATACAGCCGCAATACCTCGTCAAGCAGGGCATGGATGTCTTGATACTCTTTTGCCAGCTCCGCGCCCTTGGAAATGATCAGCACGTTGTTCAGTATCTTTTCCAGCCGGCCCACCTCAGCCACAATGATCGCAACATACTCCTTTTCCCTGCTCCCCAGTGCCGCGTTTTTCTGCAGCCGTCTGGCAAAACCGCCCACCGCGGTCAGGGGATTGCGTATCTCATGGGCCACATTGGCGGTCAGGCGGCCCAAGGCCACCATCTTTTCCGCCTGCATGAGCTGCTCCTGCAGCATGGCTTTTTCCTCGTTCGCCCTGCGCCGTTCTATGATGCCGGCCAGGGTGTTGGCGATGGCCACCAGAAATTCCTCTTCTGACTCCTTTCTCTTGTGCCCTTCCTTGACAAAAACGTTGAGCAGACCAAGGGAGCGCTCGCCGGAGACAATGGGGATGCAGTAGTGGCCATGGGGAAACGGCAGGGGGTCGAGCTCATGGCCCTCCTCCGCGCAATCAGTGAAGATCACCTTGCCGGTGGCCACCGCCTTGCCGCACAGGCACTGACCCTGGGCAATGCGCAGACATGGCGGCCGCTCCGCGGGGCCGAAACCGCGGACGGCTTTCATCACCAGGTCGCCGGACCCTTCCTCGACCAGACAGATCCCGCCTTTGGACTGCAGGGAAAGATGGGGCAGGGTCAGGGTCAGATCAAGGATGCGGTCAAACTGCTCATCAAGGGACAACGGCTCCAGGGCGATTTTCAGCACCGAGCTGGTCACCCGCTGAATAAAATAATTGTGTTCCAGCCTTTCCTCGATCTGTTTGCGTTCGGTGATGTCCCGGACCGAGGCCGCGGCCACCGCTTCATCGCCCATCTGCAGGCAGCTGAGACTGATATCTGCCGGGAATTCCATGCCGTTCCTGCGCAGGCCGTAGATTTCATAAATGAGGCCCATGGGCCGCGAACCTGGTTTGTCAAAATAACGCGCCAGCAGTTTCCGGTGCTTTTCCCGGAAGCGTTCCGGGATCAGACAGCCCAAATCCTGGCCGATCAGCTCTCCCGGGGCAAAACCGAACATTGCCTCCAGCTGGGCATTGACCAGCACGATGGTGCCCTGCCTATTAACAAAGACCATGGCGTCAGGCGCTGTTTCCAGCAGCCGCTGATAGTCGCTCTTGCTCTTCTCCAGCGCCTCGCGGCACTTTTCCAGGGCCTGCATGGAGACCCGCATGTCGGCCAGCTCCTGCTCAAGCTGCTCTCTGATGATGGAATTTCTTTTCATCGCCGCCCGCCCGTTTTTTTTCGTTATTTCCCTGAAGTAACCGCTAGTTCCACTATGCCAAATTCCATGGCCGGGCATCAACTCTTTGCTGGGGCGCCATCAGCGCGGGAGGCTCCAGGGCCGGGCCAGGCAAAGAAGAAAGGGAGTGCATGATTTTATCATCTTGCAATCCATGGACAACTCATAATATATTAATTTCATTACAAACAATTTTCCCCGCCGAGAAGCATTGGCAAAGGAGACGGCCATGTATGACACCATACTCGTACCACTTGACGGCTCGGAACGAGCCGAGGTCATTTTAAGCCATGTTGTTGAACTCGCCAGGAAATTTTCGGCAAAGGTTATCCTGCTGAAAGCGGTCGAGGAAAAACTTGTCTACACCGGCGACCTGGAAGTTTCAGCCGTGAGCAAGAAGGATGAAGAACTTGCAAGACAGAACAACACCGCGGAATCCTACCTTAAGGGCGTGCAGGAAAAATTTGAACAGCAGAATATCCAGGTAACCACCCGGATCATGCGGGGCCAGCCGGTTGAGGTGATCATCGAAATAGCCAAACAGGAAAACGCCGATCTGATCGCCATGGCCAGCCACGGCCGCAGCGGCCTGGGCCGGGTTTTCTACGGCAGTGTGGCGGCCGGTATCCTGCAGCGGGTTGACCGCCCCCTGCTCATTATCCGTTCAAGCAATCCCTAAAATCCGGGCGGCGGACAGCACCCGCCATTAACAGGAAAAGGGGAGATCCGCATGATCTCCCCTTTTCTCTACCCAAGAAGCTGCCGCCGCGCTGCTGGAAAAACAATCCCCCCGCTCAATCACCCGACGCGGGTTTATTCAGCAACGACCGGTGCAGATAAAAGATCAGGGCCTTTTTTTCCTCATCAGTGCCGGCAAAGGGCGGCATGTAGGGCAGCTGCTTGCCCATGGCGGAGATGACAAACTCCAGCCCCTGGTGCGACATCTGCGCGGCCCGTTTTCTCATATCCCGTAACGGGCCGCCCACCGAGTGACAGGAAAGACAGGTCAGATTGAAGATCTCCTCGCCGGCCCTGCCCGGATCATCCCCTATATTGCTCAGGCGGGCCCATCTGGCCGACTTCAGGATGCCGTTTTGCCCAACCGCGGGTATTTCCTCTTTTAACAGCGCATTGGCGTACATGTAGTCCTGGATGATGTATGGCTTCCTGCCGCCCTCCCGGATAAACTCAAAGGCCCCGATGTAGATGAGACCGATGAGCAGCATGCCCGCTGCCAGCGACCGCCTGACCGCCGCCGGGGTGCGGACGGCCATCAGCAGGCCGCCGAAGATGAGCAGGGGCGAGCAGATGACAAAGGTGCGCATGTACGGCTGGAGTCCCGGTATCCTGTTGAACACCATCTCCTCGACCTGGGGCGGCAGGGCGGCCCGGTACCACCAGGCCGAGCCAAGCAGGAGCACAAAAGGGGCCAGCAGCCACAGGGCGCAGAACCGCACCATCTTATGGCGCAGGCCCGCCTCCTGCAGCGCCGTGGCAGTGAGGAAGCCGAAGAGGCCGGCGATCACCAGCGCCAGGAAGGTGCGGAAAAAAAGCGCCGGCCAGAAGGTGGGATTAAACAGTCCGCTCCAGAAACTGCCGTTATCCAGCCAGCTGCCGGGAGTGAGCATGAAATCGATGATGCCGTTGATGACAAAGAGCGACAGCCAGGCGCAGGCGAAATAGATCCAGCCGATGATGAGATGCTGGCGCGATGAGATGCGGTCAAAACTGTAATAGTAGAGCAGGATGGAGACGATCTCGGCAACAAAGAAGGTCCATTCCGTGGCCCAGGCAAAGACAAAATTGTGGATCAAAACCGAGGTTGCCGCCGGGTTGAGCAGGGATATGGTGAACCAGATGCCGACCCCGGTAAGGCTGCCGAACACCATGGTGAGCAGCATGAAGAACTTGGTATGCTTCTTCACATAGGCCAGAATGTCCGGGTTGTTTTCCCTGACCCCCTTGTGTTCGGCCAGCACCAGAAACAGCCCCCCACCCACGGCAAAATGGGCGACATAGACGTGCAGGATGGCCATGACGGCAATCAAAAGGCCGCCCCCCGCGAAATCAAGCTGCCAGACCGGATAATTCATCACTTCACCTCCTGGGCAAAGAAAACGGTCTTTACCATCCACCAGACCAGAGCCCCCGCCCCGGCAAGGAAAATCAGAAAAACGAACAACGGCGAGTACTGGGGCGCCACGGGCAGATCAGCCAGGCTGAAGTAGGGATTGAGATAGGCGATACGGACAAACTCCCGGGCCAGGGTCATGAAAAAAACCGCGCCCAGGGCCCAGCCCGCGGCTGGATAAACCCGGCGGCGCTGGGCGTGGATCACCGAGATGACGGCGGCAGCCACCGAGCCGTAAAGCACCACGGTGAACAATTTACCGGCCAGGGTCTCGACATTATGGGCCAAGGATGGCAGCACCCCCAGAAACCAGAAGCCGATGGGAAAGTTGATGAGGGTGGCGACGGTGAACCAGTTGCAGCCATATGATATCCATGACTCGCCAGCAGCATTACCTTTGCGGCGCTGGCGTTCATAATAGACGGCAACGGCCAGCCCCCCGACGGCCGCGGCAGAGGCAAGGAAATGGAGAAAACGGGGAACAAGGGCCGGATCAGCCAGGTTCAGCTGCCAGCCCTCGCCGCCGGCAAAGTACCGCAGCCAGCTCTCCGGCAGCTGCATAATGCTGATGTTGTTGCAGAAAAAAAAGGCGACCATTGTCAGCAGCAGCACGATGATCCCGGCCAGCAGCGAGCGCCCTGGTCCAAGCTGGTCATAGCGGAGGTGAAAGATATAGGCGGCATAGTAGGCAGCAATGAGCAGGCCGATGATGGCAAGCCAGTAGACGGCCATCAGGATGGAGCTGGTGTAGAAGAACTGGCCGTAAAGGACCTGGAGAAACAACAGGGGAGCGACGCCGAAATTGATGGTGAAGGCCATCATGAAGGGCAGCTTGGCGCCGATGTTGCGGCACAGCGCATCGGTTTCCCCGCCCCGGCCGACAAGGGGGGCGGCCAGGGCGATGCATCCGCTGCCCAGCAGAATGTTCATGGCCACAAGATGGAGAAAGGTGGTGATGGTGAGCAGGAGCTGCAGCCAAAACCAGTGGACCGGGATGGCGTCGGGAGCCGGGATCAGGAAAGAAGGGTCCATAATTTGCCTCCTTATTGAAAACTGTGGCGGTGCACGAAATGAAATACCCCGCCTTGTTTTGGCCAGCGGAGTGCGGATGGTCTTCAGCAGAGATGAACGCGCAGGCAATGACCGGCGGCCTGTTTCCTATCCGGCATTATGCTCATAAACAAGGCAAATGTCAAAATGAATATCCGCTCAATACTATTTATTTTTTTTCAGGCGCCAGGTGAAAAACGGGGAGGGCAAGACAAGTCCTCGGCGACAGCGGCGGAAAGCTAAGGGTCAGTTCCGACGGGGCGGCACGACGGAGGGGTTAAAAAGGGGCGAGGGCCGCCCATCCTTGCTCAACAAGGGAATTTTCCCCTCATGATCAAAGTTGAAGGTATGCCCGATAATGCCCAGCCCGCCGACCCGCACCCTGCCGGTGAGGCGAAAATCAAGCTCCTCGCCCTGCTGGATGTTATTGACAAAACGGAAGAGGTCCCAGTAGGCGCTGGACAGGCGCAGGTCCAGGCTGCCGAAGTCGTTGGCCGGGACGTCCAGACTGTTCAATGACTTGCCGGCCGAGACCTTCACCCCGTTGAGCTGCAGTTCGTACTCCACACCCTCCACCCGCAGGGTGACGGCATTGGGGTTGAACAGGCGCAGGTTGGCCACCATGTTGACGTGACTCAAGGTTACCTCATCCATGACCAGGCCCATGAGATTGATCTCCGGGGCCGCCGGGTGCATGGCGGCGCAGGATGAGAGGAGAAAGGCCACCAGCAGGCTGAAGAGAGATGCGCGTATTTTTTGCATGGGAAAATCCTTCACGGTTCACATTCGCCCGGTTCGCGACAATAAGGGTTGATTATGCATAACCATTTACCACAGATGGGTCGCCAGCAAAACCGCAAAATCAGCCGGACAGCCAAAAAGCGCGGCCATTGACCGGGCAGGCGCAGGCAAAACCTTTGCCGGAGGATGGCAGGTTTCCGCTTTCCCGCCTGCCGGCTGCTGGTTATCCTCCTCCTGGCAGCCCCGGCCCGGGCCGATTTTCATTGGCCTTTCCGGGCCGCAGAAATTTCTTTTTGCCCCGGCATGCAACCTTTTGCCAGCATTTTCCGTATATATGCGTATACGCATTGCGCAATTATACCTAACCATCATTGGGCACAAATACCCAATGATGGTTAGAAAAAACAGCAGCAATTCGGCCGGCCGAAAAATGACAAGAACAGCATGAAAGAGCAAACACCGGGGATTCCTGTCGCACTGCCCGACGTTTCCGGAAAAGAGGCAAAAAAAGCGGCACCACGTTGGGTTTGCTGCCAGAAAAACAACAAAAATCTATCCAGGGCATGAAAAATCTTGCGGCGGAAAAGCAATGCCGCATTGCAAGCCCTGGCGGCAACCGGTCGTGATCAGACCAGTTGCCGGCAATTACCAGGAGGATAAATCGAATGATCAAACGTACAGCAATTCTTTTCACAGCGGCGCTCGCCCTCACAACCTTCTCAGGAACAGCTCTCGCCGCCGATCAGCTCCGCGACCGGGACAAAGACCAAATCCAGGATAAGGACAAGCTCCAAGACGGTTCCTGCAAGGGCTTCTCCTTTGATACCCCGGCGGCTCTCATTCTCGCCGCCGATCAGCTCCGCGACCGGGACAAAGACCAAATCCAGGACAAGGACAAGCTCCAAGACGGTTCCTGCAAGGGCTTCTCCTTTGATACCCCGGCTGCACTCATTCTTGCCGCCGACCAGCTCCGTGACCGGGACAAAGACCAAATCCAGGACAAGGACAAGCTCCAAGACGGTTCCTGCAAGGGCTTCTCCTTTGACACCCCGGCTGCACTCATTCTTGCCGCCGATCAGCTCCGCGACCGGGATAAAGAC
>JBFMAY010000059.1:0-16478 GCA_040755455.1 Thermodesulfobacteriota bacterium | reverse complement strand
CACTGTTGGCGTTAATCGTCTTTTTCCGCTTATCCAACATGACCAGTACCCTCCCCGTGCAAAGCAAGAATGAGTTCCCTGACCACCTTGGCAGCGAAAACATCGCTGTTACCGGTGGGATCAATGGCGGGCGCCAGTTCCACAACATCAGCGCCGACCAGTTTCTTTGTCTTTAACAGCTTGACAATTTTTATAAAAGAAAGAAAATCCTCACCCCCTGCCTCCGGGGTGCCGGTGCCGGGCAGGAAAGCCGGATCGAAAAAATCAAGATCCAGGGTCAGATAGACCGGCCGCTCGGCCGGCAGCGCCTCGACAAAGCCGCAGAATTCGGCCAGACTGGCATACAGGGTTTTGCGTTCCCTCATCCAGACGAATTCCTCCCTGGTGCCGGAACGAATGCCGTACTGGGCCAGTTGGTGGCCGGGGCCGAAATGGTCAAGACACCTTCTGATGACCGAGGCGTGGGAATAATGGTATCCCTGGTAGCCGTCACGCAGATCGGCATGGGCATCAAGATGGAGAAGGACCAGATCGGCATAGGCCATCAAGTATTTTTTGATAAAAAAATACGATACCGAATGTTCCCCGCCCAGGGCCAGCAATTTTATCGATTCCCCCTGAAAATCCCGTAAATCGGTGAGGTTGGCAAACGACTGCCGGGCAATTGTCCAGTCCGCGTTGCCGTCTCCGCTTACGCCGACCGCCAGGTTGCCCAGATCATAAAATGGCGGCAGCTCGGCAAGGTCCATGTCAAAATAGGGGGAATAGGTTTCAATATCTTCAGCCACCCGGCGAATGGCGTCAGGGCCGGCGCTGGCCCCCTTGCGGAAACAGGCGGTGCCGTCAAAGCCTGCGCCGATAAGGTTCACACTGCGGCTCTGCGGGCTTGCGGCCGGCCGGGCGGGGTAATAAGGATTGTTTGTTCGGTGCAGCAAGGTTTCCATATTATCCATCCCTCTTTATAATCCAACCTGGCCCTGTCCGCCTGATTTTTTTGTGACGGCACCTGCCGCCGCCCTCAACCCAGGCAGCAGCTAAAGGCAGAACCATCGCAGATTCAGTCAAATAGAGAAACGACAGGAAACGTAAAAAAAACGAAGGCAAAAAATATACCTGCAAAAAAAATAAGTGCAAGGTTTTTATCACCATAGTCTGGCCAAGTTCGATCTGCGGCCCTTGCTGAACGAATACAAGGTGCAGACCCGCACGCCCCCCACCCGCATGCCGGCAAGGGTCGATGACGCTCACCGTTTCATCACCATTGAATCCAGCCGCTGCATCGCTTGTCACCGCTGCGTGCGGGTCTGTGAATTTAACGCCTTTTCCCTCAGCTACCACGAACAGGAGGGCGGCGTGGCGGATATAACGCTTGCCATCAACGCCAGCTGCGTATCATAGGGGCAGAGGCCGCTTTTCCGTGCTCCCCAATGTGGAAACCCTGGAAAGCCCGGATGAGGCGTATCCGCTCATGCTGGTCAACCGGCCGACGGCTTGCCCATTACAACAACGGCTCCATGACCAGAAGATGCGAGGGGCTGGCTGACCTGGTTCCCGGTGAAACCCTGGAAATTCACCCGGATGACGCCGGCCGTTTCGGCATAGCCGACAACATGGAGGTGGCGATCCGCTCCCGGCGGGGCGAGATCCGGCTGCCGGCCAGGGTAACGGAGCGGAGCCGGCCCGGCATCATCCGGGGGGCAAAACGGAATAACGGCGGAAATAATTTTTTAGTTTGAAAAATTATCCAGTTATTTCAGCTGTCAGAGTTTTATATTCTATGGAATTTTCAATTTGACATATTGGGAAATACCCCATATCTTCCCCCGGATGAATCACGGGGCGAGTTTCGCGAAACGACATTGCGGCAACAGCGGGAGGCAATAACTTGCGTGCGACGCGCAAAGGGAACAGGCCCGGATACCAGCAGCAGGGAACGCAAAGGAGAAAGGATGGCTGACACCTTGATAACATTCGACAAAAAAATGAACAGCACCTTTATGGATCAGGTGCGGGAAATTCTTCCTGCCGGCGGTAATTTCAATCTCTGTCTCACCTGCGGCGCCTGCGCCTCCGGCTGCCCGGCCAGCGGACTGGCGGACATGGACCCGAGGAAGTTTGTCCGGCTGGTGGCACTAAGCCAGGACGGCAGCATTGCCGGCCATCCCTGGGTGTGGATGTGCAGCCTGTGCATGCGCTGCAACTATGTCTGCCCGATGCAGATCAATATCGGCGGGCTGATCTATGAGGCGCGCAAGCTGTGGCCCCGTGAGCTGCGGCCGAAAGGCATTCTGGGCTCATGCGACATGGCCCTGCGCAATGACAGCACCAGCGCCACCGGCACCCCGCCGGAAGAGTTCCGCTTTGTGGTGGAGGATGTGCTGGCCGAGGTGCATGACACCCAGCCCGGCTGGCAGGATCTGCAGGCCCCCATCGATAAGCAGGGTGCCCATTTCTTCCTCAGCCAGAATTCCCGTGAACCGGTGGCCCTGCCCTATGAGATGATCCCGCTGTGGAAGATCCTGCACCTGGCCGGTGCTGACTGGACCTATGGCAGCACCGCCTGGGCCGGCGAGAACTACTGCATGTTCCTTGCCGACACCCCGGCCTGGCAACGGATCACCACCGCCACCATCCGCAAGGCCGAGGAACTGGGGTGCAAGGTCTACCTCAATACCGAGTGCGGCCATTCCACCTTTTCGGTCCGGGAAGGGGTGCGCCGGTTCAACATAGATACCTCGCTGGATATCGCCCTGATCGTCCAATACTATGCCCGCTGGATCCGTGAGGGGAAACTCAAGGTCAACGCCGACTGGAACCGGGCGCCGCGGATTAAATTCACGGTGCAGGACCCTTGCAACCAGGTGCGCAAGGGACTCGGCGATCCTTACGCCGACGAGCTGCGCTATGTGCTCAGAACCGTGGTGGGCGAGGAAAACTTCATCGACATGGAGCCGAACAGATCCAACAATTACTGCTGCGGCGGCGGGGGCGGCTATCTCCAGTCCGGATACAACGAAGCCCGCCTACAGTACGGCCGGCTGAAACATGAGCAGATCATGGCCACCGGGGCCGCCTACTGCATCACCCCGTGCCATAACTGCCACGCCCAGATTGAAGACCTGGGCAGGCATCTGGCCGGCGGCGCTTACCGTTCGGTCAATCTCTGGTCGATCATCGGGCTGGCCATGGGCATCCTCGGGCCGAACGAACGGGTCGATTTCGGCCCCGACCTGCGGGAGGTGAATCTGCCGTGAAAACGGCCTGCCTGTTTGCCAAGCACGCCGTGGTTCTCTGCGCCTTGCAGATGTGAAGGTTATGCAGCCGACATTCTGCAAATGTTCAATGCGGATTGTCCTGCCGGGCAGGCTACCTATCAATCTCCTTTTTCAATAGGAAATAACAATTAGACCTTTCGATATTTTTTGGTTATTTAGTCTCATTCGGCATGAGCCTCAACCATTTATCAGGAGTTGCTATTGTGTTGTATCTGTTAACAAACCATATCTGAGCATATTACGGCATTGTCCGTTCAGTCCGGTCAGGGCTGAAACATGCGACGACAACTCACTGCGTTCGTTCCCCTCTCTGTTTTCCCGGCCAATAAATCCTTTCAGCTGAGGCCCGACGCGACGGGTTTTGTCGTCGGCCAAAGTAAAAATGCACCGCTGGCGGTGCATGAAAGGAGAACATACATGGTTACATCTTCGGCGTCCGCCGCTTCCGGCATGACCAAAGGCTCTGTCCTGGTCCTGGGCGGCGGCGTGGCTGGCGTGCAGGCCGCACTTGACATGACCGGCCTTGGCCTCAAGGTTTATCTGGTGGAGAAATCCGCCGCCATCGGCGGGGTCATGGCTCGGCTGGACAAAACCTTTCCCACCAATGACTGCTCGCTGTGCATCCTGGCCCCCAAGCTGGTGGAAGCAGGCCGCAACCCGAACATCGACATCATCACCAATGCCGATCTGATCAAGGTGGCGGGCAGCCCCGGCAATTTCACCGCCACCATCAGAAAACGGCCCCGCTATATTGACGAGGAGGTCTGCACCGGCTGCGGCCAGTGCACCCTCTACTGTCTGAAGCAGATCAGCGACGAATACAACGAAAGGCTCTCCAGCACCCATGCCGCCCACATCGATTACTCCCAGGCGGTGCCCACCAGTTACCACATCGACCCCAAGGCCTGCCTGCGTCTCAACCATGCCACCTGCGGGCTGTGCGCCGTGGCCTGCCAGGCCGGAGCCATCCGTTTTGACCAGCAGGAGGAGATGCTGGAGCTAGGGGTGGGCGCCGTGGTGCTGGCCCCGGGCTTCGGCCGGGTGAAAAAAGAGGTGCTGGCCCGCTATGGCTGGGGGCAGTTCAGCGATGTCCTCACCGCCTTTGAACATGAACGGCTGATGTGCGCCAGCGGCCCGACCAATGGCGCCATCGTCCGCCCCTCCGATGAAAAACATCCCAGGAAAATCGCCTTCCTGCAATGCATCGGCTCCCGGGACCGCACCTGCGGCAACGATTACTGCTCATCGGTGTGCTGCATGTACGCCATCAAGCAGGCTTCGCTTGCCAGGGAGCATGACCCGGCGGCGGAAATCACCCTATTCTACATGGATGTGCGCACCCACGGCAAGGGTTTTGATGCGGCGCGGGAGCGGGCAGCAACGGAAAACAACTTCCGGGTGGTCTACGCCCGGCCGCCCCGGGTTGAAGACGTTTTCGACGGACGCCTGCTGCTCACCTACGCCACCGACGACGGCCGGCACCATTATGAGTATTTCGACATGGTAGTGCTGTCCCAGGGCCTGGAATCACCGGACGACGCCGAGCTGATTGCCCAGGCCACGGGCATTGATCTGAACAACTACCAGTTTGCCGCAACCGATCTTCATGCCCCCCTGGCAACGTCCCGGCCCGGCATCTATGTCATCGGCGCCTTCCAGGGGCCGAAGGACATTCCGGACAGTGTCACCCAGGCCGGCGGGGCGGCCGCCCTCTGCTCCGGCCTGCTGGCCGGCGGCCGGGGGACGGAAATCGTCCATGCCCGGTATCCGGCGGAACGGGACGTGACGGCCGAGGAGCCGCGCATCGGCGTTTTTGTCTGTCACTGCGGCATCAATATCGCGGGAATAGTCGATGTGCGCAAGGTGCGCGATTACGCCCGCACCCTGCCCAATGTGGTCTATGCCACCGATAATCTCTATTCCTGCTCCCAGGACACCCAGCAACATCTCACCGATATCATCAAAGAGCAGCGCTTAAACCGGGTGGTGGTCGCCGCCTGCACGCCCCGCACCCATGAGCCCCTCTTCCAGGCCACCCTGCGGGAGGCGGGGCTGAACCGCTCCCTGTTTGAGATGGCCAACATCCGCGACCAGTGCTCCTGGGTGCATATGCATGAACCAGAGGCAGCCACAGCCAAGGCCAGCGACCTGGTGCGCATGGCCGTGGCCAAGGCCGCCCATCTGGTGCCGCTGGCCGAGCAGGAGCTGCCGGTGACCCCCTCGGCCCTGGTGGTGGGCGGGGGACTCGCCGGCCTCACTGCGACGCTGGCCATAGCGGAGCAGGGCTTTGCCTGCACCCTGGTGGAAAAGGACCAAGAGCTGGGCGGCCGCGGCCTGCTGCTCACGGCAGACAGGTCCGGCAACAACCCCCGGGAGCTGATCGCCGGGCTGGTCCGGCAGGTGCGCCGGCATCCGCGCATCACCACCCATACCAAGGCAACGGTGGCCAGCACCTCGGGCCATGTGGGCAACTTCACCTCCGCCATTGACACGGGTCACGGCAGCGAAGTGGTGAACCACGGCGTCATCATCCTGGCCACCGGCGGCCGGCCGTATGCGCCGCGCCAGTATCTTTACGGCCAGTCCGACCGGGTCCTGACCCAGCTTGAGCTGGAAAAGCGCCTTGCCTCGTCCCGGCCCCTGGCTAAAGGGACCAGACAGGTGGTGATGATCCAGTGCGTCGGCTCCCGGGGGGAGGATCTTGCCTACTGCAGCCGGGTCTGCTGCGGCCAGGCGGTCAAAAACGCCCTGCGCCTCAAGGCCGTCCAGCCCGATCTCGCCATCACCATTTTCTACCGTGACATGCGCGCCTATGGCTTCCAGGAAAACCTGTACCGTAAGGCGAGGGAGCAGGGGGTGGTCTTTATCCGTTACACCCCGGACAGGCCGCCGGTGGCCAGCAAGGATACGACAAAAAACAGCCGGATTCATGTTAAGGCCCATGATCCCCTGCTGGGCGAAGAGGTGGAACTGGCAGCGGATCTCGTGGTGCTGGCCGTGGGCATTGTTCCCGAGGACCCATCCATACAGGCAAAAATGCTCAAGGTGCCGGTCACGGCGGAGAATTTTTTCCTGGAGGCCCATGTCAAGCTGCGGCCGGTGGACCTGCCGGTGGACGGCGTCTATGTCTGCGGCCTGGCCCACTCCCCGAAAACCATGGATGAGACCATTGCCCAGGCCCAGGCGGCGGCAGGCCGCGCCTGCCAGCCCCTGGCCCGCGGCAGCATCGTGCCGGAACCCATCGTTTCCCAGATTGACCCTGAATTATGCATCGGCTGCGGCGCCTGCCAGGCATTCTGCCCGTACAAGGCAATCGACATCTACAAGCAAGGCAAGCTGCGCAAGGCCCGCACCCTGACGGCATCCTGCAAGGGCTGCGGCGTGTGTGCGGCCCGCTGTCCGGCCATGGCCATCGACATGGGCCGCTTTACCCTGGCAGGCATCCGCTCCCAGATTCATGCCTTTGCCGGAAAAGGAGAATAACATGACCAACGAACACTATCATCCGAAAATCCTGGGCTTTCTCTGCAACTGGTGCTGCTATACGGCGGCTGATTCGGCCGGGGTGGGCCGTTATCAATACCCCCCCAACCTGCGGGTCATCCGCATCATGTGCACCGGCCGCCTTGACCCCTCCTTTCCGCTGGAGGCCCTGGCCAGCGGCGCCGACGGGGTCTTTGTCGGCGGCTGCCATCCCGGCGAATGCCACTATCAGGACGGCAACTATCATGCCCTGGCGAGCTCCGCCCTGGTCCACGCAATGCTGACGCGAGTCGGCGTCAGCCGGGAGCGTTTTCTCATTGACTGGGCCTCGGCGGCGGAAGGCCCCAATTTCGTCAAAATCATCACCGCCTTCACCAAACAGGTGGGCCAGCTCGGGCCCCTGGGCCTGGCCGAAAATATCCCGGCCGCGAACCTGCGGGCAAAGCTCACTCAGGCGGCCGAGGCGGCAAGAGAGCGAAAACTGCGCACCGGGCTGATCAACGCCGCCCGGGAGATGGTCAAAGGCGGTGATTTTTCCCGGAAAACCATCGCCGAACTGGTGCTGGCCAAATGCGCAAAGGCCCTGGAGGAGCTCAATAGTCTGTAGGTATTTAGGCTTACAGACTAAACCCCTGAACACCTAATCCCCTAAACCACTAATCACCTCATTACCTTTTATTACCTAAACAACCTTTTTTGATCAGAGGAGACAAAACCATGCTGGAAATGACCCAAATGGCAAACGAAAAACTGAAGCAATACCTTGACCAGAATAATCTCAATTCCGCGGTACGGGTGGCGGCCATGAACAGCTGCAGCGGCCAGTCCCTGGTGCTGTCGCTGGATGAGAAAAAGGCCGGCGACACCTCGCTGGTCAAAGGCGAGGTGGAACTCATCATCGACCAAGGCCTGCTGGCGCTGCTTGGCTCGGTCACGGTGGATTTTGTCGAGCAAAAAGGCTCGGGCTGCGGTTGCGGAGGAGGAGGAGGCTTTTCCGTGCACTCCGCCAACCCCCTGCCCAAGGCCCAGGGGAGCTGCGGCGGTTCCTGCTCATCTTGCGGTTGATTTTTAGCGTGATCCTCGGTAAAAGATAAGAAAGTGGCCATTGTTGCAGATAACACCGGGAGAAATCCCGGTGTTATCTGTGCCGCATGATTTTTCTGACAAACCGCCTAGGGGGGGGCCGGCCCATTGCCGACATGGAAACGGAAAACGGATAACGAGACGTTGTTTTATCATCTCTGCGGCACCTGCAATAGCAAATCAACAGAGTCCTTGCTCAAGGCCGGCTGGCAGAAAATCCGTGACGGGGAGCCGGTATCCTGTAATGAATGCAGCCGCAAATGCGCGTTAACCGCCGAAGGCCTCTGGGGGGCCGAGGATCAGGTGCGTTATGCGGTTTGCGCTGCCTGCCCGGAACTCGACGCCTGCCCGCTGAAGGGCCGCTATTACTGCTGACGCCCTGCCTATCTTTTGTGATACGGCAGGACAAACCGGCGGCAACAGAGCGCTCACATGCTGATCATCACCGACACCCTCATCATCCCCATGCGGGAAATCCATTTTTCCTTCATCCGCGCCTCCGGGCCCGGCGGCCAGCACGTTAACCGCTCGGCCACCGCGGTGCAGCTGCGCTTCGACGTGCAGAACTCGCCATCCTTATCTGTCGAGATAAAAAACCGCCTGTGCCGATTGGCCGGCTCCCGCCTGAGCAAAGACGGCATGCTGACCATCGAGGCCCAGGAGTACCGGAGTCAGAAGAGAAACAGAGATGAGGCGTTGCACAGGCTGGCCCGGCTGCTGCGCCTGGCGGCCATGCGACCAAAGGCCAGACGGCCGACCAAACCCTCCACCGCGGCAAAACAGCGCCGGCTGGCGGCCAAGAAACGGCGCAGCCTCACCAAGCAGATCAGGGGGAGCCACGGGACTGAGGAATAACAGGGCCCCGCCGTGCTGGCCTGTCCGGATTTCTTCAGACAGACCGGCCCAGCACCTGATAGAGAACCCTGCTCAGCTGCGGGACGGTAAACGGTTTGGGCACAACCCCTTTAAAACCGAATTTTTCATAATTTGCCATGATCGGGTCGTTGGCATAGCCGCTGGAGACAATGGCGGTGACAGCAGGGTCGATGGCCAGCAGTTTTTCCATGGCCTCGCCGCCCCCCATCCCCCCAGGAACCGTCAAATCCATAATCACGACGACAAAGGGTTTTCCCTCTTCCCTGGCCTTTTTATACAGTTGCACCACTTCGCCGCCATCACGGGCAAGATGGGGCTCAAAGCCCAATTTTTGCAGGATCTGCATCGCCACGTCCCGGATGAATGGCTCATCATCCATGAAGAGCACCTTGCCCTGGCCGGTGAACACCTTGTCATCAGCGGGCTGCTCCTCCTGCTTTGCCGGGACAATGGCGGGGATAAACAGGGTGAAGGTTGTCCCCTGCCCTGTTTCCGACTGCAGACTGATATGTCCGCCATGATTTTTTATGATTGAATAGACCACGGCGAGCCCCAGGCCGCTGCCGGTCCGTTTGGTGGAAAAATAGGGGTCGAATATCTTTTCCCGATGCATTTTGTCGATGCCGGTGCCATGGTCCTGCACCGCGATTTCAACATATTTCCCCGCCGCCAGCGGCGGCACCGCACCTTTTTGCAGTTCCACATTGCGCGCCCGGATCGCTATCACGCCTCCTTCAGGCATCGACTGCGAGGCGTTAATGACCAGATTCTGGAAAACCTGGCTCATCTGCCCCCTGTCCGCGTTGATGAACCACAGGTTGCCGGCAAAATCATAGGCACAGACGGAGCGGGAACCGCGTATGGCAAAACTTGCTGAATCCTTGATAATCTCAACGATGGATGAGGGGCTTTTCACCGGCGCGCCGCCTTTTGAAAAGGTAAGCAGCTGCTGGGTGAGATCCCGGGCCCGCAAGGCCGCTTTTTCCGTATCGGCAAGTGACTCGCGGATCACGGCATCCCCCTCGACAGCAAGTTTGGCCAGGCTGATATTGGCGAGAATGCCGGTGAGCAGGTTATTGAAGTCATGGGCAATTCCCCCGGCAAGCACCCCGACTGACTCAAGCTTCTGGGTGCGCAACCGCTCCTCCTCCCATTTTTTCCGCTCGGAAATGTCCCGGGCCACTCCCAGCAGCGCCGGCCTATTCTCATATTCAATCCGTTGCAGGCTCAACTCGATGGGCACAACGGAGCCGTCTTTGCAGACATGGGCTGTCTCGATAATTGCCTTCTCAACCTCTTTTAATAGCTGTATCCGTTCCGGGACGAGCGCTGCGTACCGCGGCGCGACAAACTGGCCTGGTTTCATCTGCAGCAGTTCTTCGCGGCAATATCCCAGGCGATCACAGGCAACCTTGTTCACCTCAATTAACGCACCCTGCATGTCATAAATCATGATCGCATCATGGGTACTGTCAAAAAGAGTGCGGAATTTTTTTTCCGAGACCTCAAGCGAGTGAAAATGCATGGCGTTTTTTATGGCCACCGCGGCCTGATTGGCCATGGTCTGATATAATGACACCTCCGCCTCGGTGAATTCTCTGTGCTGCAGGGTATGGCCGACCAGAACCCCGAACACCTCATCGCCGATCATCATGGGTACGCCCAGGGCGGATGATATATGATACTTCTCTATGAAGGATGGCACGGTAAAGCGCTGCTCCGTTTTGAAATCGACCACGGACGCTGCTTTCTTTTCCTGGACGACATAGGTTGCCAAACCCAGCTCTCCGAGGACCATGACAGCGCCGATTATCGACTGCGGAAAGCCCAGGGTATCCGTGGGAATCAAGGCATGCTTTTCCTGGGTGAGAATCATCACGGTTGAGAAATCAAAGCGAAGAAATCCCTGCGCCAGACTGATTACCTGGCGGTAGATGGTCTGCAGATCCACCGTGCTGCTGAGAATTTTCGACAAACCTAGAAGCTCGCCGAGGATTTTTTCCCGCCGCCTGCTTTCGGTGATCGGCAGCACAACCTCAAGGACGGAGACAATGTTGCCCTGCTCATCGTAGAGGGGGGTGGCGATGATCTCCGAGTAGACCGGATTGCCGTCCTTGTCAGTGCCCTCAACTTCCGTGCGGGCTCCGGCAACCCCTGTTTCGAGCATCTGTTTCATCCCGCAAAAGGCGCAGATATCCTCCTGGCGGTTAAAGATCTGGTAGCAGTGCTTGCCCGTCACATCGCCAAACACAGCCATGAGGATTTTATTGGCCCACAGGATGCGGTAATCCCTGGCAATAATGCGCAGCCCAACGCCCATGTTCTCGGTGACTATCTCCAGCTTGTCCTTTTCAAGAAGCAACTGTTTTTCAGCCTTGCTGCGTTCGGCAATTTCTTCATTGAGTTCAGCATTCTTTTTCTGCAGTTCAAGGGTCCGGGCGCCGACGATACTTTCCAGCCTCTCCTGATGCTTTCTGAGCTCACCCTCAGCCTTGCGCCGCTCCCTGATCTCCTGCTCATTCTCATAACCTAGCAATAACGACTTGCGGATGATGCGGAAGACCTCCTGGGAGAGGAGCACGCAACCGAGGATGTACACCAGCAGCATAATGCCCATTGCCGTGTGGATCTCATCGCCAACCAGGAAAAATCTGCAGGTAAGCGGGGCAAGCACAGGAACCAGGTACAGAAAAAAGACATTTTTGACAGCGGCAGTGGAGGCTGAGGCTCCGGCAACCATGCCGCCCAGGACAAAGGCGATGAAAATCTGATGGGGAGTTGAATACAGCGGGAAAAAATAAATACCGGCAAATCCCCAGACAATGCCGGAAATCAATAAACCGGCATTAAACCATAGCCCCCATCGGGCCGCCGGAAATTTTCTGTCCCGGACCCAACGGCAATAGAGCTTATACAGAACAAAGCGCCCGAGAGAAATGGCGAGAACAGCGGCAACCCAGAGCAGAAGAGGGAAAAGAGAACTGACATCGAGAAGAACGGCGGCAAGAATAACTGAATTGAGCAGGTTGGCCAGCATACTCGCTTTCAAAGCCGAATAAAGCTGCTCTACCTGGTCCGCAAGCAATTTCTGTTCAATCGGGTCGCGGTTCATTGGAGGATTTTCCCGGGCGTGCTGCGTAAAAGTAAAAAAATTAATGTTTTCCCTGCCAATAGTCAGAGTTTTTCACGCACTCGTCATAATTCATCATATAGATATCCGCCAGGGTGAGAAAGCCGGTGACAATCATCGGCCCATAGATAATGCCCATCACCCCGAACACCTGCAGCCCGCCGATGATGGCTAGAAATACGAGCAGTAAGTGCATTTTTACCGTGCCGCCCACCAGCTTCGTCTTGAGCATGTACTCCACGAACAAGGTGAGAAAGATATACACAGCAATCAAGGCAAGTCCGTGCGCCACGTTGCCCTGCAGCAGCAGATAGAAAATTGCCGGCCACATGACCAGAGCGATGCCGACAATGGGCAGAAAGGCCAGAATTCCCATCACCACTCCCCAGATAACCGGCGAGGAAAATCCCAAAAAAGCAAAGACCAGGCCGCCCGCCACACCCTGAATCAGGCCGCATGTCCCGTTGCCGATGAGAATGGCCTTGCTGATCTCTTCAAACTTCGCGATCAGCCGCCTCTCATGCTCGTCCGGCAGCGGCGAAAGCTGCATAATGTAATTAAGCAACCGGCTGCGGTCCATGAGCAGAAAAAAAATGATGATAACCATCATGAAAAAATTAAAAATAAAATTGAGAATATTGCCCGCCCAGGCGCTGGCCTGGTTATAGACAAAAAGCGCGAACATGCCGCCGAACTTTGCCAGCTCGTCGCCCAGCGCGGCCACCTCGAGCCTGATCCCGTAACCGGCGAGCAGTTCCTTGAACCCGGCAAGCAGGGCGCTGCCTTCAACGAAGGCATTGAATTTCGCCGCCAGATCCGTGCCCTTGGTCAACTGAAAAAGGGCATAGGCTTCTTTAGACAGGGCTCCGACAAAAAGAATCACCGGCACGAAAATCAGCAAGACAATGAGCGCGCAGGTAACCAGCGAGGAAAATTGCGCGGACATTCTCTGCTTGAGATAGAGATAAATCGGGTCAAAAATCGTGGCCAGCAGGTAGGAGAGAATGATACTCGAGACAAAAGGCCACAACAGCCAGCCCATCAGAACAGTGGCCAGCAGCATCAGGCTCAGAAAATAAAGCAGAACTATGGGGCTTGGCTGCTGCTTTCTCATGTCTCTTCCATGACCGGGAATATGAAAATAAGTTGTTTCAAAGGCGGAGAGAATCAGCTATATTAACAGATCTTATGCTGTCATCCGCATAAGAAGGCGTTGAACAAGCTCATTGTACTTTATTAATTATAATAGACATATCTATCAGAACATTTTTTTTTGTACAGAGGAATATGCAGGGGCGGCAAATTTCCTATTGTCCCCGCCACAAAGATTTCCTCCTTTCCTCAGGAGTTTTTTATGAATATCGTCATTGAAACAGTGCCTGCAGCCCAGCTCAAGCCCAAACCCCAAGGCAAATCCCTCGGCTTCGGCTCACTGTTTACCGACCATATGTTTGTCATGGAGTATGACAAGGGGCAGGGCTGGCATGATGCCAGGATTACCCGTTACCAGAACTTTTCCTTTGATCCCGCCGCCATGGTCTTCCATTACGGCCAGGCGATCTTTGAAGGGCTCAAGGCCTATCGGGGTGAAAACAATGATATTTTCCTTTTCCGCCCCAAGGATAACCTGGCGCGCATGAATATGTCAGCCACCCGCATATGCATGCCGACCTTTGATGTTGATGAAGTGTTCCAATGCCTGCAGACCCTGTTGCGGACCGAGCAGGAGTGGGTTCCGGATGCACAGGGCGCCTCGCTCTACATCCGGCCCACCATGATTGCCACCGAGGCGGGGCTTGGCGTACGTCCGGCAAAAAAATACCTCTTCTTCATCATCCTGACCCCGGTCGGCGCGTACTACCCGGAAGGATTTAATCCGGTGAAAATCTTCGTCACCGACAAATACGTCCGGGCGGTGCCTGGCGGAGTGGGCACGGCAAAAACCGCCGGCAATTACGCGGCAAGCATCACGGCGGCGGTGGAAGCCCAGCAGCAGGGTTTCACCCAGGTCCTCTGGCTGGACGCGGTTCATCGAAAATATGTCGAAGAGGTCGGCACCATGAACATCTTTTTTGTCATTGGTGACGAGATCATCACTCCGCCCCTTGCCGGCAGCATTCTCGCCGGCATCACCAGGGATTCGGTTATCCGGCTTCTCAGCGACTGGGGCCGTAAAGTTGTGGAGCGGCCCATCGCCATTGACGAAGTTTTTACCGCCAGCGCAGACGGCCTGCTGCACGAAGTCTTTGGTACGGGAACCGCCGCGGTCATTTCACCGGTCGGCTCCCTTTTTTACAGGGGCAACACCTGCTCGGTAAATAACGGCAAGACCGGAGAGATCGCCCAGCGGCTTTTCACTGAACTACAGGACATCCAGCACGGCCGGCAGCCTGAATCCCATGGCTGGGTTGTCAAACTGTAATTTTTTTTTGCGCCTCTCTTGATTTTTCAAATGCCCGTCACTATTGTTTGCCCAACTAGGAAATTGGCCTATCTGCAAGGTCCGATTTCCTAGTTTTTCGTGATAGTCCTTACCGGTCCTTTCAATTCGCAACAGGACTTTTCAGGTTGCGGCTTGACAATATCCGGCATATCCGCAGTCGTAGGGGGTATGTTCGGAGCTGTTTTCCCGGGTTATCCAAAAAATTAAATCAAATCTATTTAGCACGGAGGTTTTAGATGAAAATTCGTCCATTGAATGATCGTATTCTGGTCAAAAGACTTGAGAGTGAAACAAAAACTGCCGGAGGTATTATCATCCCTGACAGCGCCAAAGAAAAACCGGTGGAAGGCGAAGTAATTGCTGTCGGCTCCGGCAAACTGAACGACAAAGGCGAGCGGGTCGCCCTGGAAGTAAAAAAAGGCGACTTCGTCCTGTTCAGCAAATATGGCGGAACTGACATAAAAGTTGAAGGCGTAGACCATCTGATCATGCGCGAGGATGACATCCTTGGTGTGATTGAGAAATAAAACCGTTTTACATTTTTCACGACTTATCTTCTGATAGATAAAAAAACAATTGCCTGTTCTCCGGATTCACCAGATCCGGCATTTTTTTCACAGGCGTAGAAAGGAGAAAGATTATGGCGAAAGACATTAAATATGGTTCCAAAGCCAGGGAAGAAATCCTGATTGGCGTCAATACCCTGGCTGATGCGGTCAAAGTGACCCTTGGCCCCAAAGGCCGCAACGTTCTGCTGGAAAAATCCTTCGGCGCCCCCACCATCACCAAGGACGGGGTCAGCGTTGCCAAAGAAATCGAGCTGAAAAACAAATTCCAGAACATGGGCGCCCAGATGGTCAAGGAGGTTGCCTCCAAGACCAGCGATGTCGCCGGTGACGGCACCACCACCGCAACGATTCTGGCCCAGTCCATTTACACCGAAGGCTCCAAACTGGTAGCCGCCGGCCACAACCCGATGGAAATCAAACGGGGCATTGATAAAGCGGTTACAGCTGTTGTCGCCGAGCTTGCCAATATCGCCAAACCCACCAAAGAGCAGAAGGAAATCGCCCAGGTCGGCACCATTTCCGCCAATAATGATTCCACCATCGGCAAAATTATCGCCGAGGCCATGGACAAGGTAGGCAAGGAAGGGGTTATTACCGTTGAGGAAGCAAAATCCATGGAGACATCTCTGGATGTGGTTGAAGGTATGCAGTTTGACCGTGGCTACCTTTCGCCTTACTTTGTCACCGACCCGGAGAAAATGGAAGTCAACATTGAGGACGCCAGCATCCTGATCAACGAGAAAAAGATCAGCAACATGAAGGATCTGCTGCCGGTCCTCGAGCAGGTTGCCAAAATGGGCAAACCGCTCCTCATCATCGCCGAGGACGTGGACGGCGAAGCGCTGGCCACCCTGGTTGTCAACAAACTGCGCGGCACCTTGAATGTAGCGGCAGTTAAGGCTCCCGGTTTCGGCGACAGAAGAAAAGCCATGCTGGAAGACATCGCCATCCTCACCGGCGGCCAGGTGATCACCGAAGATCTCGGCATCAAGCTCGAAAACGTGACCATGAATGACCTCGGCCACGCCAAGCGCATTGTTATCGACAAGGACAACACCACCATTATCGACGGCGCTGGAGACAAAGAAAAACTGGCCGCCCGGGTAAAACAGATCCGCGCCCAGGCAGAGGAATCCACCTCTGATTATGACCGTGAGAAACTGCAGGAACGTCTGGCCAAACTCATCGGCGGCGTGGCCGTCATCAATGTCGGCGCTGCCACTGAAATTGAAATGAAAGAGAAAAAGGCCCGCGTTGAGGACGCACTGAACGCAACAAGAGCAGCCGTTGAGGAAGGAATCGTTCCCGGCGGCGGTGTTGCATACATCCGTTGCCTCATGGCGCTCGACAACCTGAAGCTCGAAGGCGAGCAGGCCTTGGGTATCAACATCATCAAACGCGCCCTGGAAGAGCCTGTACGACAGATCGCCGCCAACGCTGGCGCCGAAGGCTCAGTTGTTGTTGAACATGTTAAAAACCTCAAAAACGCATTTGGCTTCAATGCCGACACGGAACAGTATGAAGATCTGTTCGAGGCCGGCGTCATCGACCCGGCGAAAGTCACCCGCTTTGCCCTGCAGAATGCGGCCAGTGTTTCCGGACTTCTGCTGACCACCGAG
>JBFMAY010000058.1:0-17136 GCA_040755455.1 Thermodesulfobacteriota bacterium | reverse complement strand
GCGGCTTTATCTTTCTCAGCAGCCAGCTCACTGCCATGCAGCAGTGCGCATACAAGACCTTTCCCACCATGCGGCGCAACTAATTTTGCCATTTGATTCCGTCTCCTTTAATAAAGTTACAGTCAGAATATGTCCTCTCTAACAGATAATGAACCGTTATTCATTTCCGAAAGTTGTATATAAATGGGGAATAGCCAATTGTCAAGGGAAAAAATACGGAGAGAAAGGGAAGAAAGGCTCAGGGGCTGACGGAGCCAGGGCGCACGAGGGCGTTGACGATCAGGGAAATCGCCGCGGATTTTCATTGAAAAAAGAGGGAACTACTCAGACTTTCTCGTCAAAAAGAAGGCCGACAAGATCCTGGAGCTTTTCCCGCAGCTTGAGCACCTCTTCAGCGGGAAACTGCTTGATGACCTCGCCTGTCATCTTGTCGCGCAGCTGGCCGACAATGCTTTTTGTCTCAAGGTCTTTGTAAAGTCCGAAACGGAATGTGCTGCCGATTGTCTCAAGACGCTTGCCGATCTCCTTGACCGCCTCTTCAAGGTCTTCTCGTGACAGGTCCTTCCGTTCTTTCTCCTCTTTGCCTGCCTTACCATGCAGGGCCTGGTCATTCAACTTGACCGTCGCTCCTTCACTGCTTGCAGGCACAGGTTGCACCGGCGGCTTGGTCGCGTCTTCCATTGCTACCGTTGACGCGACGGGAACGCCATACACCTTGACATCCGTGGTTACGTTGACATCCATGACAACCTCCAGCTTGTTGATCTATGCTTTACTGCTCAGATACTTTGGCTTGGGACCTGCCCCATGATGAAGACTGTATCCTTTAAGCACTGCTTTGCCCCGGCGCAATGTCTGCAGTTTTTCTCGAATTTTTCCCTGCTGACTTTGTACTTGCATCTTGAGCGAACGCTCATCCTTTATTATAACTTCCATGAGTTCCCTGAGTTGCACCGCGCACTCACTTTGCCCATCCAGCATGGTCGGATCAAAACGGGCAAGACATTGCTGTAAACGCAAAAATGCCTGCTCACGGCTCCTGGCCCACTCAGGAAGGGTTTTCAACCGACCCTCGGCAAGAAGGGAGCCATGATGTCGTTGCATTGCGGCAAACTCCGCGAGCGCAACGGCAAGCTCTTCGTGTATGTTTTTTGTTCGATTCACGTTTCCGCCTGCTCTTAAATGGAAAAAGACAATCCGCCGTGGGCAGCAGCCTTGCGGTCCACTTCACCCAAGACCTCACTTGTCGATCCGCTGTAAGACGACTCCAGCTTGTCCTTCTCCTTTCTTTCCATTTCGGCCATGGCGGTCTCTTCCCATACTTCCTTCAAGCGACTTATATAGGTCATGGTCTGGCGCAGAACCTGCGCATCGTTATTGACTGCGGCCTTGGGCAATTCCACCAGAATCGCATTATACAGACCCCGCAGGAAAAGAGCTGCTTCGGATTCGTCTTGTTCTTTCACCGAGGCATTAAGCTCAGCAATAATAGCGATGGCTTTCCCCAGATTTTCCCCTTTCATCTGGGGATTTTTATTTTCAATACCAACAATAGCCATATCCAGATGAACCAAGGTTCTTTCATACATGAGGTGGATAAGCTTTACCGGATGAATTTTCGACTGGGCTTCGGATTGCCGGTAGGCATTACGGGCTTGAGCTGAATTCATTGTTTTCTCCTCTTTGGACAAAATTCCATTCTTTCATGCTTTACGAAGTTACTTGTTATTGCCAGTTCCCGTCCATGAATTGCTAATGCTGTCAAACTGGTTGGCAAGATAACTTGAAAGCGATGTCATCTGGTTCATATATCGGTCCAATTCGATAAATTGTTTAGTCAATAATTCATATTTTTTGTCCAGCCTGTCGTTTTCCTGCTCAATTTTTAATTCCAGGTCATCAATTCTTGCCTGGGCCGAGTCCTTTTCCCCTTCAATCTGCCCTGTAATGCCGGTTATGGAACGAAGGCGACTATTCACCTTATCGGCAAACCCTTCAATATCACGGGTGCTATCACCCAGAAAAAAGGCGCTGACCCCATCGGGATAATCCTCAATGGCCTGGTCGAGTATTTCCTCATCTAATGAAATAGATCCGTCCCGGTTAAATTCCAGTCCAAGATCAAAAAGAGAGCTGATATTGCCTCCCTCATCCGCATTAACAGAGGATGTCATGAAACTCTGCAGAGTTGCAGGCAAATCCCGGACTGTCGTACGTGCCAATACCCCTAACTCTTCGCTTTCGCTGTCATAGCCGGTGGTCGCCTTCATTTCAGAAACAGCATCATTATAAGCGGTAACGAGTTCCTGGATCATTTCCTTGATGGCGGTATTATTTTTTTTGATGGTAATTGTTGCCGTCCCCTCCCCTTCCAGGGTCAGGGTCAAGCCGGAAATAATATCGGTAACGGAATTGGTCTGGCGCTGATAGTTGATGCCATCCATGGAGAACTGGGCATTAAGCGACGCGCCACCCGCGCCTTGCTGCTCCTCCATGAGCATATCGGGAAGTTGGGAAAGGAAGGTAATCCGCCCATCTTCGCCGGTGCTGCTTGAGCGAAGACTCAGGCGGTACGGGGTTGTCGCATCACCGTCATTAATCACCTGGGCGGTGACCCCGGGATTGTCAGCGTCGTCATTAATCAGGTCGGCAAGCCCGGCAAGGGTGGTATCCGCCGCCACCGAAATGGCAATTACGTCGCCATCGCCGACCTGGTAAAAAAGACTCTTCTCCGGGGCGGCAAAATCAAGATCAGCGAGATCTTCACTGATCATGACCCGGTTATCCTCACCCGTGCCATCAACAACATCGCTTTTGATCCGCAGAAAAGTTTCGCCGCTCAGGCTGTATGTTTCCGCGGTGACAAGGCGGCCATTGGCTCCGGCTCCTACATTTTCAGTATCCCCATTGATGGCCGCAACCAGGTCGTCCATCGTCATGTCCGAAGAAACAGCCAGGGATATTTCATCGCCCTCGCCGAAGGTGATGGTCATGGTTTCCCCGGCATGGGCGACGATATCGGTGGCGCTGTCAGCAACACCGGTGGTGGACTCCTGGCTCACCGGGACATGAACACTTGCAGCAGCATCCGCCATGCCCTGGGCCGACAACCAGGAACTCTGGGCAGCCAGCCTCGCGATATCCAGCGAGACACTCTGGGCAACCGTACCGTCAACCACTGTCGCCTTGGCCACACTTTCATCGGAGCTCGTCGCGGTTCTGCCCAGAAAAGACCCGAATAGAGAGAGCTTCAGGGCAACGCTTTTCATGGCCAGCAACTTATTATTTACCGTGGTCAGGCCGGCCAGTTGATTTTCAAAACTGGTAATTTGATCCTGCTTGCGGTCAACAACCTGCTGATCAATTTCCCGCAACTGCTCCAGCATGTCCTGCAGATCTATACCGGACCCGATACCAAGCGTTGTTATTGACCCTGCCATTGCTCACTCTCCAAAATCAATTAAGGCGTTATTCTGCTTATTTTATTTCTCTACAGTATACTATCGACATCACAACTGAAGAACTTGAATATTTTTTATTTTCCCGGGAAGGGCAAGATCACGCCCATGCCTGGCGCTCCACAAAAAAAAGGGGCGACAGCAACATCGCCATCGCCCCTGTTAAGGTTTATATTTTATTTACCGTCAAGCCATCAGCCATTATCCCTGCAGCAGGCTCAGAACGTTCTGCGAGCTTGCGTTGGCCTGGGCCATGGCAAAGGTGCTGGCCTGGGTCAGAATCTGCATTCTGGAGAAGTTGGCTGACTCCTCGGCGAAGTCAACGTCGCGGATGGACGACTCAGCAGCAAAGATATTTACCCTGGTAACCGAAATGTTGGAGATCGTCGAGGTCAGCTGGTTCTGTACGGAACCGAGGTCTGACCGCACTTTGTCCAGATCCTTCAGGGCGGAGTCGGCAACCGAGATGGCAATCTGCGCACCTTCCTGGGTGAGAACGCTGATATCAGACAACCGGGAGGTGGTGGTATCGGACATTTCTGTTCCCGATGCCCCACCCGCGTTGGCTGCCAGGGTGGACTGCGCGGCGATTACTGAATCCTTGGCCAAGGTCATGTCAAAGCCAAGGGTCTGGGCGCCAGAGGTAACATAATCCCGCTCCAGGGTGGTTCCGGCCTTGAGGGTTACATCAGCACCACCGGCATCAAGCACGGTCATGTCGTTGGTCAGCACGGTGCCCTGGGCCAGGGTACTGGCAGTCGCCAAGATACTGCCGGCGGACAGGGAAACGCTGGTCGCTGCCGTCAGGGCTGTATTGGTGACCGTGGCGCCGCCCAAAGTGGAGCCGGCGGCGATGGTGCTGGCCGTTGCAAATGCTGAACCGGCAACAACATCCATGGCCTGGGTTGTGGTATAAGCCGCCGCAGTGGTGACCGTGCCGCCGATGGTGGAGCCAGCGGCGATGGTGGAGCCGACGTCGATCAGGACTGATCCAGCCTTGAAGGTTGCATCCTCGGTTATCGTCATGGCGCCGCCAGTCACGATATCAACACCGATATATGATCCGCCTGCCAAGGTGCTGCTGGCCGCCACCACGCTGCCATGGGCGATGATCATGTCGGTGCTCAGGGTGACAGCAGAAGCAGCAAGGGTGGTGTCGGCGTTTAATACCGTCCCGGCCGCGATGATGTCGCCGTTGGCATCCTCCATATCCTGGGTCAGCACCGTGCCTGCCGCCAGGGTTGAGCTGGCTGCCAGGGTGGTGCCCGCCTTCAGCAGGGCAGCACCTGTGGTGGTGTAGGCATTGCCGCTGGTGGCCACGCTGCCGCCCAGAATGGTGCCCGACTCGATGGTGGCGCCTGAACCGAGAACGGAGCCGGCCTTGATGAGCGAATCCTGGGTGGTGGAGATATTGGCGTTGTTGATCGCCGCCGTCAGGGTGCCGCCCAGGGTCGAACCGGCCAGCAGGGTCGCGCCGGAGGCCAGGGTTGAGCCGGCGGCCAGGGTTGAATCAATGGTGGTGGTAATGGCCGCGTTGGTGGTGATAGCGGTGGTGAAACTGGTGGCGGAACCGCCGGCGAGATCGGTCACCAACAACTCGTTGGAACCGGCCTGGTTCAACTTCACATAACCCATGGTGGACATCTGCGAACCGGCCAGTACCGCACCGGTGCCGCCGGTCACGCTGATGGCGCGGCCGTCGGTGGAGGTCAGCTTCAGGATGCCGTCGGCGCCCACGCTGGCCGTCACGCCATGATCCGAGGTTTTATTGTTGATCGCCTTAACCAGGGCACCATCCGCATCATTAGCCGTTACGGTTACCGCGCCGATGGACACGCCGTTGATGGCGAAATCCGAACCGGTGGCACCCTCGGCCACGGCCTCACTGCTTTTTGACTCAACCACGGCGGAGGCGGAAATACCAAGCACGTCGGAGAGCTTGTTGATGGCATCAGCCAGAGCCCCCATGCCGTTCTCGGCACTGTTGTTTGCCTCGATATCAACCGCCTGCAGGCTAAACTCCTTGCTCTGCAGATTACTGTAAATGGAAAGCCGCACCGTGCCGCCTGATTGGTTGGTCAGTGACAGGTTCCCTGTGGTGACGTGGCCAACCTTGGTGGATTCGGAACTGGCGATGGAGATATTTACTGTTTCGCCGGAATAGGCGCCAACCTGAAACTTCTTGTCTGTAAAGTTACCGGAAAGCAGTTTCTGGTTGTTGAATGACGTGGTCTTGGCGATGGTATCCAACTCTTCCAGGAGCTTGTTGATGTCCGCCTGAATCGCCTTTCGGGACTCGGTGGTCTGACCGTCCTGGGCTGCCTGGATGGATTTGGTCTTGATGGTGTTGACGATATTGATTGACTCTTCAAGGGCGCCATCCGCGGTCTGTACCATGGAAATACCGTCGTTGGCATTTCGAATCGCCTGGCCGAGACCAAGGCCCTGGGACCTCAATGAGTCGGCAATCGCCATACCGGAAGCATCATCGGCAGCCTTGTTAATCCTGAGTCCTGATGACAATTTCTCCAATGAAGATGAAAGAGAATTGTCGTTTTTGATCATGTTTTTGTGGGCGCTCAATGCTGCCACGTTGGTGTTAATTCTAAGAGCCATAATTTTTCCTCCTTGATTTTAAAAATACGGGAATCCTTTCCCGCGCCTAATAAAGAAATCAACGCAAATTGTGCAAAGTCACAACACAGTTAATCCTAAGTCGAAACAGCAATCACCTCCTTTAGTCTGTCATTTATTCCATTATGCAGTCAGTCTTGGGTTAAACATGTTTCTTCAACGTACTTATCGGCCAGCCATTCTCCTCCTTGAATATTTTTTTTGTCTCTCCCCCATCCCGCGCGAAAACAGGGTTTTCTTCACCACAGAAAAAATGGTATGCTTTTTGCTGGCACTCCCAGGAGATGCCGGCCAACCGTTTTTTCAAATAAGCTGAGGAGATTTTCCCACATGAGCACAGCAAAAGCAGGCAAGACCAGAAAAGGCTTAAGCCTGAAAGCAGCGGGGAGACAACGCTCGCGGGCCTGCCAGCAAAAACTGGAACAGGCCGTCGCCCTCCACAACCAGGGGCAGCTGGCGGAGGCCGGAAAAATTTACCGGGCAATTCTCGCCCAGGAGCCCGGCAACCCGGACGCTCTCCACCTGCTCGGCCTCATCGCCCTGCACGATCACAATTTCGACAACGCCCTGGAATATGTCAGCCGGGCCATCGCCATCGACCCCAAGGCCCCGTCCTTCAGGGTGAGCCTCGGCAAAATCCACGAACACGCCGGGGAATCCGCCCAGGCCCTTGCCGCATACCAGCATGCCACGCAACTGCAACCGTCCCACATCGACGCCTGGTTTTTTTGGGGCAACCTGCAGAAAAATCTGGACCGCACCGAAGAGGCCATCGCCTGTTACCAGCAGGTGCTGAAACTCAACCCCAACCAGGCGGCCGCCCTCAACAACCTGGGAAACATCTACCGGGATTCGGGCAGATTTGCCGAGGCGATTGACTGCTACCTGAAAGGCCAGGAGGCAGCCCCCTCCCTGGCCGAACTCCACGTCAACATGGGGAACGCCTACAAGGACATGAACAAACCCAGAGAGGCCGTGGCCTGCTATGAAAAGGCCATCCGGGTGCGGCCGGATTCGCCCGAGCCTTACAATAACATCGGCTATATCCTGCAGCGCCAAGGGAAACTCAGCGCCGCGATCCCCTATCTCCAGAAGGCCCTGGAGCTGCAACCGGACCTGGGCGAGGTGCACCACAACCTCGGCAACGGCTTCAAGGACATAGGCGAATTCGACCAGGCAATATCCCATTACCGGAAGGCGCTGGCGCTGAAGCCACATTTCCCCGTGGCGCACGGCAACATCCTGTTCGCCATGAACTATGCCGCAAACGCAGACCAGTCCATGATGTACGCCGAGGCGCTCAACTGGTGGGAACAGCAGGCCGCCCACCTTGCCAACCAGTTTGTCCACCACAACTCTCCCGCACCTGACAGGAAGATACGCATAGGCTATGTTTCTCCGGATTTCTGCCTGCACTCGGTGAGTTTTTTCTTTCTGCCGCTGCTGCAGGCCCATGACGCCGGCAACTTTACCACGTTCTGTTACTCCGACGTGAAGAGCCCGGACGAAATGACGGCAGAGCTGCAAACCCTCGCCGCTCACTGGCGGCCCATTGCCGGGATGTCCGACGAGGCGGTGGCCCGGCAAGTGCATAACGACGGCATCGATATCCTTGTTGACCTGACCGGACACACGGCGGATAACCGCCTGCTCGTCTTTGCCAGAAAACCGGCGCCGGTGCAGGTATCCTGGCTTGGCTACCCGAATACCACCGGCCTGCGGACCATTGACTACCGCATCACGGATGCCATCGCCGACCCGGAGGGGCCAGCCGATGCCTGCTACACCGAGAAACTCGTCCGGCTCGCCCATTGCTTTCTCTGCTACTCGCCGCCGGAAACAGCGCCGCCGGTTTCCGCCTTGCCGGCAGCAGCCAGTCACCGGATCACCTTCGGCTCATTCAACAACATCACCAAAACCACGGAACAGGTGGTGGAGACCTGGAGCGCAATCCTCGGCCAGGTGCCGGATTCGCGCCTTGTCCTGAAAAGCACCATTTTCGCGGACCCGGACTGCAGGGATCGCTATCTCGGCATGTTCGCCAGGCACGGCATTCCGCGGGAGCACATTGATCTCAGGGAACGAACGGCCTCAACCGAAGACCACTTGATGCTTTACAACGAGATCGACATCGCCCTGGACCCCTTCCCCTACAACGGCACCACTACCACCTGCGAGGCGCTGTGGATGGGGGTGCCGGTCATCGCCCTGCGCGGCAACCGGCACAGTGCGCGGGTAAGCGCCAGCATCCTGACCCATGCCGGGCTTCCGCACCTGATCGCTGAAACCCGTGAAGAATATGTGGCCAAGGCGGTGGCCCTGGCCCAAGACCTGGGAGTTCTCGCGCAGTTCAGGCAAAACGCCCGGAGCCTCATGCAATCCTCCTCCCTCTGCAATGCGGAAAGCTTCGCCCGCGATATGGAGTCCGCCCTGCGGAGGATGTGGACGGCGTGGTGCACACAAGCCCCAACCCTCCCAACCCAACAAGGACAGAGAAAACAGATGACCAACAAAAACATGAACAGCACAACAGCAACTGACGAAAAAACCGGCACGGCCCTGATCCTGAACCGCAAGGGGGAGGAACTCTTCAACGCCGGCAAGGCCCAAGAGGCGGCACAGCTTTTTGAGCAAGCCTGCAACCTTGATCCCGATTGCGCCACCGCCTACAATAACCTGGGGGTTCTTTCTTTCCATGGGGGGCAACTCGACAAGGCGCTTGCGTACTTCAAAAAAGCGCTGGCAACAAACCCGGAGGACCGCGCCGCGCTGGACAACATCAGCGACATCCTGCAGTTCATGCAAACGCCGGCGGCACCGCAGGGAACCTCCCCGGAACCATTGTCGGCCCCGGCAGAAGAAGCCCCGCTCCAAGACAGAGAAGAAATTCTCAAGGAAATCAAAAAATTCCCGTTCTGGTACCACAAAATCCAGCTGCCGGACGGCATTGTCACCCCCGGCTGGGCGCCGATCAACCCGGCAGCCTACCGCGTTCCCGAAAACTTAACCGGCAAGCGGGTGCTGGACGTGGGCGCCTGGGATGGGTACTGGACCTTCGAGGCCTTGCGGAGAGGCGCCAGGGAGGTCATCGCCATTGACGATTTCAGCGATTACCTGGGACAATTGCAGGAGTCGGACCGAAAGGCATGGGCCACTTTTGATTTCTGCAAAAAACAGCTCGGCTATGATGACCGGCGCTGCAAACGCTTTGACATGAGCATCTACGATTTGTCGGAAAAAACCTTCGGCCACTTTGATATCGTTTTCTTTTTCGGGACACTCTACCATCTTCGCCACCCGCTCCTTGCCCTGGACAAACTCGCCTCGGTCTGCGATCAGGAAATTTTCATTGAAACCGCCATTCTTGATGATTACAGCCCCTATCGGGGAGGCCTCGGCCAAGGCTATCCCGGCAGCCAGATGGTAATGGAGTTTTATCCGGGCAAGGAATACGGCAACAACGACAGCAACTGGTGGTCCCCCACCCTGTACTGCCTCATCAACATGATGCATGCCGCGGGATTCAAGAATTGCCGGGGCTGGAAGCTGATGGACGCCCCGCCCGAACTCTCCCATTGCCGGGGGTTTGCCTCGGGCAACAAGGACGTTGGCCTGTAAAAAACACAGCACATGCGACCAAAAAAATCATCGGCCTCGCCGCACCGCCACAAGGCAAAACAGCCCTCAGCCCGCGTGCAACAAGCGGAGCTCCTGCTGCGTTCCGCGGGTCAGCATTATCGCGCCGGGCGCCTGGATCAGGCGGAAACAGAATACCGGCAGGTTCTCGCCTGCCAGCCGGAACATGCCGACGCCCTGCACCAGTTGGGGATTATTGCCTCCCAGCAGGGCAAAACTGAGACAGCGGCGGATTTCTTTGCCCAGGCGGCCCGCAGCAATCCCGCCTCATCGCTGTATCTGTGCAATCTCGGCATTGCCCTCGTTAATCTGCAACGCCCACAGGAGGCGATACCTGTTCTTGAACGGGCAACCGCACTCCAGCCGGATTTTGCCGAAGCCCACTTCAATCTCGGCAATGCCCTCTATCACGGCGGCTTGCCGGAACAGGCCATTTCCGCATACCAGCAAGCGGTCCGCCGCCAACCGGACCATGGCCTGGCCCACTTCAATCTCGGCCTTATCCTGCATACTCTCGCCAGGTATGACGAGGCGGCGGCCTCCCTGGAAAAAGCCATCCGGCATGGGATCAATTCCGCGGAAGCCCACAATACCCTGGGCACCACCTATCACCATACCGGCCAATTACACAAAGCCAGGGAGGCTTTTCTCCAAAGCATCGCCATCAACCCGAACCACGGAGAAGCCCTGAACAATCTCGGCCTTGTCTATAACGACCTGGCCAATCCGGAAGAAGCGGTACGCTGCTACCACCGTTCCATTGCGCTGCTGCCAGGCAACTTGCAGGTGCTGTTCAATCTGGCCGTCTCCCTCACAAACCTTGGCAACACCAGGGAGGCGGAGCGACTTTACCAATACATCCTCAAGGAGCAACCGCAGCATATCGAAGCGCTCAACAATCTTGCCCTCTCCTATTCCCGAGATGGGCAGGAAAAGGAAGCGGAAACCCTCCTGCGGCAAGTGATTGCACTTGCCCCGGATGATGCATCGTATTTTTTTAATTTTGCCTTGAACCTGTTGCGACAAGGCAAGGCGGTGGAAGCCCTGCCGTATTGTGAGCGGGCGAGGAACTTGGCCCCGGCTATTTCATATTATTGGCAAACCCTGGCGCAATGCCTTCAACAAATCCCTCTCTCCGCGCAGAGCGATTCCTTGGAGGACAGCTTGATCAGCTGCCTGGCGACAGAGGGCATTGATCGTTCTTCCCTGGCGGCGGTGAGCATTTTCCGTCTGAAACAAAAAACTTTTTGGGGGGCCGCCCTCGCCATGGCGGACCGCCCCGGCCTGCTCGCGGAAAAAATCCTGAGCGGCGAACTGCCCCTGCTCAACTCACCCCTGCTCCATCTTATCCTGCGGCACACGGTTGTTGTTGACCCGGAACTGGAACAGCTCCTGACGACAATACGCCAAGCACTGCTCCTGCACATTGCGCAAGGATCCGTCCCGGAAAAAACCAGCATGGCCCTTTCTTTCTTCACCTCCTCGCTGGCCCTGCAATGTTTTACCAATGAGTATGTCCACTTTCAGTCCGGGGAGGAAACCGGCCACATCAGCCGGCTAAAAAAAGAAATGGCGGAAGCCCTTGCCGGCGGCGGCCCGCTCTGCCCATTTAAGGTTTCTCTCCTGGGCTGCTACATGCCGTTATATCAGGTGAACCACGCTGAACGTCTTGTTACAGACAGCGGCTTCCAGCAGCCCCCGGTCCGGCAGGTCATCATACGGCAGGTCATGGAACCGCTTGCCGAAGAGAAGATCAGAAAAGAGATCAAACAATTATTTCCCATCCAGGATGCCGTTTCCCGGAAGGTCCGCCAGCAATACGAGGAGAACCCTTATCCGCGCTGGGCGGATATCCCCGTGACAGGACACCCCAGCCCTTTTGCCATCAAACTGCGGTCCCACTTTCCGACCCTTGCCTGGGATGGCATTGCGGTTCCCGCCCAGCCGGAAATCCTGGTGGCCGGATGCGGGACCGGCCGGGAAGCCATCCAGACAGCCCGGCTCTACTCAGGCGCCCGGATTCTCGCCGTTGACCTGAGCCTTGCCAGTCTTGCCTATGCTGTCCGCAAGGCAAATGAACTCAACATCAATAATATGGAATTCGCCCAGGCCGACATCCTTGCCTTAACCGCCCTGCAAAAACAATTTGATTTTATTCAATGTTCAGGGGTGTTGCATCATATGCGGGACCCCATGGCCGGCTGGCGGGTCCTCACCGATCTTTTACGACCGGGCGGGTTCATGCAAATCTGCCTGTACAGTGAAATCGCCCGCCAGCCGGTGGTGGCTGCGCGAGAGTTCATTGCCGCCCATGGTTACGACTCTTCGCCTGCCGGCATCCGCCAGTGCCGGCAGGCCCTCTTTGCCCTGCGGGAGGAGAAACCCAGCAAAAAAATAACCGGCTGGCACGATTTTTACACCTTATCCATGTGCCGCGATCTCATTTTCCACGTCCAGGAGCACCGCTTCACCACCATGCAACTGGAAGAGGCGATCAGGCAGCTTGGCCTTGTCTTTCTTGGTTTTGTCTCGGAAGACCCCAAGCTGTTTGCCCAATACAAAACCCTCTTCCCGGATGACCGCCACAAACAATGTCTGGCCTGCTGGCATCAGTACGAGGAAAAATACCCCGAAAGCTTTGTCGGGATGTATAAGTTCTGGCTGCGAAAACCTGCCTGATGGCAGAGACAGGAAGGGCTTTTACCAAACAATGTCCCATGTATCCTGCCGGACTGGATGATCCCGCTGAATTGTTACTGCTCTTCAGCGATGCGCTTCCCGCCGAACAGCCAGACCGCAACAATGCTTATTTCATAAAGAATAACCAGCGGCACGGCCATGAGCAGCTGGTTGGCCACATCCGGGGTGGGGGTGAGGATGGCGGCAATGATGAAGGACAGCAGAAAGGCATACTTGCGGTTGCGGGTCAGAAAGGGCCGGTCGAGGATGCCCAGTTTGGCCAGCAGCACCATGAAGACCGGCATTTCAAAGATAACGCCGAAGGCGATCAGCAGGCGGAGGCAGAGGGAAAAATACTCCGTCACCGTGGGCAGGGCGCGCAGAAAATCAGTGGTGTAACCCATGAGAAAGCGGAAGGCCGGGGGAAAGACAACGTAGTAGCCGAAACAGGCCCCGCCGAGAAAACAGACGGATGACAGCAGGGAAAAGGGCAGGACCACCCTTTTCTCATCCCGGTAGAGTCCCGGCGCGATAAAGGCCCAGATCTGCCAGAAGATGACCGGGCTGGCCAGCAGAACACCGCTCACCAGGGCTAATTTCAGATAAAAAAAAAGCCCTCCTGATAGGAGGTGAAGATCAGACTGGAACCCTTGGGCAACACCTCAAACAGCGGTCGCACAAACCAGGCGCCGATATGCTCAATGAAATAATAGGAAACGCCGAACCCCACGGCCACGGCAATCAGGGAACGGACAAGGCTGGTGCGCAGATCCCGCAGATGCTCGGTCAGCGCCTGTTTTTCCATGGTTTCCATTACTTTCTGCTTAACCGGTCAATGGTTGGGGTTGAGAGGTTCAGGGACATGCGGCAAAAAATGCCACTATAGTCTCAGGCGGCTTTGCGGTCAAGAAGAGTGTAGCCGGCCGTTGGTGAAAAATGCGGGGTTATGGTTGAAATCCCCATGAAAAACCGGTATGTATTGCCATGCTGACCACCCAACAGATAGCATTGTGCCGGCCCGGCATCGACCGGCTGGCAAACCCCATCCTGCCGCTGGCCCGCCTGGCCGCCATGCTCTATGTCACCGGCCCTTTCCCCACCCTGGAAGACCTGCTGGCCGAGCTGGCCGAACCGGTGGAAACGGGCGGCATCCGTTACGAAGAGCCGCAACGCCTGCTGCGCCCTTTTCTTGACGCCCTGCGGCCCTTTGAACGGCTGAAGATGCCCTGGGAGCCGAGCCGGATCATTGTCGATGCAAACATGGAGCCCGCCGACCAGTTCACCGCCCTCGACGGCTGGATCAGCCAGAATGTGCTGACCCAGGAGCTTGAGGAGATCAACAGCCTGCTCTGCGGTCCCTGCGGCTGCACCCTGTGCTGCACCGGTCCCGTGCCGGAGCAGAAGCAGGAGTTTTTCGAAATCCCCCTGGCCCCAGGCGAAACCGCCCTGTTTGCCCTGCCCAGCTTCGATGATGACACGACCAGGGCCGCCTCCCCTGATGACGAGCCGCCCCTGGTGGTGGACGGCGCGCCTTTTTACGCCAACCCAGCCGCTCTTTACTGCTGGCGCAAGGGCTGGAGCATGATCCTGCCGCGCCATAGCCGCTGCCCGGGCCTTGACCCCGCAAGCGGCTGCTGCCGCATTTATCCGGACCGGCCCGATGTCTGCCGCAGGCCGCAGATCTTCCCCTACATGCTTGACCGGGAACCACGCCTGGACACGGAATACGACGGCCGCATGCTGCCCGCCTTTGTCATCCGCGCCAAGATGCTGGCCATCTGGGACTGCCCCTATGTCCAGCAGTTTCAGGAGAAAATCGGCCTCTATGCCCAGCTCTGCGGCCTGGAGCCGATTTTTAAGCAGAACAAGGCCTAAGGGCTAACCGCAAAAAAACCAATTGACCACAACGCACACAGCAGGGGCGGTTCGCGAAACGCCCCGCAATCATAATGGCATGGAAAAATTCAGCCTGGAAATAACCGTCACACCTGACGACCCGCACACGGCCTGCGATCTGCTGGCCCGGCGGACCGGGCTCGCCAAGGGCAGAATCAAGGAGGCCATGACCAAGGGCGCGGTGTGGCTCAGGAAAAGGAAGGGCAAACTTCAGCGGCTGCGCCGAGCCACGGCCAATGTGCAGCCGGGTTACCGGCTTGCCATCTATTATGATGAGAGCCTGCTGGCCCTTGTCCCGCCGCAGGCCCGCTGCCTGAGTGATCAGGGGCATTACAGCGTCTGGGAGAAACCTGCCGGACTCATGGCCCAGGGCACCCAGCACGGCGACCACTGCGCGCTGCTGCGCCAGGCGGAGCTCTTTTTCCGGCCGCAGCGCCAGGTCTATCTCGTGCACCGGCTCGACCGGGAGGCGGCAGGCCTCATGCTCATCGCCCACAGCCGGGAGGCGGCCATGGAACTGTCCCGGCTTTTTCAAAACAACCTGATTGCCAAACGCTACCAGGTGGAGGTGCTGGGCAATTTCCTTAACCGGCCCGAAAACCGCATCGATCTCCCCCTGGACGGCAAGGCGGCCCTGACCGAATACGAGGCGATCTCCTATGATCCCGCCACCAACACCAGCAAGGTCGTGGTGTGGATCAGAACCGGCCGGCTCCACCAGATCCGCCGCCATTTCGACCTCATCGGCCACCCGGTCATGGGCGATCCCCGTTACGGCACCGGCAATAAGAACAAGAAGGGACTGCAGCTCGTGGCTGACCAGTTGCGCTTCATATGCCCCTTTGCCAAACGGGAGATGATTTTTCCATAGATGGGTCGCCGGGACCGTTGCAGAAAAATTCACGAATGTAAAGACACGCAATCAGAAACGAAAAACCCATGCTCTCCCAACTCCTTCAACCGGCAAACACTGTTCTCCTGCAGGCCATCTGCAAGCTCTTTCTCATCAGCCTGCTGGGTTACAGCGTTGTCCGCCTGCATATTCTCACCGGCCAGGCGGTGGCCTGTCTTTCGAAATTCGTTATTGCCATCTCCCTGCCCTGCCTGATCATTGCCACCCTTGGCAATAAGCTGCAATATTCTCTCCTTCCCCAGATGGGATGGTGCCTGGTGGCCGGCCTGGGCCTCAATCTGTTCGGACTGGTCATTGCCCTTGCCGGCCGCAGGATCATCATGAAAAAAGAGCAGCCAGAACAGGGCCTCTTTCTCTCACTCGCCTCCATGCAAAATTCAGGCTATCTGCCCATCCCCCTGGTAACCGCTGTTCTGCCTGAAAGCCAGCATGCCAGCGGCCTTCTTTTTACTTTCGTTTATATGTTTGTGATGGGATTTATCTTCTGGTCCCTTGGCGTCCTGCTTATAGGACGAAACAATTGCCCCGGCGACTTCAGACAGAATTTCAAAAACATGGCAAACCCTCCCATCTTGGCCACGCTCGCCTCGCTGCTTTTCCTATTTTCTTCTGTAAAATCCGCTTTCAACGCCCTGCCGCTCCTGCAGGAGGCATTGACCGCGGTGGGCGAGACCACCATTCCCCTGGTCCTTATCGTCCTGGGTGGATCGCTGGCTGAAAAACTGCCGCCGCTCAATACAGGGAAAATCATGATTGCCGGCAGCTGCGCCATCAAGATGCTGCTCATTCCAACCATCACCCTGCTGGTCATCACGACATTCAGGCTCGACCCGGTCTTCGCCTTTGTCCTGATGCTCCAGTCAACCATGCCGGCTGCCTTGAATCACATTGTCGTTGCCCGGGAATACGGGGGCGATGTCCATCTCACCTCCCGGGCGCTTTTTGTGCAATATATCCTGTCCCTTTTCACCGTGCCCCTTTTCCTGGTCTCTTACAATCTCATCTTTTTCATGCCGTGAACTGATTTTCGGCATGATGGGATAGGTGCCGGATTGTTTTGGGGGCATATCCAATTCAGCGACGATAAGTTGCTGTTTCCAGAACACCAGCATAGTCCTGGCCCGACCTCAAAAGACACAAGAAACAAGAAAAGCCAAAGGCAGACTTGACCCCTTTTTTCTCTTATAGTCTACTTTCTTATTTTTATTGTAAATTCAGGAACTTCGTTCGCCGGACAATTAAATTCTATTGCTGTTCCTCCCCATACTGAGATAACAGAATAGTTCCTTGAATAATCTTTTGTGAAAACAGTAACATCGGTTGAATCTCCGCGCTTTTCGTTAATAATATATTTAATTTTGCCATCATTATCTGTTGTTTTCGTAATTTGCCATGGGAAGTTTTTTGCCTCAGATATTGTGCCATCTGGTTTTACAACGGCATAGATGCGATTTTGATAAGAATGGATGGGACTGTAAGAGCCATACAAAAGAATTATCAACGAAGCAATTATAGCGCATATTCTAACCCATTTTTTGCTTTGGACTTTTTCGGGTAGAAAAGTATATGCTGCGTTGAAAGCTAATATTAATATCCAAAGAGTGATAAGCATCCACATCTCTAATATTCCAGACATGTTGGACTATAACACCGCCTATAGACGGACAAAAGGAAAGGGGTCAGGTCTGCCCTTGACTTTTGTTCAGTTAATTATCTAAAAATTTCCTAAAAATCATGGTCAAGATATTTCCAAAAGTCCTTAACCGAAAAATCGTTATTATCTGGCACAATATTAACCCTACAACGTAACTTAATTTTAATTTGCTATTGATTTCGACAGGCCTTCTCTGGTATTCTGGATAAAAACACCAGGAGGGACAATCAATGTTGCCGGAGATTCGCCAGTCGGACTATTTGTAT
>JBFMAY010000057.1:0-19507 GCA_040755455.1 Thermodesulfobacteriota bacterium | reverse complement strand
ACATTCTCCTTGGTTTTGCTTTGGTGGTACAAAACAATACCATGATATGTCATGAAGCTCAATTATTTCAATATGTTACTTGATATTTTCCCGTTAGGAAAATATTCAGTCATTTTGCAAGAGGCTCTCTTTATAACTATTTCGTAACAGCTCCTATGCCTCCTGTTGGGTGTCGCACCAGCAGACGCTGCGGTTGCGGCCCCTGGCCTTGGCGTGATACAGCGCCTGGTCCGCCTTTTTGATGAGCTCGTTTTTGTTCTCCCCATCCTGGGGAAACGAGGCGAGACCGAAGGACATGGAAATTTTTATCACGCTGCCGTCATGGTGGAACTCCAGGGCATTGATGGCCCTGCGTACCCGCTCTGCCTGTTTGCAGGCCCCGGTGATGTCCGAATCTTCGAGCAGCAGGGCGAATTCCTCCCCTCCGTAACGGGCGGCAAGATCCACCTTGCGGACCGTGCCGGCCAGCACCCTGGCCACCTCCTGCAGAACGGCATCGCCAAAGGGATGACCATAGGTATCGTTTATCTTTTTGAAGTAATCCAGATCGCAGAGGACCACGGTGAGGGGAATTGTCTGGCGCAGGGCCCGGTGCAGCATGTTGTCAAAGGCATGCTGAAAGGTGCGGTGATTGGCGAGCCCGGTCAGCCCATCCGTGGTGGCCAGCTGGTAAATTTTTTCGTGGGCCAGGGCCAGTTCGATCTTGGTGGCAACCTGGCAGGCGATCACTTCGAGGATCTCCCGGAGTTCCAGGGGAAACATCTCCGGTTTTCGGCCGGCGACGGTCAGGGCGCCGATGGCCTCCTTATCCCCTTTGAGCAGCGGCAGAATGAGCAAGGACTTCAAGCCGGCGATGCGCATGCTGTTGCTGAAAACGGGAAAATCCTCCTGATAGTTGGCATGGACGGGCAGCCAGCGGCGCAGTTTGATGGCCTGTCCCACCAGGCCGTCATCGGCCGGAAAGGAAAGGCCGTCAAAGTGGCCGGACTTGTGGCCGCTGGCCATGACAATGCGGTGCTCCCCGCCTTCCAGCAGGCTGATCGCCATGAAATCGGCGGCGGTCAACTGCTTGACCGTTTTAATCGTCGCCGTAAAGACCGCCTGCAGACCCAGCACCTGGTTGAGTTCCAGCATGCTCATGCAGATCTGGTGGATGGCCTCCATGTGGCGGTTTGTCTCCTCCATCTGGTGGGTGAAACGCAGATCATGGGAGAGTTTGCGGCAGGTGAGCTCCACCACTTCCCGCTCCTGCTCCGTCCAGGGCGCCTCGCTTTCCCGGTCCAGGCAAAGGATGGCCGTGGCCGGGGAGCGGTTCTGCCCGTCACCGTCCGGCCCGACGGCATTGGGGATGGACAGGGCCAGCAGACTGCCCGTTTTTCTATCAGTAGCATAATAGGGGATGGAGAGATGCTGCGGCACCGGTGAGACGGCAATCTCCGGACAGCCCTGACGCAGGCCGCCGATAATGCCGCTGCCCCTGGGGAAAGGCTCCCGGACAATATCATCGCACAGGCTGGCTACGCTGAGTATCTGCAGGTTTTTGTCCTCGGGGCCAGCCCATAACAGAATGGCGGTGGTCAGATCAAGGGTCTGCCGGAGGATCTCCAGCTGCAGGTGTACATTGTCACCCGAGGGGAGCGATTGGGGCCGGGCGGAAAACTGCAGCTCATTCTGGCCGGCCGGCGGCGGGGAAGGGGCAGCAACCCGGGGAATCTTGTCCGCTTTTTTTCTTTTGCTGAAACGCCATACCGCCAGAAGAAGCGCTGCAGCAACGATTCCCATGCCAAGCCACAGAATGAGGTTTCCCATATGTTCAACTCGTGATGAAATCGTCAAAATAAACTGTTTTATCGGTTCCATGCAGTTTACTCGCTATTATAGGGGGCGTTACGCAACAACCGTTATATTTCCATCATTTTGTGGCGGTCCGTTATGCCGGTCACGGGATGGGGGGATGTTACGATTATTTTTTTACAACGGCTTGGCGTTATCCGCCGGTCCGGGCCGCGACTTGTTGCTGGTTCGTCAACTCCTGGCTGCGCCGGCAATTGTCGCAGGCGCCGCAACTGGCGGGATGATCCATGCCGAAATAATCATGGATGAGGGCCTTGCGGCACCCCTCTGTTTTAATATAACAAACCATGAAATGCAGTTTTTTTTGTTCAGCAAGCATCTTGTCCGCAATTTTTTTGGGGCCGAGCTCCGCGGGGAGTGGCGCCGTCACATGCAGATCGTGCCCTGCCAGGCTGCCCTCGGTTGTGCCAAAACGATCGAACATGGAAAGCGCCGTCTCCAGCCGGAAATCGTGCCTGTTCTTAAAGAGCAGCCTTTCCTTCAGCCATTCAATCCCCCCGCTGTTGGCCGCTTCCCGGTCGTCGGCCAGCATCTGATAGAGGCGGCGGTAAAAGCCGGCATCGGGATTGTTCCATTTGATGAAATCCATCTGGATGAGCAGGTCATGTTCATCATAGAGCAGGGTGCAGTCCGATACGGCCCCGTCCCGTCCGGCCCGGCCGATTTCCTGGTAATAGGCCTCCATGGAGCCGGGCACCTCGGCATGGATGACATGGCGGATATCGGCCTTGTCAATGCCCATGCCAAAGGCATTGGTGGCGAGAATGAGATTGCTGTCGCCGGCCATGAAAAGGTTCTGGATGCGGCGGCGTTCAGCCTGGTCGAGCCCGCCATGATAACAGCAATGGGCAATGTTGCCGCGGCCGAGCAGGGAGCTGAACCGTTCCAGGGTTTTGATCAGGGAGAAATAGACAATGGTGCTGCCCGGTTGCCTGCGGTATTGGCTGGCAATAACCGCCAGCTTGTCGTCATCCCCGTATAGATCAACGACGCCGAGCTGGAGATTGGGGCGGTTGATCCCCTCGTGGAAGATTTTGATTGCCGCTGGGGTGAGGCCGAGCTGGGTGATGATGTCCTGCTGCACGTCAGGGGTGGCCGTGGCGGTCAGGGCGATGGTAAGGGGGTTGCCCAGCATGTTGCGAAACTCCCTGAGCCGGGTGTAGTCCGGCCGGAAATCATGGCCCCACTGGCTGATGCAGTGGGCTTCATCCACCGCCAGCAGGCTGATCGGGCGTTTGGTGATGAGGGCGGCGAAGCTGGGCTTACGGAAGCGCTCCGGGGTGACGTAGAGGAGTCTGTACGCCCCTTGGGCCAGGGCCTGCAATCTTTTGTCTCGCTCCGCCCTGGTCAGCGATGAGTTGATAAAGGCCGCATCGATATTTTTGGCGCGCAGGCCGTCAACCTGATCCTTCATCAGGGCAATGAGCGGCGAGATAACCAGGGTAAGGCCGGGCAGCATCAGGGCCGGGATTTGGTAGCAGACGGACTTGCCCATGCCGGTGGGCATCATCACCAAGGCGTGGCCCCCTGCCAGGATATGGTCAATGATCTCCTGCTGGCATCCCCGGAAGCAGGGGTGGCCGAAATATTTCCGTAAGATCTGCAAGGATGTCATGGCCCTTAATTTACCATTTTTACGGTAAGATACGAATGAAAAAGGTTTTTTGTATAAAACTTGACATGGAGATAGAAAATTCCGATAATATCTTTGTTTTTATTGTTAGGCAAGCAGGTCTCACCTGGCAACGGCGAGTGAGCCTTGCCGAAACCCGCGAAAAAGGAGGAACGAATGGACGCAAAAGAGATGAAAAAGATTCTGGCAGGGGTGGGCATTGCCGGTCTGCTGAGCGGCCTGCCCATGGGTAGCGGTGTCGCCTTTGGCGGCAGTGGCTGAGGCGCCAAAGGCGACAGTGCCGTTGGCACTGAAAAGACTGATGCAGCCAGCGCAGGCAGTGGCTGAGGCGCCAAGAAAAAGAGTGCGGTCAGCACTCAGGAAGAGACTGAAAAGGCTGAGGGCGCGGTTGCCGGCGATGAAAAGGCGCCAGCTGCCCCCGAGGAGGAGAAAGAGAAGGCTCCTGTCGGCTCCAGCGGCTGAGGCGGTAAAAAATAGCAGTGCGGTCTGCACTGCAGAAATTTTTCCCGGACAAAAGCAGCATTTTCGTCCCAATTGACTTTTTCAACGCAGGGGCAGGAGAGACTCGCCTGCCCCTGCGCTTTCACAGATTCTCACTACGGTTCCTGCATGAAACCTGAGCTCATTTTTCCGGCATGTTTTGCCGCGCTTGACGACCGGCAACGGCAGCAGCTGTTTGCGGAAAACGGCGAGGCATTTGCCCCGGAAAATTTTCCGGCAACCATCGCCAAACTGCAGGACAGTTTACAGCTTCCCCCCTATTTTCCCGAACTGGCGAGGCTTGAGCTCGCCTGTTTTCAGATGCGTGAAAAGGGTTTTACCGCCATTCCGCCCCTGGTTGACCACCTCACCGTCAATCCGACCCTGCAGCTGTTGCAGCTGGGCTGGCAAAATTTATTGTCACTGCTGCCGGATCATAAGCGGCGGGATGATTTTTCGCCCCGGCCGGAGGAGGAGTTTGTCCTGGCCTATTGCCGGCCCGCCACCGGCAAGGTTGTCATGCGGCCGGCCCGGGCCGAGGACCTGCTGGCCCTTAAAATCGTCGTCGAACAGATCAAAGCGGAGGAGGCGGCGGCAGAGGGCAATGTGGCAGTGGGGGTGATAGACCGGGTGCTGGACCGGGCGGCACGACAGGGCATCCTGCTCAAGCCCCCACCTGCTATCCGCCGTAACCCCCGGACATTTCCCAGCGGGGAAAATATCCCTGCCGAGTATTTCTCCTCACCGGTTTTTACCCTGCAATGGCATATCACCCAGGTCTGCGACCTGCACTGCAAGCACTGTTATGACCGCAGCGACCGGGTTGCCCTGCCCCTGGCAAAGGGTCTGGGCATTCTCGATGATCTGCGCGATTTCTGCAGCAAACATCATGTGCAGGGCCAGGTGTCATTTTCCGGCGGCAACCCCCTGCTGTATCCCCATTTCCTGGAACTCTACCAGGCGGCGGTGGACCGCAATCTGCTGGTGGCTATTCTTGGCAATCCCGCCCCACGGGCCGTCATGGAAAAGATCATTGCCATAAAAACGCCCGAGTTTTTTCAGGTAAGTTTGGAGGGGTTGCAGGAGCATAATGACTACATCCGCGGCAAGGGCCATTTTGCCCGGGTGGTGGATTTTCTCGCGGTGCTGAAGGAGATTGGCATCTACTCCATGGTGATGCTGACCCTGACTAGGGACAATATGGAGCAGGTGCTGCCGCTGGCCGAGTTGCTGCGGGACCGGGTGGACCTGTTTACCTTCAACCGTCTTGCCATGGTGGGTGAAGGGGCCGCGCTCCAGTCGGCAAGCCGGCAGGACTATGCCGGTTTTCTCCGGAAATACCTGGCCGCGGCCCGGGAAAATCCCTGCATCAGCCGCAAGGATAGTCTCATGAACATCATCCTCCGCCAGGAAAAGCAGCCGCTGTTCGGCGGCTGCGCCGGCCACGGCTGCGGCGCGGCCTTCAACTTCCTTGCCATCCTGCCGGATGGGGAGGCCCATGCCTGCCGCAAGCTGCCGTCGCCCATCGGCAATGTCTTTGCGCAAAGTATCAACGAGATATACCATGGCGAGCCAGCCCAAAGATATCGCGCCGGCTCGGCGGCCTGCGCCGCCTGCCCGATCAGGCCGGTCTGCGGCGGCTGTCCGGCGGTTGCCCACGGCTTCGGGCTTGACGTCTTCCGGGACAAAGACCCCTACTGTTTTTTCGAGGAGTCAACCAATAGGCAAGGTTGCTAGGATTGTCAGGTCAGGACCTGCTGCAGAGTCCGCATAAGGCTCTGGAGCTGGAATGGCTTGGTGACTGCCGCACAGAAGCCGTAGTTCCGGTAGTTGGCCATGATCGGATCATTGGCGTAGCCGCTTGACACCACCACCCGGGCCGCCGGGTTGATCTGCAGAATCTTCCCCGCCGCCTCGTGGCCGCCCATGCCGCCCGGTATGGTCAGATCCATGATAATGGCATCTATCGCTTCGCCCGCTTGGAGGGCCTGCCGGTACAGCCCAATGGCCTCCTCGCCGTTTTTGGCGAGCAGGACTTGGTAACCGAGATGCTGCAGGATGTTTTCCACCACGGTTCTGACAATTTCCTCATCATCCATGACCAGAATTGTGCCTTTTTTTTCCGGCAGCACAACATGGTCTTCTGCTTTCACTTCGCTGACCGCCTCCCGGCAGGCGGGCAGCACTATTTCGAAGCTTGTGCCCTGTCCCGGGGTGGAGGCGACTTTGATGGATCCGTCATGATTCCGGATGATCGAGTGACAGATGGCAAGCCCCAAACCGCTGCCGTGCGCCTTTGACGAGAAGTACGGGTCAAAAATCTTATCAAGCAGTTCCTCAGGGATGCCGATGCCGGTGTCGCGGATGATGATTGAAACGCCATCATGGGCGGCGTTATTGCCGGCGATCACCCCCAAGGGCCGGTTGCGGCAGGTGATGCTGATCGTTCCTCCCTGCGGCATGGCCTGGCGGGCATTGATGATCATATTCTGGACGACCTGGCTCATCTGGTCCTGGTCGACGTTGACCAGCCAGAGGTCATCGGCCATGTCGAATGTACAGCTGACGTTGCTGCCCCGCAGGGCAAAGGAGGCGCATTCCTGGATAATGCTGGCAATGGAACTGATCTGTCTGACCGGTGAACCGCCTTTGGCAAAGGTGAGCAACTGCTGGGTCAGGCCCTTGGCGCGCAGGGAGGCCTTTTCCGCTTCATCAAGCAGGGGAAAGGCCTTGGTCGCCGGGTCGATAAAGCGCCTGGCCAGGGTGATATTGCCCATGATTGCCGTCAGAATATTGTTGAAATCATGGGCGATGCCGCCGGCCAGCACGCCGACTGATTCGAGTTTTTTGACCTTCAGGATCTCCTGTTCATAGTGAAGTTTTTCCGTCACGTCCCTGAATACCAGCACAACGCCGATGATGCGGCTGTCCGGATCGATGATGGGGGCGCCGCTGTCGGCGATATGGCGCTTGCTGCCGTTTCTGGCGATAAGCACCGTATGGTTGGCCAGGCCGATGATATTGCCCGAAGCCAGAATCTTGTCAGCCGGATTGTCAACCGGCTCGCCGGTTCTGGCGTTGATGATGCGGAACACCTCTGGCAGGGGCCTGCCTGCCGCTTCTTCCTGGGGCCAGCCGGTCAGTTTTTCGGCAACCATGTTGAGCATGACCACCCGGCCCAGGGTGTCGGTGGTAATGACCCCGTCACCGATGCTGCGAAGGGTCACGGCCAGCTGTTCTTTTTCGGCGGCCAGGGCCTGCTCGGCCAGTTTTCGGTCGGTGATGTCCCGTACCACGGCGATGATAAATTGACTGCCGCTGAGCTCGATCAGCTTCAGGGAGACCTCGATCCAGAAAAGGGTACCATCCTTTTTTCGGGCATGCCAAGTAAAGAGCTGAGGAGCATGGGCAATTGCCTCCCTGATCTTCCGGTCGGCTTCCTGCTGGCTGTACGGGGGCTGACCGGCGCTCAGGTCATTAAGGGTGAGCTGCAGGGCCTCCTCCCGGCTAATCCCATACAAGTGCAGCATGGTCTGGTTGACATCAAGAATGGTGCTGGTCGAGGCATCGAGGATAAAGATGCCATCGCTGGGGGCATTATAGATCGTCCGGTAGCGCTCTTCGCTTTCCTGCAACGCCTTTAGTGCCCTGTCCAACTCGGCTTCCCGCTGTTTGATGATGTCAAGCTGAAGGGAGGTCTTCTCCATCTGCCGCCGCAGACTGTCCACCATTCCGGTGACATCGTCTTTCAGGGTTGCCAGTTCCAGAATGAATGGCCCCTGGACCGGGGGCGGGTGCTCGCCGCCGGTGATTTCTTCGGCAAAACGGGTCAGCAGCATGATCGGGGTGATAATAAGCCGTTGCATGCCGAGGATGAAGAGAAAGGCAATGGCCACTGCCGCAGCCAACACGACCATACTGATGCTGATGAATTTGTTGTAGGCGGCAAAAAGCTCGTCGCGGCTGATGGCCAGGCCGATATAGCTCTGCCAGGGCTGATAAAAATGATAGGCGGCCAGCCGATGGGTACCGCCTGCCTCGTAATCGATGATCCCCTCGCCATGACTGGATAGATCGCTGAAAAACGGCAGAAAGTCTGCCGCCGTGCTGTCGGTGAAATCGGTTGAAAGATATATGGTCCGGTCTTGGCCGATGACGAAAACCGAACCGCTTTCCTTGTAGCGGGTGGCGGCCAGTGAGGCCAGCGCGGCTTGCCTGATTTCATCAAGATGGGTGACGCTGTCTTCCAGACCGATGCGGCGCAGGGTTGCATAGCGCCGGTCAATGGGCTGGATCAAGGCGGTGAGCCTTTCGCTCAGGAGTTCGGTGCCCAGTTCATAGATGATGGTATGCAACAGGCGGCTGCCGGCCAGAAATTGCGGTAGGGCAAGCAGGATGAGCAGCAGGGACATGGCCAGCAGAAAGATGGTGCGGATTGACTTGCATGCTGTTTTATTTTTCTCCGTCATTTCTGCTTCCTGGGCCCAGGCTATTTGACGATGATATCGACCGCTTCGAGGGCATCAAAAGGGATCGCCAGGTGGCGTTTTCTGGCGGCCTTCAGGTTGATGAAGGCCACCTGCATGGCCGGCCGGGGCACGGTGTTTTCAATGGTGTTTTTACCGCTGAAGATGTCGGCCGTCATTTCCGCCGCCTGGGACCCGCAGAAGCCGAAGGGGTTGAACAGGCCGGCGAGGGTATCATCGCCCAGATAATCCTTGATGGAGTTCTGGTCAATATCCAGGGGCAGGGAGGTTATCAGGGGAATATTGCTGGCCGACAATGCTTCCTTGTTTTGAAAGGAGCCGACAATACCGCCATAGGCATCAGCCTTTTCCCGGCGCAGTGTCTCGACCACCACCTCCACTCCCGCCGCCAGGTCAAGGAGGGCGAGGGTGAAGCCATGCCGGTCCGCCATGGCCAGCTGTTCGTATCCCTTTTTGAAAACCAGGTCGGCCGGGATGCGGGAATCATAGACATAGGCATATCTTTTTGCCTCGGGGAGAACGAGTCTGGCGATGCGCAGGATTTTTTCCGGCGGATACATGAGATAGAGCCCGGAAAGATTGGTGCCGGGCGCCGCTTGCACCGAAGGCAGCATGGTCAGGGCCACTGACTGGAGCACGGGCACAAAGAGCTGGGGGACCCGGCTATTCCGCAGCAGTTCCCGGGCATTCATGGAAATCCAGCCGCAGGTGATGAACATATCGGCGGAATCCTTATAGCGCTGCACCGCAGCAATGACATCCGGGATGGAATCCTGGTCCGCGCTTCTGGTTTGAACATCAATGTATTCAACGTCCCGGCCCTCGACAAAGCCGCGCATGGTCATGGTTTGCTTGAACTGCTCGACCACCGTGGCAAAAGAGGAGGGGAAAATCCTGTACCGGATAAAGACGACCTGCTTGGGGGCGGCCCAGGCAGCTGACTGGCAGAAAAAGGCCGCCATCAGGAACAGGATAATCAAGAGGCATTGCCGCTTGCTGATCAGCATGGTGTTTCCCCTGGCGTATCAGCTGGGTAAAGGCCGTTTACAATAAGAGGTGGCAAAAGTCCGTTCCTCCGGCAGATAATTAGTATCTTTCCTTATCTCATTATGGAGCATTTTGCGTCGCCGTCAAGGTAATATTGCCTATTAGTATTACAGAAATTTGCCAAGAACGCGTGCGAGCTGCTATAGTCGGAAAAAGTACCGGGATGCGGGCCGCAGCCTGACAGGAGAGAGAGGGGAAGGAGGCGCAGGGCAGGCAATGAAAATCGGCATTATCGGCACGGGAAGGCATGGCTCCCGTTATGCCGGACATATCATAAGGGATGTACCCGGCATGGAGCTGGCCGCCATCTCGCGAAGATCAGAGGAGGCCGGCATGGAACAGGCGGGAAAGTGGCATGCCCGCTATCATGCCGACTGGCATGATCTGGTGAATGATCCGCAGGTTGAGGCGGTTATCAGTGTCACGCCCCCGGCCTTGAATCTGGCCATTGCCCGCTACTGCGCGGTGTTGCGCAAGCCCCTGCTGGTGGAAAAGCCCCTGGCGGCCGACAGCAGGAGCGCTGCCGAGATGGTCGCCCTTTTCAAGGATGCCGACCTGCCCCTCACCGTGGGGCAGACCTTGCGCTATAACAGCATTATCCAGGGGCTGCGCCGCAACCTGGCCAGGGTGGGCCAGCTGTTCAGCTTTTCCGCCAGTCAGCGGCTGGAGCCTTCATCGCTGCCGTGGCTGGAAGATGCGACCAGTGCGGGCGCGGGGGTCATCCTGCACACCGCCGTGCACATGTTTGATGCCCTGCGGTTTATCACCGGCCTGGAAATCAGGCGGGTGAGGGCGTCCCGCTATCAGATCCATAATCCCAACCTGGAGGACCTGTTCACCGCCCAAGTGGAAATGGCGGACAAGGTGGTGGGCACGGTGGATTCAAGCAAGGTCGGTAAGGGTAGATGCGGCCGCTATGAGTTTGTCGGCCTGGAGGGGGAGCTGCATGGCGACCAGGTGCATGGGCGGCTGGAGCTCATCCGGGGCGCGGTCATCGAGCCGGTCAAACATGCCCCGCTTGCCCCGACCATTGCCCCGCTGCTGCATGACTGGCTGGCCTTTCTCCAGGGCCGGGCGGCCAATCCCGTCAGCGGCGAGGAAGGACTGGCCGCGCTGTCCGTTTGTGACGCCTGCCTCCGTTCAGCGCGGCTCGGCGAGTGGACAGAGGTGGCATCTCCTGCTATGCCTTGATTTTCTTGATCAGCCAGGCCATGTTGCGGCCAAGGTCCTGCATGGTTTTAATCCCTTCCTGGTCATTTAATACCTCGCCGGGGTCGCGGCCGATGCCGATGTTCCAGTAAGTCGAGCCGACAATGATCATCTGGCCGATGGTGAAAAAATTGTTAAGCGAACTGAAGACATGGGAAGCCCCGGCCCGGCGCACGGCCACCACACCGGCGCCCACCTTTCTTTTGAACATGTCGCCGTTGGCCCGGGACACCATGCCGCAGCGCTCGATCAGTCCCTTCATGGAGGCGGAGACATCGGCAAAGTAGGTTGGCGAGCCCAGCAGGATGCCGTCAGCCTCGCTCATCCTGGCAATGGCCTCGTTGATGACATCGTTATCAACGGCGCATTGCCGGTTTTTTCTCTCAAAGCATTTGTAGCAGGCGATACAGCCTGGTACGGCCCGGCCGGCCAGCTCGATCAGCTCGGTTTCAATGCCTTCCTTGGCAATTTCCTCAAGCACCTGTTTCAACAGGGTGGCGGTATTGCCGCCCTTGCGGGCGCTTCCGTTGAATGCGACAACTTTCATGGCTGTTTTTCCTCTGAAATTTTTCTTGATAATGTTTCTGTCTATGCGGCAAAGGCCGCAGGATGCCTGCCTGGGGAAAGCAGGCAGGTTCACCGTGTCCGCTTTTTCATCAGGCAGACCCAGTTGCGGTGGGCGGAATCACGGTTGGTGTCAAAGTGGTTGGCGGCCAGCAGCTGAATGGCAAAAAATGGTTCCACCGCGGTGATGATATCCAGGGCCGACCGCTGGGGCGGGCCGGGAGTATCGCGGATTTCATCGCGGTTGCCCACCAGCGACAGCCATAGCCCGTCTTTTGCCAGCAGGGAGGCTGATTTTTGCGCGAAATGGCGGCGCTCGGCAGCGCTGTCAAAGGAGTGAAAGCATCCCCGGTCAAAAAGAAAGGCAAAAGGGCCGCCGGGCACCGCATCCTTGAGAAAATCAAGACGCAGGAAGGTGCAGGCCGCTTTTGCCGCCGCAGCCTTGGCAATGGCCTGGTTGATGGCAATTTCCGTCACATCGCAGCCGGTGGCCGTAAAGCCGTGCTCGGCCAGCCAGATGGTATTGTTGCCGGTTCCGCAGCCGATATCAAGGGCTGGCCCGGGGGCAATGCCATAATCTCTGACCATCTCGATGAGATTGCAGTCCGGCCGGTGCAGCTCCCAGGGGGTATCCCCGGCCTCATACATTTCTCTGAACATCTTTTCCATGGCGTTAGATCAGCTCGCAGCTCTGGGCCGGCAGCCAGCACTGTCTGCCGTCGGTTAATTGCACCCGCAGCCAGTTGGTCCGTTTTTCCAGCAGCCGGAACTCGGTACCGGCATGCAGCGGCGCGGTGAAACTCGGCTGGTAATTACGGCCGTCTCCCTGGCGGGCCTCCACCTCAGGGGAGACGATAACACCGGCCGCCGGGCTTGCCGCGTAATGCTCAAAGACCAGGGAGCTGGCCAGCAGCAGATTGAGCCCGAGCAAAGAGCCGGCCAGCCACCTCGGCACCGGCACAGGGGTGAAAGACATGAGGCCGGCCGCCAGCCAGAACAGCAGGTAGCAGCCGGCAAAGAGCAGCAGTCGCGCATGGCGGGACAGATCGTAATGCAAGAAGAAGAGGGTCTGCAGCAGCTTCTCCCCCTGCTGGGCCGGGATGACATCCTGCCGCCTGCTCAAGACATAGGAGAGGTTTTGCACCAGGTTTTCATCGTCCGGCATCAGTTTTTCTGCCCGCCGGTAATTGACAATGGCCCGGCCGATATCATCAAGGGCGAAATAGGTGTTGGCGATATTATAGTAAAGTCGGCCGTTGCGCACCTCTCTTGAGATCTGTTCATAGCGCAGCAGGGCCTTTTCGTAAAGCTGCCTGGCCTGGCCGGGATCTTCCGCCGCATTTGCCTGCTGGAATAAGGAATTGGCCTCCGCGAAGATCCTGCTGTTTTCCTGGCCGGCAAAGCTGGGGGATGGCCCTGGGAAAAGGAAACAGGACAGCAGGACAATGAATAGCAAGGAAAATATCTGCATTGGGGGAATTTTTTTTGGCAATGGAATCCTAACCTGTGCGCTCTTTTCTTGACAAGGGAAAAAAGTCCGTGATAATCAATTCATTTGTTGAAATTTTCTCTCAATCTAGCAATTAATCTTACTCGGATTATCTTATGTCTTCATCAGAAAAAGTTAATAGGGGCAGAAACAAATTATCCATTCTCGGGCTGTTTGACTGCCCGAGCGAATGTTTCCTCGGTTGTTTTTTTCAGAGATGCCTGGATACCGGCATCACCGGGAAATTGATCGGCATGCTGGTTGTTTCGCTGTCCGGTTTTGCCATTCTCATCATGCTCAATATCACCTCGCTGCAGAAAATCGCCGAGGGTAATCATGCCATCAGGGATATCTCCATCCCCCAGTATAAGGTAGGGCAATATATTCTGCGCAGCATAAACGGCTTTAAGATTTCCCTGCTGCATATCCTGGGTAGCCCTGGGATCAACGAAGAGGACCGCAATGTGCTGGCCAACCAGCAGCGGCTGGCCGACATGGGCCGCATGATCAGCTCCCTGCGGCATGGCGGACCAGTTTTCGACGTGGCCAAGGTCGCCGGCAACACCCTTGATGTTTTCACCGTTGCCCCTGCCGTTGATGCGGAGATGATTACGGTCATTGCCGACATCAACGAGGAGTACCTGCTGCTTACTCAGACCTATCAGCGTTTTATAAGTTCCCTGGGAGTTGATGGAACAGCGGAAGAAAAACAGGAGCGGCTGGATGATCTGCTCGTCAGCCTGGATGATTTGTATGAACTGGTCGTCGCCATGACGGTTGAGGTCAATAAAGCCCATGGCGCGCAATTCCGGGAGCTGGAAACCATCATCAACGCCTCCATGGCCCGCTCCCTGTGGATTGGCGTGGCGATTGCCGCCGTGCTGACCGTGGCCACCCTGCTCTATATTCTGATCATCGTCGTGCCGCTGCGCAGTATTCTTGACAAAATTACCTTCATCGCCAAGGGGGAAGGGGAGAGGGGACAGCGCATCGAGGTGAAAAGCAATGATGAGGTCGGCCAGTTGGCCCTTCAGCTGAACACCCTGGTGGATAACATCTTCAGCCTGAATTCGTTCAAGGCCATCATCGAAGAGGAGGAGTCCACCACCGAGGTCAATCAGCGCCTGGCCGCATTGCTGAAAGAACGCTACCGGCTGGATAAGATCTTCATTTATGAGCTGAGCGGCAATAAAAACCGCATGACCGTGGCCTTTGCCTCGCAGATTGATGACGTGTGCAGCCCGGAGATACTGGAGGATGCCAATTTCTGCCGGGCCAAGCGCACGGGCCACGCCATTTCCTCCCTGGAATTTCCCCATATCTGCAAGCAGTTCCCCCATAAGAACAGGCTCGAACATCACTGCATCCCGATGATAGCCAACGGCAGGGTGGTGGGGGTTGTGCAGTTTCTCCATCCAAAGGACAGTTCGCCGGAAAGCCTGGAGGAGTTTGCCCATATGGTGAAAAGGGCGGCCCGATACATCAAGGAGGCCACCCCGGTTATTGAGGCGAAACGGTTTGCCTCGGCCCTGCATGAGACCACCATGCGTGATCCGATGACCGATCTTTACAACCGGCGCTTCCTTGAATCCTATACCGATACCCTGGTGGCCAGCGCCATGCGCCGCAAAACCAAGGTCGGCATTCTCATGTGCGACATGGATTTTTTCAAGGAGGTCAACGATACCTATGGTCATGAAACCGGGGATATCGTGTTGATCAAAACCGCCGAGGTGCTAAAGAGTTGTGTCCGGGCGTCGGATATGGTTATCCGTTATGGCGGCGAGGAGTTTATCGTGCTGCTCATCGATGTGAATAGCAAGCAAGAGGTGGTGGATCTGGCCGAGAGAATACGCAAAAAAATGGAGGAGACGGTGATCAATGTGCCGGACGGCTCATTGCAAAAAACCGTGAGTATCGGCGCCAGCGAATTCCCGGATGACAGCACCGGCTTCTGGGAGGCGATCAAGTATGCGGACGTTGCTCTTTACCGGGCCAAGGACGAGGGCAGAAACAGGGTGGTTGTCTTCAGTCCCGAGATGTGGAAGGAGGACAAATATTAAAGGGGCAGCAGGAAAGAGAAGGTGCTGCCCCTGCCGGGCCCCGCGCTTTCCGCCCAGATCCTGCCATGGTGCAGCTCAACCAGCTGTTTGGTCAGTGACAGTCCCAGCCCGGTTCCCGCATACTTTCTGCTCATTGAACTTTCCACCTGTTCAAAGGGCGTGAAGATTCTCTGCAGGTCTTCTGCCGCGATGCCGATGCCCGTGTCGCTCACGGAAATCTTGACGATTTTCTTCTGCGGCCCGCTGTCGGCCACCTCTTGCTGCGGGCCATGACGGAGCCACTCGTCCATGCCGGTCAGGCGCGCCGCCAGAGTGATATGGCCGCCGGCCGGGGTGAACTTGATGGCATTGGCCAGCAGGTTGAAGATGATCTGTTTCATCTTGCGTTCATCCGCCACCACGGTCTGCGGCAGTTCCTCGTCAATATCCAGCGTCAGGGTGATGTCCGTTTTCGCCGCCTTGCCTTTGATCATGACAAAGCTGTTGGCGAGCAGTCCGGGCAGATCAAATTGCTCCGGCCGCAGCTCGAGTTTGCCGGCCTCCACCTTGGAAAGGTCCAGAATATCGTTGATCAGCGAAAGCAGGTGGCGGCTTGACTGCAGCACATTTTCCAGATACTCGGCCTGGGTTTTGTTGAGGTCGCCGAAATGCCTGTCCAGCACCACCTCGGTAAAGCCGATAATGGCGTTTAACGGGGTGCGCAGCTCGTGGCTCATATTGGCCAGGAATTCGCTCTTGGCAATATTGGCCACCTCGGCTTCCTGCCGCGCCCTGCTCAGCTGATTATAGGTTTCCTCCAGGGTGTTCATCATGGTGTTGAAGTCGATGGCCATGTTCTCGACCTCGTCGATGTCGCCCTGGCTGCCCGGCGTCGGCAGCCTGATGCTCAGGTTCCCCTCCCTTTCCGTCACCTGATGCAGGGCGGTGATGAGCTGGTTGATCTTGTCAAAAACGCGGAGTTTCAACAGGAGAAAAAGGGCGATGGAGACCGCCACCGAGGCGAAGAAGGGGATCAGGTTGGCGGTGATCAGCCTCCGCCTCTGCTGGATATAGCTCTGGCTGTCAAGGGCCACGGTGAGATAGCCGATATCTGCGCCTGTATTGTTGGTCAGTTCCTTGGTCCTGCAGGCATAGGATTTGTTGCTGTGGATCAGCCTGTCCTGACTAGGAAACTGGATGGGCATGCCGGGGAAGCTGGTCAGCACCGGTTGCCGGTAGCCATTGAACAGGGCGATTTCGGCCCCGGCGATCTCCCGCATATGAAAAACCAGGTCACTGTTGCCGTTCACCAGCTTGATCATCATGATATGACCGTAGATGTCTCCGGAGTCATGCAGCAGGGGGACAACCGACTGCAGGCAGATGGTTTTGTCCTGGTCCGGGGCGATTTTGTCCGCCATGCCCTGCAGGGCGAGAATGGACGACGGGATCTCCGAGAGTCCCGCGTGCCGGCCATGGGTCTGCATGAAAACCTGATAGGCAGCCGGATCGGCGATATTGGTGCCGAGCCGGTTGCAGGTCAGCAGGTTGGCATCCGGATCAAACAGCAGCAGCAGATCAATATGGTGCTTGGCGGCAATGGTCTGCAGCATGATGGTTATCGGATTGATCTTGTCGTAATCCAGGAAATCGACAAATTTGCGGTTCTGCTCTCTGACGATGCCGGAAACCATGCTGATCTTGTCCAGTTCGTAATGGAGAATTGACTCGGCGATCACCATTTTGCTCTGCAGCTGCTGGTTCAGGCGCTGGTTGACCTTTTTGGTTTCCTGGATGGAGGAATGAATGGCATTGCCGATGATCATGGCAATGAGCAGGATGAACAGCAGGATGATTTTGCGGAAGACCGTCCGGCGCTGCCCTTTTATCGGTAAATGCACGCTGGCGGTCAGGGCGGGGCGTATCATCGGCGCAGACCAGGGGGGGAGGTGTATGGGTAGGGAGGGAGAAGGGCGGGCATGGCTGTTACTGGCAGGCCAGCTGTCTGTTTGCGCCGCTCAGCCCCTGGACCAGAGGCAGCCCTTCCGCCTGCCAGCGCGACGTCCCCCCCTTCAGGATTCCTATTACTTCATAGCCTTGCATGGCGAGAAATTTTGCGGCAATGATTGACTCCTTCATGATCCAGTCGGTGACAATGATCTTGCGGTCCTTGGGAATGAGGGCATGGTTTTCCTCAAGAAAAACCAGGGGGCAGTGCAGCGCCCCCTTGATATAATCGCCGGCCAGCATGGCATTGTCCATGGTGAAAACCAGATCCTCCCTGCTTAAGGTTGCATTGTCCAGGCTTCTTGTGTCCAGCAGGAAGACGGCGTTGTTTTCTTCCAGTATTTTTTTGAATTCCAGGGGCGGCAGCTTGGCGACCTTGACCTCCTGCCATTTTTCGCCAACCGCCAGCGGATAATTGAAATAGCGCCATTCCGGAATGCCGCCCCGGAAATAGGAGACATTGCTGTAGCCCTTTGCCACCGCAATCCTTGCGGCGCGTTTACTGTAGGCTCACCTCTCGCTCAGGCAGTAAAAGACCAGCGGGGTGTTTTTGTCCACCGGCAGCTCCCTGGTCTTCAACATGTCGATAATGGGGATATTGATCGAGCCGGGGATATGCTGGCTGTCATACTCGATTGCGCTGAGGACATTGATGATCGCCACCTGCTGGCCGCTGTCGGCCAGCTGCTTCAGCTCAAAGGCGCTGATCTCCCTGTATCCCTCCAGGGGCAACCCGGCGTCCGAGGCATGGGCAGTCCAGGGGAGCATGAGCAGGCTGAGCAGCAGGAGGCGAAGCAGAATTCTGTTGGTTGATGTGGTTTTTGTCATTATTTTAACGGGTTATTCCGCACAGAGCGTGGGATCGCTGGACAGGGAATTCTCGACGTATTCAACCGGCAGTTTTTCGGCACGCCAGCGGACTATGCCGCCTTTCAGCACGCAGAGAACATTATACCCTTTGCTGATCAGGTACTTGGCGGCCAGAATGGATTTTTTATTGGTCCAGTCAGTGATGACGATTCGGGCGTCTTTGGGGATATTGTGATACCAGTCGTTCAGGTATTCCATGGGGCAGATCCTGGCTCCCTTGACGAAGATGTTTTCCTTGCTGCAGTCAATGGGGCGGACATCAAGGACATAAACAGCGCTGTCCTGCCGCAGGAGAGCGTAAACCTGCCCCGGGCTCCATTTCGTGACTTTGATGGACTCATACTCGGCATTAACCGTCAGCGGATAGTTAAAGGCCCGCCACTCGGGGATGCCGCCCTTGAAGCAGAACACATTGGCATATCCCATCGCAACCGCAATCCTTGCAGCTCGGGGGCTGGAGGGTCAGTCCGGTCCCATGCAGTAAAAGATGAGCGGCGTTGTCTTGTCGGCGGGCAGCAGCTTGCTGGCGCGGAAGTTGATAACGGGAATATTGATGGAGCCGGTGATGTGCAGGCCGTCATATTCGATTTTGCTCAAGGCATTGATCACCACCACCCTGGGGTCGTTTTCCATCATGTTCCTGACCTCGGGAGCGGTTATATATTGCACCCCCTGGCCATATGTCTGGGCAGAGAAAAGCAGGATGAGCAGAGGCAGGAGCGGCATGAGCCTGCCGCGCAGCAAACAGGCGGCGTTCCGGCCCGCGCCGAACGGGCGGCGCCGGATCACTTGCCGGCCCCCATGAGGGCCTTTACCTCATTGGCGAATCTGCGGGTGTCAATGGGTTTGCTGATATGTCCCGCGCAGCCGGCCTCCCTGGCCTTTGTGCCGTCGCTTTCCATGGCAAAGGAGGTAACGGCGATCACCGGGATGTATTTGGTGAGCGGGTCCTTTTTGATCATTTTCGTGGCGGTCAGGCCGTCAAGGCCGGGGAGCTGGATGTCCATGAGGATGACATCCGGCAGCTCTTTGCGGGCAATGTTGATGCCCTGCTCGGCGTCAAGGGCCTCAAGCACGGAAAAGTCGGCAAGTTCGAGCAGCGTGCGGACAAGTTTCAGGTTGAGCTCATTGTCCTCTATAATCAGAATCTTTTTTCCCGTCATCTCGTCGTATAATCCGCTGGTTAGCTAAATTGCTGATATTATGGGTGTTTGCCCTTTCTGCCTGGCGCAATCAGCCGATTATCGCATATTTTGTGGCAGAATTCAATATCAGCGGGGGAAATAACAGCGCCCGCCTCCCGTGTCGGAGGGCGGACGCCATACCCCTCCGCCCATACCTTCGGCCGCAGCGCCGGCATGCGGGTCGCTGCCGCATCACCCTGGCGCGCCACGGGAAAATGCACCGGCAATCGCTTCTCCATGCCTGCTCTTGTCGCTCTTTCTGGGGCGGACACCACGGTGACAGGTCTCAACGTGGGGAAAAATAATTTTATGATTTTATGGACGTCCCTATTGGCCTGTTAAGCGAAGTGAGTGTAAGTGGAGAAACATTCGGGGAAAAAATGGGGCCGGAATCAGCTCTCTATGGGGGGGGGAAAAATCTGATATTTACTGAAATTAAAAAATGCATACTGCGACATCTCACCACATTGACTTGGGTAAAATTAAGTTCTATTTGTTGCGGAGGTGATCTCGAAATGGGTTAGGGTTTTTCTGAAAAATAAGGGGGTGTACAGTGAAAAAAGTAATTTCTGGTTTTGTAACCTGTTGTTTTCTTATGAACTTAACAGCATGCGCTACAATCGTTGGCGACAAGAATCAGC
>JBFMAY010000056.1:0-19572 GCA_040755455.1 Thermodesulfobacteriota bacterium | reverse complement strand
TTGCTTCTTGGTCATGGTTATCCTCCTTCTGTTTTCGTGATGGGAAATTTATAAGGGGGGTAACTATGACCTATTTTTTTCAAAGTTTCATGCTTCGTTGTTCCCGCTTGCGGAGATGGCGGTTAGCTGGTTGAGTGACCAAAATATCAAGTCAAACAAAATTGTTATTCATCAACCAGACAACTTTAAAAACTTTTGTTTATTTATCGCCTTCCGTCGTGGCCCATACGACCATGCTCTTGAGCAAAAATATAACTACCCAATTTCGTTGGCATATTATACAAAACAAAAAATCATTATTTCCATATCCATTCAAACGCGCATATGGAACAAATTTTGCGTACTACTGTAAACAAAAGAACCAAATGCGCTTCATGATCTCTTGTTTAACATTTACCGGTCATAAATTTTACTTGAAAAGAGCAAACCTCTCGAAAGAGTGGGACGCAAAGCCATCGGCCTAAGTTTCTGGAGCAATGCAGAAATATGGTAGCGAGGTTGCCTGGTAAGATCAGCACTTCTTTTCTGATCTACTGGCATCAACAAAGAGGTGCAATAATGAATAAATCGATTTTTTTCTGCACACGTTTCTTCCTTTTTTCTCTGTTTTTATTTTCTCTGATACAAACCACCGCATATTCTGGAGAGTTGAGTTTTTCCTGGACCCCAAATGCCGATGCAGGCCTTGCCGGTTACAAAATCTATTATGGTACTGCATCAAGAAACTATAGCGCTTCGATAGATGCCGGCAACCCGGCAATTGTTGATGGCAAGATTACCTATACCGTGAAAGATTTGCCCGAAGGAAATACTTTGTATTTCGCGGCAACAGCTTATGATGTTGACGGCCTGGAGAGTGATTATTCCGAGGAAGTTGTTTGTTCATGTCCTATATCAGAGAATGCTGATCAGGATACGTATGAAATTGCAATTGATAACTTGAGTGACAGCGAACTGGCCCTTGCAGCCATTCTTACTGATGCTGCTCTAACTGAAATCAGTGATGCCGAAGAGACGGACCTGCTGAAAGTCTGGCAGGACCATAAAATTTCCAGAGACCTGTATCAGGCATATTATAAAATGTGGGGCTCACAAACTTTTATAAATACGGTGAGCGATGAACAGCATAACATGGATGTAGTTGATATCCTGCTTGAAAAATACCAACTGACAAGTCCTGAAGATGTTGCCGGGATATTTGCTAATCAGGACGCCCAGGATCTCTATGACCTCATGCTCAGTGCAGGCAGTGCCTCATCGGAAGAGTCTTTACGGCTTGGGGCGACCTTGGAGGATATGATTATCTGTGAGTTGCAGAATCTTCTCGGCCAAACTGACAATGTGGATATCCAGACAATTTATCATAATGCAATAAAGAGCGCCCGCAACCACCTCCGGCTTTTCGTTGCCCAACTTTCCCTGGCAGGAATTGCTTATGAGCCCCAGTATCTGTCAGCAGAAGATTATGCGGCCATTATTTCTTCGTCAATTGAAACCGGAATTTATGATGAAAATGGCGATGCCCTCTTCGAGGATACGGAATGGCTGAATTTTACGGACAGCAATGAAGACGGGACGACCGATCTGGTTGAAGTAATACAGATGTTCGAGCAGCAGGACTGGGATGCCTCCACCCAACAAGGTATTGTGGATGGCCACCAAACTTACCAGGTTCAAATCAAGAGATTCCAAAGACTTAATAAAAGATCTTTAACAACAATAAAGGCCAAAAGAGTCAAACTGGCAAATCTGAGACGCTAACCGGCAAAAAGATAACAAAAAAGGACGATCACTCTCGATCGTCCTTTTTTATTGGTAATCAAAATTCCCAGCATGAATGGCACCTTCTTTGTTCCGGTTATGCTGAACACCGTTTTTTTCAGTCGGTTAAACACCTTGCCGCTACTTGATCGTTTCGTAGAAACAGGTTTTCCCTTGATAGTTGGTAAAGACCAGCCGGTCCCCATCATCGGTTATATAATCCGGCAACAGGGGAATTTTACCGCCTCCGCCGGGCGCATCCAAGGCATAAGTCGGCACGGCAAGCCCTGAAGTATATCCTATCAAGGATCTCATGATCTCCTTGCCCGTGGCAATTGACGTGCGGAAATGGTTGGTGCCGCGGGTCATGTCTGCCTGAAAAAGGTAATAAGGCCTCACCCTGATGCACAACAGCCTGTGCATGAGTTCACGCATGATATGCGGATCATCGTTGATGCCGCGCAAAAGAACGGTCTGGCAGCTCAGGGGAATACCCGCATCGGCAAGGCGGCCGCAGGCTTTCGCCGACTGTGGCGTAATTTCAGCCGGATGGTTGAAATGGGTGTTAATGTAGAGGGGATGAAATTTTTTTAACAGCTTGGCAAGACGTACCGTTACTCGCATGGGCAGGGTGCATGGCACCCGTGTGCCGATGCGGATGATTTCGACCGAGCTAATAGCTCTCACTGCCGTCAGGATTTCATCCAGCCGCTCATCGGCAAGCAATAAAGGATCTCCGCCTGAAATCAGCACATCCCTGATTTCAGGATGACTGCCGATATAATCTATCCCGGCCGCAACAGTCTCCTTGGAGATAACCATCCGCTGGGTACCCACCTTGCGCTTGCGGGTGCAGAAACGACAGTACATGGCGCATTGCGAAGAGACAAGAAAAAGTACCCGGTCCGGATACTTGTGAATGAGGTTGGGCACCGGGCTGAGATTCTCTTCATTCAACGGGTCGTCGAAACAGACTTCATCCTGCAGTTCATCAATTGAAGGCACGGCCTGTTTCCAGATCGGATCATCTTTTTTCTGTATCAACCCCATATAATAAGGATTGATCCGCATGGGATAGAGACTGGCCGCCCGGGTAATACTTTCATCGTAAGGCCCGAAGTGCGCCGGGATATGTTCGGCACTTATGAGGCTTTTTTTGAGTATATTTTGCCATCCTTGCATGGACAGATTCCGTAACTTCCTGGTAAAATTCTATCTATCAGTTGATAACACCAAAAGGAAAGCCACACTATCATTTTTGCCGCGTCCGTGAAATGACAAAAAATAAAAAATCAGCAGGCTATCTCGCTCTGTATCAATCAGGCGAGCTGACCAAAAGAATCGATCAGCTTACAGCGATTCTTGAACATTGTATACTTTGCCCGCGCCGCTGCAAGGTGAACAGGATTGACGGCGAGAAGGGATTGTGCCGAACCGGGAAAAATGCGGTCGTGGCAAGTTACAGCCCACATTTTGGGGAAGAATCCTGCCTTGTGGGGGCCAGCGGCTCCGGTACCATTTTCTTCAGCAACTGTAATCTCGGCTGCATTTTCTGCCAGAACTACAGCATCAGCCACCAGGGTGAAGGCATAGAGGTGGACAGCGGCCAGTTGGCGGCCATTATGATAAGTCTGCAGAAGCAGGGCTGCCACAACATCAACCTCGTGACCCCGAGCCATGTCGTGCCGCAGATTGCCGCGGCATTACCCGCGGCAATCGAGAAGGGACTCACCCTTCCCCTGGTTTACAACAGCAGCGGCTATGACTCGTTGGCTACCCTGCGGCTGCTTGACGGCATTGTCGACATCTACATGCCTGACTTCAAGTTCTGGAGCAGCAAGTCATCCAAACGCTTTGCCAATGCCCCTGATTATCCGGACAAGGCCAGAAAAGCCATCAGTGAAATGCATCGACAGGTCGGCGACTTACAAGCAGACGCCAACGGCATCGCCGTCAAAGGCCTCCTGGTCCGCCATCTCGTCATGCCCGGCTGCCTTGCCGAGACCACAGAAATAATGAATTTTCTTGCGGCACTCTCCGCGCAAACCTATGTCAATGTCATGGAGCAGTACCGCCCCCTGTATAAGGCGAGAAATTTTCCTCCCATCGACAAACCCCTTTCCCATGAAGAATACCAGCAGGCTGTCCGCTCGGCAAGACAGGCTGGACTGAAAAGACTTGAACAAAACGGTCTTCTGTATCTTCTTGAGAAAATGATGCTCAGATAACCAATCACGCCTCATTTCGACTCAATAGACTTTACCTCAATCCCCACTGACCTGCTATCTGCTGGTGACCCAAAACAGCCTGCCTTACAAATAAATTTTGCCGAAAATATTGCGGATAGCCAATGGTATTTTATATAACAATTCCGGCACAAACTGCACGCCACTGTGTCATTGTGTCTGCATTGGCCAAAAACAAGCTAGGTAAAACTACTGGCCTTTTACAACTCAATAATATATAAATATTTTATTTATATTTTCTGCAGACTTGAACGCCGTCTTTTTTAGGAATACTCTCAAGTTATGACACTCAGCCAGACATTACGATCATCAGTCGGCCAGAAAATCCTCATGGCTATCAGCGGAGCACTGCTCACCTTTTTCCTGCTTGTCCACGGAGTGGGAAACGCCACCTCATTCCTCGGTAGTGACGCCTTCAACTCCTATGCCGCCAAGCTGCACTCTCTGGGTGTCCTGGTTCCTCTCTTCGAGCTCGCCCTGCTTGCCGTTTTTCTGCTGCACATTTTTCTGGGCATTACCCTCTTCCTGCAGAACAGTCAGGCCAGACCGGTCCGCTATCAGGTGGAACGATCGTCAGGAGGGCGCACCCCCGGATCACGGACCATGCCTTACACCGGCGTCGTCATCCTCATTTTTCTTGTGGTCCACCTGGTGAACTTTCACTTCACTGATCACTCCATTCCCATTGCCGACATCGTCAAAAACGTTCTGAGTCAGCCGGTTTATTCCCTCTTCTATATCTCCGCCATGGCTGTTCTCGCCTTACATATCAGCCATGGCTTCTGGAGCCTTTTCCAGAGCCTCGGCATAAACCATCCGCAATATAACGCGGCATTGCGCACCGGGACGTTGGGGGCGGCCATTGTGCTCTCTGCCATATTTATTCTCATCCCCCTCTGCGCGTTACTGATAAAAGAGTTTCTCCTTTAATCCAGTGAGACATGATGAAACTTGATGCGAAAATACCGGACGGCCCCCTGGCGGAAAAATGGGACAAACACCGCTTTGCCAGCAAACTCGTCAATCCGGCGAACAAGAGGAAATATCATATTATTGTCGTCGGTTCAGGTCTTGCCGGTGCTTCCGCTGCGGCAACGCTTGCCGAACTCGGCTATAATGTGCAGGTATTCACCATCCAGGACAGCCCCCGCCGGGCCCACAGCATCGCCGCCCAGGGCGGCATCAATGCCGCCAAAAATTACCAGAACGACGGCGACAGCGTTTTCCGTCTTTTTTATGACACCATCAAGGGAGGCGACTTCCGGGCACGGGAGGCCAATGTCTACCGGCTGGCCCAGCTCAGCAACAACATCATTGATCAATGCGTGGCACAGGGGGTGCCCTTTGCCAGGGAGTACGGCGGCTCCCTGGCCAACCGCTCTTTCGGCGGGGCCCAGGTCTCACGCACCTTTTACGCCAGAGGGCAGACCGGCCAGCAGCTCCTCCTCGGTGCTTACAGCGCCCTCATGCGCCAGGTGCATCTCGGCAAGGTAACCATCCATGCCCGGCAGGAAATGATGGATCTGGTGGTGGAGGCCGGCAAGGCCAAGGGTATCGTCACCCGGGACATGCGGACAGGAGCCATCGCCTCCCACGCGGCCCATGCCGTGGTGCTTGCCACCGGCGGTTACGGCAACGTCTACTTTCTTTCCACCAATGCCATGGCCTCAAACGTGACCGCGGCATGGCGGGCCCATAAAAAAGGGGCGTTTTTCGCCAATCCCTGTTTCGTGCAGATCCACCCCACCTGCATCCCGGTGCATGGCGACTATCAGTCAAAACTGACGCTGATGAGCGAAAGCCTGCGCAACGACGGCCGGGTCTGGGTCCCCAAAAAAGCCGGGGACAAAAGACCGCCGACGCAAATCCCGGAAGCTGAACGCGATTATTATCTGGAAACCAAATATCCCGGTTTCGGCAATCTTGTCCCACGGGATGTGGCCTCCCGCAATGCCAAGGAGGTGTGTGACAGCAGCAGGGGCGTCGGTGAAACCGGTCTGGCCGTCTATCTTGACTTTGCCGAGGCCATCAAACGAGACGGCACTGAGACAATTTTACGCAAATACGGCAATCTCTTCCAGATGTATGAAAAAATAACGGATCAAGACCCGGTCAAACAGCCCATGATGATCTACCCCGCAGTGCACTACACCATGGGCGGTCTCTGGGTTGATTACAACCTGATGAGCACCATCCCCGGCCTCTTTGTGCTGGGGGAGGCGAATTTTTCCGATCACGGCGCCAACCGCCTCGGGGCAAGCGCGCTTATGCAGGGCCTGGCCGACGGCTACTTCATCCTGCCCAACACCATAGGGGCTTATCTGTCCGGCTGCGCACCCGGGGTACCGGACAGATCAGCCCGAGTTTTTGCCGAAACGGAAAAGGATGCCGAGGCCCTCATCACCAGACTGCTGGCAGTCAAAGGCAAACGAACCACGGACGACATCCACAAGGAACTCGGCAAACTGCTGTGGGACCATTGCGGCATGGCCCGCGACAGATCGGGTCTGCAGAAGGCCCTGGCCAGGATTCCGCAAATGAGGGAGGAATTCTGGAACAATGTGCTGATACCCGGCACCGGGCAGCAGCTCAATCAGTCCCTGGAGCGGGCCGGAAGACTGGCTGACTTCCTGGAATTTGCCGAACTCATGGTGGCCGACGCCCTTGACCGGCAGGAATCCTGCGGCTGCCATTTACGGGAAGAAAGCCAGACCGAGGAAAACGAGGCAAAACGGGATGATGAAAAGTATGCCTACGTTGCCGCCTGGGAATACCAGGGAGCGGGTAAAACAGCCGTTCTGCACAAGGAGTCCCTCACCTTTGAATACGTAACGCCCAGCCAGCGAAGTTATAAATAACGATGCAGAGCAAAAAAATTGACATAAATCTCAAAATCTGGCGCCAGGAAAATCCCGACGCCCAAGGAAGTTTTCAGGAATACAGCCTGACCGGCATATCAACCGCCATGTCGTTTCTGGAAATGCTTGATGTACTGAATGAAAAACTTACCCTGGAGGGCGGGGAGCCGGTGGCGTTTGATCATGACTGCCGCGAGGGGATCTGCGGCATGTGCGGGGCTGTTGTCAATGGCCAGCCCCACGGACCGGAACCGGGCACCACCCTTTGTCAGCTCCACATGCGTCACTTTAAGGATGGCGATCACCTTGTTATCGAACCATTCCGCGCCAGAGCGTTCAGGATAGAAAAGGATCTGGTGGTCGACCGCAGCAGCCTTGACGAAATCATCCAGGCCGGCGGCTATGTCTCGGTCAACACAGGGGGCGCGCCTGACGCCAATACCATTCCCATCCCCCAGCAAACGGCTGAGCAGGCGATGGACGCCGCTGCCTGCATCGGCTGCGGGGCCTGTGTGGCGGCCTGCCCCAATGCCTCTGCCATGCTCTTTGTCAGCGCCAAGGTCTCCCAGTTGGCGCTGCTGCCCCAAGGACATCCTGAGCGCAAGGAACGGGCACTCAACATGGTCGGCAAAATGGATGAGCTCGGTTTCGGTAACTGCAGCAATGAGCGGGAATGCGAGGCCGCCTGTCCTAAGGGTATTTCCATCCGGCATATTGCCAGACTGAACAGAGAATTTATCAAAGCGGCCCTCTTTTCGGAATAGTTTACCCCTTTAAACAACGCCAATGAGCAGAACAATGAGCTTCGCTTTCTTCAATTCCCTGGGCAGGATATGCATTTTACTGGCTCTTATACTGAATTTCCCCTCTGCAGGGCATGCCGAGGATATCTATATTTTCGGCGGTGGACCTGCCGGCGGGACATTCCAGTTCATGGCCGCGGGCATTTCTTTATATGAACCGATAAAAGAGATCCATGATTTCAAAGTACAGGCAAAGGCTTCCGCCGGATCGGTGGAAAATCTGCGCAAAGTCCATTCAGGCACATATGCCATGGCCGTTGTCTATTCAGGCGAGCTTTATATGGGACGCAACGGCCTGCTGAAAAACGATCCGACTCGCTATGATAATGTTCTTGCCGTAAGCTACTTCTATGGCGCCCCCGCCCAGCTCATTGTCCGCAGGGATTCGGGGATTAAACAACTCAACCAGCTTGCCGGACTCAATGTGGGGGTGGGCAATGATGGGTCTGGCGCATACGCCAACTGCGAACGTTTTTTCAGCCATCTGGGGCTGTGGGACAAAATACAAAGAAACCCCATGGGCTATAACGATGCGGCGGTCTCTTTCGGCAACAACCAGCTCGATGCTTTCTGGCTGTTTGTCGGTTTCCCCAGCGACGCTGCCGTCATGGCGGCAGAGAACAATGCCATAGACATCATCGATCTTTATCACCCAGCAGAGGCAAATGGTTTTTTCAAGAAATATCCTTTTTTCTCCAAAGTCGTCATCCCCGCAGGCACTTACAAGGGGTTGGACAGAGACGTTGAATCATACCAGGACTCTGCTCTGTGGGTTGCCAACAAAGATGTGCCGTCCGAAGTTATTTACACGCTTCTCTCATTAATCTATACGGATGAGGGACTTACCTACATGCGCCGGTTGAAAAAGACTGCCGGGGCAATGTGTATCAAGGATGGGGTCAAGGGTATCGTCACACCGCTCCATCCCGGCGCCATCAAATTCTGGCAAGAAAAAGGCATCATGTAAGGCATTCCCCTGCCGGCGAAAATTCCGCTCGTTATTCCTCCACCTCTCTCCCCATTTTCTAACCATCTGGTAATAAATGAACTAAAAATTCCGCTGCTAATATTTTTTTAATTTTCTCCTAACACAAATCTATTTTCCCCTTTATCAAAATCTCACATTCCCCATTTATCCTGACGTAACCCCACGCACAATAAGGAAAACGATCACGAGCCATGCCCATGGGCCAAATGCATCAATGCCAGGAATTTCCTTAACCGGTTGCTGACAACAAATACTTACCGGGATTTCCCGTATTCTCATTTTATGAAAAAATTCTATCGGATGAGGAGGTGACACAAAGAGTTTTACCAGGAGAAGGAGACGTAATCTACGCTAACCCGTCCATTCACATTAAAATAAAGGAGTAAGAGAATGAAGAGATATTTTAAAGCAATTGCCTTGACTGTAACCTTGGTGGCGCCACTCATGATGGCCGCCTCAACTGAAGCAAAAAATCAAGACACGACTCACAAGCATGATAGACACTTTGATCATAAAAAAGGCGCCGGCATCTGGCTTGCCGGCGATTTCCATCAGCATACCTTATACACCGACGGCTCAACGACATTTGACTTCGTCATGGAAAAAAACAATGAGTTCGGCCTTGACTGGTGGGCCAATTCCGAACATGGCGGAGCGCGTAACCGCGACAGCGAGGGCGTAAGCTGGCTTGATACCAGCAAGTATTCCGTCAATCCGATCCTGGGTGATTTCCCTGAAAAAGGCTACATGTACCGCTGGCAGTCCCTGAGGGATTTCGCCTACCCGGACATCGAGCGAAACCGCGCCATCTACTATGCTGACAGAAAAATCGCTTCCGGTCTGGAATGGAATGTGCCCGGCCATGAGCATTGCAGCACCGGGATTGTCGCCGAAGACGCCAGCGCCATCAGCGCCTTTGAGTTTATTTTTGACAAATCAGACGATGACACCAGCAGGGAGGGAGAAGCAACCCCGTACGGTGTTCTGAGCAAACAGAACGGCAAGATCTATGAATGGGTTGACGGCAGTAAAATCATCACCAGCAAGTCCGTCGAGGAGCAGCATGCCGATGCCGTTGCCGGCTGCGCCTGGATGCAGCAGCAACTTGATGAGGACAGGATCGACAACGGGTGGATCATTTTCGCCCATATTGAAAGAAATGGAGACTGGAGCACCGGCGGATACGACATCAGCAACTTCCGCGACTTCAATAATGCCGGTCCCGACGTCTGTTTCGGCTTTGAAGGGGCTCCCGGCCATCAGGCCAATGCAGACCGAGGCGGGTTCGGCAGCAAAGCCTTTGGCGGAACATACGGCGGAGCCGGATTCTACACGGCAGTCCTGGGCGGCCTGTGGGATGCCCTGCTGGGTGAAGGGCGCCACTGGTACAACTTTGCCAGCTCCGACTACCATCGTCATTACACAGCCAGCGGTGACGACTTCTACCCGGGCGAATACCAGCGGACCTTGACCAAGGCGGTTGACGAAAACCACGATGGAGAAGTCTCGCTGGACGAAATCGCAAGCGGCCTCCGCTCCGGCAACTCATTCCATGTCATGGGGGATCTGATCAACGCCCTGGAGTTCACCGCCAGATACAACTCTCGCCAGGTGGAGATGGGGGGAGATATGCAGATCAAAAAACGTCATGCGGCAGAGGAACCTCTGGTAATCAAGATCAAGTTCAAGAGCCCTGCGATGAACAACAACGGGGACACCCCGGTGGTGGACCATATCGACCTCATCGCCGGCGAGATCACCGGCCTGGTTGCCCCGGACAGCCCGGATTACACCAAGGCCAGCAACGAGTCCACAAAAGTGATTGCCACTTTCACCTCCGCAGACTGGGAACTGGATGAAGACGGTTTCAACGTCATTACCTATCCGGTCAAGGGTCTGGACAAGAGCACGTACTACCGGCTGCGCGGCACCAATCAGCCGGTCAATTCACCTTTCGAGACCGACGAAATGGGCAATCCGCTGGCCGACTCGCTGGCCACTGCCAATCTCGGACTGGACGAGGCTAAAGAGGCCTGGGCCGATCTCTGGTTCTACTCAAATCCGATTTTTATCACTGTGAAATAGTTGGGCGGTAACCCTGATCTCATGCTTGTTGAAACCGGAATACGGAGGTGGAAATACATGTCCACCCCCGTATTCCATGTTTCTTGCCTGCGGCATACAAGAGAGCGAGAGAGAGAGACTGTCTGTGAAAAGTAATTGATATTAGTTCATCAGCCGTATATATAATGAAAAGAAAACAGGCTGAATACATGAGGGTTCAGCTGCGTAATACGATGATAAATTTAACGGCCGAAGAGCGGTTCTTCCGTCACTGTGGAATGGAGCATGCCGAAAAAAAAGAAGATATTCGTCCTCGACACCAATGTTATTCTGCACGATTCATCCTGCATCCATCAGTTTCAAGAACATGACATAGTCATTCCCATCACCGTCCTCGAAGAACTCGATCATTTTAAAAAAGGCGACCAGACGGTCAATTTCCATGCCCGGCAGTTCACCCGCGCCTTAGACGAACTCAGCGGCGACAAGATGTTCAACGGCGGCATCCGTATCGGCCCCAAACGGGGCAGGATCAGCGTGCGGCTGGAGCAGGATTTCCACCCGCATCTCCGGGCAAACTTCATTACCGCCAAGGCCGACCACCATATCCTCAACATCGCCTACCATGTTGCCCAGGACAATGCCTCCAGGCAGGTCATCCTGGTGACAAAAGATGTCAACATGCGCATGAAGGCAAAGGCGGTGGGGCTCATGGCCGAGGATTACACCACGGACCATGTCAAGGATATCTCCGTTCTCTACACCGGCTGCCGCATGCAGGCGGACATTGCGGAAGAGACAATTGAGAAATTCTTTGTGGACCCATGCGAGGTGGATGCGGATGAGGTCAAGATGAATCCGCCGCTGCTGGCCAATGAATACATGATTCTGCGCAACGGCAAGAAATCGGTGCTGGCCTGCATGAACGGCAAAAACGGACGCATCTGTCGCATTGACCGGCAGACCGCCTACGGCATTCAGCCGCGCAACGCCGACCAGACTTTCGCCCTGCACGGCCTGCTCAATACCGCCATACCACTGGTCACCATTTCCGGAAAAGCCGGCACGGGAAAGACGTTGCTGGCTCTGGCCGCTGCCCTGGAAAGACGGAGCAGTTATCGGCAGATCCTGCTGGCCAGACCGGTCATTCCGCTCAGCAATAAAGACATCGGCTACCTGCCCGGCGATATTCAGTCCAAGCTAAAACCCTACATGCAGCCTCTTTATGACAATCTCGGCGTCATCCGCAATCAATTTACGGAAACAAGCGACCGGGCAAAGAAGATCCACCAGCTGCTGGAAGAGGAAAAACTGGTCATCGAGCCCCTTGCCTATATCCGCGGCCGGAGCCTGGTCAATATCTTCCTCATCGTTGATGAAGCGCAGAACCTGACCCCCCATGAAGTAAAAACGATCATCACCAGGGCCGGGGAAGGTTCGAAAATCGTTTTCACCGGGGATATTTTCCAGATCGATCACCCCTATCTGGATAGCCTTTCCAATGGGCTCAGCTACCTCATTGAAAAGATGCAGGGACAACCCCTCTATTCCCATATCAATCTTCACAAGGGGGAAAGATCAGAGTTGTCCGAACTGGCCAGTGACCTGCTGTAAAAACGTTTTTTATTGGCGACGATCAGCCATTGCTCATGCCGCTGCGCCGGACGAAAAACAGCCCGGCAACGCCGGAACCCAACAGCAGAAGTGTCCCCGGTAGAGGTACGGGCGACCCTTCGCCTTGGTGTTGGGCATGCTGCTCCATCCACTGTGAGAGATCCTTGCCGTTATGCAGGTAACCGGGGGGCAAGAAGATACCATCGGCCCAAGCCCCTCTGCCCTTGTCCGCCGTGGGGCCATTAAAAATTGCGGCCAGTGCCTCTTCCTGGTCAAGGGAGATTCCGTCTGTTAAAACCTGCATGCCGCTGGCATGACCGTACCCTTTGCCAGCGAAGGTCAAATCGTCCATGTCATGACCGCCAGACGGTACACCGGCGGCCATAACACTGCCGGCACTGAGTAATGCACCAGCTACTGTTGATAGAATAATTTTTTTCATTTTGCCTCCTGAAACATGAGATGAATAGAGAAAATTTATAAATCACTTGGCAGCTGCAATTTTCAATTCCCATACCAGGCGGCCCTATTTTTTTATTTTTCCCCTTACACCATGAAAAGCCAGGGTAACAAACATACCTTTTTGCGCCCCATTGCACTTGCATCTTATTAATAATTCTTTGAAATAATTACATATTTACTGACAAGATAAAATTATCACTAGCCGCTCAATAAAAAAAATACCCAGTTTCCTGATCGGCAATTCCTATCTTTCTTGGGGCAATATTTCAGGCAGCTTCCGGTTATCGTTAGCGTGTCAGCGAGGATGCTTTTGACTGAATGTCTCTGTTATGAGACAAGAAAAATGTTTTATTCTCAAGGCATTACGCCATGGCGGGAAACTTTCTGTCGTCACAGGGAAACAGAATCACTTGATGCATACCGCCGGTTGAGATCTGCCACCAGGGGAAAGTCAATCTTTACTCAAGAGAAGAGCTGCGGCGGGTGGCCTGTTCCCGGCAGGATTACGGCTGAGATTCCTGTTTATCATTGAGTTTTTCCATGAAGACCAACACGACCTTATCAGAAATAGCCTGTCGTTTTATCTCGCTGTAACCAAGCCTGCGGTAGAGGCGGATATTGGCGACGCTTTTTTCACCGGTGAAAAGCGTAAACCGCTCGACATGGGGAAACAGCTTTTCAATGTCTGCCATGAGCCGGGAGCCGATCCCCTGCCCTTGATACTCGGGATGGACGATGAGCCGGCCGATATGGCAGGTCCCTTTCTCCGACCTTGCCCTTACCGAGCCCACAATGCGTTCAGCCACGACCGCCTTTAGAAAAATGTGGCCGGCATAGCTAGCCCGTAAATCCTCAAGAGTTTGGGTAAGGGGCGGCAAGCTCCAATCATTATATAATTGCGCTTCACTCTGATAGGCGGTCCGCTGGAGATCGAGGATGGCCGCCGCATCGGCAATGGTTGCTTCTGTTATCATCATAAAAAATCAATGCGTCAGGTTTTCACTGTTGCCATGTTTCTGTTGTTGCAATCACCCTGGCATACGATGCCGATAACGCTGCCATAAAGGATGCATGGACATCTGCTGCCTTGATGATCCTGCCCATGAAATGCAAGTCTTTTGTCGCGCAGGCATCTTCGGCAACCAGGCAGCTGAAACCAAAATCAAATGCAGCGCGCACGGTGGCGTCAATGCACATATGGCTCATTGCTCCGCAGATAACAAGCTCATCGATGTTTTTCTGATGCAGAATATCCAGCAGCGAGGTGGCGCGGAAACTGTTGGGAAAGTTTTTGACGACAACGGTTTCGTTTTCCCGGGGAGCTACCTGTTCATTGATCTCTGCCCCGCGGGTTTCCGGCAAAAAAAAGGTGGCACCTGGACGAATGGCAATGTGTTGCATATGAATAACAGTTGATCCCGCCTCGCGATGTTTGTCCAGGAGAAGCCGGGCATTGGCTGCCGCAGCTTGGATACCGACAAGCTCCATGGTGCCGCCGGGGAAATAATCATTCTGCAGATCGATTAATATCAGACAACTGTTCATGTCTTTTCCTTATTTTCCAGGAAGTTCTGTAAAATCAGACAGTTACTTTGTGGCTACTGCGGCGACCTTGACAACGACTTTGTGGATCTGCCCCGGCGCGATCAACGGCATGTGAGCATCTTCCGGAAAGAAGACCGCAAACGCTCCGCTTTCAGTTGCGAGCCAGGCATCCGGTTCGTCCGCGAAGAACTGCACATCGGATTTTTGATCGTATTCCCCGGTTGGCTGGTGGCACAATGACTTAGGCTTCCATCCCATGGTATCGGTTCCTGCCAAGACCAATTGGATATCTATGTATTTCTCGTGCGTTTCGAGCAAAGCATCTTCTTTCTTGCGGCCCACCCCCTTAGACACCATCGCATAGATGCGGTCACCGTCTATCTCATATGTCCCCACCGGCAGTTCCTGAAGATCTGAACGCGAGAGAAACTCAATTGCCTTGGCAAATCCCTTGTTCAGTGCCAAATAACGGTGTGCATTCTCAAGTATATCTAAAATCATTTCTATCCCCCTGAGTTCATTTTGTGGGAACGCCACGGCTATCCTGCCGTGCCGATGACCGTTTCGCTTAACGCCCGGGCGTTTTCGCGGTCAGGCCAAGTGGTTTTTTATAATGCATTGACAATGCATAGTACATGTTGTACATTTTGTACATAAAAAATTGTGACTGGTAAGGAGATATTTTTATGACTACTACAATTTCCACTGCGGAAGCGAGAAAAAATTTTGCTGATATTGTCAACAAGGTTGCCTACGGTAAAGAGCCTGTTGTTTTGACCAGACGAGGTCAGCGGGTCGCTGCCTTGATTTCCATTGATGAACTTGAATTGCTTCAGCAAATCGAAGACTATATTGACATTGAGGATGCCAGGAAAGCCCTTATTGAGCCGGGAGATAATATTCCAGCCCAAGAATTCTGGAAACAACTGGGATTGTAATTCATGAAATACTCCGTTGAATTCCGCCCTGGCGTTTTGAAAAGTATGAAGCATTTCCCCAAACGGGAGCTGCTGCGCCTCAAGAAAAAGATTGATGAACTCAGCGATAATCTTCCTGATCCAGCCACAACCAAATTAAAAGGCGACAATGATTTTCATAAAGTGCGAACAGAAAATTATCGCATTGTGTATGAAATTCATGGAGATCGACTGGTCATTCTGGTGGTCAAGATTGGCCACAGAAAAGATTTTTACAAAAATCTCCCCTGAATTTTTTCGTTGGTATTCCGCCTTGCTTTTCTCACCCTATCTATCCCCAGCATTATAACGTTTGAGTTTAGCCGCAGTTGTTATAGCCATTTATGCAGCGTGAGTTGTTTGTGATTGAGGCAATGAAGCAGCTGCAACATGAGCAATCGAGGAAATGGTAATTTCCATCCTCGAACAATATTTGCTCATTAACCATGAGGATAGAGTTTTTGTTCCCTTGCTTGCATTGCATCCAATGCAGCATAAAGCGATATTTTCAATTGTGATGATGCTGCCATCATTGACGATGTGCTCCCACGACGCCTGCTCCCGCCTCAAGCCAGTATTCGAGGTAAATGGGCGGCGACAGTAAATGCAAGATTTATCGCGGTCGATTACCAACATGGCGAGTTCCCTTGGTATCTTCCAGCGACTCGCTGTGCGTAGTAGGTCTGATAAATTCACTGTGGCTAACCCATTGAGTATCAAGTCAATTTGCCCTGACAATTATGATATTCAGGGAAAATTCGGGAATTTTTCCCTTTGTTCAATAGCAAACTTCTATCTGCGAGATAAAACATTTTCGCCCAACTGCTTATCTGCACGAAAGCAGCCCGGAATAGCTCTCCCCATCGGAAGGCACCACCTACCCAAGGCCGCGGCTCATTAGCCAAAACCTACCGCACTCCCAGGGTAGGCTGATTTCAGGAACGCAGGATGAGCCCCATATCATGCAAGGGAACAGGAACTACCTTATCTCCATTCCGTCTATTTTTCTTGGTGAATCAAAAGCTGGTCACAAATATCCAAACTCGCAATGCGCTATTTTGCAAGGGAAAACTGCTGCGTGGAGAGGAAAGGCCAATAGTATGCAACGACTTGGGCGAGGGCTCACGGGCAGGAAAAAACACGCAAGAACGTTCGCGGGGTAGAAGAGATCCTTGCCCGCGACCAAAGACATGGCCAACACCGTTATCGCGGCATACCGCCATGCCAGCCAGGGACTTGACTATGACATGACGAGAAAACTCACCCCTCAACCCCGCTCTGTCTTACACCACCTTCTTCCTGCTTACTTTTCACGCCTCACTCTTCCCCGCCGCAGGCAGGCTGATGAAGAAGGTTGATCCCTGCCATTCCTGACTCTGCACGGACACGTCGCCACCATGGGCCTGGGCGATATGTTTGACAATGGAGAGACCGAGGCCTGTCCCGCCCAGTTTACGGCTGCGGGCCTTGTCGCTGCGATAGAAACGCTCAAACAGCCGGGGCAGATGTTTCTTTGCGATGCCGATGCCGAAATCCCGGACACTGATGACAACCCGGCTTGTCCCGTCATCCTGGGTTTTCTCCTCGGCTGCGACGATGACCTCGCTCCCGGCATCGCTGTATTTGATGGCATTCACCACCAGATTGACCACCGCCTGCTCAAGCAGGGTGGCATTCATATTGATTTGCAGCTTTTCCGGGCAATTGATTGAAATTCTGATATTTTTTTCAGACGCCTTCATCTGGCAGGTCTGCACGGCCTCCGCAAGAATCTGGTGGAGATTGCCGATGCTGAGCGCAACCTCCCCGTCTTCCGACTGTTTTTCGATTCTGGAAAGTGACAGCAGATCCTCAATAATGGCATAAAGCTGGTTGGTCTGCTTGACGACAATGCCGAGAAAACGTGCGGCATCCTCCTTGTTGTCAATGGCGCCGTCAAGCAGGGTCTCCACATAGCCCTTGATGGAGGTGATCGGGGTTTTCAACTCATGGGAGACATTGGCGACAAAATCCCGCCGGATATTTTCCAGGCGGCGCAGCCGGGTGACATCGTTCATGACAACCAGCACGCCGATATTCCTGCCGCTGCCGTCATGCAACGGCACCCCGTTCGTCTGCAGAAACCTTTCGCCCCCGCCATGGGGAAGGATTATTTCATCCTGCAGCGGCGCAAGGCTCGCCAGAATCTGCTTGATCTGCCGCTGCAGATCGATATTGCGCACCACCTCCTGCAGCAGCCTGCCCGGCGCCTGTTTCTCATCAACGGTAAAAATCGCGGCCGCCGCCTTGTTCAGGCTGATCACCCGCTCATCCGTATCAACCGCCAGCACGGCCTCGGTCATACTGGAAAAAACAGCCTCCAGTTCATTGCGCTGCCTGAGGATGGTCCCGATGCGCTCGTTCAGCTGCTCGGCCATCCGGTCCATGGCGGCGGCCAGGGTGGCAACCTCAAGGGAAGCCGAACTCCCCAGATGCAGCGACATGCGCTGGCTGAAGTCCCCCCGGGAAAAACGCTCGGCGCACTGTTTCATTTCCTCAAGGGGTTTGCTGATGCGGCGGGAGACAAACAGGGTGACCAGGGCGGCGGCGAAAATCACGGCAATTGCCCCAAGGGCAATCTTCATGTGGACGTTTTGCAGGGTGCGCTCAATGGCCGTAACCGGCACGGCCACCCGCAATACCCCTGCAACAGAGCCTACCGAATCCGCCTCCCCGCCGGCATTCCCGCCCTGCCACCGCAGCGGCACCGCCACATAGAGCATGTTTTCCTGCAATGTTCTGCTCAAACGGGTGGCGGTGCCGGTTTGACCCTTGAAGGCATCAAGAATTTCCGGCCTGTCGCCATGCAACTCCATGATCCTGGCATTCTCACTGGAATCAGCCACGACCCTGCCGGAGCGGTCAATAACCGTGATTCGGGTCAGGGTCTCACGCCCGGATTCGCGACAGAATTCCCGGAGTTCATCAAGCCTGTCGCCGGCCAGCAACTGGCTGACCCGATCGCGGAGGAGATAGGCCCGGACCTGCAGGGAGCAACCCAACTGGTCAATATAGAATTTCTGCAGGGTGGTTGATCCATACCAGCTGACAGCCAGCATGGCCAGGAGGGTAACCAGCAGATTGGGCGGGAAAATTTGCCAGATTAGTTTTCTATGATTCATGAACCCTCACTCACTCTTTAAAGCGATAGCCGACGCCCCGCACTGTTTCAATGCTTGCGCCCGCCTCGCCCATTTTCTTTCTGAGACCGAAGATCTGCACGTCGATGGCCCTTGGCGTTATGAGAAAGTCATAACCCCGCACCGCATCAATGATCTGCTGCCTGGTATAGACCCAGCCGGGCTTGCCTGCCAGCAGCAGCAGCACCCCGTATTCGGTCATGGTCAGCTGCAGGGGGTTGCCGTCCAGCATCACCTCGTGCCGGCCGGGATGAATCTCCAGCCCCCTGATGATGATCTTTTCCATCTTTTCAGCCGGTGGCGCATCAGCCGACTGCTCCGCCCGGCGCCGCAGCAGCGCCTTGACTCTGGCGATCAGCACCTTGGGGCTGAAGGGTTTGGTTACATAGTCATCAGCCCCGCACTCAAGACCGGATACCACGTCGTCCTCCTCGCCTTTGGCGGTGAGGATCAGAATCGGGATATCCACGCAGCTGTCGTTCTTCTTGATCGCCCGGCACACCTCAAGGCCGCTTATTCCCGGCAGCATCAGATCAAGCAGGATACAGTCAATACCGCCGGCCTGCAGCTTCTGCAGACCATCTTCACCGGTGCCGGCACAGGTGACATGAAAACCATTTTTGACGAGATTATAGCTCACCAGCTGCTGGATGTCTTCATCGTCTTCGACAATGAGTATATTGGCTTTTCCCATATGACTCCCCCTGCTGCTGAGATTAACCGCGCGCATCAGCAATGACAATTTCCCAAAAACCGGATATGACGGTTCCCTTGTTTCCCCTAAGTTTATGCGATTAATCCTGCTGTGCAAGCGGATTTCGCGGCACTAACACAATTTTAATAATCTCCTAACCTAACCAAAATATTTCTCCCGTAATTTACTCTGAAATGCTATGTTAAATCATAACATTTAACTGTCGTCATCCAAATTAAATAAAGAGGCGAATTTATATGCCGGTTCACCATACATTTCACTCCGAGCTTGAAAAACTGAACCAGAAGCTGCTGACCATGGTGACCATGGTTGAGGATCGGGTCCGCAAGGCTGTCACCGTGATCGAAACCCATGACGAGGAGCTGGTTAAATCCATCATAC
>JBFMAY010000055.1:0-21402 GCA_040755455.1 Thermodesulfobacteriota bacterium | reverse complement strand
AAAGATTCGGTTCCATTTCCACCACGATATCCACGTCGCTTTCAGCGCTTGCCTCTCCCCGGGCCACTGAGCCAAAGACGCCGATCCGCGTCACCCCGTAGCGGACTTGCAGTTGCTCCTTCATAAGCCGGAGTACGTAAAAAATATCATCCCTTGACAGGACATTCGGACTCATACCGTCACCTCGATAATCGTCATGGTGTCGTTGCCGAAGATATCCACCACCTTGACGGCAATCTTGCGGCGGCCGGGCAGGCATTCATGGGCCACGCTGGTCAGTTCGAGCGACCGGTCCTTTTTGGTGCGGAAGCTCTGCCATTCGTTTTCAAAAATATAGTCGCCGGTCCACTGTTCCTCCCACTCGTTGCTTTCGGGGTTGCGCACCCGGATGATCTCGCGTTTGCTCTCGAAGTTGAAATCCACGGCCCAGTAATCGATCCAGTCGGTCCAGTGCCGGGTCAGCACCTCGCGGGTGAGGATGCCCTTGGCGTCCCTGCTCACCTTGACGATGCGGCCCTTTTCCACCACGATTTTGCTGCCCTTGTTTTTCAAACTTTCCTCGGCGTGCTGGATGGAATCCTGGGAGTAAAAGACGGAAAAGTCGGTGAGCTGCACGGCCACGGCAGGGGGCTTGCCTTTTTTGCCTTCCGTGATAAGCGGCTTGACCTCGATGGCCGCCACGTCGTGGAACACCACCTGGTTCTTTTCCACCGCCCGCTTGTCGAACACCTCGGCCGGGATGTATACTTGGGCGCGATGTCAATGCCCTTGGCCCGTGCCTCCTCCAGCACATTGGGGAACAGCCCCATCTCGAACTCAAAGCCCAGGATATCCACCTTGGTGATGTGTTTCCTGCGGCATTCCAGGATAATCTCCTCGACAAACAGCCGGGTCACCGGCAGGTTCACCGGCCCCACCGCCACCAGCCGGCCGGCCCGCTTGCCGTGGAAGCCGGCGAAGTTTTCCACTTTTTCCGCCCGGTAGGCCTTAAGGATCAGCTCGACAAAGGCGGCCTCCTTTTCAGCCATCTGCCGGTGTCGCTGTTCTTCCCGCAGATCGGGATTGACGCCGATGTAATGCTGCCGCTCGTACTTGCCCAGGTTGAGGATCTCAAAGGCCCGGTAGTTTTTCCTGGCGGCCTTGAGGCCGCGCTGCACGCCGATCAGGCGTTTCCTGGTGGTGTGGATGGCGAATTTGCCGAGGTCGGTGGCGATCCATTTGCGGCCCAGCTTCTCGGCCACCGCCGCCGTGGTGCCGGAACCGCAGAAGAAGTCGGCGACAAGGTCGCCCTCGTTGGAAGAGGCCTTGATGATGCGTTCGATGAGGGCTTCTGGTTTTTGGGTGGGGTAATCGGCTCGTTCAGGATGATTCCCACGGAGAAATTGGAGGTCAGACCAAACGTCATTCAGTGCTTTGCCCTGAGAAATAATTTCTTCGACATACCGTTTGTAAGGCACTTGGCCTGATGCCTGACCTCGTGTTTCCCAGACCCACTCTTGGCCGTCCTGATCAATGTGAACTTTGCGTCTCAAACCCTTGAGCCGCTCTTCCTTGTCATAGGGAATAGCAACATTTTCCATCCGCAGAATTGTTTGATCGGATTTTGCATAGAAAAAGAGCGTGTCATGTTTACAGTTGAACTTTGTGCCGATGTGCATCTCACGTCCTGGATAGTGCCAGATAACCTCATTCCGAAAATTATCTTTGCCAAATACTTCATCCATTACAATATTCAGGTACCCGCTTGTTTTCCAATCGCAATGCACATAAATACTGCCATTCTCGGCCAGCAGATCCCGCATCAGCACCAGCCGTTCGTAGATCATGCTGATGAAGGAGTCGGCCCCCTTGCCCCAGGTGTCGCGGTAGGCGATTTCTTCGAGAATATTGGGCTTCTTGGTGAAGGTGTCTCCACCAATCTCGATATCCATGGAAAAATCCGCGCCCACGTTAAAGGGCGGATCGATGTAGATCAGCTTCAACCCGCCCTGCTTGTCGATCTCGTCCCGCAGCGGGCCGTTTTTGAGGCTGGCGAGGATCAGTTTGTTGTCGCCCCAGATGAGCTTGTTGGTCCAGCCCTTGAGCTGGCGGCCGCGTTCGTCCAGGCCGAACAGGCTCAACTGGATGGCCTTGTCCGCCGTCTTCTCGGCCCGGGGTTCATCCACCTGTTCGATGGTCTGGAAGGGCAGGACGATGGTGCAGACCTCGCTGGTCTTGCCGTTCCAGACCAGCTCCACCTCACGCTTGTCCGCGAAGAGCAGAAAAAGGTATCTGTCCGGCAGCGGCTTGTCCGCTTCAATAAAGCGGATGATTTCCTGTTGTTCCTGTTCGGTCAGTCGCGGCATGGGGATTTCTTCCTGATGTTCGTCAAAACGGAGCATCCTTTCCCGCCGGTCTTTACAGGCAACCCGGTATGAAGTGGCAAGGAGGTAATGGGGGCCACGAGGGAATGGTCGAAAAGCTCCGAAACTCACTGAATCTACTAGAATGCCGGTCTGAAGGCGAGAAAAAAATCGCGCACACGCCGCCCAATATGGTAAGAAAGGCCCATGTCACAGGCAAAGGATAAAGAATCGGACTGGAATAATTTCACACAAAAAAGTTGACACTACAGCCTTCTCTTCCACTTCCTCCATAACCACGGTAACAGCACAAACCATTGCAGGTAGCCCACGGCAAAGAAGGCAAGCCACATCACAGAAAAACCAACATAGTTCGAGCTAATAAGGTCGAGAATAGGCATCCGCAATTGCTCCTGCAGTAAAACAGCTAACGCAAAGAGCCCCGCGACAACAAGGCTGAGCGGGAATGCGAGGAAGAGCATGCCGTATACAAGGAAAATTCCAATATCGCTTACAGAATTGGGGTCGTAGCGAAGAAACGTTAGGGCAATCACAGCGACGGAAGAGAGAACCCAAATAATTTTCAGCAATTTAATCAACATGGTTTATCCCTATCCTCTAACCAGATTGAAATTCTAGTGTTTATTTTTCAACCTCCTTCATAGTTCTGCTTTTTTCTCCTATCACATTGCTCATGACAGCCTTTCAACGCATCTTCTGACCACTCTTGGCAGTCGGTGCCGAAGGGGATGCCGTATCGAGGGCGCGGACTTGTAAATTTTTTGCCTAGGCATTGCTCTATGCAGTAGTTGTCTGGCTCTTTCTCTTCACAAGTCTGAGGATCGTATTTATCGTTACTTGGTTTTCCAGGCCCGCTGATCGGGTCATACCATTTATGACCGCGTTGGTCTTGGCCTCCGCAAGTGTAACTTTCATTACCATCATTGACACACAGGTACTGATGATATAAAGGATTACCTGGAACATCCAATCCAGAGCGTGCACCTTCACCACCAAGAGCGTGCAGAGGCTTCATGCACATGAAAGTTTTCAACCCCCATGGATCTCCCCAATTCACCGGATTATTCCGCACATACCCATACAAATTCACATCCCCTCCATCAAAGCCAATCGGGTCTTTGGAGATGAACCTGCCGGCATACGAGTCGTAATACCGTGCCCGATAAAAGTATAACCCTGTCTCGCCGTCCCATTCCCTGGCCGTATAGGCATACGGCTGGGTCACATGGTTGCCCTTGTGACCCAGGTTGCCGAAGGAGTCATACTCATAGGTCTGCGCTACCCGGCCTTTGGCATCGGTCAGGCTGGTGATGCTGCCCAGCCCGTCCGCATGATAAAAGTATACCCTTCCCTGTTGATCGATGGCAAGGGGTTCATCAATACCGGGCCCATGCACGAAACGGCTGACAGCCGGCCTGCTGATTTGTTTCCGCCAACCATGGCCATATTTGCCGCGGCCATCGTTGTCATTATCCTCATCCTCACCGCCTGAACGGATCTCCAGGATGATATCCTCGTTGTCATACACATAGGTGTATATCTTGGTCTTAACGCAGCCTGCGCGAAGATCGCGCACCTCCACCTTTTTCTCGAGCCTGCGTCCGAAGGGGTCGTACTTGCAGGAGACGGTCTTGATTTCGTCCTCATCCGTCCTGATTGCCTTGACCAGCCGGTTCTCCAAGTCATACTCATAGCGCCAGCCAGCCTGGCCACCGTCACTGGTCTCGATTTTCTCGCTCAGATTGCCGTTGGCGTCGTAGATGTAGTCATGGTCAGGGCCGGCAAGCAGCTGGTTGGCCTCGTTATGGGTATACAGATCATCCCAGCGCGGGCCGGTGAGGCGGTTGCCCGCCGGGTCGTAGGTGAAGGATTCCGACAGGTGGCGCAGCTCTTTTTCTCTTCGTTTGTTCTCGCGCATGGCCAGGGTATCGATGAGCTGGTAGACCGCGTCATAGGTGTACACGAAGCGCTGGGTCTGGTGCCGCTGTCCGCGGCCATGGCCCATGGCGGCTTCCACGCTCTTGGCCAGCCGGTTGCCCGCCGGGTCGTGGCTGTAGGTAAAAGAATTGAGCAGACCGTCCCGGCCACCGCCCCTGGTGATGATGCCGGTGAGCAGGCCCAATGTGTCGTAGCTGTACTCCGTGGTGACACCGTTGGGGTGGGCAAGGGAGGTGCGGCGGCCCAGGGTGTCATAGCCCAAGCTGAAAACGCCCAGGAAGGAGTCGATGGCCAGGAGCCTGTTCGCCTCGTCATAGCGGTAATCCACCCTGCCGCCGTCCGGCATGATCAGCCGGGTGCGGTTGCCAAGTTGGTCGTACTCGTAGCTGATGGTTCGTTTATTGGAGTCGGTGATGGAGAGCTGCCGGCCCAGGGCGTCGTAGGTCATGGAGTAGGCCACATGCTGGTTGGCCGCGGTGAGCAGCCGGCCCTTGTTGTCATAGCTGAAGGCAGCCCAGGTGCCGTCGGCAAAGGTCTTGGTAATGAGCCGACCCAGGGCGTCGTAAGCATAGGCAGTAGTGTTGCCGGCGCTGTCAATGCGACAGATGCGGTTGCCCGTGGCATCATACTGATAGGTAACACTCATGCCCAGGGGATCGGTCTCCCGGACCAGGCGGCCCAGGCTGTCATAGGCAAAGGTGGTGGTCTGCTCCCTGGCGTCGGTGAGGCTTGCCGGCGATCTGCCGCCCGCCGGATAGATGATATCGGTCCTCTGGTCCAGGGCATCGATGATGCGGGTTACCTGCCGGCGGTGGTCATACTCATAGCGTGTGGTGTTGCCGTTGGCATCGGTCATTGCCACCCGGTTGCCCAGCCCATCGTAGATAGAACTTGTCACCTGGCCCTTGGCGTCGGTCATGGTGAGCACCCGGCCCAGCGCGTCATGGCTGAAGGCGGTGGTGTTGCCCAGGGCGTCGGTTATGGCGGTCATGTTGCCGGCCGCGTCATAGGCCATGGTGGTGACCGTGCCCAGCGGATCAACAAAGGAGACGACATTGCCTTGGCGGTCATAGGTCAGGCTGGTGACCCGGCCCAGGACATCGGTGATGGTGACGGGCCGGCCCTTGGCGTCATAGGCAAAGGTGGTGGTGCTGCCCAGGGCGTCGGTGGCGGCGAGCAGGTTGCCCCTGGCATCGTAAGCAAAGGCGGTCACCGCGGCCTGCGGGTCCATGATCGCGGTGATACGATTCAGGTCGCTGTATGTGTAGCTGGTGGTCTGGCCGAGCTGGTCGGTGCGGGAGAGCAGGTTGCCCCTGGCATCCCAGGTCATGCTGACGGTGCCCGAGGCATCGGTGACTGCGGTCTTGTTGCCCGCCTCGTCCCAGGTGTTGGCCGTGACATTGCCGGCCGCGTCCTTTTTTGCGATGATATGCTGCTTCTCATCAATGCTGTATTCTGTGGCGTTGCCCAATGGATCGATAACCCGGGTGAGGGTATCGCTCACATACTCGATGGCGCGGGGCTCGCCGGCGCTGTTCATTGTGGCGACCACCCGGTCCTTGGCGTCGTAATGGTAGTTGCAGCTCTGCCCCAGGGGATTGGTCCTGGCGATGCGGTTGTGGCTATCGTCATAGCCGTAGCGGATGGTCTGGCCGGCCGGGTCGGTAATGGAGGCGAGGTTGTTGTTGCCGTCGTAAGTAAAGGAGAAGGATTTGTCCGCCGCAGCGGTGATGGCGACAATGCGGCCCTGGCTGTCGGTGGTGAATGTGAGTTCTTCGCCGTTGGGGCCGGTGAGCATGGACAGCTTATCACCTTCGTAGACCAGGGTAATGGCGTTGGCGTTGCTGTCCACCATGGCAAGCGGCAGACCGTTGGCGGCAAAGTCAATATAATCGCCGGACTTGCGCTGCAGGCGAAAGGCGTCGCCGAGTTTCTGCAGGCGGTCATGGACCCCTGCGGCAGCGGTGAAGGAGCCGTCGCCCCTTGGGGTGAACATTTCCTCCGCGCCATCCGCGTCGATCAATACACAGGAGCCGTCCGCGTTCAGCAGCAGGCGGATGGTAAAATTTGCGTTCCAGCCCCAGCCGAACACGCTCTCCCGCTCGGACTTGGAGTTGTAGGATATTGCCACCGGCAGCCTGGGCAGGGGCGAAACGCTCACCTGCTCATACAGGTTGCCGTTGGCGACGTTTACCGAGGTGGCATGAAGCGGCTCGGACAGGCCAAATGTGAAGACAGTAAGAAATAAAACGATTTTTAAAAATGTATTCATTTGAGCATTCCTTCTCAATCTGCGGGGATCTGATTGCACTCTGGATTGCCGGTGTCGTCGGTTGCCTCAAACTTTAGCTCACTTGAAAAGCCTGGGATATCAGAACAACCATTAGGGAATTGGTTAGCTATCCATGGGATATTGGATGCAATGGAAACGAATGTTTTTGCATAAGAAAATGCGGTCAATATTTTATCTAAAGATGATTTGGTAGCAGTAGTAGCAGGGCCATGTACAGATATTCGAGAACGCATTATCCATTTATGTTCTTTCAAATCATAATAAAATAGCTGAATATACCGAACGCCAGGCCAAGAACGATTAAGAAGTTCATAACCATCCTGTTCTGCCGTTCTAATACCACTCAATATGCCTTCTGACGATACTTGAACATTAAAACGGCCGCTCTTTGGGTTTACTTTTGAGAGAAGATAGGGATGACTTAAGACAACACACTCCCGATCTTCCCACCCTGCGAAGGTAAGGCCAACGTTGCTGAACACCAAGACACACACAAGAAGCAGACATGAAATATTTTTTCTGCAACTCTTGTATATGTTTTGTCGAACTACTTGGTCGCTCCAGCTGACAGTGCTCAGCGTACTCCCCTTTCTGTTACCTTGCATTTTTTGCCTCTTCATTATTTCCCTCTGGAAAAGAATAAAAAAAAAGCCCGCCTCCGACACCGAAGACGGGCTCAAAACCAGTTAGCTGATATCTCTTCGGTAGCCCGGCTGCCTCAGCGAGGCCCGTGGCTTTGCGTCCCCGGATCGCTCCGGGTTTGCCTTTGTCGTACTTTTATGATGGGGGAATCTGTATGTTATGTCAAGAAAAAATGTTTTAGAAAAATTGTGCTCAAGCCGTCCATTATGGTAAGAAAAGCCCATGTCACAGGCAAAGGTTATTCATCCCATTCTCAATCCCGATTTCCTGAAAACCATCCCCACCAGTCCCGGCGTGTATCTGATGTACAACCGCGCCGGCAAGGTGATCTATGCGGGCAAGGCCCTTGATCTGCGCAAGCGGCTGGCCTCCTATGCCCGGTTTCAGGGACCGGCCCATGGGAAAACCGCTGTCATGGTCAGCCGTGTTGCCAGGGTGGAAACCATCCTCACCCGCACGGAAAAGGAGGCGCTCATCCTGGAGGCCTCGGTGATCAAGCAGCACCGGCCCAAGTATAATGTCATTCTGCGCGACGACAAGAACTACCCGCTGATCAAGGTGACCGTTAACGAAACCTGGCCGAGGGTCATGATGACCCGGCGCAGGATCAAGGATAAGTCCCGCTACTTCGGGCCGTTCAGCTCAAGTACGGCCATGTGGTCCACCATCCGGCTACTGCAGGCCCTGTTCCCCCTGCGGCGCTGCAAGGGCGCTGAGGTGGAAAAAAGGTCACGGCCCTGCCTTAATTTCCAGATGAAAAAATGTCTGGCCCCCTGCATGGGCAAGGCGGATGCCGGCCTCTATCAGGAAATGGTACGGGATGTGCTGCTGGTACTTGAGGGCAGAAACCGGGAGCTTAGCCACAAGCTCAAGGAAAAGATGGCCCTGGCCGTTTCCCGGCTGCAGTTTGAGCAGGCGGCCCTTTACCGGGACCAGCTGCGGGCACTGACGGAAACCCTGGAAAAACAGGTGGTGGCCGGGGAAGGCGCCCTTGAGCTTGATGTGTTCGGTATGGTGCGTGAGGAGCCGTCCGTGGCCATCTCCGTCATCACCGTGCGGCAGGGCAGGGTGCTTGGCCAGCAGGTATTTTTTCTGGCCGAGCCGGTGGGTGAAGAGAGCGAGGTGCTGGCGGAAAGCGTCAAGCGTTACTATGAGGAGGCGGATTTTATCCCCAGGGAGGTGCTGTTTCCTTTTCTGCCGGATGATCATCAGCTGCTCGGCCTTTGGCTCTCGGAGATGAAAAAACAGCAGGTGGTTTTCAAGGTGCCGGTGCGCGGCGACAAGACCCGGTTGATCGACATGGCCCAGGCCAATGCCCGCCAGGTTTTCAGCGAGCGGGACGCAAAGGAAAAGAGCTGGGATGTCCTGGCCTCATCCTTGAAGGAAACCCTGCAACTGCAGCGCCGGCCGGACCGCATCGAATGCCTGGATATCTCCAATATCAGCGGCCAGCAGGCGGTGGGTTCCCTGGTCTGTTTTGAAAAAGGGGAAAAATCAGGCAAACGCTACCGCCATTTCAGGATCAAAACGGTTCCCGGACCGGATGATTACCGGATGATGGCCGAGGTGCTGGAACGCAGGCTGAAAAGAGGGGTTGACGAGGATGACCTGCCTGATCTGCTGCTGCTTGACGGCGGCAAGGGGCAGCTGCATGTCGCCATCGACACGGTCAGGCGCTTTGCCCTGGAGGCCAGGGTGGAGCTGGCGGGCATTGCCAAGGAAAAAGGGGAGGAGGGCGAGAAGCTGTACCGGCCGGGCCGCAAGAATCCCATCCTGCTGCCCCGCCATTCCCCGCTGCTGCTCTTTCTCATGCGGATCAGGGATGAATCCCACCGTTACGGCATCACCTTCCACCGGAAATTGCGGCATAAGTCGGCCTTTTCCTCGGCGATCGACCAAATTCCGGGGGTCGGCCCCATGAGAAAAAAGAAATTGCTGCAGGTCTTCGGCAGTCTGGCAAAGCTGAAAAATGCCTCAACTGCCGAACTTGCCGCTGTTTCAGGAATCGGCCCTGAGCTGGCCGAGTCAATTGCCCGTTTTTTCCAGGGGGAGGGGTAAGCCGCCCGGCCATATATTTGTTGCTTTTTGCCGGGCAAATCACTATGTTTGTTGCTTCTGTCTCGATAACCTTCGGTGATGTGCCTCAGTGTGTGAATCACAACCATCTTGTTACCATATGAAAGGGAATTTGAACTATGTGGGAATATTCGGATAAAGTTAAAGAACACTTCTTAAACCCGCGAAATGTAGGTGAAATCGACAATCCGGACGGGATCGGCGAAGTTGGTTCCCTGTCCTGTGGCGATGCGTTGAAACTCACCTTCAAACTTGATGAGACGAAACAAAAAATTATTGACGCCAAGTTCAAGACCTTTGGCTGCGCCAGCGCCATCGCCTCATCCTCCGCGCTGACGGAGATGATTAAGGGACTTAGCCTGGAAGAGGCCTCCAAGATAACCAATGAGGATATCGCCGACTATCTCGGCAGCCTGCCCAAGGAAAAGATGCACTGTTCCGTCATGGGCCGTGAGGCCCTGGAGGCAGCCATCGCCAACTACCGGGGGGTCGCCCTGCCCATGGCGGAAGGTGAGGTTGTCTGCGAATGCTTTGGCGTGACTGATCTGGAAATCAAGCGGGCCATCGAGGAGAGCAATCTGCGCACGGTGGAGGAGGTGACCAACTTCACCAAGGCGGGCGGCGGCTGCGGCAAATGCGAGGAGCGCATCCAGGAGCTGATCAACGAAGTGAGAAAGACCGGCATGCCGAAGATCATCCCGATGAGCGGGCCCAAGCGGCTGACCAATATTCAGAAGATCAAGATGATCGAGGATGTGTTTGAAAGAGAGGTCCGGCCGACCCTGAAAAAGGACGGCGGGGATGTTGAGTTGATCGATGTGGATGGTGATTATGTCATTGTTTCCCTGCGGGGTTCCTGTGCCAGCTGCGCCAAATCCCAGACGACATTGAAGGAATATGTCGAGAAAAAACTCAGGGAGCAGGTGCTTGACACCTTGATAGTTGAGGAGAGCAAGATATGAACGGAACGGATCGAATCATCTACATGGACAACAATGCAACCACCATGGTTGCCCCTGAGGTTCTTGCGGCCATAATGCCATATTTTTCGGAGTTGTACGGCAATCCGTCCAGCATGCATACCTTCGGCGGGCAGGTCGGCAAAGCGCTGCGCACCGCCAGGGGGCAGATTGCCGCGCTGATCAATGCTGAGCCGGAGGAGATCATCTTTACCAGTTGCGGCACGGAAAGTGACTCCACGGCAATCCTTGCCGCGCTGCAGGCCCAGCCGGAGAAAAGGCACATCGTCACCACCAGGGTAGAGCATCCCGCGGTGAAAAATCTGTGCCGCAGCCTTGATTCCCTCACCGGCCACAAACACCGGGTTACCGAACTTCCGGTGGAGAGCGACGGCACCATTGATCTGCAGCGCTATGAGGACAGTCTGGGGGATGAAACGGCCATTGTCAGCGTCATGTGGGCCAATAATGAAACAGGGGTGATCTTCCCCATTGAGGAAATGGCCAAGATCGCCAAAAACAGGGGAATCCTCTTTCATACCGATGCCGTCCAGGCCGTGGGGAAAATCCCCATTGATCTGGCCACGGTACCGGTTGATTTTCTCTCCCTGTCAGGCCACAAACTCCATGCGCCAAAGGGGGTAGGGGTGCTCTACGTCAGGAAGAGAACGCCTTTCGTGCCGTTTCTCATCGGCGGGCACCAGGAGCGGGGCCGCAGGGGCGGCACGGAAAATGTCGCATCCATCATCGGGCTCGGCAAGGCCTGTGAACTGGCCGCCCGCCATATTACCATGGAAAACACCATGGTCAGGGCCTTGCGCGACAAGCTGGAAAAAGGTCTCCTTGAAAAAATTCCCAACGCCATTTTGAACGGCCACAAAACCCAGCGCCTGCCCAATACCTCCAACGTCAGTTTTGAGTATGTGGAAGGGGAGGCGATTCTCCTGCATATGGACAGATTCGGCATCTGTGCCTCTTCAGGCTCCGCCTGCACCTCCGGCTCTCTCGAGCCCTCCCATGTCCTGCGCGCCATGGGGGTGCCGTTCACCGCCGCCCACGGTTCGATCCGTTTCAGTCTCAGTGTCTATAATACTGAGGAGGAGGTGGATTTTGTGCTGGATAAAATGCCTGGCATCATCGCCAACCTGCGGGAGATGTCGCCTTTCTGGCAGAACAGATGATTGATGTATTCGTAAGAGGTTTATTTTTCACCACAGAGCGACAGGAGCGGTTCGCAAACCGCCCTTGCCGAAGGTCTTAACAGCCATGCAAGTCATTCCTCCCTCCTATGAAATCCTCACGGATCTTGACCGGCAAAGCCTGGCCGTGCGCATCGAGGCATGCGGACGTCTCTGCTATAAAAGCGAAGATAAGATCACCGCCGATTCCGCCCCGCCCTTTATCCGCCGGATATTAAAGCACGGCCATAATTCTGTTGCTGAAATGGCTGTTTTGACGTTAAAAATTGATGTTGATCGCGAGTCGCACCTGGCCCAGCTCTTTGCCGTGCTGCCCAAATATCTGCAGATTGATAGAACGGAGAAAAAGACCCTGCTGGTCAGCGGTTCCGTCCGCGCCTTCCGCGAACTTTTTCAAGGCCACGGCAACCTCAAGATCGTCAAGGGCATCACCCATTATCTGGCGGAAAGACATCCGCTCTTTTTTGAAGATATCCTGCCGAAAAGGGGGGTGCTCCAGCAGGAGGGGGTGCTGGTGGAAAAGCTGCCGCTGGCCGAGGTTGATGCCCTGTCCTCCGATCTGTTCGCCAAGCATCGCTATATTGCGGTAAGATTTATCGTTAATCGAGCAGTCACCCATGAAATGGTAAGGCATCGTCCCTGCGGCTTTCTCCAGGAAAGTCAGCGTTACTGCCGCTATAGCGACAGCAAGTTCGGCAGTCAGGTGACATTCATCAAACCTCTTTTTTACGAGCAAGGCAGTGCGGAGTATACGCTCTGGGAAACCGCCATGCTGGAAACGGAAAGGCTGTATGTCAAGCTGCTGGAAACATCAACACCCCAGGCGGCCAGGACCGTCCTGCCCAATTCCTGTAAAACCGAACTGATTGTCTACGCCAATCTTCTCCAGTGGCTCCATATGTTCAAGCTGCGGACCTCCAAGGGCGCCGATCCCTCCATGCGGGAGGTGATGATCCCTCTGCTTGGGGATTTTAAGGTTCTCTTTCCTTCTGTTTTTGCGTATTTGACTCCTGAAAAATAAGTATATTTGCCGATTGTTTTCACAAAAATAATGTAGTAATGACATTTGTCTCCAGCCAGCACCACGGGAGACGTGCGTTCAAAAAAAAATTGCCTTAACTACTAAATATTATTTTATTAAATTGTGATGAGAAGGAGGGAGTGATGGTTCTTGATCCAACAAAGCACGCAGATTGGGAAATAGCTGAAGATGCTGAAAAGAACATGAAGACGGTATACCAGCTGGCGGAGCAGCTCGGTCTTGAAAAGGAGGAGCTGCTGCCCCATGGCCATTATGTGGCAAAGCTCGATTACCGCAGGATTCTTGACCGGTTAAAGGACAGACCAGACGGAAAATACGTTGATGTAACCGCCATCACTCCCACCCCGCTCGGCGAGGGCAAGAGCACCTGCGCCATGGGACTGGTGCAGGGTCTCGGCAAAAGAAACAAAAGCGTGATCGGCGCCATCCGCCAGCCTTCCGGCGGCCCCACCATGAACATCAAGGGCAGCGCCGCCGGCGGCGGTCTGGCCCAGTGTATTCCGCTTACCCCGTTTTCTCTCGGACTCACCGGCGATATCAATGCCATCATGAACGCCCACAACCTCGGCATGGTGGCCCTCACCTCCCGCATGCAGCATGAGGCTAACTACACCGATGAACAGTTGGCCAAGAGGAATCTGCGCAGGCTTGACATCCATCCCAAGAAGGTTGAATTCGGCTGGATCATCGATTTCTGCGCCCAGGCGCTACGCAATATCACCATCGGCATCGGTGGTAAGATGGACGGCTTTACCATGGAGTCCAAGTTTGCCATCGCCGTCAGTTCCGAGATCATGGCCATTCTTGCCATCGCCACAGATCTTAAAGACATGCGTGAGAGAATCGGCAAGATCGTCGTTGCCTATGACCGGCAGGACAGGCCGGTCACCACGGCTGATCTTGAGGTGGACGGCGCCATGACCGCCTGGATGGTTGAGGCCTTAAATCCCAATCTGATGCAAACCATCGAAGGTCAGCCGGTTGTCGTTCATGCCGGTCCCTTTGCAAACATCGCCATCGGTCAGTCATCCGTCATCGCTGACCGGGTGGCCTTGAAAATCGCCGATTACAACGTGACCGAAAGCGGCTTTGGCGCAGACATCGGTTTTGAGAAATTCTGGAACCTCAAATGCCGTTACAGCAAGCTTAAACCCCATTGCGCGGTCATTGTCGCCACCATCAGGGCGCTCAAATGCCATGGCGGAGCCCCGATTCCGGTACCCGGCAAGCCCATGCCCGAAGAGTACAAGAAAGAAAATGTCGGTTGGGTTGAGGACGGCTGCAAAAACCTCATCCACCATATCCAGACAGTGAAAAAGGCCGGCATCAATCCTGTTGTCTGCATCAATGCCTTCTACACCGACACGGACGATGAGATCAAAGCGGTGCGCCGTCTTGGCGAGGCTGCGGGCGCCAGGGTTGCCCTGTCCCGCCACTGGCAGTATGGCGGCGACGGCGCAGTGGAATTCGCCGATGCGGTGATTGACGCCTGCCAGGAAGAAAACGATTTCAAATTCCTCTATGATCTTAACACCCCTCTGCGCCAGCGCATTGACCTGATCGCCAAAGACGTATACGGTGCCGATGGTGTCAGCTACACCCCTGAGGCCCAGGACAAACTGAAGCGGATGGAGGCGGATCCTGAGATGAAGGAAATGGGCACCTGCATGGTCAAGACCCATCTTTCCCTGTCCCATGATCCGAAACTGAAAGGGGTGCCCAAAGGCTGGACCCTGCCGATCCGCGATATCCTCACTTACAAGGGGGCCGGTTTTGTCGTTCCCGTGGCCGGAGCCATCAGTCTGATGCCTGGTACGGCATCAGACCCTGCCTACCGGCGTATTGACGTGGATGTGGAAACCGGCAAAGTGAAAGGCGTTTTCTAAGAAAAATCGTTTTACAGTTTACAGTCTGTAGAGGCGATACTGGCGGGACCACCCTCCCCGGTATCGCCTTTTTTGTTACTTTCTCACCGGCAACATTTGAAAAAGTTGTTAAGCCCACTATAATAAGCTAATATAAAAAACAGTCGTAAACAACCTCCACCACTTTTTTACATATGGCGCTTCCAGCTCAAAAAATAGTAGATAAAAAAGCGGCTCTCAGGACAACGGTCAAAGACCAGTCCGGAGCAGGCAAGACCAAGATCGGCGAGGTGCTCAGAAGAGAGGGGCATATCCTGAACGCCCAGCTTGAGGAAGCCCTTTCCATCCAGAAGAAAACCGGCCAGCGCCTGGGCAGCATTCTCATCAAGCTCGGCTACATCGAAGACTCAACGATTCTCAACGTCCTGAGCCGGCTCCATAATTTTCCACCCATCGATATCAAAAAGGAACCACCCAACCCGGAAATCTTCAAGACCATACCGTTTGATATCGTCAAAAAATATTGCGCCCTTCCTCTCCGCGTTACCGGCAAGACACTGCAGGTTACCATGGCCGAGCCGACTGACACCAGTGCCGTGGAAGAACTGCAGTCCGAAGTGAAGATGGTTTTGTCCGTCTGTGTCTCCACGGAAAAGGATATTTTCGATGCCTATAAGAAATATTACAAGATCAGTGAGGAAGAATTCCGCCAGCTGATCGGGGCTAATGAGAAAATTGAGGAGGAGGAGGAAGATGTCACCAGTATTGATGACTTCGGCTCCCTGGCCTCGGAAGCAGCCGAAGACATGGCCATTGAGGATGACAGCGGCAAGGAGGCGGAAGAGTTTTCCGCCTCGGACGCGCCGATCATCAAGCTGGTGAACGGTATCCTCATCAAGGCGGTCAAGGATGGGGTCAGCGATATCCATATCGAACCCTACGATAAGTCGCTGCAGGTCCGTTACCGTCTGGACGGCTCCCTCTATAAATCGATGAACCTGCCGCTCAGCATTAAAAACGCGTTGAACTCAAGGGTGAAAATTCTTTCAAGTCTTGACATTACCGAACGCCGGGTGCCACAGGACGGCAGAATCAAAATGCGCCTCGGCAAAAACAAGGTAGTTGATTTCCGTGTCTCAACCCTGCCCACCCTTTTTGGCGAAAGCATAGTTCTGCGTATTCTGGATAAGGCGTCGCTCAATGTTGATCTGACCAAGCTCGGCTTTGAGCCGGATGTTTACGCAACCTTGAAGCGCTGCCTTCATCGCCCGCAGGGGCTGCTGCTGGTTACCGGTCCCACCGGCAGCGGCAAGACGGTTACCCTTTATTCGGCCTTGAACTCGCTGAACAGTGAGGATACCAAGATTCTGACCGCCGAGGATCCCGTGGAGTTCAACTTCAAGGGGATTAATCAGGTCAACGTCCATCAGGAGGTGGGCATGACCTTTGCCGCCGCCCTGAAGGCCTTTTTACGGCAGGACCCCGACATTATCATGGTCGGTGAGATCCGTGACATGGAAACCGCTGAGATTGCCATCAAGGCGGCCATGACGGGGCATCTTGTCTTTTCTACCCTGCATACCAATGACTGCGCCGCCACCATCGGCCGTCTGGTTGATATCGGCATCCCCCCTTATATGCTGGCCTCGGCCATCACCATGGTTCAGTCCCAGAGACTCGGGCGCCGTCTCTGCCGGGAGTGCAAGGTAGAGTTGCCCGTGCCGGACGAGAAGGAGCTGATCGCCATCGGCTTTAAGGAAGACCAGATAAAGGGTCTTACCAAGCTCTATGGCCCCAAGGGATGCCCGGTCTGCCGGGGAGGAGGATATAAGGGCAGGGTCGGTTTTTTTGAGCTGATGGAGGTCACCGACGAGGTTGCCAAGGCCATCAGTGCGGAGGTGCCTGAGGATCAGCTGCGCAAGGTGGCTATCCAGGAAGGCATGGTTCCTCTGCGTAATGCCGCTATACTCAAGGCCATTCAAGGGGTAACCAGCCTTGATGAGGTGCTGAAGAAAACCGTCATAACCGAAGAGAGTCTGCCGGCCTATCTCGTTAACCCGGATATCGAAAGATATGAGGACGGCGATGTCATTATCCGCCAGGGTAATACCGATATAGATTTCTTCCAGTTGATTCAGGGGGCGCTGATGGTGGTCAAGGATGGCAAAAAAATTGCTGAAATCACTGAGCCCAACGAATATTTCGGTGAGATGTCGGCGATTTCCGGGGTGGCCCGTTCCGCCTCCATCCTCTCCAAGGGAAGATCTGCCATCAAGCGTTTCCCAGGCGGTAAGATTATGGAAATAATCGAAAAACATCCTCAGGTTGCCAAGCATTTCTTCAAAACCCTTGTCACCCGTCTCGGTCAGGCCAATGATATCATCGTCAAGCTTGCCGAGAGCCGCAATAGGTAATATCCACTAGGTACTATTACCTAACTATTTGTAATTTAAACCTTTCTTTTGTTGTATTCTTCCGCAGACAGCCATAAATCCCTTGCAAAACTGGATTGAGTTCACTAAGATAATTAACTCAGTTTAGCTAATCTTCTGCTTTTCCCAGGCAAGTCACGGCGAACACAACACTTTTTCCATATTCATTTTTTTCTTTTATGTTTTTTTCCATTAAGGAGTGATAATGACAGCAAAAATTATCAGCGGGACCGAGACCGCTAAAGCCATTCGTGAGGAACTCAAAAACGAAATTGCGGAGTTAAAGGAAAAGCACAATGTGGTGCCAGGGCTGGTAACTATTCTTGTCGGTGAGGACCCTGCCTCCCAGTCATATGTCAGCGCCAAAAACAAAACCGCTCATGCCTTGGGAATCCATTCAGAGCAGGTGACCCTTGCCGCAGATACCAGCGAGCAGGAACTTCTCAATCTGATTGAGAAATACAATAACGATGATAAGATCAACGGCATTCTGGTTCAGCTTCCTCTGCCGAAACATATCAATGAGGCGAAGGTTCTTTATGCCATCAACCCTGACAAGGATGTGGACGGCTTCCATCCTGTCAACGTCGGCAAAATGGTGCTGGGGGAACAATGCTATCTTCCCTGCACCCCCCATGGCATCCTCGAGTTGCTGACCCGCAGCGGCGTCAAGACAAGCGGGGCCGAGGTTGTTGTCATCGGCCGCAGCAATATCGTCGGCAAGCCGATCAGCAATCTCATGCTGCAGAAACGGGACGGCGGTAACGCTACGGTTACCATCTGTCATACCCGTACCAGAGATATGGCGGCCCATACCAAGCGTGCCGACATCATCATCGCCGCCGTCGGCGTGCCTAAAATGGTCACCGCTGATATGGTCAAAGACGGAGTGGTTATTATAGATGTCGGGGTCAATCGGATAGGAAAAACGGCGGACGGCAAGGCGATACTTGCCGGCGATGTTGATTTTGATGCGGTCAAGGAGAAGGCCGCGGCCATTACTCCCGTCCCGGGCGGCGTTGGACCCATGACAATAACCATGTTGATGAAAAATACCGTGCAGGCGGCCAAACAGGCTGCCGGCCTGATGTAACCGTGAGGAAGAAAAAATATGGCAATCTCAAGAAACGGGTGTGAAGGCTGTACCGAGATAACCTGCACCTCCACGAAAGATGTCCTGTCCAAGGACATAGCAAAAAATGTCATTACCGCTTACGACCGGGTAAGAATGCGCGGCATGTCGGCCTGCCTCTTCGGTTCCACCGGCACCTGCTGCCGCAACTGCAATATGGGACCCTGCCAGATCATTGATGGCGTTGATGAAATGATCGGCATCTGCGGCGCAACAGCGGACACTGTTGTCGCGCGAAATTATGCCCGCACCATTGCTTCCGGATCGGCGGCCCATACCGACCATGCCCGGGAGATGGTCAAGGGGTTTATTGCCACGGCCAAGGGAGAAACCCCGCATGAAATCAAGGATGTCAATAAACTGATGATGCTGGCGGAAGTCTTCGGCGTGGCAACAGAGGGCCGGGATAAAAATGACATTGCCTTGGAAATCGGCCGTCTTGCCCTGGCGGATTTCGGCAAACAGGATGATAAACCCGTCACCATGGTGAAGAGGGCGCCGAAAAAACGCCAGGAGCTGTGGAAACGGCTGGGCATAGAGCCCCGCGGCATTGACCGGGAAGTTGTTGAAATGATGCACCGGACCCATATGGGTGTTGATCAGGATTACCAGAACATCATGCTGCAGGGCGCCCGCTGCGCCTTGGGCGACGGCTGGGGCGCCTCCATGCTGTCCACCGAACTGACCGATATCATGTTCGGTACCCCGGTGCCCCGCCGCGCCATAGTCGATCTCGGCGTTCTCAAGCCGGACCAGGTGAACGTAACGGTGCATGGCCATGAGCCTCTCCTTGCCGAAGCATTGTGCCTTGCCGCCCAGGATGAGGAAATGCTTGCTCTGGCCCGCAAAGTCGGGGCCAAGGGGATCAATCTTGCCGGTGTCTGCTGTACCGGCAATGAAATTCTCATGCGTCGCGGTATTCCTGTGGCAGCGGGCTTCATCCAGCAGGAAATGGCCCTGGCAACCGGCGCCATCGAGGCCATGGTGGTTGATGTGCAGTGTATCATGCAGTCCGTGGCCGAGGTGGCCAAATCCTTTCATACCGACGTCATTACTACCAATTACCGGGCCAAGATGCCCGGCGCCGTGCATATCCAGTTTAATGAAGAGGATGCCCTGGGCAGCGCCAAGGAGATTCTCAAAAAGGCCATCGGCAACTTCAAGAAACGGGGTGAGTTCTATATTCCACAGGAGACCAAGCTTGACGTGGTGGTCGGTTTCAGTCATGAAACGATCAATTACATGCTGGGCGGCCGTTTCCGCGCAAGCTACCGGCCGTTAAACGACAATATCATCAACGGCAGGATCCGGGGAGTGGCGGCCATTGTTGGCTGTGACAACTACAAGTACGCTGATAATAATCATGAAATCATCGCCCGGGAACTGATCAAGAACGATGTGCTGGTGCTGGCCACCGGTTGCGCGGCAACCTCGCTTGGCCGTGCCGGTCTTGTCCGGCCCGAGGCTATTCAGTTTGCCGGACCCGGCCTGCGCGAGGTGTGTGAAGCGGTCGGTATGCCTCCCATCCTGCACTGCGGATCATGCGTCGATAACAGCCGTCTGCTCATTGCCGCCACCGAGATGGTAAGAGAGGGCGGTCTGGGAGATGACATATCCGCCCTGCCCATGGCCGGCACAGCGCCTCTGTGGATGAGCGAGAAGGCCGTTGCCATCGGGCAGTACTTTGTTTCCAGCGGCACTTATGTTATCTTCCAGAATCTGCCGCTCACCGGCTCCAAGAATTTTGCCAAATTTATGACGGAGGGGATGGATGAGATCTATGGCGGCCGCTGGGATATTGAAGAAGATCCGCTGAAACTCGCCCAGAAAATGATTGCCCGCATTGACCTGAAACGCAAGGAACTCGGCATAGACAAGAAACGCGAAAGGGTCCTCTTTGACATGGGTATGCGTCGCGATCTAGGAACCGGCGGAGGTTTGAAGGATGTCGGCTGCCACGGTCCGACCCGACCCTGATGACCGGTCAGGAGCACCTGGGCTGTTTATTCTACTAACTACTTTAAATTCTTCACATAAGGATACAACCGAATGAAATCGGGAAGTCGTTTAGAAAAAATTCTGACCTCCGGAGGCTTTGCCGTGACCGGAGAACTGGGACCGCCTAAAAGCGGAGATCCCGAAGTAGTCAGGAGGAAGGCCGGGATACTGAGAGGGCATGTGGACGCGGTCAATATAACGGACTGCCAGACCGCCATTGTCCGGATGTCAAGTATTGCCGCCGGCCTCATCGCCCTGCAGGAAGGGGTGGAGCCGGTCATTCAGATGACATGCCGCGACCGGAACAGGATAGGCATGCAGAGCGATATTCTCGGTGCCGCGGCCCTTGGCTTGAAAAACCTTCTCTGTCTTACCGGCGATCATCAGAAATTTGGCAACCACCCTGGTTCCAAGGGGGTGTTTGACATGGATTCCATCCAGCTCCTCGGCATGGTTCGCGCCATGCGGGACGAGAAGAAATTTCAATGCGGCGAGACAATAAAGTCCGCTGAACCGCGACTTTTTCTCGGCTGTGCCGCCAATCCTTTTGCCAATCCTTTTGAATTCCGCGCCCCGCGGCTTGCCAAAAAGGTGGCCAGCGGTGCGGACTTTGTGCAAACCCAGATTATTTATAATGTTGAAAAGTTCACCAGGTTCATGGAAATGGTTCGTGACCTGGGGTTGCACGAGAAAGTCTATATTCTCGCGGGCGTTACCCCGCCGAAGTCCCTCGGCATGGCACGCCATATGAAAAATTCGGTTCCCGGCATGGATGTCACCGACGAGGTGATCAACCGCATGAAGGATGCCTCCGACAAACAGGAAGAGGGCATCAACATCTGTGTTGATATCATCAACCGGGTCAGGGAAATCAAAGGGATTGCCGGTGTGCATATCATGGCGATCGAATGGGAGGAGGCAGTACCTGAGATCGTCAAGCGCGCCAAACTCGAACCACGGCCGGTGGTAGTTGATGAGGATGGGCGGCAGCCGGCGGTGAAGAGGGAAGCGGCCATTGAGGTTGCCGCGCCTGCGGCCCACCCCCCGCGGCAGTTTGTTGACACGGACAAGCTGCTGGCTGATGCCAGAGCCGAGGCAGAAAAAATAATCGCCAGCGCCCGTGCTGAAGTTGAAAAAATGCGAGTCCAGGCTACTGCGCAAGCAACAGCCGGCTCAGCCCCAGAATATGATGATGCAGGAGAGCATGAGATGAACGAAAAAGAACGTCAGATGGCGTTGCAGTCTGTGCAGATGGGTCTAAACGCCCTGAAAAAGGCCTTTAACCTGAACGATGAACAATTTGAGGCATTGGCAAGTTTTGCCAGTGCCGAAGCAGTTCTGAAACGCCAGCCAACTGAAACTGCCCCCCCCGCAATAACCGCAGGAGGAGATGAGGCCAGGAAGGCCGCTGAAGCAAAAGCCAACGAGGAGGCCAGAAAGGCGGCCCAAGCCAAGGCTGCCGA
>JBFMAY010000054.1:0-21503 GCA_040755455.1 Thermodesulfobacteriota bacterium | reverse complement strand
CGCCGACGTCCACCCCAAGACTTTTTCTTGGTGACGTCTTGATCGCGAATCTCTTCTCGGTCTCGGAAGACTGTTCTTCTGCTTGTTCCAAGTATTTCAGCAATTTTGTCAGCGTCAATGCACAGCACGGCGCTGAGGATTACAGCAAGGGCCTTGCGAAAATCAGCCACGGTCGACGCTTTGTCTCGAAGATCCTTTGCCCGCTGAACTTCTGCTTCACTAATAGTAATTGGTCTGGCCATGGCTCACCTCCTTGGCCAGATTGTAGCATAGTGTCAACTTGAATGCAAATTGGAATTATAATCACGGTGACAACGCCGCCTTGATCATTTTCAAGGTCGTCGCCTTTTATGGTGTATGCCCAGCTCTGGGTTTTATCCTTGAATTCTTTATGCGTAATTTCGCCACGAAGCAAAATGTGTTCAACGTCATGGGTTGAATAGCCGCGTTCCCGCATTCGTCCTTTGGCGTGCTTACTGATAATGATTTCCCCGCCCGCCACAATATCGCGTATTATGGAGTGGACTTTTTCATTATCCATTTCTTCAAACGGGTCAAATTCCATATTACTTACTCTATAACAAAAGTTGATCTTGGCGCAACTTTTTTGTTTTTTGTGCGCAACAAGCCCGCGTCTATCTGTCAGCCCCCCCTGCGTTCACTGCAGCACCTCGGCGGCCGGCTTGCTCGATTTGCGTCACCGCTTGTTGTTGACCGACCTCTCGGGCGACTTGCTAAAGAAGGCTTCACCCTGCCGGGGAACAAGGGGTCAAATCTTTACCTTTGACATTTCTCTCCTGATGCCATAAAAGCGAACATGGTGAGGTCACTACGACCGTTCTCCCTGAAGGTCCATGGTCGAGAATCCCAGCCAATCTGGCCGCCGGGGCGCCAGCAGCAGATATTCGATCCAGGTCCGCCCACAGGCTTTACGGGCACCTGAATGCGGAACAGCCAAAGGAAGCCCCCGGCCGGCGTTCTTCATGAATCCGCCCTCTCCCCCTCGACCCATTTAAGATAATCCGGCACCTTGGCTGCCATGAAATACGGCATGTTGATCAAGGTAAAACCCTTGCCGCCAAGAGTCGTTGTCTGCTGGACGTCCAACGGGCCGGCATAGAGGCCAAGCGCCAGACGGTGCGGACAATAATCCATGAACTGATGCAGCGAACGAAGCCTTCCCGCCGGGCCGGCCTTGACCTCCACGGGCACTACCTTTTCCCCATGCTGGATGATGAAATCACCTTCAGCCTGGGATTGTGTCTTCTCCCTCACCCAGAAGCACTGCTTGCCGCGGCGGGCAACCTGTTTGCCGAGTAATTCCTGTCCTACTATGTGCTCGGCCAGTTTCCCCAGATGGTAGTTTTCTATTTTTGGGGGGAAAAATCCGGCGCATGATTCTGACAGCTCACCAGAGATAAATATTGCGTCCCAGCACATGCAGGCATAAACTATATTTCTGCTTTCCTGGCCTTGGCCGGCCCAAAAGCACATTCTTATACCACAAGGGTATAAGTTTCGTTTGAGCAGACAAGCTGCTCAACTCAGCTTTATCATCGCACCTGTTGAAAAAAGAAGGAAAAAACCTGATGAGCCATTGTCAAAAGATCTGCCACTGCCTGTTTCTTCTTGTTTTGACGTTCGCCAGCGCACCCTTGGCGCAAGGGGAATCTGTCAACATGCCCTTTGGCATCAAGGCCAACCAGGCGGACAAGAAGGGCTATGAGGAAGCCGCCCGGCAGTATGTCGCCCGGCAACATGGTATCCCCCTGCAGGCGCTGCAAGTTGTCGGCGGCATTGAAGTTGAATACCATGCGTCGGGAACCACGGTTTTCGAATGCAAGGTTTTGCATGTTCGTAACGGCGAGACGTATGCCGTCGCCCTTAATCAGGCTTTGGAAGAGGTCAACATTGCTGATTTGCATGCCGCTGAACAACAGCTGTACGACGAACAGTCTGGACGTCTGCATCCCGAATTGCAGCAGCGCCTTGCAAACGCGCCGGACGGCGGGCGGATCAAGGTGATCCTGTGGTTGAAGGATGATCTTGGGGCTGAGAAGTCTTATCGACGCCCATGGCCGAAAGGTAATCAATCCAGGGCAGAGGTGAAAGCGATCAAGGAAGACGCCCGCGCGGAACGTGCCGTGGATGTTGAGGAGGTGAACGGGCCGGTCAGGAAGCGGATTCACCAAATGGGCTTCGCGACAACCGCCGATCAATATTCCCCGGCTGTTTACGCTGAACTGACCCCTGCCGCGATCTGGGAAGCAGGTTTCTGGGATGAGGTGGACATGATCTATCTCGATCAGATCCACGAGCCTGCCTTGAATATCGCCCGCAGGGCGATCTATGCCGATGTTGTTCAGTCTCGCGGCATCACTGGCGCGGGATCGTATGTCGGCGTGGTGGAAGTCGGCGGAGACATTCCTTATCCCGTCACAAACCCATACCTGCTCGGGGTAGCGCGGGACACGTCCAATACCTGCCTGTCAAGCCATTCCACAGGCGTGGTGGGCATCATCAAGAGCAGTCACAGCACATACAAAGGCATTGCCTACAAAGCGAATGTCCTTGTGGGCGGATCGTGCATGGGGTATGGCTGGGAATTGCTGAACGCCGCCAGCCGGGCTTACAGCTGGGGAGCGGATGTGATTAATAACAGTTGGGGCGGGTTGATCAGCAGCATGGTGCCGGGCGTTGGCGATAAGTTCTTTGATGACATGGTGATCAACAAGCATGTCAATATCGTCGCGGCCGCAGGCAACCGCGCTGGCCCTTGCGACGGTGGTGACGCCAAAGTGATCAGCCCTGGCTTGGGCTATAACACCATCACGGTAGGCAACTTTAATGATATGAACACGGTCAGCTGGAGTGATGATGCCATGCAATCCTGCTCCAGTTACGTTGATCCCGCTTCAAGCCATGGCGATCGCGAGAAACCGGAACTAGCCGCGCCAGGCACCAGGATCAACGGCACCACCATTTCTTCGCCGTGGGTGGGAGCGATTGGCTCCGGCACCAGTTATGCCGCGCCGATGGTTACCGGCACGATCGCGCTGATGATCGATCGCAATCCATCGCTGGATAGCTGGCCCGAGGCGGTCAAAGCGATTCTCATGGCAACTGCCACGAACAATATTGAAGGCGCTGCCCGCTTGAGCGAGAAGGACGGCGCCGGAGGTATGGTCGCCAGCCGGGCTGACTATGTCGCCATGGACAACAGCAACGCCTATGGCCACTGGGGCGCCATGGCCTATTCATGCACCTCGGCGGATCCTTACAGCATCTCGATGTCGCTGACGGCCGGCAAGAAGACACGGGTCGTCATCGTCTGGGATCAAAACACAGCCTATGCTTCCTATGGCAGCCAACCCAGCGCCGATCTGGACCTGAAGATCTACCGGGGGACGACCTTGATTGCCGGCTCCTACAGCTGGGACAATACGTACGAAATTGTCGAGTTTACCCCGAATATAACCGGGACATACACCTTGAAGATCGATCGGGTCCGCTGCGGTCTGACCCCCAAGTGGCTAGGGTGGGCCTGGTACCGTTTCCCATAACCCGTGAACATACCGAGTTCCGGGCGAGGTGTCGTTTGACACAATGACAAGACAACCAACCACATGCCGGAAATATGTTAATGGACATAATCGAAGTTGAAGTCTTCAATAAGCTCTTTGCCTCCATTGCCGAGGAAATGGGCATTATTCTCACCCGCTCCTCCTTTTCCTCCAACATCAAGGAAAGACGGGATTTTTCCTGCGCCATCTTTGACGCCGGCGGTGATCTTGTCGCCCAGGCGGCCCATATTCCCGTGCATCTCGGCGCCATGCCGCAAACCCTGCGGCATGTCCTGGCCTCGCACTGCCTGGCGCCGGGGGATGTGGTCATTGTCAACGACCCTTTCCACGGCGGCAGCCATCTGCCGGATATCACCCTGGTTGAGGCGGTGCACGACAGGAGCGGCAGGCCGCTGTTTTATGCGGCGAACCGGGCCCATCATGCTGATGTGGGCGGCAAAAACCCAGGCTCCATGGGCTTTGTCACCGATATTGCCGACGAAGGGGTGCTGATTCCCCCTACCCTGCTTGCCTGCCGGGGCGAGATAAACTATGATTTCCTTGATGGTTTTCTCGCCGCCGTCAGAAATCCCGAAGAGCGCAGCGGCGACATCAGGGCCCAGCTCGCGGCCCTCAAACGGGGCAAGACCCGACTGCTGGAGCTGCATGGCAAATATGGCTCCGGCCACGTTGCCGCAATCCTCGGTCAGCTGAAGGACTATGCCGAGCGGCTCATGCGCTCAGCCATTGACGCCCTGCCGGACGGGACTTATGAGTTCTGCGATTTTCTGGATAATGACGGGATAACAAAAAAAAGACTGCCCATCAGGGTTGCGCTCACCATTGCCCATGATGAGGCGGTGGCAGATTTCACCAGGTCGGCGGATCAGGTGGGCTCGCCGCTCAATACGGTGGAGTCCGTGGTGAGCTCCGCCGCCATTTACGTCTTCCAGTGTCTGCTGGGTGAGGGATTTCCCATCAACCAGGGGAGCTACCGGCCCATCCGCATCGTCACCCGGCCCGGCTCCCTGCTCAATGCCCTGCCGCCGGCCCCGGTCGCAGCCGGCAATGTGGAGACCTCGCAACGCATCGTCGACACCCTTTTCGGGGCCTTGGCCCTGGCCAGTCCGGAAAAAATCCCGGCCGCCAGCTGCGGCTCGATGAACAATATCGCCATCGGCGGCATCGACCACAGAACTGGCAGGCAATACACCTACTACGAAACCATCGGCGGCGGCATGGGAGGGCGGCCGGGCAGCCCCGGCATCTCGGCAATCCATACCCACATGACCAACACCATGAATACCCCCGTGGAGGCCCTGGAACACAGCTATCCGCTGCAGATTGAAAAATACGCCATCCGTTACGGATCAGGGGGGAAGGGGCAACAGCAGGGAGGAGACGGCATCATCCGCTCCTATCGATTTCTGTCAGCAGGACAGGTGTCGCTGCTGACAGAGCGAAGAGAAATGCCGCCCTACGGCCTGCAGGGCGGCTCATCCGGTCGGAAAGGGGAAAATCTCCTGATCCGCCGGGGCAAAAGCGGGAAGATAGCCGGCAAAACCAACCTGGCGGCAATGCCGGGCGACCGGCTGATCATCAAGACGCCCGGCGGCGGGGGCTGGGGCAGGCCAGGGTAACAGACGATCGCTGCGGCTGCTTACAAAATGCCGCGCCGCTGCCCCAGGGCAGCGGCAGGAGCCACGCATCGCCGGTGACGGATATTTTTTTTTGCCGCGGGTCAATCAATCCGCTTTTTGCTGGCATTTGTCCCGCAGCATGCAAACCCCTTTCTGCTTGAGGATCTCATCAATCTCCTTATTGGAGAGAATGGAATTTTTATGGTGACGCAGGTAAACGATACAGTCGGAACAGACATTTAAAGCGCTACGATAATCATTCAGCTTACTGGCAATCTCCCAGCAGGGAATGTTGCGCTGGACGCGGGCAGGGCATATTTGATTGCCGCATTGCATAATTTCCCAACAGGCATATTGAGAACTTACAGACATCACATTCACTTCACTTAATGGTACTTCCACCTCGTTCAATGCTGTCTCTCTAAGCATTTCCACCCTCTCACTCAAGAGTTTCCCCTTATTCAAAGATGATCAATTCGAGCCCCATTCACTCTCTGAGACCCACACGCTTAAACCCTATACGGCAAACTGTTCGATTTTAGAAATGAGCTCCTCCCTCCCCTCCCCGGTTTTCGCGGAAAACAGCACATGCTCCTCCCTGGAAATGCCGAAACCGGCATCAAGAACGGCAGCCTGGTGCAGTCGTTTATTGGCCGTCAACTTATCCTGCTTGGTATATACCAGCAGCAGTGGAATATGTTCATTTTTCAGCCAGGTTACCAGTTCCAGGTCCTGACTTTTCACCTCATGGCGGATATCGATAATCACCACCACGCAGATCAATGTCTGTCGGTTTAGAATATAGGAAGAAATCAAACCCTTCCAGTCATTTTTTATCCTGCGCGGCACCTTGGCAAAGCCATAGCCTGGCAGATCAACGAGATAGAGCTCCTGACCGAGCAGAAAAAAATTCAGGCTCTGGGTCTTGCCGGGCACGGAACTCACCTTGACAAGATCACGGCGGTTCAAAAGTTTGTTGATGAGGCTCGACTTGCCCACATTGGAGCGGCCGGCAAAGGCGACTTCCGCATATTGCGGCGCAGGCAACTGGGATGTGTTAAAAACACTTTTTACAAAAACCGCCTCTCCATTTTGCCATATGGCCATCAATTAGATCACCTTATTCAAGGCGTATTCGATGATACCTTCCGCACCTGCCTTGAGAAGCCCGGGAATAAGATCACGCACCTGATGTTCGGAAATAACGGTCTCCACCGAAAACCACTTTGTGTTATAAAGAGGAGCAATGGTGGGGCCATTCATACTGGGCAGCATGGCGATTACCTTTTCAAGTTTTTCCTCCGGCACATTCATCTTCAGGCCGACAATCTTGTCCGCCCGGAGCGCACCCTGCAACAGCATGGCGATATTTTCAATCTTTTCGCGTTTCCATGGGTCGGCCCAGGCTGCCTTGTTGGCAATCAGCTGCGTATTGGAGGACATCAGCTCATAGATGATTTTCAAGCCATGGGCCCGGATGGTGGACTCGGTTTCCGTCACTTCGACGATGGCATCGGCAAGGCCGGAAACCACCTTGGCCTCGGTGGCGCCCCAGGAAAATTCGATTTCAACCCGGATATTTCTTTCCGCGAAAAAGCGTCTGGTATAGCCCACCAGTTCCGTGGCGATTTTCTTGCCCTCCAGATCCTCGATGGTCTTGATCGCGGAATCGCCCGGCACGGCGATGACCCAGCGGGTGGGTTTGCGGCTCACCTTGGAGTAGACGAGATCTTCAACAACAACCACATCCGATTCATTTTCCAGCGTCCAGTCCTTGCCGGTAATACCGGCATCAAGGATCCCTTTTTCAATATAGCGGGACATCTCCTGCGGGCGGCAGATCGAGCAGGAAAGTTCAGGATCGTCAATCTCCGGGAAATAGTTTCTTGATGAAAGCTTAATCTGCCAGCCGGATTTGGCAAAAAGCTCAATGGTCGCCTTTTCCAGGCTGCCCTTGGGAATGCCAAGCTTTAATTGATTCATTTCTTATATACCTCCTGCGGATCAAACACAGGTTTGTCTTTGATAACCAGTTCGTCATCTTGCACCCGACGGAAAAAACAACTGCGATAGCCGGTATGGCACGCCGCGCCGCCCAGCTGTTCAACCTTGTATACAACCGTATCTTCATCGCAATCAACCAGAATTTCCTTGACCAGCTGCACATGGTTGGATGATTCACCCTTGAGCCAGAGCTTGTTGCGCGAACGGCTCCAGTAATGGGCCTTGCCGGTGGACAGGGTTTTCTCCCAGGCTTCCTGGTTGATATATGCCAACATGAGAACCTCGCCGGTCAGGTGATCTTGGGCAATCACCGGCAGAAGCCCTCCCCCTTTGTCAAATCTGAGTTTCTGTATCATTTTTTCCCGCTTTTTTGCCCGCTGTTCCCATTTATTTTCCTGTTCAATGAAATGAATCATGCATGCCGTTCTGTAACGGCAGTATTCACCCGGATGGGAACAGACGGCCTGACCGGAATCGACCTTTTCCTGATATTTCTCGCAAAGCAAATCCAAAGCTTCACCTGACCTGGCAGTCAATCTGCCTATCGGCTTATAAAAAGGCTATCTGACACCCATCCTAACCTACAAAAAGATTGCCAAGCCAAACTCAAAGCCTGCAGATTATGCTTATCAAAGAATTTTGTCAAGTTTTACAGCTGGCATAATGAAGAACCGGCACTTGGCAAGGCTACCAGTCTCAGTTGGCAGAAAAAAATCTGCCGCGAGAAACCGCTCACCTTTCCCTTGCCTTTTTTAGTTCTGTTCAGAACAATTTCCGGTAGACGACTGCATAACCAATAGATATATTTTACAATTTTTTTTATCATTACCCTGCGCCGCTCCTCATTTTTGTTGAATATTCGGCGGATGACATGATAAGATCAAAAAATCATGAAAAACATTCAATCGCTACACAAAATTCTCATAGTTGATGATGAAGATGTCATCTGTGATACCTTTTTCCGCCTTCTTGTTTATGCCGGCTATAAGTGTCAGATTGCCCACAACGGGAAAGAAGCGTTGCGGATACTTGAGCAGCAGGACTTTTCGCTGCTGCTGTCCGATATCAATATGCCGGTGATGAGCGGTATTGATCTACTGCGCACCGTGGTAAAGAAACACAGCAACCTGGCCGTGCTTATGATAAGCGGTGTTGATGACCGGGATGTTGCCATCAACTGTCTTGAAATCGGCGCCTACGGCTACATCATCAAACCCGTGCAGATGAACGAACTCGTCATCAATGTCGCCAATGCGCTGCACCGCAGGGAGCTGGAAATTATCAACAAAAGATACAACCAGCAACTCAAGGAACTGGTCGAGGCCAGGACAGAGGAACTTTATCTTGCCAGGGAAGAAACGATCATGACCCTTGGCAAGGCCGCCGAGTTCCGGGACAACGAAACAGCCCAGCACACCATCAGAATGAGCTATTATTGCCAGTTGCTGGCGCGGCAATACGGCCTGCCGGAAAGCCAGTGTGAGCAGATCCGCCTGGCCAGCCCCCTGCATGATATCGGCAAAATCGGCATATCCGACACCATTTTGTTGAAACCCGGCAAGCTTACGGATGAGGAATTCGCCATTATCCAGCAGCACCCGGAAATAGGCTACCGCATTCTGTCCGATGCCAAGTCGGACTCGCTCCGCCTCGGTGCTTCAATAGCCTATACCCATCATGAAAAATTTGACGGCAGCGGCTATCCGCGAAAACTGCAAGGCACGGCCATTCCCGTCGAAGGCAGAATTGCCGCCATCAGCGATGTATTTGACGCCCTGACCACAAATCGCGTTTACAAATCAGCAATCGAGGTCGATAAGGCCGTTGAAATCCTGAAACAAGGTAGGGGGAGCCATTTTGATCCCGACCTGCTGGATATATTCCTGCAGAACATGGAAACCATCCTGCGGATCAAAGAGCAATGCGCGGACCATAATATTAAGTAAACGGCATTTTAAATTTTTCCGACTATTGCCACGAATTTTCGTGACTTTTTCAACCTGCCTTACCGTTCAGACTAAAGCTCAAGAGGAAATCCTGAATTTTTCCACCAACCTCTTGAGACCCGCGGCCAGTTCGACAAGCTCGCTGGTCGATGCGCTGATCTTCTGCAGTTCCGTGCCGCCCGCCTTGATTTCCTGATCAATCTGCTGGATATTGTCGGCAACCTGTGAGGCTCCGGAAGAGAGCAGATGAATCGCCTCCGCCACATGGTTAACTCCGGCATGGGACTGGGAAACCGTAGTGGTGATCTCCCCCGTCATCCTGCTTTGGCTTTCAACCGAAGCAGAGATGGTGGTGGAAGAGGCGTGGGCCTTCTGGACGATTCCGGCAACATCGGCGATGGCCTTCACCGCCGCATGGGTGTTCTTCTGCACGTCGGTAATCTGCAAGGCAATGCGGTCAGCCGCCTGGGAACTCTGCAAGGCCAACTCCTTGACCTCGCCGGCCACCACGGCAAAGCCCTTGCCGGCCTCACCGGCCCGCGCCGCTTCAATGGTGGCATTCAAGGCCAGCAGCTTGGTCTGCTCGGTAATATCATGGATGACCTTGGTGATCTCGCCTATCTCTTCGGTGCCCGCGTTCAATTTTTCCATCGACACCCTGGCCTGCTCAGACATGGCCAATGCCGTTTCCGTGATGCTTGCCCCCTGGTCCGCATTTCTACCGATCTCGCCAACGGATTCAGACATCTGCCGGGATGATTCGACAACCATTTCCATGTCCTTCAGCATGTCGCCGGCGATCACGGAGGCCTGTTCAACCTGGCGGTTCATATCTTCCGTGGCGTCGGTAACCTTTGCCGAATGGGTGATCATTCCGTCAGAACTGGTGGCGAGCTGATTGACGATTGCGGTCAATTGATCGGAGGAATGGTTCAGCCGGGCGGAATTCTCCTGAATCTGCTCAATCATGCCGGCCAGATTTTCCACCATGCGGCTCAATGAGTTACCAAGCACATCGTGTTCCGAGTAGACATTGACCTCCTTGGTCAGATCACCGGAGGCAATCGCCTCAGCCAGTTCGGCCCGCTTACGCAGTCCGACGATCATGAGGTCCATGCTGCGTCCCAGATCGCCCACCTCATCGGTCTGCTGCATATTGAGATTTTCGCGCACATCACCCTGGGCCACCCTGTTGGCCATGGCCACGCAGGCAAGGATGGGCTTGCTGATGGAAATGGCGACGAAAAAGGCCAAGACGACGGAAATGACAATACCGGCAAGACCAACCACCCCCAGGAGGACACCGGCGGAATTTATCTGCTGCAGGGTTTTCTGCCGGACTTGTCCCATTTCCTCCTGACTCATCTTGATATGCTGGGCCTGAAATGCCCGCAGGCTATTCAGAGTGTCCTGCAGGGCCTGGGTCGTGTCTGACCTGAGTTTGAGGGCAACGGCGCTGTGGCCGGCCCAAATGTCGGAAAAATCCTCCAGGTTGACTTTCAGATCGCCGGCAAGGCCGGCCAACACCTGTTCAAATTCCTGCTCAATCCGGTCCTTGTCCGCGGGATTCGGGTCTTTCATGTTGGCTGAGACCAGATCAATCACGCTCATTATGGCATTGGCCTTTTCAGGCGGGACGGCAGAGAGGCCGGTACGGATCTCCCTGATCAGGGCCATGGCGGACTCCTGCTGTTTGGCAAGGGCCGCAAAGCGCACCCCTGCCGCCTCAACAAGCTGCTCAAGCTGGGTCAGGGCACCCATGACCTGTTTATCCCCGGCAATGGACTCCAGTGATTTCAGTTCGGCGATGGTGCTTTTTGCCTCATCCCGGTCAGCATCACTGGTAAAATAAAAAAAACGGCTGACAGTCTGCTGGGTCTGACCGATGAGGGTTGTTAGCCTATTTTCCGCGGTCAACGTCTTTTCCGAACTGAGGATAATGTCGGAAACGGTTGCCCCGAGAGAATGGAAATTTTTATAGCTCAGCGAGGCAATGAGGATAAGAAAAAAAATGATGATAAATGACGGAATGAGAATTTTAAGTTTCAACGAGCCCCGGAAAGAAAATTGCGGTTGGGATTTCCTATTCATCGTAAGCGAACTCCGGTTGCAGAATCTGATATATTTTTACGTTTCCTGAAAAATTATAGCAGAATTCCCCGTCATTATTTTATATTTCTTTTCAATAAGATAGACCGCTCATCAGGAAAATGAGCGGTCTATCTCAGACAGGCCTGCCATTGGCTCTATTAAGATATCGACAGTCAACCCGTCATGGCTGACACTTGCTTAGAAACGGACATCCATCAGCAGATAGTAATTCTCCAGCTCAGCATCCGTTTCCGCGGGCTGTCCCAGATGGGAACCGCTGCCCGTGTAATCATATTCGATTACGGTATAACCGGCCCGGAAGAACAGATTTTCGTTCACCGGCTGGATATAGTACAGCTCATAGGCGTCACCACGGGTGGCCAGCTTGTTGAACATCTCGGTGCTGGCCATGGTCATGCTCATCCAGTATTTGGAGCCGTGGTTGTACTCAAAACCGATTTTCGGGTCATGCAGCGGAGTGAACGGTATGGTGTAGCGCACCCCGGCAAAAATACTCGAACCGCTCCTGTCTTCAGTGCCGTCCGACAACAGCCCCATATTCACCGTACCGGCGGGATAGCCGAACACTGCGGAGTAATCAACGGCCTCGCCATTGGTATCACTTCTGTTTGCTGCCCAGGAAGCGAAGATATCAAACCTTGAAGCAAGGAAGCTGGATGCCTGCATATGGATGCCGTACAGATCCATATCACCCACATTGACAGGTGAATCCTGCCCCAGGAACGAACTGGGCAGATCAGTCATATGGGCATAGCTCAACACCACCAGGCTGTTTTGCAGACCGGGGATCTCGCTTTCCAAAAAGGTGGCGTACATATCTGTGTCTTCGGCATATTCATCATCAAAAAAGGAAAAGCTGGAGGAATCATCGTCATCAGTGTGGTATCCCTTGCCGTAAGCCAGACGCCATCCGGAATTCTTCAGACCGGTGTAGCGTTCGAGGCCAAGGGTCACGACAAGACCGTCATTTTCCGCATCAAAGAGCAGCCCCGGATAGGTGGACTGGCGCGGCCTGTTCTCCTTATACTCCAGGGGCGGGCCCTCGGAGGAAGGATGACGACCGACTGTGACTGCAATAGGAACAACAAAATCCGGGACCCAGTCAATATAGGCGCGGTCAAGCTTGACCCCGCTCGTTTCCGGACGGTGCGCCCTGTTCATATCGTTATACAGGGCAGTTGTGGTATAATCGGAATCACCCCAGTTCTTGTAGACCGTCATCCTGCCATGGAAGCTCAACGTCGGATTGATCTGGGCATCCATATTCAACCGGAAGCGGTTCGTCCAGTTATTATCATCATTCTCCTCGTCATCCTCATCAGGTAAAACGGCCACCAAACCGGTTGAAGTCTGACGGATGCCCATATCAGCCGCGGACAGATCAGACAACTTGTAATTGTCCACCCTGGTTCTCAGTTCGGCGCCCCAGTTGATGCGGTCTTTCAGGGCCTTGGTTTCCACCACGTCAAGGGTATCGTAAATATTGTCGATATCGCCGCTCAGCTTGTCATATTCCTCGCGGGTGACGGCGGCAGGGGCCGGTGCCGGGGCGGCCTTGCCGCTCTCTTCCAGCATGTCAACCCGTTTCTGCAGGGCATCCAGTCGATCCATGATAGCCTTATAGGTGTTTGCCGGCATGGTAACGGTATCTGCCCCTCCCGCCACAGCTGTTCCCGACCACAACAGCAGCGCTCCTGCTGTCAGTAAGTATTTCTTCATCTCTTTTCTCCCTTAAGAAGCTTTTACTTTGGAATAGCCGCGGTCTCAGGACGGTCACTGTCGGCGGCAAATTGCTTGAGATACTCGACAACACTCTTCAGTTCATCGGCATTGACCGCTCCCGAGATATCCGTGGTATGCCGGTTTCGGTCAAAGAACTTTTCCCAAACCACGGCGGCCTTGTCCGCCGGATTTACCGGTGGGGCCTGCGCGCCCTTCTGGTGACAGGAACCACATTTCTCCCTAAAAAGTGCCCCGCCGTCAGCATACACGGCGGTGGTCGATAGTGCTGCGGCCAAGGCCAGACAGCAGACAATTCGCCTTTTCATTTTTTTCCCCCTCTCTTATGTTGTATTTCAAGTGCGCAGCATGGGCCGCTGCTCTTGCAAGCGTTACTTTGTGCCGGGGCTGGCGGTAAGTCCATGTGTTATCATCGATCACCCCGCAGCCTGACCAGGCAGGATTTTTTACTGATCACCATTGGGATTCGGCCCGGCGCACAGCGACGGTATGGAGCGGCTTGCGCAAGACCAGACGGATGAAGTGATCAGGCCGCTCAGCAGGTAACGAGCAGGACACAGCACAACGGAACTCAGGTCAGGAGTGTCTCTCCAGCCGGCGGGCGAAAAAGCCCGGCCGGCGTCTCTGGAGTAACTGGAGCCGGAAAGCCTCTGCTTCCCACTCGGCAAACTGCTGCAGCCCGGCGGTAATCATTTTTTATAATTTGCTTACAATTGAATATGTTATATATTGCCTAGCAATATCTTGTCAAACCTTTAGGTTATTTTTTTTCACGGACCTAAAAAAAACCTATCCCATGGAAAATACAGCAGAAACCATTGCCGACATCAAAAACCTTCTCAGCCACTGCCGCTCCGAGGCCCAGATCATATCAAGCGACCCGGTGGTAAGGCAGTGGAGCACTCTTGACATCGGGAAACACGCCGCAATCCTTGCGGAGATCGGCATCAACCACCACGAAGTGCAGGCAGCCGCCGGCGGTTACCGGAAAACCGTTGACGATACCTTGCAGCATGTGACCAGGCATGAAAATGAACTGAGCAATCTTGAGGCGGACCTGCGCTTGAACAGCCTTGACGCCAATGAAGCGCACAAGCTGACACTCAAACTGCGCAATGCGGCGGGAGAACTGCAGACGCCCCTGGCCAGACTGAGGCAATACAGGGCAATACTGGTTGAGGCGGCCCACAACATCCAGGAAAAACTCTCGCTCAAAAATCTCCTCGAGCTGGCCAGGGCTGATGCCGCCAGATCCAGCAGGCAACAGGAGATATTTGACAAGGGTTACCTGGTTTTCAAACTGGTTACCGCTGATAACGACTTCAAGGAAAAATTTTTCAACATCCATGATATCTCGGCAAAAGCTGACCGGATTGAAGCAAAATTCCGCCAACTCGCCTTGCCTGCCATACCTGAGTTGGCCAAGGTCATCTTATTGCGCCAGATCGACACCTGCTACCAGGCTCTGAAAGAAATCCATCTCTTTCTGGCAGCCATCAACCGGTCGCTCAGCGACGAAATCACCCAAATTGACCTCATCAACGATGACATCAGGTTCCTCCGGGCGAAACCGTTTTCGGCAATCCTCGAATCATTGGCAGCGGAAGGGAAGAAATTGGGCAGAACCATCTGTGAATTCCAGTACAAAGCAAACTTCATCAAGGAAATTGAAACCATCGAGGTGCTGCTTGACAATCTGCAAACTTTCTATGCATCCCTGCGCTACTCATATTTGCCCCATCTTGCCGTCACCATGAATGAACCAGGCTTCAACCTTAATCCCCGGATTGTTGCCGCAGAAATCAGCAGAGGTTATTTCCGGGGCCTCAGGGGAATAATCCGCCGCTTCAAGCTTGCCTTATCGACCACGGACGGCAGCGGAACGCTTGACGAAGAAATCCTTACGCAAAAAATATTCATTGCCCTGTCTTCCTGCCCTTACTATTATTGCGGAAATAATGAAGATGTTATAAGGATCCCCGACTTTATTGACAGCCTTATCAGTAAATTCAGGAAACCGTATCCCTATGATGATCTTTACCGCCTCATGAAAGAGGCAATATCAACCTATGGTTCCCGCATAGAAAAGGATTTCGCCCAATTCAAGGCTGAAAGAAGACCAGACCCGGCAGAGGAAAGCGCTTCCCCTTCCCTGCCGAAAACGGCGGAAGTCCTGCTTGACCGCCTGCTGGTCAGAATTGAAACCGCCAGCGATCACCTCCGGTCGCTGCACCAGAGCTGAAGGACCTGCGGGAGACCGTCAACATTTACCCGAGTAGACAAGGAGTAAAACATATGCAGAAGGCAAAACCCGGTGATCTTGTCACCGTCATTTATGATGGAATTCTCGAAAACGGTGAAATTTTTGAATCATCCCAGGATACCGGACCTCTTAAATTCCGCCTGGGAACAGCCAGCGTGATGCCCGGTTTTGAAGAGGCGGTCGTTGGCATGGGGATCAACGAAAGCAAGGAAATCCGCCTGCAACCTGAAGAAGCCTACGGGTTGCCCCGGCAGGACCTAATCCACACCGTGAGCCGCTCATCATGGGATGCCGATGCGGACATCAAGCCGGGCGTCGTGGTGGGCATGTCCATGGAAAAAGATGGCAAGCAGCATCAGGTGCCGGCGATGGTCACCGCGGTTTCCGGTGACATGGTGACAATTGATTTCAACCACCCCCTTGCCGGCAAACAGGTCGTTTACAAGATAACCCTGCAGCATATAGAACCACATCAACTGGACCGCTCCGGGCAAAACTGACCGCCTCTTGTTTTTTTCCCGTCCATCCTGACGAGGTTTTTCGAACATGGTTGCAATGCACCCCCAGGACAACAGGCCGGTGGCGCTGGCCATTGCCGGATCAGATCCTTCCGGCGGGGCCGGCATCCAGGCGGACATCAAGACATTCACCGTCCTCGGGGTCTATTGCGGGGCGGCAATCACGGCCCTTACCGCGCAAAACACCCTGGGCGTGTCATCCTACCTGCCGCTGCCCGCCAGCTTTGTCAAAAAACAGATTCAAGACGTGCTTGCCGACCTGAACGTCACCCACATCAAAATCGGCATGGTGGGCAACCAGGAAATTGCCCTGGCTATCGGCGAGGTGCTGGCAGGGTTCGCCGGGGAGGTCATTTATGACCCGGTCATCAAATCCTCAGGCGGCATTTCCCTGTTTACCCCCGGCAGCACCGCCGTAATCGAACATATCATCAGCCGTTCAACCGTTCTCACCCCGAACATTGCGGAACTGGAAATCTTTTCCGGCCTTGAATGCGGTGATGAAGGCAGCGCCCTTGCCGCCGCGCAAAGCCTGTTTGCCCTCTCGCCCCGCCTCAAGGCAATTTGCGTCAAGGGAGGCCACATGAATGTCCAGGGGAAAACCATCACCGACTACCTGGTGGAGAAAGCGCCAGCCGAAAAAGGGATGAAGGAGCCGGGCTTCCATGTTTCCCAGGCACAGCATTCCCGAATATGCACCAGAAACACCCACGGGACGGGCTGCACCTTTGCCTCGGCGCTCACCGCGTATCATATGCGCACGGACGACATGCGGAAAGCCTTTACCTGTACCTGCGCTTTCATGGATACCCTGCTGAACAGGAGCGCCTCGCATCCCATAGGCCACGGCACCGGCCCGCTGCTGCACCACTGTTTCATCAGGCAGGAGGATGAGGCGGACAATGGCCCTTTTTCGCAATAAAAACGGACAGAGAGAAGGGCGGCAACCAGGCAAAAAAGATCAGTAATCCACTTTACCCTTGCCGGGCGGGAATCAGTATGTCATGCGGATGCGTCCGCAGTCGGGACACACCCAGGTGGGACCATTGCTGATGCCCCAGAGATTCTCGCGAAAGCACTCCTCACAGATCTGGAAGCCGCAGGGACAATTAAAACAATAGGGCAACTCCTTCTTGCAGCAATGGCAGACATACCCCTTCCTGCGGCGGTGCCGGACGTTTTTTTGTCGCTCTTCCATCAGGACTCGTCTTCGTCAATGCCTTCTATGCTTTGCAGCGGCAGCTTTATGACAAAAGTCGCCCCGCTGCCCGGATTGCCTTCAACGTGGATCGTGCCATGGTGATAATGGAGGATATAGCGGCAGATGGCCAGGCTGATCCCCTGACCTTTCTGATGATGGGCCACATCCTTGATGGCAAACTCGTCGAATATCTGCTCCCGCATATGGGGATCAACGCCTTCACCCTCGTCCTGCACGGTCACGAACAGGATGCCGTCCGCCTGCCAGCTTTTGATGGTGATGGTGCCTGACTCCGGCGAAAACTTATAGGCGTTCTCAATGACGAATTTGAAGACATTGATCAACAGCGGCCAATCAGCCTGCAAGATGATGGCATCATCAAAATCAGTGGCAACGCGGATATGCCGACCGGCATTGGCCTCAACCAGATTATTGATGACATTGGCCAGCATGCCGCTGACCGGTTCCGGATTGAAATGCAGCTCCATGCCGGCTTTGAGCTTGCAGAGCAGGACCGCATTTTTCATGAACTGGAAAAGCTGCTGGCCGGATTTGACAATGAGTGCCGCAAGCTCCTTGCCCTCCTCCGATAACGATGGACATTGGCAAGCAGCTCGGCGCACCCGATGATGCCGCTGACAGGAGTCCTGGTTTCGTGGGTAATCAGGGTAAGCAGATCACCCTTGACCTGATCCACCTCCTCCTTGTTTTTCAGCTGGGTAAACACCCGCACCTTGGCGAGAAGCTCCTCATTATCAAAGGGTTTGCCCATATAATCATCAGCCCCGGCCTCATAGCCCTTCAGGCGCTCGTTGACGCGGGCATGGCCGGAAACCATGATTATTTTGGTGAAACGGTACTGATCGTCCGCCCTGATTTTCCGGCAGACTTCATAACCGTTCATGGCGGGCAGCTGAATATCGAGCAGAATAAGGTCGGGCTTGAATACAGGCAGAACTTCCAGGGCCTGCTCACCTGATTCGGCAGTCTCAACGAGATAATCACCGACCGACGCCAGCAGATCCTGGATATATAACAGGATGATCGGCTCGTCATCGACGATTAAAATTTTATATTGAACCTTCAAATCTCTCTCTCATGCTGCAATTGGCAAAAAATCAAACAAGGCCGCTGATGATGGGATGGCTTACATTTTTTTAACGGATTCCCGCTATTATCGGTTATAGTATTCCAGAATTGATCCATTGTAAAAACAATTTTAACATGGTGCGACAATGTTACTGGCAGTAGATATCGGCAACAGTCATATGGTGCTGGGCCTGTTCCAGGGCAGAACTCTGGTCTGTGATTGGCGCGTGCAAACCAACCGCAGCACCACATCCGATGAACTGGCGGCAAGACTGCATGGGCTTTTCCAGCTCAAGAATCGCCGGTTTGATGAAGTAAGCGGGGTGATCATCGGCTCCGTGGCCCCTCCCCTGGAATCCGTCTGGGACAAGATGGCCCGAAAGTACCTCAACTGTGAGCCCTTGCTGGTCACGGGGGGCAAAATTGACACCGGCATAGCAATCGTCACCGACAATCCCGCTGAAGTGGGGGCGGACCGGATCATCAATGCGGTGGCCGCTTACAGCCGCTATAAAAAAGAGCTGATCATCGTGGACTTCGGCACGGCGATCACCTTTGACTGTGTGTCCGCAAAAGGTGAATACCTCGGCGGGGCCATCGCCCCCGGACTCGGCATATCCTTTGACGCCCTCATCAACCAGACGGCAAAACTGCCCAGGATCGATATCAGTTCACCGCCACGGCAGCCCATCGGCACCAATACGGAAACCGCCCTGAAATCAGGCCTTTTATACGGTTTCGGCGGCCTGGTGGAGGGACTTGTCAGCCGGATAGCCCAACAGTTTCACCCAGCTGTCCCCAAGGTGATCGCCACCGGCGGGATGGCCGGGGTCGTTGCTCCCTTCGCGCCGTCAATCGAAGCCGTGGAACCCATGCTCACCCTGGAAGGATTACAGATCATCCATGCACGAAACAGCTGACCGGACCACATCTCTCTTCCCATCCTCCTTGAGGAAAGGGGACACCATCGGCCTGGTAGCACCAGCCGGCCCCTGGGATGAGGTCGAGTTTAGCCGCGGGGTGCAGATCCTCGATCAATACGGCTTCAAGGTGAAAACAGCCCCTGATCTGGCGGCAAAGGACAACTACCTGGCCGGCCCGGACCAGCATCGCACCGCCATCTTCCAGGCAATATGGCGCGACCCAGAGGTCAGGGCCGTGCTTGCCGTGCGGGGGGGCTATGGTTCGCTGCGTATTCTCTCGGCCATTGATTACCAGCTGATCCGCCTGCATCCGAAGATCTTCATCGGCTTCAGCGACATCACCGCCCTGCACTGCGCCATTTTCCAGCAGACCGGCCTGGTCACCTTCCACGGACCGATGGTCACCACCCTGGCCAAGCATGACAAACAGTCCCTGCTCTCTTTTTTTGACACCATCACCAGCGGCGCCTGCCAGCCGATTAAAACGCCATCGGTTGAAATCCTCAAACCGGGCCAAGCCGCGGGCAGACTCACCGGCGGCAACCTGACCACGGCGGTCCATCTGCTGGCCACCCCTTTTGAGGTGCCGTGGCAAGATAAAATTGTCTTTCTGGAGGATGTGGGCGAGGCCCCCTACCGCGTTGACCGCATGCTGACCCATCTCAAAATGGCAGGCCGGTTTGCCGGCATCCGCGGCCTTATCCTCGGTTCATTCACCAACTGCGGGGACCAGGAAATGATCTGGCACAGGGTAATGGAACTGTTCGCCGACGAGACCCTGCCGGTCTGGGCGAATTTCCCCATCGGCCACGGCAAACAGAACATGATCGTGCCGGTGGGCAGCGAGGCGGTGATGGACTCTTCCACGGGGATGCTCAGTTTTCCGGCGCCCTGCTGCCGGAAAAGGGCCTGAAATGGTTAGAGCTTAAAGTTGTTGGTACGTTCTGGTCAGATGATAGCCTGATTTCACAAGTCTCAATATCCCCCTCATTTCATTGGGCGGCCTCGTGGTGATCTTTTGATCGCCGATTTTAATATGCCGGGAATGAACGGCAAAAAAAGATACATGAAATGAACCCGGATCAGAAAATAATCTTATGCACCACGCATGACAGACGCTCATTATCGGATTTGTATCCTCATGGGTTAGAGTTGGAGCGCCGGGGCATCTTTAACGCCATGGTTACAAAAGAAGACAACGCCGCTTTTGTCCGGGTTATAAGCGAAGTTTCGGCGTCAGGGGCATCATCTCCTATCTTAACCGTTCATTGCCGGGAAATTCATCAACAGGCAAGGGAATTGGAAACATTGGCCTCAGGCCTGGCAGGTTGTTATAAAAATTATGATAACGCCGGGTTCATAGGGTTCATAGATAGATTATTGGTTAAAATAAGAAAAGATTGGAGGCCGGCGGAAGGTGAGGATAGGTTTTGGGCGATATGCGCGAATACATTTGCTCCCACGGAAAACATAAATGCGCACAGGGACTCCTATAAAAAAGTAGACATAGTGGAAGCGGCCTCTAATCTGCTCGGCTGGTTCTCGGATAACCCCGAAGATTTTGCGCAGGAAAGGGATGATTCCTTCGGCAGGTTTCTTGGGGTATTGGACAACATCGCCCAGTTGTTGACCCGCGTGGCTTACGCCACGCATGTTTACACTTGTAGCAATGAGGGCATGGAGTTGCTGGCATCCGGGTTGATAGAGCCGGTTCCCGCGCCATGGCCGCCTGCCGGGCATGTTGATTTCAGCAAGGAATTCAGGCATGTTATCGTGGGGCGCTTTATGCAGTTATCGCCTCAAGAGGGGGGCTTAAGCTCTGAGGAGCGGGAAGCCGTTTACCAGCTTTCCGCGCCGGAGGTCTTTACTGGTGTTGATTGGCGTACGCAGGACAGGCTGCAGCAATCCGGTTTGCATAACATGGAGAAATTTCAGCAAGATCTGGCGCGGGAATTAAACCTGTCAACATCGGCCATGAAAAAAATCCGCCAGGATATCATCAGCCACATTTTTTCCCTGGGGCCATTGGTTTTACCACACGGCATCAAGGGGTTGGCGGATGAATGCAGGGATTTTTCCGTCAAATCAATAAAGAGAAAACCGACCGGCAGGGATGCCGCGGAAAAGGAAGGACGATTGCCGACCGTTTCTCTGGATGTCGTCGAGCAGGCCAAGGGCCATCCGGTTGAGTCATTAAGCGAATTAATGGAGCTTAAAGAGAATGTGAGAGTGGTGTTAAGCCACCTGGTCGCCAGGTATCCCCGCGGAGGACAATCAGTTCTGCTGCACCTGGAGGCTGTTTCGCGGCTGGCCAGGAGGCTGGCTGCAGCATCTGGGTTTGACCGGAAAACGGTACTTGTTTTTGAGATAACGGGCTTGATACATGACATCGGCAAATTACAGAGCGAAGAGATACAGGCGGTCCTGGTCTTTGGCGAGAATCTGAAAAAGGCGGATTTTACGCAACGGCAGTATCGATTCTGGGACAGGCATGAGATCATTTC
>JBFMAY010000053.1:0-21754 GCA_040755455.1 Thermodesulfobacteriota bacterium | reverse complement strand
TTTTGTCACCGCATACGCGAACTGGGCTATCCGGTGAAAGTTGATACAAACGGCAGCAGACCGGCAGTGCTGGCCGAGTTGCTCTCTGATATGGTAGTCGACTGTATCGCCATGGATATAAAAGCTCCTCTTCAGCAGTATGCGCAACTGGCAGGCGTTGCCGTCGACACCGAGGCAATCCGCCAGTCAATTGTTCTTATTGCCGGCAGTGGAGTCCCCCATCTTTTCAGAACCACGTTTGTCGAATCCCTTCTGTCCGCAGGTGATCTGGAAGAAATACGAAAACTCGTACCCATTGGATCTCCATATACTGTGCAACAGTTCAAAGAGGTGATGATGCCTCGAGGTCAGGGACTGGCTGCGGGGCATCAGACCAGGTAGCCGCACCTGGTGACGGACTGGTTTCTATAACAGGGACATCGGCTAAGGTGAGGAAAATAGTGCGGAATTTTAATGGGCGCTGGCCGGTAAGCCGTTGCAGTAAAATAACATCGCCGTCCGGTTGTCAGAGACGGCATAAGGAGCCGTAACGAAATGCTCAAAATGAAGAGGTTATTTCGTAACGGCTCCTAAATATAATTGAGCACCTTGAAGTATTTACCAATACCGCAAAGCGCCAGGATCAGTTTGTCTGAACTTCACTGAATTCCGTGACAACAGGAATTTTTACGTTAAAGGTGGTGCCGCGGCCGGGTTCGCTCTCCACACTGATATCCCCGCCGTGCTTCTTGATGATATCATAGGAGATGCTTAGCCCCAGCCCCGTGCCTTTGCCGACGTCCTTGGTAGTAAAAAACGGCTCGAATATGCGGGGAAGGTTCTGTGGCGGGACGCCGCAGCCTGTGTCGGCAATGGCAATGAAAATCCAGCCATTTTCCTCTCTCGATCTGATACGGATCTCGCCCTGTTTCTCAATGGCCTGGGCGGCGTTGACCAGCAGATTCATGAACACCTGATTGAGCTGCTGGGGATTGCAAAGGGTGCGGGAAATACTGCCGTAATCCTTCGTGACAACGGCCTTGTATTTCAGTTCATTCCAGACGATATTCAACGTGGCCTCCAGGCACTCATTGATGTCCGTCGCCTGTTGGGTTGCCCCATCAACCCGAGAAAAACTCTTCAGCCCCCGGACAATGGCGCTCACCCGGTCCGTGCCCTCCAGGGATTCCCGGATCAGGTCCTTGGCATCTCCAGCAATATATTCAATTTTCAGCTTCTTCCTCGTTTCCCGCAATTGCTCTCGGGCCACACCCATCATGGCCTTTTCCAGGAGAGAGATATACTCCGTCAACCTGTCGATATATTTGGTCAGCGTGCCGAGGTTGCTGGCGATAAAACCGACCGGATTGTTGATCTCGTGGGCAACGCCGGCCGCCAGCTGGCCGATGGAGGCCATTTTCTCCCTCTGCAGCATCTGCGACTGGGCGTCCTTCAGCTCGGAATGAGCCTGGGCCAGATTTCTCTGCTCCTCCTCCAGTTCCCTGTTCTTCTCCCGCAGTTCGGCATATGTCCCCAGCAGGTCATCTTCTGCCTTTCTCCGCAGGGTAATGTCCTTGAAATCCTCGACAATGCCGATCACCCGATCTTCAGAGTCATAAAAAGGCGCGGCCCCAAGCTCGCAAATTATCCGCTCATGATCAGCAAGAATTTTTTCAATCTCGTATTCCACTGGGTGTACGCCGTTGCTGATCAAGACAAGGGGACAATCGGGGCTATGGCATTTCGGCCCGTAGAAAACATCAAAACACTTTTTGCCGATTACTTTTTCCTTGTGGAGGCGGACCATTTGCAGAAAACTGCGGTTGGCGCGGATAATGGTATAGTTCATAGCAATAACCATCATGCCGCTCGAGGCGGAGTTGAAGATCTGCGCCAGCTCGGCGAGGGAGGACTGTAACCGCGCCCCATACTTTTTTTTCTCCGTCAATTCTCCGTCGAGCTTTTCATTGCTCTCCGCAAGTTCCATCGTACGCTGTCTGACTTGTTCTTCAAGTACTTCACTGGCTTCATTGATCCGCCGGATGGTTTTAATGGATAATCCCGTGACAAGGAACACAAAAAAGGCGCCGACCAAGAAACTGAGGCTGGTCACCAACTCCAGGTAATAAAAGGATGTCTGCCGGGTATTATAAAAGGTTCCTTTTTCCCAAGAAAAATTGTGATGGAGGGGCTGCAGTATGAGAAAGACGATATACCCGGCCAGATAAAAGACAAGCAGGCATGTCAAAAGACGCCACCTGCCGGCAAGGTCTTGAGGAATATTTTTGTTTTCCCGGAAATTCAGGAAAATCGAGGCAATGAGAAAGACCGCGCCTACAGCGACAAAAATAATATGCAACAACGAAGATGCTTCCAAGCCTGCAAACATTCCCTTATGTCATTGTTGTCCAAGACAGCTTTTAAAACAGAATGCCCTCTTGGAGGTTTGTGTTCTCCAACAGGATAACACGCCACAACATCCGATTGGGTGAGAAAAAGAGGGCGGAATTTTAATTAGGAGCCGTTATGAAATAACATGGCCATTTTTCAATTTCGTTACGGCTCCTTATACCCCTCAAGGGGGTACTGAAAAGAGTGCCGTTCCGCGCATTTCTCTGGCCATGTTATTTTTTTACAACGGCTTGATGGCGCCGGCCGGTAAACATAGTTGTTGTTGATCATGAACCTCCACATGGGAGTCTGTCCTGCCCCCCACAATTTCCGTAAGTTGTCTTACCAGTTCATTAAGTTCCTGGGCTTGCGCGGACAGTTGTTCCGACGCGCCCGCTGATTTTTCTGCGCCGGCGGCGTTCTGTTGAACTACTTTGTCCATTTCCGCTACCGCTGTATTAACCTGGTCAATGCCCTGCGCCTGTTCTTTTGATGCCGCCGCAATCTCCGCTACCAGGGTTGCGACTTTCCCCGCGCTCTCCTGAATAGCCGATAAGGCTTTGGCAACTTCAGACGTTACATGCACTCCAGCCTCGGCGTTCTTCGTGGCGCCCTCTATCAGGCCCGCCGTATTTTTAGCGGCCTCGGCGCTGCGTTGCGCCAGGTTGCGGACTTCCTCGGCTACCACGGCAAAGCCCATGCCCGCCTCTCCGGCCCGTGCCGCTTCAACCGCGGCATTAAGAGCCAGCAGATTGGTCTGGAAAGCAATTTCGTCAATAGTCTTGATGATCTTTGCCGTTTCGTCGGCTGATGTCTTGATTTTTGCAATGGCATCGGACATACGTTTCATGGCCTCAACGCCGCCTTGAACAACAGTCTGCGATTCCCGCATCAGGTTGTCGGCCTTGCCGGCGTTGTCGGCGCTCTGGCGCGTCATGGAGGCCATCTCTTCCAAGGAGGCGGAACTTTCCTCCAGACTGGCGGCCTGCTCGCTGGCGCCCTCAGCCAATTGCTGACTGGCGCTTGACACCTGATCGGCGGAGGCGTTGACCTGCTCCGCGCTGAAACCTAAAGCGCCGATAACCTGCTTGATGGACATGGTGACGCTTTTCACAATAAAACCCGCTATTGCCATGGAAAACAACAGGCCAAAGATGATTCCCCCACTGATAAAATTTGATGAAGCGGAAATCGTACGGGAGGTGTTTTCGGCGGCCCGGGTCATATCCCCCAGGCCAGTGCCGGCAATGTTTTTCGCCTGCTCGACGATGCTTTTCGCCAGAATGGTGCGTTGCCTGGCAACCTCTTCCCTTGCCAGCCATTTTTCCGCCAGTTTGGCATTGGCTTCTTTAAATGTGAGCATCGCGGAACGGGATTCTTCAATCTTTTTGAGATCACCCTCAAAATCGCATATCTTCTTTAACGCGGTCAATTTATCATTAACCTGATCAAATATTGCCAGTGTCTCGGTAAGGGACTTTGGGTCACGGTTGAATTGCGCTTTCCAGGTGCCCGTAACAACCTGGTGGCCCAGGTCGATAATGTCCGTCACCAGGGCTATTCGATTGAGCCGTTGTTCGAGTTGATCGCCTTCAAGGCCCGCGATGATTTCACCCTGCATGGCTACTTTTTGGCTCTCCAGAAAGGTGCGGCAAACCCTCATATATTGGAGACCCGATTCATCAGCCACTTTGCGTTCCTTTTCGAGTTCCCCTGTTATTACGACGGTTTCCCCGGTAAGTCTTTCGTATTCAAGCACGCTCTGCTCCGCTTTCTCGGCGCCCTCTTTTAATTGGGGCAGGCCATGATTGACGGCGTCCTTGATGTCTTGTTTGATGTTCGCGAGGTATTTCCCGGCCTCATCGAGAAAGAGGGTGTTATCCGTATAATCGTAGCCGCGCATCTCAAGCAGCATGGAAAAGGTATTACGTTCCATGTTGTTGGCCATGGTCACTTCGGGCACATAGTCCTGGGAAAGGGTTGCGGCGCATGTCCCGAAACGGTTCATGCTCGTGACCGCAATGATGCCTGTTGCGAGTGAAACAAGGATTACGAAACCAAAGCCAAAGCCTAATTTTGCGGTAAGACTTATTCGCTTGAACATGCAACGCTCCTGGCATGTTGTGGGCCCCGATGGAGATCGGGGCGCCGGGGGTTGTGAATTTGTTTCGTTTCTGTGCTGCTATTTTGCCAACGGGTAACCGATGTAATAAACGCCCTGGATGTCGCCGGCCGCGTTATTAATGGGCTCATAACCGGTGTCATACTGACTGCCGAGAATGTCCACAACTCCATAAAACACGTCGCCTTTTCGTATGGCTGCAATGGCGGGTCCATTTGGGTCCAACTGGGTCCCGACAGCGCGGTTGCCGTCTTTCAGCACATTGGTGCTGATGCGGATAAACCCGTCACCCTTTTTTACAAAGAACGTGGCCGTGCAGCCGAACTGGGCCTTCAGGGAGTCAACGATCTCATAGTTGCCGTTCATCTTGGTCGTGCCGAAGAACAATGCGGTTCCGTCCGCCCTCGGATCGCCAAGCTTTGCGGCCTTGTCTTTCATGACGGTCATGGCTTCCTTGATTTTTGCGGAGTGTTCGGTCTCCGCCATGGCGGTAAACGTACCTCCCGTTACCAGTACGAGAACAATCAGCATCACCATTGGTCTGGCACAGTGTTTTAACGAGTCTTTAATCATTGCCTATCTCCTGTTGTTAATTTTTTTCCCATGCCTGTCACAAGCGCTTTGTGCTTTTTCAGGCAGCGTCAACCTCTTTTTTGCGGTAATTACCCCAAACGGTCAGCAATCAGAAACCGCCCCGCCCGCCGCCATGGTAGTGGCAGTTATGGCAACCCGGTTTACTTGGATTGTGGTCGGCACGCGTATGGCAGGCGTTATAACAGAAACTCTGCCATGAGGCGTCGGTGGTGTCGGGCACGGAAATCGCCGCCTTGTTGATCGATGAGCGGACCAGATAGATATTGTTTTTTGACCCATGGGGCTCGTGGCAGTCGAGACACGAGAGAGTGTGGTCTGTCCCGACAGTATACGGGCTCCTCGGCCAGGTGATACTCCCACCATAGGCGCCATGCGCGTCCACCGTGACCACCGCGCTGGAGATCTTCCAGCTTAATTTCCGGATATTTCTTGGCCCATCGTGCAGGCGGGGATTGGTGCTGTAGATGGTATTGTATTCGTTGTGGCAGTCCGTGCAGAGCCTGACGTAGTTCGGCAGATTGGAGCCGTCCGTCGTGGCGCTGTTGTCCGGCTCATGGCCGGCTGAGCCCCACCAGTACGGGGCCAGGTAGTCGCTGTAGGCCGCGTTCATCCGCTCCGAGGCATCATCACCCCATCTGTGTTGATGATCGCTCGGCCTGGAAATGGCCGATTTGGCAGCATCATAGGGGGAATTGACATTGCGCTGGGCCAGATGAGGATTGTGGCAGGCATCGCAGGGATTGATGTCCGCCGGCAGGGACCATGAGATCCCGTCGGCGTCTTTCATGGTATTGCCCAGCACCTGGCTGACAATGTCCGGCAGGTAGTGGGAGGAGCCGGCCAGCAATTCGGCATGGCTGAAGGAGTCCTTGATGGTGCTGTCATAGGAACCAGCGGTTGTATCGCCGCCGAAGTTATAGCTGTAGCTTTTATTGAGCGAAATGCCGCCGGTCTGGTAGCCGCCCGACTGATGGCAGTCGAAGCAGAAATTCTCCGTCTGGCTGGTTTGGTTGGTTGCAAAGAGAAGATAATCGCTCGCCTCCCCACCGGCCGGAACCGGTTCTCCCCCGCCAATGCTGGCATGCTGTTCGTGACAGTGGGCGCAGTTGCCCTGGGCGTAACCGAGGGTGGAAGTGCTGGTGCGCTCGACGCCGTAAGAGGAACTGCCGTGGCCCGAATTGAGATAATCGCCGGCCCAGGCTGGCCGGAAAGGCAGAAGGAGCAGACAAAGAGCGGAAATGTTCAGGTATTGATATGGTCGCATGGAATTGTTTGGGCTCCTTGGTCCAGGAAAACGATCAAGCTCGAAATCGGAAAAGTTGGAGATAAGGGGCAGATCAATGAGGGCGATCTTCACTTGCCAATCCAGTTCAGGTGATCCAACTCCTTCTGGGGAGTCACTTTCAAGTGTTCAAACATGTCATCGGAAGATTTTGCGGTCATTGCTGGGCAAAGGCATGGCTAATCCCCCCCGGGCTTGAGCACTACAGAACTTTTGAGTCACAAGATATTTCTGAGATCTTTTTTGACAGGTCGGTAATCTTGAAGGGTTTCTGCAGGAACCCCTTACACCCCCGGTTTAAGATCTTGGTGGCCAGACCATCTATACTGTAGCCGCTCAACAGGAGAACACGGACATCCGGGTTGATTTCCTTCAATCTGTCGAAGGTTTTCCCCCCACCCATACCCGGCATGATCATATCCAGCAGGACAATATCAATCCTGCCCTTATTTTTTTCATAAAGGGAAATCGCCTCTTCGCCACTGCCTGCGGTCATGACCTGATACCCAAGATGTTCAAGGACATCCACCCCGACATCGATAATGATTGCGTCATCATCGACAAGCAGTACGGTTCCCGAACCTTTCACCACCTCATCGGCGCGGCTCACCTCCCTGACAGGTTCCTGCTCAGATGCCGGCAGATAAATGCTGAATGTGGCGCCCCTGCCGGGCGCGCTGTCCACAGAGATATAACCGCCATGATTCTTGATGGTGCCATAGACCGAGGCCAAGCCCAACCCTGTTCCCCGCCCCATTTCCTTGGTGGTGAAGAACGGTTCAAATATCCTCTCCTGGGTTGCCTCATCCATGCCCAGACCCGTATCGGTTACCGAGATATTGACATATTTCCCCGGCTGCAGAGAAAAAGGCTCCTTGCCATTTGCCGTGAAATTCTCCGTGCGGATGAAAATATCCCCGCCGCCCGGCATGGCCTGCCAGGCATTGATCAGAAGGTTCAACATCACCTGCTCAAACTGGGATTGATCTGCCTCAACGGCCCAGATGTTTTCCTGATATTGCGTATGCACCATAATTTCTTTTTTTGTCCTGGCAAAAAGCTCGACTGTATTCTTGACAAGCTCGTTGAAATCGGTGGGCTTGACATCAAATTTCCCGCCCCGGGCAAAACCAAGGAGTTGACTGGTGAGGCTGGCGGCGCTTTTGATGCATTCCTCGGCACTTTTCAGCTTTTTATGATTGGAATGGCGGGGATCCGTCTCCAGCAGCACGAGCGTAATGTTGCCCAGGATGGCCATGAGGAGATTGTTGAAGTCATGGGCCACCCCGCCGGCAAGGGTGCCGATGGCCTCCATCTTCTGGGCGTGGCGCAGCTGGGCTTGCATCCTGGCCCTTTCCTCCTCGGCCCGCTTGCGTTCCTCAATTTCCTTCCAGAGCTGCTCGTTGGCCCGTTCCAGATCATCCCGGGATTTTTCCAGATCGACCATCATCTTCTTCAGCTGCATGATGTCCCGAAAAACACACATATAGCCGACAATGTTGCCCGTGTAATCGGTCAGGAGCGAGGCGTTGACCAGGATGTTGGTTCTATCACGGAGAGCGGTAGTGATGGTGGTCTCGACATTGAAGACGTTCCGGCGGGAATCGAGAGCTCTTTTGACCAGGCATTCCGTCTCGCAGATATCGGATTTCAGAACATCCTTGCAATACATGCCCAGAGCCTCGACTGGCCGGAAACCGGTCAACCTGGCCGCCGCCAGATTGAAGTAGTTGACCCGCATCTGGCGGTCCGTGGTCACCACGGCATCCGGCAACGAGTGCAATATCTCGTAGGCGCTGACCTGTAAAGGCCATTTGATGATATTATCGGTAGCGCTCATGACGTGAACCTCTATGGGGCAGGATGACGTTGAGCGATAAACGTGCAGGTGTCATGCCCCATGGATCGGCATGCCACCTCACGTGACATGAAGGTCCCCATGCCGCGGGGATAGTGGGGCCCGTAAACAAGATCCATGTAGGAGGCGGTGCAGGCGTTGAACATATAACACCGGCCTCTTGGCTGACGACCGTATTCTTCCAGGTAGCGACCGGCGTCATAGGCATTCTGCACGGTGGTCACCAGTTTTTCCCCTGGCACCAGTTCCTCGACCTCAATAAAACCGATGCCGAAAATATTCGTAAAGGCAACCAGGGCATGCACTTCATCCTCGGGAGTCTTGATCATGGGCAGCACATGCTCGCGCCAGTGCATGGAGGTCCGGACGCCGTGGAAGGTATGATAACCGCATTCCAGAACCGCATCGTAGAGGCTCTGCTCAACTGCCTGGGCCTCTGCGTCGTCCATCTTCTCTATAATCCGGGAAACCAGTTTGAAATAGAATTCATTGTAATTCATGATCGCATAGACACCGAAGGCGGCCATGATGCCTCGTTCATTGCTGGTGATCGGCAGGCGTGACGCTACTTCGATAATTTTTCTGCTGTCAACGGCCATGCTGTCTCCTGCGCACTGAAAATGCGCAGCAATCCCCACCTGTCACCAGGCAATTCATTTCCTGCACCTCATAGGCGTCGGGAGGGTTCTTGAAAACAGCGGCAAGTATTCCCGCGATAAATCCGCATGTTACATAGCAGACCGGGTCTGGCCGGCGACCGTACTTTGCCAGCCAGCCGACAACGAAATAGGAAGAATCCGAGGAGGCGGTCCCGCCTTCTTCCCCCAGTTGGCTCAGATCAATCTTGCCGAAACCCATGACACTGTAAAGAACGGCCGCCAGCCGCAAAGCATCCGCCGCGGTACAACTCGGCTGCTGATCGGCAAAATAACTCTTGAAGTTTTGACAAAATTCCTCGGCAGCCGTCCTGATCAAGATATTGTGCGCATCGATGTGGGGAAATTTTTCAATCACCCGCAGGAGTCCGCAGTTGTAATGATGGCAATGGAGAGAAACAGGGACCCCATTCAGGGTGATGATATTATGCGCCGGGTCGAATTTGGTGGTAAAGTTCATCACGCAGGTCCTAAGGCGGGCATGGAAACGAAAATATCAACCAGCAGGGGCACCAGCAAAAGAAAGGTAAGTCCGAAAAACTGAATCGAAATAATGCCCGAAAGTCATAAGAAAAAGGACTGTTCCGAAAAGCATTTTTCCCCAGTTCCAAAACTTACCTTTCTCTGCTGGATTTTGTTTACCCTTCCCTGATTTTATTAAAGCGGAGGACAGCCCGCCTGTATGTAGGGAAACCTTGAAAAATGACCAATAAATATGTTTGGGGGGGAAGGGGGGGCGGGCAGGAAATCTGCAGGGAACTTCCGGAACCTATTCGACGTTGATGATTCCATGCCGAACGGCAAACTTTACCAGCGAGGTGATATCCCGGACTCCGAGCTTCTGCATGATGCGGCTCCGGTATGTTTCGACTGTCTTGGGGGAAAGGAAGAGCTTTTCTGCAATGGCGGCGCTGGAAGCCCCCTTCAACGACAAGATGCAGAACCTGTCGTTCCAGTCTGCTCAGGCGTTCCAGTGAGGACTTTTTGCCGGAGAGGACAAAATCAGCGAGGCCGTTTTCATCGATTTTCCTGCTCAGATACCGTTTATTGTGGTGGGCGGCCAGGATGGCGTCAACCAACTCCCTGCCGATGGACTCCTTCAGCACGTAGCCCCTGGCTCCGGCGGCAAGGGCATGTACACATCCTCACAGGTCGAGTGAACGGGCAGGATGAATCCAGTTTTAGGTGATCCAACTCCTTCAAGGCCAGCAACCCGTATCCAGATATTTGTCTTCGATGACCTGCTCGCCGTTGCCGGCAATGCTGCGCATCCGATAAAGGGGCGTCTTCCAACAGCAGAATCTTGTAATTTTTTGATATTACATTAGGAGGTTGGTCGGCTTTCCGTCTTTTGAAAGGTTATCCTCTTTGCCTGCAGCTGCGGTGAATACTTCACCGCCTAATTTGTAACAAATTGGGCAAACACTTCGCGGATTGCAAACAGCAGCTTGTCAGTCCGGTAGGGTTTCTGGATAAAGGCAAAGGCTCCATCGTTGAGCAACTGCCGGGCCTGATAATCCATGCTGAAGCCACTGACGATAATGACTTTCACCTCTGGATTTATCTTCCTCAGTTCATAAAAAACCTCTGTTCCGTTTTTCTTCGGCATGATCATATCCAGGAGCACGAGATCGATGGTATCACGGTTGGTCCGGTAAACGGCTATGGCGTCCTCGCCGTTCTCTGCCGGCAGGACATTGTACCCTTTTTCGCCCAGCAGAACCTTCGTGAAATCCCGGACCGCGGCATCATCATCGACCAGCAGGATGGTCTCGGTTCCGCCGGGTGTTTCCTCTGCGTATTTTCTGTCTGGTCCGGCTGGATTAACTTTTCCTGCTTCTCCAGCCGGGGCGGAAGGCAGGTATATGACAAAAGTGCTTCCTTCCCCCGGTTTGCTGATCACATCAATATAGCCATCATGATTTCTGATGATGCCATAAACCATGGAAAGCCCGAGACCGGTTCCCTGCCCTTTTTCTTTTGTGCTGAAAAAAGGATCAAATATCTTGGACAAAAGGTCCGGGCTCATGCCTGAACCGGTATCGGAGACCGCTATACCCACATATTCACCGGGTTGACACACATCACCCGTGGGAAAGCTCTTCTTTTCCAAATAAACAGTAAAAGTCTTGATGAGGAGCTCGCATCCGTCCCGGCCCGTCATGGCATCCCTGGCATTGATGCAGAGGTTGAGCAGCACCTGGTTCATTTGCGAGGCATCGGCCCGCACATTCCGGAGGTCCGGGTCAAAATCCTTTAAGATAACGATCTTCTTTTCAATGGTGTGCGCCAGTATTTCCAGCACCTCTTCCGCTATTCCATTGAGATTGACATCCTCAATCAGATATTTCCCTCCCCTGGCAAAGGCCAGCAGCTTCCTGGTCAGTTCGGAACCTCTGATCGCCGCCTTTTCGATAATCTTCGCATACTGGTGCACATCCTTATCGGCGGGAGTCTGCAGCCTGATCAGGCCCGCGTACCCCATCATGCCCGACAGGATGTTGTTGAAGTCGTGCGCCACTCCGCCGGCAAGCAAGCCGATACTTTGCAGCTTATGGGCCTGGGCAAGCTGTTTCTCCACCTCTTTCTTTTCGCTGATGTCTCGTATGATGGTCTGCAACAGCACATTTTCGTTTTCCGGGAGACCATCCTCTTCCTTTATGATGCGGCTGCTGAATAGCTTCATGGAAACCAGGGCGGGCAGCTCCGAGCCATCTTTTCTCCTGAAAACAACCTCCCTGTTTTTTACTTCCCCGACCTCAAAAAGCTCGGCTAAAAGCCTCTCTCTTGCCTGCGGATCAAAGTAAAGGTCCTTCGCGTTCTTGCTGCGGAGATCCTTCTCGTCAATCTGGAACATCTCCCGGAAGGCATGATTGCAGGAAAGCAGTCTGCCGCTCGCCGTGGAAATGACGGTTCCGTCAGGGGCAAATTCAAAAAAGGTCCTGAATTTCTCTTCTGAGGTCTGCAGCTTTTGCTGCTCGTCCAAAAGTTTCTGATGCGATCTGTTTATCTGCTCCTCCACATCCTGGATTTTGAAGACGGGAAGCAGCAAAAGCGAGATTCCTTCAAGCGTCCCGCAGGCAAGGGAAAACAGCAGCAACATGAGGGTTTGCTTTTCCAGTTCTTCAAGGGAAATACCCACTTTTACCAAGGCATAGATGCTGCCCCCGTAAGTCACTTTCTGTTCCGATGCGACCATTGACCAGCGATGTGCAGGAAGGGCACCGGATATCAACTCCTCAATCAGGTTGTTATTGCGGTCAAAAATTTCTATGCGGGGGATATTGGCAACAACGAGTTGCGCATTAATTTCTTCCTTCCAGGCCAGGGGATGCTTTTCCAGAACCTCCCGGAAGATGGAGGCAATATAGTTGGCGTGCACCGCCGCCTGCCGGCCGGCATTGGTCCTGCCCAGATAATAGTAACTTGCGGGAATGGCAATACATATGAAAATGCCGGCAAGGAAGGAAAGCGGCAGCATCCTGACGGAAAAAGAGCGGGTAACGAGGTACGGGGTTTCGGCCCGGAACAGGCTTTTAATCCTGGAGATAAATGATTTTTCCATCAATTATCCTGGTGATATAGATCTTATCCAGTCCCTGGTGATCAATCCGGCTGAAATTGACCTTTTCCCCGATGCCGATATCGAATTCATGCATCTCTTCAATGGTTTTGACAAGCGATTCCCTGTTAGGATCAACGTCGCTCCTTTGCAGGGCCTCGACAAAAAGCTTGGCATTTAAAAACCCTTCAAGGGAAACCTGATCGGGCTGAGTGGCCGGGAAAAATGACTGCATGAGCTGCCGGTATTCCCTGACAGCCGGTAAAGAGGTATCAGCTATGGAGGGAAACACCTGGGTAACGAACACCCCGGCCCTGCAGTCGGATAAACGTTTTGCCAGCTCATGAGCCCCCACAAAAGAGACATTGGAAAACAAAACGTCTTGCATCCCCTGCCTGAGCGCCTCCACGATAAATGCCGCGCAGGGATCGGCAGTGCCAATCATGACAACAACATCAGGATTACATTTTTTTATTTCCTGCACCTGGGTCTTCACATCCGACACCCCGCGAATATAGGAAGCCTCCGCCGCCAGACCAAGGTCATATTTGATCAGGCGGCGTTCAACCCCGTTGCGCCCGTTAAGGCCGTAAGCGTCATTCTGGTAAAACACGGCAATACACCTCTTCCCCTGTTTGATGAAATAATCCACCGCCGCCGCCCCCTCATCCCAGTAACTGGGACGCAGATTCAAAACGTATTTTTTAACAGGTTGCCGGAGTTCAATTGCGCCGGTAAATGGAAAAAGCAGGGGAATTTTCTGTTGCTCGCACTGCTCGACGATGGTCAGGGTGGTGGGGGTGCCGACCAGACCGATAAGGGCGAAAACCCGGTCTTTGTCAATCAGGCGCCGCACATTGCTGATCATGAGGGGCGGGTTGTAGTCATCGTCGTAGGGCACGCACTTGATTGGGCGGCCATGAATGCCGCCCTGACTGTTGACGTGCTTGAAATAGGCATTCATGCCGGTGACGATACCGAGACCCAGGTAGGATGCGTGGCCCGTGAGCGGCACAGAGGTACCGACCAGTATTCCGCTGGCGGATACCCCCTGCCCTGCTGCTTCAACCGGTTTGGCGACAAAAGAAAAAAAAGGCTGAAACAACCAGAAAGCAAAAAATATCATTACAAACAAGCGCATATCAAGTTGGGATTATCAATGTGCCTAAATTTTGGTACCCGCTATCATTTGCCCGGTAGGCATCATGTCATCAGAAGGAGGGCTGCCATGTTTTTGACGGTATTCTTTCCGCTTGCACTGATTCATTTGAGAACCCTTGCAATAATTTAAAATAAAGCCTTTACAAGCAAGCACCTTTGCTGATTGATATTTTTTAAAAAAGCCACACTTGGAAATTAATTCACATTCTTTGCTCATTCCTGCTCCTCCTTTTTATCAAGCATTGCCCGTACCGCCCGGGCCAGATCTATGAAGGTCATCGGCTTCATCACGAGTCTGCCGATCCCCAGTTCCCTTGCCTTTGCATCATTCATTCGTTCGCTGAAGCCAGTGCACATGAGTACAGGCAGGTCGGGCCGTATCGCCTTGAGCGCCGCAACCAGTTCCTCGCCTGTCACCCCCGGCATAGACATATCGGTGAGCAGCAGATCGAACAGCTGCGGCGCGGCAATAAAGGCGTCCCTGGCCTTGGCGGAATCGGTGAAGGACACCACCTGGTAACCAAGGCTTTCAAGAATTCTTTTTTCGACGGTGACCACGCTCTCCTCGTCATCGACAACCAGAATCCGTTCACTGCCGGACGGGATCTGGACGGAGCTGACCGTCTCGATGTTCATCACGGCGTCAGTCTCGACCGCCGGCAGATAGACATGGAAGGTCGTGCCGCGGCCGACCTCGCTGTAGACGGTGATTGTGCCGCCCATCCCCTCGACGATGCCGTGCACCACCGAAAGGCCGAGACCGGTCCCCCCGCCCTTGCCCTTGGTGGTGAAATAGGGGTCGAAGATCCTCTCCAGCGTGGCCGGTTCCATGCCGGTACCGGTATCGCTCACCGTCAGTCGCAGATAATGGCCGGGGGCCAGGACAATTTTATTCCGCACGTCCAGATCCGTCAGCTCGAATGGTTCGAGGCTGACCTCCAGTATGCCGCCTTTGTCCCGCATGGCGTGGTAGGCATTGGTGCAGAGATTCATCACCACCTGGTGAATCTGGGAAGGATCGGCAATGACATGGCCGCAGCTGTCGTCAATTCTCTGCTGCATCTCGATATTGGCGGGGATGCAGGACCGCAGCAGTTTGAGGGCCTCCTTGGCGATGCTTTGCACCTTGAGAGGCAAATACTCCTGCTCGCGCTGACGGCTGAAGGTGAGAATCTGCCTGATCAGCTCAATGGCCCGCTGGCAGGCCTTAAGAACCTCTGCCAGGTCCTTGGCCACAGGCGATTCCGGCGGCACGCGGCCCTTGGCCAGTTCGGTGTAGCCGAGAACAGCACTAAGGATATTGTTGAAGTCATGGGCGATGCCGCCGGCCAGGGTGCCGAGGGACTCCATCTTCTGCGCCTGGCGCAACTGCCGTTCGAGATTCAGATTTTCGGTGATATCCCTGGCATAATGAACGATCCCTTCCACCTCGCCGTTGTCGCCGACAATGGGCGTCGCGGAAACAACAAAGGTCTTGCGGAGGTTTTCATGCTCTATCCTGGTAGTAAATAATTTCTTTTCAGCAAAGGCATGTGTCCCCGGACATTCCGGGCAGGGATTCGGGACTCCCCGGAAAACCTCATAGCAATATTTGCCGATAAGATCCTGCTCGCTTGCGCCGATGACTGCGCAGCCGGCCCGGTTGATCCGGTTAATCCGCATGTCATGGTTCTGGATGGTGATAATATCCCCGATGGCATCAAAGGTCTTTTCAAGCTGATTTTTTGCCTTCTGCATTTCCCGCTGTGACTTATACAGGGCGGCGTCGCGCCTGTGCAGCATCACGAAGCACCAGCCGAGGCAGGCCATGGCGAGAAGCATGAGAAGGCAATGGAAGGCAATGGCAGATCGATCGTGGGCAACCCACTGCTTCTTGAACAGGCCCATGGGCACCAGGACGCTGATGCCGCCCAGCAGGTCGCCCTCTTTCAGGGTCGTGCCGGGCCGCCTTGCCACGCAGCCGGGGGTGGCAATGACAGGGGACATGAAGCGCAGGACTGATTCCCCTTCCTGCGCGACAAACTCGCTTACCTCGCTTTTCCCTGCCCGGAGGTCCGCCAGGGCCGCTTTTTCCCATTCGTCCGGTATCTCCCGGGCGTCCAAGGGCTGGAATGTCTTGATGGCCGTCCGAATATGCCTTCCGCCGGAAGTTGCCTGATGCACAACGTCCATCAGGCGCAAGGGACTGATCGCGGTATAAATGGTGCCGTCAGGGGCGATGATATCCCTGTCGTTTTGCCGGACCTCGGCTATGCCCGGGGTGAAGTCCTTCGAGACTTTATGGTAGAGGGAAGTTGCGCAAAAAAAATTTCTGAACAGCATCTCTTCCCTGACAGTGGCCCTCGCTACCGACACGGCCAAATCGCGAACACTTTCCCGTCCGTGCCGAATATCAGCCAACAGAGCCACCAGCAAAAGAAAGGCAAGTGTGAAAAACTGAATTAAAATAATGCCCGAGAGCCGAAAATAAAAGGGCTGTTTCGAAAGAGCACTATTCTCCAGTTCCATACTCACCTTTCTTTGCTGGATTTTAAATTACCCCTTCCATAATTAAATTAAAACAGAGGACACCTCTCCTGTATGTAGGGAAACCTTGAAAAATTACCATTACCAATTTTTTTTAGGGAGGGACCTACAGAGGACTTGGGAGAAAAGCTACCCAAGGGGGATGATTCCGTGCTGAACGGCAAATTTTACCAGCGCGGTGATATCCCGGACTCCGAGCTTCTGCATGATGCGGCTCCGGTATGTTTCGACTGTCTTGGGGGAAAGGAAGAGCTTTTCTGCAATGGCGGCGCTGGAAGCGCCTTCAACGACAAGATGCAGAACCTGTCGTTCCCGTCTGCTCAGGCGTTCCAGCGGGGACTTCTTGCCGGAGAGGACAAAATCAGCGAGGCCGTTTTCATCGATTTTCCTGCTTAGATACCGCTTATTGCATAGGGCGGCCCGGATGGCGTCCACCAACTCCGTGCCGATGGACTCCTTCAGCACATACCCCCTGGCTCCAGCGGCCAGAGCATGGTACACATGCTCGCAGGTCGAGTGGACGGATAAAATCACCACCCTGATCTGGGGCCAGCATCTCAGTATTTCACTGGTGGCCTCAATGCCGCCCAGACCTGGTATCGCAATATCCATGATGATCACGTCAGGTTGGTGCACCTCGGCCATCTTCAGGGCGTCAATGCCGTTTGCCGCCTCAGCCACCACTGCGAACTCGGTGATATCACCGAGAAGACGGCGCAAGCCCTCCCTAACAATGGGATGGTCATCAACGATAGCAATGCGCACCGTCATAGCCTCACCTCCGCCACAACGCTGACACCCCCACCGGGAAAGGATTCGATTCGCAGGCTGCCGCCGAAGGCTCTCATCCTTTCCCGCATGGATATAAGGCCCATGCCTGACCCGCCATCTCCATTGTCCGCCGGCGGGGTAATCCCTTTGCCGTTGTCTGTTATCTCCAGTTGGAGGATTCCCTGGTCAACAAGGCAATGAATTTCCACCTCTTGTGCCCCGGAGTGTTTCGCCACATTGATCAAAGCCTCCTGGGCGACCCGGAAAAGGGCCAGTTCTATTGCCATGGAAAATCGTGGCAGATCATGAGCAAACACCTCCACCTTTATCCCTGTCCGCTGAGAAAAAAGGTTCCCATACCACCGCAAAGTAGCGTCGAGGCCGTAGTCATCCAGCACCGGCGGCCGGAGTTCCGCCATGATGTCCCGCACATGTCCGGTCATCTCATCCAACAAAACAAGGGAGTCGGACAAACGCCTATTCAGGGAGGGATCCTGGGCACGCAGGGCACTTTTCCCCATGATATGAAGATTGATAGCCAGGGCGGTAAGCTGCTGGCCCAGCTTGTCATGCAGTTCACGGGTGATAGACCTGCGGTTGGACTCCTCCGTCTCGACAAGACGGAGAGAAAGATGCTGCAATTCGGCCGTTTGTTTGGCAAGGCGCTTCTCCGCTGCCTTACGTTCCGTTATGTCAACATTGACTTCAGCTACCAGCCATTCTCCTTTTTCATCCTGGAACGGTATGGTAGTAACCTGAACCGGCCTGTTGTTCTCCTTGACCAGGATTTCTTCGGTGACGGTAATGGCTTTTGTTTTCAAGGCCTCGGGAATTCCACAACCAGGGCATATCTCGTTTCGTCCCATAAAATATTCATAACACTTTTTCCCTGTGTGATCGCCGTAAAACTTTTCCCATTCCGGATCGATGTATCGAATGTTAAACTGTGAATCAATAATATCGAGACCGGTTTTTGTGGCTCCAAGGATAAACTCCATTTTTTGTTTGAGAAGCTTAATGTCTCTTTCTGCCTGTATACGATCAGTGATATCGCGGAGATATTCTACCACCGCCATGGGACTGCCGTCCTCATAACGCGCAGCCACACTCGCCGTACCCCAGAAGACGCGCATTTTCCCGTCTGCCCCCACGATCTCCGTCTGAAATTCATGGACTTCGCCGTCTGTAAAACATTCCTTCACGATGCATGATGCGCAAGTTGCATTCTTTTTATGGTAAGCGGTATAGCACTTCCCGCCGACCAAGTCCCTGGTGCAGAAATTGACTGCATGGTCATTTGCCCATAAAATATTAAAATGCTCGTCCACCATGATCATAAGATCGGTTATCGAATCAACGATTCCCGCCAGTTTTTCCTCACTCTCGCGCAGGGCCTTTTCAGCCTTCATTTTTTCCGTAACATTTCTGGCTATCTCAATGAGTCCAACCACCTCACCTGATTCATTTTTGAGCGGTACTCCATAATCCTCCCAGTAGGATTCCCCAACAACGTTCATTGCTGGCTGATATTTGATGCCGTGCTCAATCTGTCCGCTTTCCAACGCCTTTTTGCATGGACAATCAGGGCAGGGAGTGTCGGAGTTTTGATATACTTTATGACAAGTATGCCCTATGAGATTCTCTGGGTTTATGTTAACAATCGACCCAGCCGTCTTATTTGCCCATACTATCCTCATCTCCGTATCAACCTGCACAATCACATCAACTGAGGCATCCAGAATAATCTGTTTTTGCCTTTCGCTCTCACGCATGGCTGCCTCCATCCGTTTCCGGTCAGTAATGTCTTTAAAATCCTCTACTATACCAATAAGTCTCCCGTCGTTGGTTAGAAACGGGGTTGCTGTCAGAATACACGGTACGGTGGTGCCATCACATCGTTCTTTTTCAACATCGCATTCAACGCGCTCTTCCCCCTGGAGAATACGGGTCAGCGGGCAGGCTGGAGAATGACACAAAGGCCCGCGAAAGACTTCATGGCACTTTTTCCCTGTTGCTTCATCCTTGCCTATGCCGGATAGAACCGAGAATGTCTCGTTAACCCGGAGAATATTGAAGTCTTTATCAACCAGACGCATGCCGTCAGCTGCAGTGTCAAGAACCTGATTGAGTTCCGAATATGCCTGCCTGGTTGCCTCCTCAGCCCGCCTGCGAACATTGATGATGGATTCCACATACATGCTAAACGCAATGAACATACCCACTACTATTAGGCGCATCCAGGCTTCATGTGTTTCCGGGCTCAGAAGTTGTTGTAAAAAGGTGCCGTCATGGAAGATATAAACATGCATGGCAGCCTCAATAATCCAAAAGATTGCACTCAGCATGATTCCAATCAGTATCACCTTGTTATGTGCTAGATGTATATTATTTATCAATTTCATTAACTTTAGAGCTTTTTTGCATAATGACTTGGATTTTACTTAACCACCGATTTTCGCGAACGCTTTTGTATTTGTCTTGACGAAGGGGTCCACCTTAGACAACATGAAGGTGGGTCCATTTGATTATTGCAAATGGGTCCGTTTTATGTCGGCGGTGACATGTCAGCTCGTTTTTTACTTCAATTTTCACCCTTTCCCGTCAGAGCCTTGGTGGCATCAGTTTTTAAATCGGCGTACTCTATGAAATACCAAGCTGTTTTCTCATCTCTTCTATGCCGGTCCGCTCAATAAATCTTGCGGTGCGCTCTCTTCTTTTACCGTTGTCTCTGTAATAATCCAGGCTCTTTTTTATCAGTTCGATTACTTCTTCCTTTCCGATATCCTCAGCCAAGACATCAGCGAATCTTGGCCTACCCCCGGAATTGCCCCCAAATGTGACGGTCCATCCCTTTTTCTTCCCAATCACGCCAATATCACGCACGTGACTTTCTCCACAGCAGAAAGGGCAACCGGATACACCGATTTTAACCTTGGCAGGCAATTCATAATCATAAAAAAAATTTTCTATCTCAAGACCCAGCCCAAGAGAATCCTGCTGTCCAAATTTACAGACGGCCGTCCCTGGGCAGGCCTGCACATAATGCAGACATAGTTCGATGGCCCGCCCGACATCCATTTTGAGTTCTTGCCAGACAGTATCAATGTCTTCTTCTTTAATGCCGACCAGCGCAAGCCGTTGCCCGGAAGTGATCTTTGTGACCGGTATATTATGCTTGCGTACCACTTGCGCCAATCCCTCAAGTATTTCAGGCGAAATAATTCCGGTCGGAGTTCGGGGTACAATTGCATAAGTCTTTTTATCGCGCTGCAAGATTGCTCCTCCTGGTTCTTTTTCCATCGCAAACCTCCTTTTGATTGAATGATTTTAAGCCCTGAGTAAAGAATCCGGGCGCTGAGTGCCCGGCTTTGGTTACCCCAAAAGGGGATTACATTGCCTTGCCCCTTGGGGGCAAGGTCGGTTTACCCAAATATATGATCAAAACAACTTTAATTGCTCCGCCCGTTTTTCCTGGGCCTCTTGGTAACGTACCAAGTACCAATAAAGCTCCCCGACAAGATATCATGGTTGATGGGTTGTGTCCAAAGAACTCTGTTTCCTCATCAGAACCAATGTTTGACAACGCCGCTTACCGTCCAGAAAGAGAGTCTGGTTTCAATTCTGGAGATTATCCAGATTGAGCGGTATGTTTCAAGAAGCGGGACATGGTCAAAGGGCACAGCAAGGTAACCCAGCACCTGATGTTTGGGGTTATTGCATTGTTTGCGGATCAGCTCCTGCGCCTAATCGGTTAGGTTGTCAAAGATCAAAAAATGTTATACTGCGGGAGAGGTGTGCCCGCCCTGGCAGAAGATTCACAAAAAAAACGGCAAAGTGAGCATTGAAAAGGCAAGCCTGTCCCATTGGCAAGACAAAAATCGACAGGACAATTTGACCACAATTTACAAACCGTTCATTTTGCAAGAGGCTCTTTAGTATGTCGATTTTTCAACCCTCTGTTAAATATGCGTTAAGGGTTTCTTTCGAGAAACGTCATCCCTGCCGGAAAAAGCAAGTGGGTTGTTCATGAATCACTTTCCACAAGCATGACATGAGACATAAATGGCACGGGGGCGGGACAGCAGCAAGGGAACAAGCGATACCAATGCCCAGATCATCACCACTGATAATGGCAGGATCTATAAGCCAAAGGACCTGCTCAGCGCCATCTCAGAGATCCAGCAGTTTTATGTGATCGAGAGCAAGGGCCAGAATATCCCGGCTGAATTCCTCACCCTGGAACAGACCCTGGATTTTTTCAAGATCGGCATGAAAAGCGGCTTTCACGAGGGGCTGGCCCTGGTGCTGCTCTTTCCGGTCTTTCATTTCTATCTCTTTCCCTTTGTCTTCCAGCGACTCGATACCGTGACCCATATCCTGTTCGGGGCCATCCCCTATCTCGCCCTGATCATCAACACCGCGATGTGCAGCTACATCAGCCGCTACTATGTCGGCAACATCACCCGCAAGGCAATCAACTCGCTGCTCATGGGCCGGGCCATGTCACTGCTGCTCAAGGCATTTCTGGTTTATGTGGTGTATCTCATCCTGTTTCGGGCCAGCACGCCGGAAAATATCTGGAAGGTGGCCGCTCACTGTGGGTCCAGGGCGGAGAAAATATATTACGGGTTCTTCGAGATCAAGCCGCATCTGCTGCCGGTGGCCGCCGAGACCGCCATGCTCATGATGGTGGCAGCCATTTTTCCGTATGGGTCGGTGTATTTCCTTGATCTCTGGCACCGGCGCCGACTCAAGCGAAACGCGAAGCGTATTTCCGCATAACTCACGTGGGGGAAAAGACGATGGAGAAAAAAGAAGTCAGACCAACCTGGCAGGAGATCCAGGAAAAGAA
>JBFMAY010000052.1:0-22512 GCA_040755455.1 Thermodesulfobacteriota bacterium | reverse complement strand
GAGGTGGGCGGGGTGGTCATCGGCGACATCCCGTCCTGGCGGGCCGACCAGATGCCCTATGGCGGGGTGAAGGACAGCGGGCTGGGCCGGGAGGGAATCCGCTACGCCATGGAGGATATGAGCGAGATCCGGCTCATGGTGATCAGAAATGTCTGAGGAAAGGCCAGTGGCGCAACTGGCCAATTTTTTGTGCATTTTTTTGAAGCGCTTGCCGCCATGCCGCAGGAAATCGCAGCGGATGTTTCCCTCCCCACCTGCCAACTTGCCCGGCGCCATCCTGTAACCATTTATTTTTCATAACAAATGGTGTATGCTTCGTGAATCCCCGTGAACCATGAACCTTAAAACCCAAACTCCAAGAGGTATCCCCATGAAAATAGGCATGATCGGGCTCGGCAGAATGGGAATGAACATGGCCCGCAGGCTGATGCTGGGCGGCCATCAAGTGGTTGCCTATAACCGCAGTCCGGACAAGACGCAAGAGATCATGAGCGAAGGGGCGGAAGGCGGATTCTCCCTGCCGGAGCTGGTGGAAAAACTTGACTTGCCGCCCAGGGTGGTGTGGCTTATGCTGCCGGCCGGCAAGGCGGTTGACGAGCATCTGGAAAAGCTGCGCAATATCCTCAGTCCCGGAGACATCATCGTTGAGGGCGGCAACAGCAGGCACCGGGATGATATTCGCCGGGCCGCCTATCTGAAGGGAGCCGGTATTCATTTCATCGATGCCGGGGTAAGCGGCGGCATCTGGGGGCTCTCGGTCGGCTACTGCACCATGGTGGGCGGCGAGGAGAAGATTTTTCAGTACCTTGAGCCGGTTTTCAAGTCCCTGGCGCCCGCCGACGGTTATCTGTACTGCGGCCCCACCGGGGCCGGCCATTTTGTCAAGATGATCCATAACGGCATTGAGTACGGCATGATGCAGGCCTATGGCGAGGGCTTTGCTCTACTTGAGGCCTCTCCTTATGCCGAACACCTTGATTTTAATAAGATTTCCCATTTGTGGAACCAGGGCAGCGTCATCCGTTCCTGGCTGCTTGAGCTGCTGGAAGACGCCTTTGCCAAAGATCCACGGCTTGATGAGTTAAGCGGTTATGTGGACGATTCCGGTGAGGGCCGCTGGACGGTGGAGGAGGCCATTGCCAGCGGTGTTAGCGCGCCGGTCATCACCATGGCCCTTTTCCAGCGCTTTCAGTCCCGCAGGGAAAATGCCTTTGAGAACAGGGTGCTGGCCGCCCTGCGGCGGGAGTTTGGCGGGCATGCGGTGAAAAAGGGGTGAGTTGCGGGGGCCATGAGTTGAGCGATCCGGTAAATGATTAGGAGCCGTTACGAAATAACCTCTTCATTATTGAACATTTCGTTACGGCTCCTTATGCCGTCTCTGATTATCCGAACGACGATATTATTTTATTACAACGGCTTACTATGGAAACCAGTGTTATCAAGGAAAAAATACGCGGGCAGGACGGCTGCTGTGATTGTCTGACGCCGGGGGAGCTTGACCCCTGCGCCATTGTTATCTTCGGGGCATCCGGCGATCTGACGGCCCGCAAGCTCATTCCCGCTCTCTATCATATGTATCTGACCGGGTCCCTGCCTGATCCGGTTTCCATTGTGGGTTGCGCCCGTACCATTTTCAGCAGCGATGATTTCCGCAGCCTGATGAAAGAGGCCTGTGAGGTCGACGGCAAGGCCGACATGGCCAGATGGCAGGAGTTTGCCGCCTTTCTTTTTTACCGGCAGCTGACCTATGACTCGGAGAATTCTTTCCGGGAGCTGGCCTCGTATCTCCATGAGCTTGACGGGCAGCGGGGCACCAAGGGCAATCTGGTTTTTGACCTTGCCCTGCCTCCGTCCCTTTATCCGGTTGTGGCCGACATGCTCGGCCGGGCCGGGCTTGCCGCCCAGCATACTGATAACCGGGGCTGGTCGCGCATTGTGGTGGAAAAGCCCTTTGGACGGGATCTGGACACCGCCCTGGACCTTGACCGCACCCTGCATGAGCATTTCCAGGAGAAGCAGATTTTCCGCATAGATCATTACCTGGCCAAGGAGACGGTGCAGAACATCCTGATGTTCCGTTTCGCCAACGCCATCTTTGAACCGATCTGGAACCGCGGTTTCATCGATTACGTGGGCATCATGGCCGCCGAGAAGCTGGGGGTGGAGAACCGGGCCGGCTACTATGAACAGTCCGGAGTCATCCGCGACATGTTCCAGAATCATATGCTGCAGCTCATGTCCCTTATCGCCATGGAGCCGCCCTCCCATTTTGAGTCGGAACGGGTGCGCGACGAAAAGGCGAAGGTGTTCCGCTCAATTCGCCCCTTTTCCCGCCGGGAGGGGGAGGTGGTGCTGGGTCAGTACGGCCCCGGCATGCTGGATGGCAAAGAGGTCAAGGGCTACCGGCAGGAACCGGGGGTGGCGGCAGAGTCGCTGATCCCCACCTTTGCCTTGATGCACTTCTACGTTGAAAACTGGCGCTGGCAGGGGGTGCCGTTCTGTCTTGTCTCGGGCAAAAGAATGGCCCGCAAGGAAACCCGGGTCGTCATCCAGTTCAAGGAGGTGCCTCATTCCATTTTCCGGGACGTCATAGGAGAGGAGATCGCCGCCAACCGGCTGGTTTTGAGCATCTATCCGGAGGAGGGCATCAGTCTCACCTTTCAGACCAAGAATCCCGGCGCCAGAGTTTGCCTGCGCCCCATGACCATGGATTTCAGGTATGACATGGGTTCAGTGCTGGACGCCTATGAAAAGGTGCTTCTTGACTGTATCCTTGGCGACCAGTTGCTGTTCTGGCGGCAGGACGGCATTGAACAGACGTGGAGAATTCTCACCCCCATATTGAATGAATGTGAACATTGCCCGGGCCGCAGGCAGCATCTCCATTCCTATCCGGCCGGCAGCTGGGGGCCGGAGGCGGCCAGGGATTGGATTGATAAGATCAGGGTGGTGGGTTGATGGTTATTCATGGCTATGAGAGCGCCGCTGCCGGCGCACATCCCTGTTTCCGTCATTGTCAATGCCAAGGCGGCCCTGACCGGCGCCGCCGCTTACTGGTTGCGGACAGATGATAATAAATAGGCAATTCGCCAAAAAAGCGGCAATCGTTCTGCTGATCATTGTCTGCATTGTCGCCTTCAACTATCTGGGGCTGGGACAGTATCTGACCCTGGACTATCTGCAGCAGTCCCAGGAGCGTTTTGCCCGGCTGTATGCGGCACGGCCGCTGGCAGTCATTGCCTCCTACCTGCTTATCTACATTATTGTGACGGCCCTGTCCCTGCCCGGTGCGGTTATTATGACCCTGGCCGGCGGGGCATTATTCGGCCTGGTGGTGGGCACCGTGGTTGTCTCCTTTGCCAGCACCATCGGCGCAACCCTTGCCTGTCTGGTGTCCCGCTTTCTGTTGCGGGACTGGGTGCAGAAAAAATTCGGCGACCGGCTGGCCCCGATCAACAGGGGCATTGAAGAGGAGGGGGGATTTTACCTCTTCACCATGCGGCTGGTGCCTGCCTTCCCCTTTTTTCTCATCAATCTGGCCATGGGGATGACCAGGATTTCGCTTTTTCAGTATTACTGGGTGTCCCAGATCGGCATGCTGCCCGGCACCATGGTCTATGTCAATGCCGGCAAAGAGCTGGCCAAGATTGACTCCGTGGCCGCCATCCTCTCACCTGGTCTGCTTGCATCTTTTGCCCTGCTGGGGCTGTTTCCGCTAACCGTTAAAAAAATCATGGGTTTTGTCAACCGGAGGAAGGGTGGGAAAAATGGCAAAATTTGATTTTGATCTCGGGGTCATCGGCGGCGGGGCGGCGGGACTGACCGTCACCGCCGGAGCGGCCCAGCTCGGTGCAAAGACCCTGCTTATTGAAAAAGAGCCGGAACTGGGCGGCGATTGTCTCCACTATGGCTGTGTGCCGAGCAAAACCCTCATCCGCTCGGCCCAGGTCTACCAGATCATGAAAAAGGCGGCGCACTACGGGCTGCCGGAGATAACGGTGCCGCCGGTTGATTTTGCCCGGGTGCGGGACAGAATCAAGTCGGTCATTGCCTCCATCCAGCAGCATGACTCAGTGGAACGTTTCTGCAGGCTGGGGGCCAGGGTGGAATTCGGCTCACCCCGCTTTGTCGACGAGTATTCCGTTACGTTAAACGGCAGGAGGTATTCGGCCAAATCATGGGTCATCGCCACCGGTTCATCACCGGCTAAGGTGCCCATCCCCGGTCTTGCCACAACCCCTTTTGTCACCAACAGGGAAATCTTCTCTCTCGACAGCCTGCCCGGTTCGATGGCGGTGTTTGGGGCCGGTCCCATTGCCATTGAAATGGCCCAGGCCTTCAACCGGCTGGGCACCAAGGTTTTCGTCATCCAGCGCAGCGGTCAGATCCTCAGCAAGGAAGACAAGGACATGGCGGATCTGGTCATGCAGGTGATGGAGGAGGAGGGGGTGATATTTTATCTCAACGCCAGGGTGCTCGGCACCCGCGATCTGGGTGTGGAAAAAGAGGTGAAGCTTGCCGATGCCGAGGGCAGGGAGGTGATCCTCCGGGTTGATACCCTGCTGGTGGCCATGGGAAGAGCCGCCAATGTGGACGGGCTGGGTTTAGCCGGGATCGGCATCATCCATGATGAACGGGGCATTGCCGTTGATAACCGGCTGCGGACCAGTCACAAACATATCTATGCGCCGGGGGACATCAACGGCAGCTTTCAGTTCACCCATGCGGCGGGCTATGAGGGCGGCATTGTCGTCAGCAACGCCATCTTTCATCTGCCGCGCCGGGCTGATTACACCTGGATGCCCTGGTGCACCTATGCCGATCCGGAGCTCGCCTCCATCGGCATGAATGAAAAGGCCGCCGTCCAGGCCGGCATCGATTACCAGGTATGGAGCGAGGAGTTCTACAACAATGACCGCTGCCTGGCCGAGGGTGAGCGGGCCGGCAGAATCAAGATGATCCTTGATGAAAAGGAAAAGCCCATCGGAGTGCAGATTTGCGGACCCCATGCTGGTGAGTTGATCAGCGAGTGGGTGGCGATATTAAACGGCAAAATGAAACTCAGCACCCTGGCCGGTGCGGTGCATCCCTACCCAACCCTGGCAGAGATTAATAAAAGGGTTGCCGGCAACTACTTCTCCCCAAAGATTTTTTCCGAGACGATAAAAAAAGGACTGAAACTCTTTTTTCAGTTGAAAGGACCAGCCTGTGATCCGTGTTCGGACCTGCCTTAATTGATACTGGTGGTAAATATATGGTGTTTCTCCCTCATTACAGCACGTCCCTTCAGATGCCATAATGTTTTTTTTATGCACAAATTAACTTCACTGTGGCCAGTCAGGCTGTTTTTTGATATAATAACACTCGCATTTCATTCTCAATAAATTGTTCACGCTTCATTTAGAATTAATTACTATAATGCATGACGATAAAAACAATCTCTCACCCTCAGTAAACTGCCCATACTTTCGAAAGCCCCAGGAAAATGGAATTGATTTAATCGATATCTTGCGCTTCCTGGTAAAACAGCGCTTTCTGATCATGGCTGTAACTTTATGTGCAATACTTACCGCCATACTCTATTGTTTTCTGATTCCTCCCCAATATGAGGCTAAAGCTGTTGTCAGGGAACTTTCGCCTTTTGACATCATGGCGCTTAATTTCTATACATCAGAAGAAAATGCCTTGATCCCAAAACAGATATTTTCTCAAATGCTTGACAACCTTGAAAGCAAGTCCCTCCAAGATCTCTTCATGGAAAATGCAAAAAAAACAAACTTGCCTGAGACCTCTCACATAGATTATCTGACAAGCCTGAAGATAATTGGGCAAAATATCCCAAGGGGGCCTGTGGAACCTTTACAGGCTTTCATTAGTGTGCAGGGGAAAAATCCTGAAGATATGGCGAAGATGATAAACACCTATATCCATTTTATCCATACATATACTCTGCAAAAAATTATTGATTCGATTTCTCAGGCAAATGTTGAGGAACAAAAGAAGTTGCAGGGGAAAATTGATCTTGCACGAAAAATTGCAATTAATTTGAGGCAAAATCGTATTGCTCAACTCATTGAAGCCAGGGAAATTGCCACGAAACTGCGGATAATCAAACCTATTGGAGAAAGTTTCTATGCGGTTGACGAAATTCCTCCTTATTTTCGAGGAGCAGAGGCGCTTTCTGTAGAAATTACAACTTTACAGCAGAGACAAAATGACGATCCATTTATTGCTTCCTTGCCTGAACTTCAGGAAAAACTGAACCAGTTAAGTGATTTGAAAATTGAAACAGAGAATATCAAACTTGTTGAAATTGAGGATTCAGTCATACCAAAAAATCCATTTAAACCAAAAAAGAGATTGATTATTTCGCTTGGATTTATTGGTGGTATAGTGCTTGGAGTATTCTCCGCTTTTATCCGTAACTTTCAATAAATAATACAAATTGATGTCAATTTTTATGTCCTTCAAGCCAATGTCATTAACTTAAGGAATTTTTATCAAAAAATGCTTGTAATTTCATTATGTTAGTGTTAAATTTAGCCATATTATTTCACTTGAATAACTCTATTTTAAAAAGGAAGGAAACATGGCTCATTTTTTTGAAAACAGTCGCCACTTTGGCACGGAACCTGTTTTGCGAGGTGTGTGCCAATCTTGTTGATTTTATTAAAAAAATAATATTCTCGCGGGAATTTCTCCAGCAAAGCCGTCACAATCCCGCTGATTTCAGCCGCAACAGATCGTTGCCGTTCACCTCTCTCATCCTCTTCTTCTGTAATTTCCTCAAAAGTTCCTATCAGCCTGAACTCAACAAATTCTTTAAAATCCTCTCCGGTTCCACCGTTGCTCAAAAGATGGTCTCCAAAGCGGCCCTCTGCAAAGCCAGGAAAAAAATCAAACATGAAGCCTTCACCCTGCTCAATCAGGAGGCTATCGGTTATTTCAACCAGCATTTTCATCCCAGAACATGGCACGGTTTTTTCCTCAAATCTGTTGACGGTTCAACTGTCAAGCTACCCACCACCCCTGACATTGCCGATCATTTCGGTGTGTGGAACCCACGGCAGGGCGATCCCGTTCCCATGGCCCGGATCTCTCAGATGTTTGATCCGCTCAACAAAGTGACCACACATGCCATCATCGGTCCGAAGAGCACCGGAGAAAGGGACATGGCGGCCAGCCATTTCGAACACCTCACTATCCATGATCTTGTCTTGCTGGATCGTGGCTATCCTGCTTTCTGGATATTCAAGCTTATCCTCTCCAAGGGTGCTCATTTCTGCGCCAGAATTTCCATCAAAAAATGGAGGCTCATCCGTACATTCATGGAATCCGGCAAACGTGAACAACTGGTCACCCTCAATGTGCCGCTCACCTCTCTTGAAGCCTGCCAGAATCACGGCTTGGATACCCGCCCAATACAAGTACGCCTGGTGCGAGTTGAACTGGAATCAGGGGAAGCGGAAGTGCTCATCACCTCACTGACCGATATGGAGCAATACCCCCATCATCTCTTTGCCAGTCTCTACCATGACCGATGGCTAGTGGAAGAAGATTACAAAACCATGAAATGCCGGATCGAGATCGAAAACTTTACGGGCAAAAGCGCCTTGTCCGTATACCAGGATTTCCATGCCCGTGTCTTTTCCAAAAATCTGACCGCCATGCTGACCTTTACCGCTCAGGAGCAGGTTGAATTGTCAACCGCTGAGCGGAAGCAGAGCTATCAAATCAATTTCACCCAGGCGCTCTCCACGATGCGCGATAGCATTGTGCTGCTTTTTCAAAGAACAGGTGCCATTGTGCAAAAAATCATATGCAATCTGCTGACAACAATTGCCTCGGCAATCGAACCGGTCAGGCCAGGCAGAAAATATCTGCGTAACCATAAACGATCACAACGAAAATATTCGTTAAACTACAAACCAATTCTTTAAGTTAATGACATTGTCCTTCAAGCAATTATCGAGTGGCTTGTGAAAAGTAAGAAGTAACAGGTTGTGCTGATGCATTAAAGTGGGCAAAAAAAATATCAGTGCAACTGGACACGGCATCCTGTCTCCCAATAAATTAATTTATTCGGGATTAAAAACCTTGCCCTCAGGGCAAGGTTCAGGTTCAGAGGCTATGCCCTCTGAACGATTATCCCTACAACGCAACTTGGAAATTTGCATACCACATATGGTGTACGGAAAGGTACAAACAGCACAACATGTAGTCATCAAGTCAACAACTTGCGTTGTAGGGTTATGGTACTCTCAAGTGAAGATGTCTCCTCAGCTCTAAACTTGGAGTAGCCAAAGAGTTTCTCAGAAAAATTTTATAAACAGTCTGAATAACCAAAATGATTGTCATCGTATCGGTTTCGTATATAGAACGCGGAGATACCTCAGAGGCAATTGGGTTAAAGTGAGCCCAGGTTATCTGGGATCAAGGTAAAGCAAACCCCCTATGGGGGTGACCAAAGCCGGGCACTCAGGGCCCGGATTCTTTACTCAAATACATGAATCCCTTACCCGAGGACAAGGAAAGAGTTCTTTGTCTTTATATTAAGAAAGGGCGGATATGAGTTTCAATAAGCTGAAAGAAAAAATAATTAGGCATTTTTGCATCCGGACGTGGCGGATTTGGGAATCGATCGGTGTGCATGTATCTCCCAATCATTTTTATTGGCCGACGCCGGATACAAGGTCGTTGTCGCGCTATGATTTTAACAGGCGTTTTTCGCTGGAGGGTATACGAATATGCGATTCGGCATTGCTTGCATTGCTTGAGAGGATATCACGATATAAGGAGGAATATAAGGTTATTCATACCGACAGTGGATATGCCTCCAATGGAGACGGAGCACTTCTTTACGGAATGGTCAGGGAGTTGAGACCCGGGAAAGTAATCGAAGTGGGATCCGGTAATTCGACGAGGATCGTTTGGAAAGCGTTGCAAAAGAACGCCATAGCAGATGGGGTGAAAGGTAGAATCATCTCAATTGAGCCGTACCCCAAACCGACGCTGAAAAAGCTGGCCGCTGACAGCAAGGATATTATGTTGATCGAAAGTAAAGTGGAAGACGTTGACACTGAGTTGTTTGAGTCGCTGGAACCGGGTGATATCCTCTTTATCGACAGTTCGCATGTGGTCAAAATAGGCAACGACGTGCATTACCTATATCTGTCGTTACTGCCAAAGGTGCCGGTAGGGACGATCATTCATATACATGACATACGATTTCCTTTGGATTACCCGAAGAATTGGGTGCTCAAGGCGAAGAAGTTCTGGAACGAGCAGTATCTTCTGCAGATGTTTCTGGCGTTCAACGATAGTTTTGAGATCATGTTTGCAGGAAATTATATGTATGATAAGTATCCGAGGGAGATGGCCGATTCGCTTGTGGGGTTGGAGGCCGGGGGCGCAGGCTGGCCCGGGTGTTTCTGGATGAAGAGAACTAAGTAAGGTCGATTTGGATCCAAGATTTGACTATGTCTGTGGATGGGTTTGTTACTCTTAATGACAAGTACGCGACTACGCGACTATTGCTGCCGGGAGAAGCGACATGCGGCGGGATGTTGTGCGGATTCCGACAGTCGCAGACGTGCGGTGGGCTGCGTTCAAAGGGATATTTCAAGAAATCACTCGGCGATAGACCGCTGGTAAGCGTTATTACGACGACTTTTAACAGCGAGAAGTACTTTACGGAGACGATCGAGAGTGTGATTACCCAGCGGTACGACAATATTGAATATATTGTCGTTGACGGCTGCTCGACCGATGGCACAGTGGATATACTGCGCCGGTATGACGACAGGATCGACTTCTGGCTGAGTGAGCCCGATGGGAGTATGTACGAGGCGATAAATAAGGGCATAGCGCAGTCACGCGGCGAAATCATAGCGGTATTGAATTCAGACGATAGATATATCAACGAAGATGTTGTCAGTCAGATGGTTAAGTGGCTGCGGATATCTCCTGATGTCGGGGGAGTATATGGCGACTTAATACGGTTGTATGCAACGCACACGCGATACAAAAAAGTATTTCAGGTCGGGTACCGGCGTTATCTGCTGTCACAAGGGGGGACATTTGTGCCTCATCCGGCCCTTTTTGTCCGTCGTAATTGTATTGAAAAGACGGGGGTGTATGATACACGGTATCGTTATGCCTCGGATTATGACTTTATCTTGCGCTGCCTGAAATATTGCCGTTTGCAATACATTAACATGCCGGTAACCTATTTCAGGGTGCATGCGGCGAGCATTACCTCTTCGGGGGTCATTTCGAAGGAAAAACTGGCGGTTTTGAAGGATCATGGAATCGACCGGTATTGGCGGCTGGAAAAGAAGATAATGTATATCTTTCTGTGGGGTAAGTACGCACTGCTGAATGTATTTAATAGAAAGCGTGCCCTTCGAGGACGTAACTTGCGGGTAACGGATTGAAATGGCATTAGCTTTGGTATTGTACCTTTATATCTTCTTTGTGAGCTGGACCGGATCTTTTGTGATCGGGGAATGGTTCCCGTTGCATGTGGTGCTGCTGGTTACGGCTGTGATTCTTTATATACCCCGTCTGGCGAATGACAGTGTCGTCCCCAGAGGGCTTTATGGCAGTGAGGATGCATTTATTTGTATCGGGTTGATGATGATTATGATATCCGCCATACTGCACCCGAATCCAAAGACGATGAACTATCTCATGGCGTATTTTTATATTTTCGGGGCTGGATATTTTGCTCTGAAACTGTTGCTGTACAAAAATACATCTGTGGAAAAATTGTTATGGGTCAATATGGCTGCGGTGCTGCTTGTAGCAGTATTTACGGTCACTGATTTTCTGCTGTACGCGTATCGGGGGGTTGATATCCAGCAATTTATACCTCGAGTGAAACCAGCCAGTGCCACATATAACATTATTTTTCGGCGAAGCTATGGGCTGGCCACGGAACCAACTATTCTTTGTTATTATTTCAATACCCTGGGCCCTTTGGCATTGTGGCAACTGTGGCGGATGAGAAGGGGTGGATTTATCATCAAGGGAGTGCTGTCGTCGATAGTGGGCTTTGCATGGCTGACCACATTCAGCGCGGCCGGTGTTGTGTTTATGGCATTGAGCGTCTTTATTGTCACCGTGATACGGGGAGCAGGTTGGATCATCGCAAAACGGAAAGCGCTTTCGAAAAAGTTGTGGGATTCAGATATGTTTTCGAGGCAGACAGCGCAGAAATTTGACCAGTCTCCGAGGTGGATAGGCATCATCAACATGCCCTTGCGCCGTATAGTGATGGCTGTTCTTTGTATTGCGGGATTATTGTTTTTTTATACGCCGGAACGTCTTTTACATATTCAAGATTTTGCAGAGCCTTTAGTCGACAAGGTAACACTTACAGGGACATCTTCGGCGCATGATCGAATGAGTCGTTGGCGAATGGCTCTGGAGAGTATAGAGGATCATCCTCTAGAGGGAATCGGCCCGGGAGCGCTTTCGACCGCAGAACAGGGCAGCAGCACCAACTGGTATCTGTTCCTGACGGTTGAGTCCGGGATTTTGAGTATAGTGCCATTCGGGACATTTTTGTTGTGTTGTTTTGCGAGGATTCTCGCCTCAAATGTGGCCGCCAAGTATTGGGTTCTGGTCGGATTTATCTCTGCGGTCTTGCATCTGACGGTGATATCAACCATTCAACATCCGTTTCTGTGGGTATTGCTGGCGATTTTCAGCGTTGCGTGTTTGAAGGAGGGGAATTGCGATGCAGTTGTCAGGGGATGAACGGAAGACGAAGGTTTTCGCTGTTTTTAACAGTTGTTCTGAGGCGACGATTCCTTTGGAGAATTTTGTCAACATCGATGCAGGTAGATTCGAAAAGCATGTTGTATCATTCTGTCAGGATCAGGAGAAATTGCATGGATTGACCGCAAGAGAATATCATCATGATAACTCGTTGATTCTGCATGGCCTGCACAGTAAAGGTTTTTTACCATTCAACATATTAAAATTGGCAGGACTTCTGCTCAAGGAAAAGCCGGATATCATTCATGTTCACCACAGCTTCAGCGGCCTGGCATCAACCGTGATAGGCCGTCTTTTTTCGAAAACGAGGATTGTTGTCACCTTACACAGCGACTACGGATTCTACAACCGGGCGCAGAAGTTGTGTTTTCTGCTGATGTGTATGGCGGCGGATCTCGTTGTCTGTAATTCGAACAATACGAAGAGAAGCCTGGATGGCATACGGGAGCGCTTCTTTCGGAAGGTTGAGATGGTGGTGATTTACAATGGTGTGAACTTGGAGAAGGTGAGACGGGCATGTCGGCCCGGTGTTGCCGGGGCAGGTCGTGAAGGTGTTTTTGTGGTGGGTTCTGTAGGAAGACTGTCGTGTGCCAAGGATCATGAAACTATGATCAGGGCTTTTGCATCTTTCAGCAGAAAGATCGATTCCGAATTGAGACTGGTCGGTGACGGTCCATTGCGCCGCAAACTGGAGACCTTGAGTGAGAAGTTGGGAATACGTGAGAAGGTTTTTTTTTACGGGAGCTTACCCCGCGCAAGGGCTTATGAGGAATTGTGTGCGTTTGATATTTTTGTTGTAAGTTCGCGATGGGAAGGTTTTTGTAATGCAATTGCCGAGGCGATGATCGGCCAGATTGAGGTTATTGCCTCGAGGATTGAGACCCTTGTTGAGGTGGTGGGGGAGGATAATGGCACATTTTTTACCGTTGGCGATGCAGAAGATCTGTGTCGGAAGATGCTCGCCTGCTATGAACATCGCAGTCGGCATGATGATATGATTCGTAGATCGCATGATTTTGCGTGCATGCGCTATTCGCTGGAACAATCATCGCGGCGTTACGCGCATGCTTACGAAACGGCGTTGGGACGCCCTGTATGGTCGTCTAATTCCTCTGTGGTTTAAGAATAGCGGACATGAATATTATTGTGAAAGAACAATCTGATCACGGCCGAAAAGGGCAGAGCATATTCGGGTTCGTCAGCGGAAATTTTGAATGATCAAGAAGATTTTTTCCTCACAGCTTCGTATAAATATGGCGTCAGGAGTTGCAGCAACAGTAATCAACACTGCGAGTCTGGCTGTGATGTACCCGATATGTCTGAGTTTCATGGGGTATGAGAAATATGGTGTATGGCTGGTCTTGAGCACGGTATTGACGTTTGCTCAACTAGGCAATCTCGGGATAGGTCCGGCCGTTGTGAAACTTATTGCTGAAGAGCACAGTCGCAACGATAAGGAGGCGATTGAGCACTATACTGCCACCGCACTGGCATTGCTTTGTATCAGCGGCACAGTCGTATTGATGGTAATTATGCTTTTCCGGGAACAGATCATTGCCTTATTTCGCCTCAGCAGCGACAATGCCGGCACGGTTTTGTGGTTATTGCCGTATATCGGCATGTTGAGTATTTATGTTTTTGTTATTCAGGTATTGAACTCGGTTCTTTCCGGTTTGGGGCGCATGGACTTGGCCAATTACATCCAATCCGCCGGCAGAGTGGTGCTGGTTACCGTATCCGGCGCAATGCTATACAACGGTGGAGAGATTGAAAGCCTGCTGGTGGGAAACGTTTTTTCAAACATATTCATGCATATCGCCAGTCTTATCTGTATCCGGCGCATCCTTGATCTCCGCTTTCTGAAGATGGCCAATTTTGATATGCAGCGCGGGAAGCGTATTCTGCGTTTTGGGGGAGCGGTGTTTGGCGGATCTTTGATCAATATGCTTTTGAGCCCTTTTAACAAAATGATGCTTTCACGTTATGCTGGCGTTGCGGCAATGCCGGTTTACGAAATTGCATACAATGGCAGCGTGCAGGTTCGCGCCTTGGCCGAGGTAGGTCTTCGGGCTCTCATGCCGGAAATCAGCCGGATCGGGGGACAACTGTCAGCCGATGCCGGCCAACGGATCCAGCAACTGTATCGCCGGCAGACAAAACTTATTTTCATTTTTGGTGGGGTGGTGTATGGGCTGATAATTTTATTGCTGCCAGGTTTGTTAAAACTCTGGCTTGGTGCAAAACTTGTCGCATCGCTGCCCGGGACGTTTCGGATTATGCTGATCGGCACTTTTCTCAGTTTATTGTGCGTTCCGGCATATTATACCCTGATGGGGCTGGGCAGGGTACGCCCGTGTTTTTTGTCCTATCTGATTCAGGCGGCGGTCAATGTGGCCGTGATCGGAATTGTTTTGCTGGTTACCGGTACGCTTTCGGTCGAGATGGTAGCCTGGGCAATTGTTCTGGCGATGGGCGCCACAAGTTACTATCTTGTCCGGCAGTACCGGAATATGGTGCAAACGCTTCCGACATAAACGCACGAAGGGCATTCTGTAGTCTTATTATACCTCCCCTTGCTGAAGTGGATCTGTTTGAAATGACCGACAGTGGTTCCCCTTTTTTACTTGGCGTATGAGGGGGAGTTTTTCGATAGAATAACATTTATTAGTCTCAGTTAAGGTTAAAACCTCCGCCTTTTAGGCGGATAGATTTATCGTTCATTTTATGATAGCCTATGCCTCCAGGGAAGAGGAGGGCATATGGAATACCGTTATGGAAGTCACACAGTATACAATATCGAGTATCACTTTGTATGGGTGACAAAATATCGTTACAAGGTTCTGACGGGAGAGATAGCGCTTCGAGTGAAAGAGATTGTCCGGCAAACCTGCGAGGCATTTGAGATCAAGATCATAAGTGGAGTGGTGAGCAAGGATCATGTGCATGTATTCGTGTCCGCACCACCGAGCATGGCTCCATCGGAGATAATGAGAAGGATAAAGGGAAGAACCTCCTCGAAGCTGTTTGAGGAATTTCCCCACGTAAAGAAGAGATATTGGGGCCGGCATTTTTGGGGGCGCGGGTATTTTTGCGCCACATCGGGACAAATAACAGATGAGATGATAAAGAGTTATCTTGAGCATCATTTTGAACCAAGCCCTGATGAAAGTATAAAAGTTGAAGAATGACCAAACGGGTCTGCTGACCCGTATCCGTGCTTTCAGCACGTTAGCCAAACCCACCAGCTTTAGCTGGTGGTTGTTTAGTTTTTACATCTTTCTCGATAGGCATATTATGAACAAAAATGCAACAACTAGCTCCGCGCCCTGGCTGAATCAGTTTGCCCGCAATGAATATTCCCAGGCGGGCGAGGACGGCATCATTGAAAAAGCACTGGAGGTCATCAACGAAAATGACCGCTGGTGCGTTGAATTCGGAGCCTGGGATGGTGTTTATTTGAGCAACACACGCAATCTTATAGCAAACAGAGGCTATAGCGCTGTTTTAATCGAAGGCGATATGGAACGGTGCAATGACCTGAAAAAAAATTTCCGGGATAATAAAGACATTCATCCAATTCATGCATTTGTCGGTTTTGAGAATAATAATGGTTTAGACTCAATTCTTGAAAAAACGGATATCCCCCTCAATTTCGATGTGCTGTCCATCGATATTGACGGAAATGATTATCATGTCTGGGCCGCTGTCAAACATTATAACCCAAAGCTGGTTGTAATTGAATATAACCCGACTATTCCGAATGCGGTTGAGTTCATACAGCCCGCTGATATGAGCATCACACAGGGAAACAGCCTGCTGGCGCTTACCAATCTCGCAAAGCAAAAAGGGTACGAATTGATTGCGGTAACGCAATGCAATGCCATCTTCGTTGATTCGCGATATTTTGAATTGTTCGGGATAGCAGACAACTCCATAGATGCCATAAGAACGGATTATTCTGCAGTAACGTATCTATTCAACGGTTACGACGGAACGGTTTTTACCAGTGGTTGCGGACGCGTGTGCTGGCATTCCATTCCATACCGGCACAGTCGGATGCAACTGGTGCCGCTATGGTTGCGAACATATCCAGGCAACTACGGATTGACTAAAAAGGTCTTTGCAAAAATTTACAGGTATCTCATTGGCGCGAATCGCACATGAGTCACAACCATATTTTGAGGCGTTGATACGATGTCCAAGCAGGTCTTCTCGGAAATCAGGTGGGCGTTTTTTGTGCTCAGCCGCAAATTAAAAAGCCGAACGGCTACTGTTAAGAGACGGTTAATCCGCCCATCGTTGCCCCAAAATCCCGATGGTAAAGTTCTCATACACCTAGGTTGTGGTGACATCGTCAGCCCGGAATTTATTAACGTTGACGCACATCCTGCGCCGCATGTTCATTACGTCTGCGACGTCACCGACTTATCGATTCTTCCGGATAACTATGCCGATTTGGTCTATGCATGCCACCTTTTGGAGCACATCGCTCCAGAAAAATTAAAAAGCGTTTTATGGGAGTGGAAAAGAATATTGAAAGTCGGCGGGGTGTTAAGGATCTCTGTTCCTGATTTTGACAAACTTCTTGATGTTTATCTGGCCTGTGACAGGGATTCTGAGAGTATACGAACGCCGCTGTTGGGATATGCTTGCGGATACCCACAACATTGCATGATATACAATACCAAGTCTCTGCGAAAAATATTGAATGATGCCGGTTTCATCGATATTCGTCACTGGGACCCGGATAAAGTTGAATACCACCGTTTTGACGACTGGGCTTCCAGAAGAATCAACAAGAACGATATGGAATTTCACATAAGCCTGAATATGGAAGCCGTAAAGTTGGACAATAGATGAATGATCGTCGGGTTACCGCCATGATATTAAGTCGATTTTGCAGGTCGGCATGGTGGGGTATTCAGTTTGTACGCCGAGGCGTGATGTCAAGAATAGCCATCGGCTACCTGAAGCTGCACGGCGTCCGATTGCAGGGACGTCTTCGTATGTACACTACCCCCTTCTGCCGCAAGCATTCCCTTGCCGTCATCGAAATCGGTTCGGATGTCATTATCCGAAATACTATTTCTGAAAATCCAGCAGGCGTTCATTCCAGGTGCGTTCTGTGTGCCGTAAGGCCTGGTTCCAAACTGACTATCGGCAATCACGTGGGGATGTCAGGGGTGGTTCTCTACTGCACAGAGCAGATTGTCATAGAAGATTACGTGAATCTTGGCGCCGGCGTGTTGATTTATGACACCGATTTTCATCCTTTGGATGCTGCCGACAGACGGGTTCGTAATATTGATAAAATTCCCTCGGCACCGGTTCGAATCTGTCAAGACGCTTGGATCGGGGCCAGAGCAATTATTCTCAAGGGCGTAACGATTGGCCCCAGAGCGGTTATCGGCGCCGGTGCCGTGGTAACAAATGACATTCCAGCTGACTGCATTGCCGCCGGAGTGCCAGCACGAGTAGTGGGTCCAGTTAAAAGACGGACTGAGTCGGTATTGTAATATAAGGGCAAATAGTAGTTGGATTTTGCAGGGAGTGTTTGAATTTTTCCTGGCTGACTCTCGGCTGATGCAGATTAAAAGAAATTGACGCCACCGAATTGCAATAATAAAAAGAAGGCGGTGACATATATATGGTGAGGATGCCAAATAAAATGATGGAGCAGGGTAAAAGCTCGCAGCATCCTAAACTCCTTTTTTTTGTCACGGAAGATTGGTACTTCTGCTCCCACCGGCTGCCGCTGGCAGTTGCAGCATCCAATGCCGGCTATGAAGTAGTGGTTGTCACCCGTGAAGATAAGCATGGTGATAAGATTCGTGCTGCAAATCTGAAACTTATTCCTATCAATTTTAGACGCCGTGGGGCCAATCCTTTCCGGGAAATAATCTTTATTCGGCATCTTATATCACTCTATCAACAGGAACAGCCGGATATTGTACATCATATTGCATTAAAACCGGTACTCTATGGGGCATTAGCAGCTAGACTGGTCAGAGTCCCCTGTGTTGTTAATGCATTGGCAGGATTGGGATATCTGTTCAGTTCCCGGCAATGGAAGGCTAAGTTTCTCCGTCCGTTTGTTGAAAAGGCGTTTCGGATATTATTAAATCGCAGAAATTCGAGGACAATATTACAAAACCCCGATGATGCAGTTTCGTTAGTGCATCGAGGTGTTGTCAGAAAGGAAAGAGTTGCATTAATACGTGGTTCCGGGGTTGATCTCAAAACTTTTTTTCCCGTACCTGAACCGGAACAGGTACCGATTGTGCTGTTGGCATCCCGTATGCTCTGGGACAAGGGAGTTGGTGAATTTGTTAAAGCAGCAGCAGTTATTAATGAAAATGGAATTAAAGCTCGTTTCGTCCTTGTTGGCGTCAGTGACCCGGAAAATCCCGCTTCTGTTCCGAATACACAACTGCAAAAGTGGCATGCTGATGGTGTGATAGAGTGGTGGGGGCATCAAGAAAATATGCCGCCAATTTTTGCTGTGTCCAATATCTGCTGTTTACCGACAAGCTATGGTGAAGGGGTTCCGAAGGTGCTGATTGAAGCAGCATCCTGTGGCCGGGCAATTGTTACGACTGATGCTCCAGGATGTCGTGAAATCGTTAAAAATGGGGAAAATGGCTTTTTAGTTCCGATTGGAAACCCTGTTGCATTAGTAGATGCATTGAGACGGTTAATTGTGGAACCGAATTTGCGGGTGCAGATGGGAATGAGGGGAAGAGAGATTGCCGAGGCTGATTTTTCGATAGAAAAAGTAACCAGCCAAACGTTAGATGTCTATAAGGATCTATTGTCTTGCAACAGCAACAAGTTTTAGTTACTGGAGCAAACGGTTTTGTCGGAAGAACGTTATGTTCGGCACTGGAGCAAAAAGATTTATCGGTGCGTCGTGTTGTAAGATCTCTTTTCTCTGACGTGAACCGCCCTATTAGGGCGGAATATACTTATGCTTTAGGAGACATTGGTCCGGAAACAAAATGGGATGCTGTCTTAAAAGGTGTGGATGTTGTAATTCACCTCGCGGCGCGCGTGCATGTGATGCAGGATTATGCAAGTGATCCGCTTGCGGCGTTTCGTATAGTGAACACCGCTGGAACGGAGCATTTGGCCTGGAAATCGGCTGAAGCCGGAGTGCGGCGTTTTATTTATCTCAGTTCAATTAAAGTTAATGGTGAAGAGACAGGAACGAAAGAAAACCCAAAATTTTTTTCTGAAACAGATCCACCAAACCCGCTTGACCCGTATGCGGTTTCCAAATGGGAAGCCGAACAGCTTTTGCGCGATGTTGCAGCAGAAACGGGCATGGAAGTGGTGAGCATCAGGCCACCTTTGGTGTATGGGCCGGGAGTAAAGGCAAATTTTCTTCGTTTGCTGCAATTAGTTGACCGGGGCATTCCTCTCCCACTGGCAAATGTTAACAATATGCGCAGTTTGGTGGCACTTGGAAACCTGGTTGATTTTATATTGTGCTGCATCGGACATCCTTCTGCGGCGGGGGAGGTATTTTTGATATCTGATGGTGAAGATCTTTCAGCTTCTCAGCTCATCCGCAAAATATCATTTTTTATGAATCGTCCTGCCAGGCTGTTTCCCGTATCTTTGAAATTTCTGAGACTTGCCGGGCAAATTTTAGGCAAAGAGGATGCTTTGAGCCGTTTGTGCGGTTCATTGCAGGCGGATATTTCCAAGGCAAAAAGGGTATTGGACTGGGAGCCGCCTTTATCTTGCGATGAGGGCCTCATGGCAACTGTTGCAGGCTTTATGCAAGAGAAAAAGGAAATTCATGATTGAATTGTTCCTAGGCGGTATCGTTTTTTTTCTTTCCTTTCTGCTCACTGGGCTGTTACGCGGATATGCAATAAAATTCCGTTTGTTGGATATCCCCAATGCAAGAAGTTCGCATGATGTGCCGACTCCGCGTGGAGGAGGTATAGGCATTGTCATTTCTTTTTTGATGACCATGCTGTATCTCTATGTTGTTGATGATTTGCAACAGACGGAGTTTTATGCCCTTTTTGTCGGAGGTCTGCTCATTGCTGCGCTTGGTTTCTGGGATGACCATCGGCCCATCCCGGCCAGATGGCGTATTCTTGTGCATTTCAGCGCGGCGTCATGGGGTCTGTTTTTAATCGGATATTTCCCGGACCTGAATGTCGGGGGCGACATCAGGCTGATTAACTGGATCGGGTCTGTGCTGGCCGTTATTTTTCTAGTCTGGCTATTAAACTTTTACAATTTCATGGACGGCATTGACGGCATTGCTGCAATCGAGACAATATCTGTAGCCGGCGGCGCGGCGTTGATCGTATTTTTAAACGATGGGGCTAAGGCTGCTTTTCCCTTGATTATCCTGTCTCTCTCCTGTCTTGGTTTCCTGATCTGGAATTGGCCGCCTGCCAGGATTTTTATGGGCGATGCCGGTAGTGGTTTTTTAGGTTTTGTTCTAGGTATTTTTGCCTTCCAGACAGCTCTATCTGAGGGAATGTCTTTATGGGTCTGGTTGATCCTTCTTGCAGTTTTTTTTGTTGATGCCACAGTTACTTTGGTAAGGCGCATATGTAGCGGAGAGAGGTTTTATGAAGCCCATCGCAGTCATGCCTATCAACGTCTGTCTTTAAATATACAACTGAAAAATATATTGAATGGTGTACCTCATGATATATCGCGGGCAAGGGGGCACCGATTTGTTACATTATGTGTTGCCGTGATTAATTTTTTCTGGTTGTTTCCTTTGGCTTGGATTGTTTATTTGAGACCTAATTGGGGTGGTTATCTAACTGCTGTTGCCATGACTCCTCTGGTGGTGTTAGCCGTTAAACTCGGAGCAGGAAAAAAAGAGGTTTAAGGGCAGGTAGAAAAAGATATATTAAAACAGAGTATATTGAGAAATGTCCCGGTGCCTCACCTGAAACGGTCTACCCCTGCAAGAGTTTTTTAGGAAGTTAATAGCAATGTCATTAACTTATAACTTACCTGATTAGCGCTAATCTTCCGCAAGGCGTAGTTTGTACTCACGGACCTTGCAAGATCTGGCGGTAGCGAATACAAAACCCTTAAACATCTGCTGGAGATCAAAACGCCGGTTAACCCTACAACGCAACTTCTTGTTAACATGTTGAAATAACTAGTTATTTAACTGATAATTCCTGGCGCTTTTTAAGATCATTTTTCAAGTAAATTTTGAATGATTTCGACTAGTTGATATCTATTTGTAATTATTCAAAAAATATAAGTGCTCGCATTCGCAGGATATTTTATGTATTTAAGTTTGATTTCGACCCTTTTTTGGGCACAAAACTTGTGTTGTAGGGTTAAAGCGGTATTGAACCTCGCCCAGATAGCGGTGAGCATATTTTTTAAAGTCAAAAGCATGGTACGTTCCGGTAATGGCGTTTTTCATGTTGCCGAGTATTGTATTGACCCAACGGAAACACCCCATGCTGGTGCTTTTACGACCTTTGCCAACGACTTCTCTCTGATGGAAGCAGCCTGCGGCTTCAACGGCCTTGAAGCACCAAAGACCGTCTGAGACCACAAGCGAAGATGGCCTCAGAGAGCGTTTCGCCCATAATTCGACCTCTTCTTTGCAGAAACTTTTCACGGTCGAAAAGACGGCATAAAGCGGATGGCCTTCTTTGTCGGTCTGCACTGCCGCGATGAACGGGGTTTTATTTTCGGAACCCCGACCGACCTTGCCGTCGGGCAATTCGCCACCAAGATAGGCATCGTCGATCTCGACACGTCCTGAAAGAAGGGTGGTTTGCTCACGCACAAACATGACCTCCATGAGTTTGTGCTTGATTCGCCATGCTGTTCGATAACAAACACCAAGGAGGCGTTTGAACTCCAGAATAGAGATATTATTTTTGTTCTGGGTCTGAAAAAACATCGCCTGGAACCATACGGTCAAGGGTATTTTTGACGAATGGAAAGTGGTCCCTTCCGTCAGTGTCGTTTGGCCTCGGCAGGCTTTGCATTGGAACACCTTGACCCTCTTGCCTCTTCGGTAAGTACCGTACTGGTCGCTACCGCATTTGGGGCAGATAAATCCATGGGGCCAGCGAGCAGATTCAAGCACTGATTCGCATTGCTGCTCATCCCCGTATTGAGCAATAAATTGGTTCAAACTCAGACCCTGTTGAAACTGTATTCGATTCATTTTCATGACGACCTCCTTGTTTGTCATGAAAATTACCATAGGACCTAGGACAAATAGTGTCCTACTAACTGAATGCGGAAGATTAACGCTAATCAGGTTAACTTAAGATTGTAAATTTTAAAAAATTTATCGAAAATTCAACATGTTAATGCTATTATTAATAATATTATCCAACTTCAAAAAAACTATTTTTACAGGGAGGATGGCATGTCTGAATTTTTCACAAATGATCATAGGTTTGGCGCGGAACCTCCTGACAAAATATGTGCCAATCTTATTAATTTCCTTAAAGAATTTATCTTTTCTCATGAATTTCTTGAACAAAGCCGGCAAAATCAAACTGACTTCAGCCGAAACAGGAAATTGCCATTTGTTTCCCTCATCCTCTACCTCAGTAATTTTCTAAAAAGCTCCTACCAGTCGGAGCTCAATAAGTTTTTCAAAATCATCTCCGGTTCAGTTGTTGCCAAGAAGGTTGTCTCCAAGGTTGCCTTCTGCAAGGCCAGAAAAAAAATCAAACATGAGGCCTTCGCTCTGCTCAACGAGCA
>JBFMAY010000051.1:0-23331 GCA_040755455.1 Thermodesulfobacteriota bacterium | reverse complement strand
GCCGATCAATTCCCCGAAAAATTCATGTGTATATTGCATTTGATCTCCAGTTAAAACTTCAGTTCACAACAACCCAGGTTGATGGCATCGCCCTTTTCAGAGGCTACGCCGGGCGCCAGTTGATAGACGACCCCCTTGCCGGATCGCTCCGCGATCACGAGCCCCATCCGACGTAAGATCTTTAAATGGTGGGAAAACAAGGTTTGCTCCACCCCCAGCGCTGCATTCAATTCCTGTACATATTGCGGCCCATGCATAAGTTGCAGGAGCACCGCAAGCCTGGTTTGATCCGCAAGGGCCTTTAATAATTCCGGGCACGATTTACCGTTTCTTCCTGTCAGCATTTTTCATCCTTCCTCAGTAATTTTATGAAAGACATTTAATATGAAAAAAAAATTCATGTCAATAGTACTCCTTGCAGTGCGACCTTGCCAGACCGCACTGTAAGAGACTAATTCTATGCCTTTTTTTTAAATGGGGTGGCTAACCAGTTACGAACAACACTTTTATATTGCGAGAATTTTTAATTTTTATTATGTGTTACTTTTTGCATAATCGTAACATCACGAGCAGAATAAATTATGAAAAGTAACACTGAACCAATAAGCATCCTCTCAGAACATTGTCTTTCGCCAGACGAGAATGCAATCCTTGCCCTGCTGGTATATGCCGTTGATCCAAAAATCGGCGGAGTCCTTCTTGTCGGCCATGAAGATACGGCAAATAAAGCTGCGGTCAAATGTCTGGCAGCCTTGCTCTCGCCTTTAATTGAAAAGAGGTGCTGCCGTCCAGGGCGGGATGGTTTTCCGGGAGGCGTCGGCCATCGTGCTGGTGGTCGTCATTTTTTAATAAAGCCTCGCCCACTGGTAACCATTCCGGCTGATTGCCGAGCAGAAAATCTCTCTGGTGATCATGAAGAATCGGATCATGTGCGGGTTTGCTCTGATTTTTGTCCTAACTTGCTTGCAGCAGTTGACCAAGGCGTACTTTATGTGCCGCAAATCAATCGTCTTGGAGCAGATCTCCGGGAAAAGATCTTCGCCGCTTTCCGCGAACGACTGGTGCATGTTGAAGGGGATGAATGGCCAAGCTCATTTCTTCTTGTTGCTTCCGTCGATTCCGAGGCCCATGGTTTGACCCGCCAGGAGCTCGACTGTTTTGGCCTGTATGCCAACAGAGCGGAAAGTCCCTCGGAGGATTCATGGTGCGGAAACAGGAAGGACCTCTCTGCGCCGATGTCATGGTTAGGAGAAAATCCTTATGGGCTTCTACCCGCGGCAAATAAGTTGCTCCCCGCTGTACAGGTTCCCGGGCACATTCAAGAACGGCTTGCGGCTTTTCCCGGTTCGAATGAAGACGATCCCCAGAAATTGAGAAGCAAACTGCAAACAGCGGCCCGCGCCTTGGCGGCCCTGTGTGGAAGAAAAATGGTTAGCGAAAAAGATCTCGATAGGACAGCCACGATGGTTCTGCCAACTACCGTTTTATAAAGGAATCTCCATCACAGCACGATCAAGAAAAGTGCCTAAAGTTAATCCGAGATGGTTACTTAACTCATTGAAATTACATACTATATCAGGATTCTTGAAGTTGAATAGAGGAGACAAGCTATGCTGGTACCAATTGAATTATACGGTTTGACCCAGAGCATGGGGCATCTGAGCCCTGATCTCGCCATCGGCTGGCAGATAGGCAAGTATGTGCATGAATTCTTCGACGGCCTGCAGGAAGTGAGAATAGCAGCGGCCGCGGAAGGTGATGCCGTCTTTGCCCTGTCCTATCTGTCCCGTGAACATGGCTGTTACGGTCAGGTCACCGTGACGGAAACACCGCGGCCATGGGATTTTCTCTTCTATCACGCCGTTACCGGCACGGCGCTTCATTTTACCTTGATCCGTAAGCATATTGAACTGTCGCAGGGTCTGCGATCTCTGGAGTCGCATCTTGCCATGGATAGCCTGCGGTGGTGGAAATATATCGAACCGGGCTTGACCTGCTGGTCGAGTCAATACTCAAACGCCCGGTGGGCAGCTTCTGCAAGATCCGCCAGATACGTTGCCGCCCTTTTCCGCGAACTGCGGAGAATAACGGTACTATCCGGTGCTGTCGCTGCGGGAAGTCGTCTTTCGTCCAGAATGCCTGGGACATTGAAGGACAAATATGCTGTCAAACCTGTTCCGGTCTGGAACCCGCCTGGTTCATGTATCATTAACGGGAATGCAACAGGAATCAAGAATGAACAATTCAATGAATAAGACAAGGAATTCCTCCCATGGGCAGTCCCCACCCGCATTTAGTAATGCCATGGACAGAATCAGTGACCGTGAAATGTCCATGTGTTTGTTCGGTTCAGGTGGGACCTGTTGCCGCAACTGCAACATGGGCCCATGCCAGATCATTGATGGTGTGCAGGATTTAATCGGGATCTGCGGGGCCACTGCCGACACTGTAGCGGCCAGAAATTTCGCCAGAATCGTTGGCGCCGGTGTTTCCAGACAGGTGGAGGAGGCCAGAGAGATGGTCCGGACGTTAATGGCAACGGTCCGGGGAGAGTCGCCCTTCATGATTCATGACCAGGCGCGGCTTGTTGAACTGGCCCGGCTTCTTGAACTGGATCCCGTGGGGCTGGATAAAAATGAGCTGGCCCAGGCGGTGGGTGAAAGACTGCTGGCCGAGTTCGGCAACCAGGAAGATGAGCTGACGCTGTTGAAGTTTGTCCCGGCAAAACGTCGCCGGATCTGGCGCGAATTGGGCGTAGTCCCCAGGGGGCTTGACCGGGAAGTGGTGGAACTTATGCACCGGACCCATATGGGAGTTGACCAGGAGTACGTTAATATTCTCCGCCAGACCAGCCGTTGCGCACTGGCCGACGGCTGGGGCGCTTCCAGAGTGTTCGGCCTGCTCAATGATATCATGTTCCCAGCCCCGCCCCCGGCGAGCGCCAGGGAGGGGTGCCTGCGAAACGACAAGATCAACATTCTGGTCTACAGCCAGAGTCCCCTGGCCTTGGAGGCGTTGCTTAACGGGCTTGACGACCCCGGCGTCAAATCCTCTCTGGAAAATTCACGGGCCCGAGGAATCAATCTGATCTCCGGCCCCATCGGCGAACAGGAAAACCTGGTGAAGAGCGGCGCCGTCGATGTCCTGGTGGTCGGTGGTTCGTGCGTCATGCCTGCAACCTGCAATGCTGCCCGGTTATTTCACACACGTATCGTTTCCATCGGTAATTCCATAAGGATGGCCGGTGCGGAGCATTTCGAACTGACAGGCGCCGGGGGGCTGGAAAACGCCAGGGCCATCCTTATGATGTGCATTGCCGCCTTTGCCAAAAGGGCGAAGAAAGAGATGGACGAGGCGGCCGAGGCCGTGAAGAACAGCCATGCCCTGGCATGAATCCATTGACGCAAGGGGGCTTGCCCGGCAGATAAAAACAGGTGCCGTGCGCGGTATCGTTTTTCTGATCGGTTGCGACAATCATCGAGTCCATGGCGACGTACATCTCGGCTTGGCCGAGGCGCTGCTTGCACACGATATTCTGGTCATGGCCGGCGGCTGCGCCTCTGAATCCCTGGCCCTGGCTGGAATGATGCAGGGAGACGACGTGTGGGCCAAGGCTGGCTCGTCAATGACAGCCGCCTGCCGCGAACTCGGGATCAATCCGGTTTTGCCGCTGGGGCAATGCACGGAAAGCAACCGCCTGCTGGCCATCGCTTCGTCTTTGATCGGAGAGGGGTTGGGGAATGACTTCTCGGATCTGCCCCTGGCCGTGGCCTCGGCCGCCTGGACCAGCGAGAAGATCGTCGCCACCGGGCAGTGCATGGTGGCAAGCGGCATTACCACTTTTTTCCCCAATCTGCCGGTCAGAGGGTCCAAGCCAATGATTGAATACCTTTTGGATAAATGCAGGGTTGATTATGGCGCCAACTGGGTGTTGGAGGAAGATCACCGGAAGCTCGCCACGGCTGTTGTTTCGCATCTGGACGGAAAACGGGCGGTGCTTGACCAGTAAAAGGGGAAGGCGAGGAAGCGGCGGATTGGATAAAAAGGCTGTTTTGACTGTTTTGCCGTCTGCGACCAGGGTTGATAAGACCTGTTCAGGACGGGAAGCAGCAGGCAAAAAGAAAACAGAAGGATTTCATTTCATGGAAAAGAAAACAAGCATCGAAAAACTGCGGGTGCTGCTGCCGCATAGGGTGGAACACAACCACCAGCACGGTGAAGAGTTCCGCGGGTGGGCCGCGCAGGTCAGAAAGGAAGGGCATCCTGATCTGGCTGAGCTGCTCGAACAGGCGATTGGCAGCATGGCGACCACTGACGGCATCCTGGAGCAGGCCCTGAGCAGCATCGGCGGACCTGATGCCAGCCATCATCACCACCATCACCATCACCATCATCACGATTGATGCGTGGCGTGAAGGTGGCGTGCCCCGGCCCATTCCCTTGTTCGATTGTTGAGGGACCAAGCGGCATAACCGGCGGGGCAGACTTCTCCAGCGGTTTTTCGAAGCAATAAGGACAATTCATGTACATTATTACCGGCGGCGCCGGCTTTATCGGCAGCAACATGATCAAGGCCCTGAACCGGCGCGGCATCACCGAGATCCTGGTGGTGGATGATCTCAGGCATGGACAAAAGTTCAGGAACCTGGCCGACTGCGACATCGCGGACTACCTGGACCGGCACGACTTCCTCGCCCGGCTGCGGACCGGCTGGCAGCCGGGGGCACAGGTCGAAGCCCTAGTGCATGAGGGTGCCTGTTCGGCCACCACCGAGTGGGACGGCGAGTTCATCATGGCCAACAACTACGAATACTCCAAGGAACTGCTGCACTGGTGCCAGGCCCGTGCCGTGCCGTTCATCTATGCCTCCTCCGCCTCGGTGTATGGCATGGGCCGGGTATTCAAGGAGGAACGCCGTTATGAATGCCCCATTAATATGTATGCCTTTTCCAAATTCCAGTTCGACCAGTATGTGCGCCGCTGCCGGGGTTCACTGACCAGCCAGGTGGCCGGGCTCCGCTATTTCAACGTTTACGGTCCGCGCGAACAGCACAAGGGCGCCATGGCCAGCGTGGCCTTCCACTTCCACAACCAGTTGCTTGCGGGCGGCAGGCTCAGGCTGTTCCAGGGGTCGGACGGCTACGGCGATGGCGAACAACGGCGCGATTTCGTCCATGTTGACGATACCGTGGCGGTGAAATTGTGGCTGCTTGATAATCCAGGCGTGTCAGGCATCTTCAACGTGGGCACCGGCCTGGCCCAAAATTTTAACCAGGTGGCGCGTGCGGTCATCGCATATCACGGCTGCGGGGAAATCGACTACATTCCCTTTCCGGAGCATCTGCAAGGCAGCTACCAGAGCTTTACCCAAGCGGATATCAGCAGACTGCGCGAGGCCGGTTACACGGCGGAATTCATGCCGGTGGAGGATGGGGTGCCCCGGTATCTGTCCTGGCTGCAGGAGAAGAGAGCCTGAAAGGAAACGCTCTGTGTATAAATGATGGTTATGTAGCGAGTAAACAAGCAGATGAAAGATGATCGTTTTGGAAATAACAAACACTCCGATGACACAATTTGCCGAGAAGCGCCTGGTCGTGGCTGATGACGACTAGGCCAAGCTCCCGGCTCCGGGAGATATCCAGCACAGTTCGCCAGATGCTTGCCTGGGTGAGGGGGTCGAGCATGGAGGTCATCTCATCGCAGAGAAGATAGCGGGTGCGCGACGTGAGTGCGCGCGCCAGGCAGATGCGCTGCAGTTCGCCGCCGGAAAGTTCGTGTGGGTAACGGGCAAGCCATGCTGGTTCAATGCCGAGGTCGCGCAGCAGCGCGGCATCCGGCGGCCCGGCCTCTGCCAGAATATCCCTCGCCTTCCACCGTGGATTGACGGCAAGTTCCGGGTGTTGGAACAGGAGCTGGACCGGGCAATGGCCCGAGCCGGGCAGGGGTCGTCCGTCTACCATCACGCTTCCTCTGCTGGGGGTCAGATAGCCGGCCAGCAGCTTTGCCAGGGTGGATTTCCCCCGGCCGCTTGGGCCGGACATCCCGACAATCTCCCCCGGTGTTATCCGCAGATTAAGATCGTTAAATAGCCAGGAACGCTGCTTTCCATATCTATAGGCAAGGGATGTGGCCTCAAGCATGGTGACACCTCACCCATCCTTCACCCGTCCGTTTCAGTTCGGGCGCGCTCTGGCCACAGACGGCATCCTGGTCATTACAGCAGAGACGGAAAGGACAGCCGCCAGTATCGGATGTCCTTTCGATGGGCTTCATGGTGCCGATAAAACTGTTGGTAGGCAGGGCAGCCCAGAGAGCCCTGGTATAGGGATGGCGAAGATGGCCAAGGCCTTTGAAGTCCTCTGCCCTGGCCACTTCCACGGTGGTACCGGCACAGAATACCGTTACCATATCGGCGACTTGCAGGGCTGTTTCAATATCGTGGGTGATAAGCAGTACGGCCTTGCCGGTGTTTGCCAGTTCGCGCAGATGGCCGAGGGCCTCCCCGGCTGTGATCGGATCAAGACCACTGGTGGGTTCGTCCGCCAGGATCAAGTCCGCCATGCCCACTGTGGCGGTGGCGGTGAGCACCCGGCGGGCCATGCCCCCTGAAAGCTGAAATGGAAACCAGGTCTCAACCTCTTTTTGAAGAAGGTAACGGGCAAAAGCACGGTGAACAGTGGTTGGCACATCCTTTTGGCTAATCCCGCTCAGCCGCGCCGCCCGGGCCACCTGTACCCCTACCCGCAGAAGCGGGTTCAGTGAGGTGACCGATTGGGGAATCAGCGCAATCTGACTTCCTCTCAAGGTTGCGAGCCGTTCAGGGGTCAGCCGCTGCCCCTTGAAGGATACTTTCCCTTCGATTCGGGCGTTGCGCGGCAGGATACCCAGCAGGGCGTGGGCCAGCAAGCTCTTCCCGGCCCCTGATTGGCCGATCACAGCCATGACTTGTCCCGGCGCAATCGACAGATCGAGACCCCGGACGACACAGACCTCCTTTTTCTTGAGACCGAAGGTGTAATGGGTAAACCGTATGGAAAGATTTTGTATTGCAAGCATGGATGGGGTTCCTATTCGCGCAGGGTTTTCGGGTCCAGCAGTGCTCTGACATTATTACCGAGGACGTCAAAGGCCATGACCGAAATAATAAGGGCCAGCCCCGGAGCCAGGGCCAGCCACCACATTCCCGTTGAGAGATGCCGCATGGATTCTGCCAGCAGTGTGCCGATTTCCGGGGTATGCGGTGACATGCCGAAACCCAGGAATGTCAGTCCGGCCGCATGCAGGATGGCATGAGGGAAAAGGAGCAGCAGTCCAACCAGGAACTGCGGCGCCACATGGGGCAGCAGATGGTGCCGTGCAATCCAGGTGGAACTTCTGCCCAGCCGGCGGGAGAGCTTAATGTAATCGGAAGTTCGGAGCTGCATAACCTCGGCCCGGATAACCCGGGTGAGAGCAGGCCAATGCGAGGCGGCAACAGCGATGATGACCCCTTTGGCCCCGCCGCCGCAGGCAAAGGATATCAGGATGAGCAGAACCAGATGCGGGGTGGCCATTCCCACATCGCACAACCAGGTTACCACAACGTCAACGATTCTGCCCATGGTGGCGGCCGCCAGACCAAAGGCCAGGGCGATACCCGCGGAGCAGGTAGCGGCGGCCAGACCGATCTCCAGGCTGATGCGGAGCCCCTTAAGGGTTCTGGCGAACATGTCCCTGCCCAGCCAGTCTGTCCCGAATGGCCGATCCCAGCCGGGAGGCAGTTTCCGCAGGGGCAGATTGGTCACCTGACCCTGCTCGCCATACAGCCAGGCGCCGAGAAAAATTCCGGAGAAGAGAACAAGACAGCCGAGGATGACCATCATGGTGCGTGTTCTGCGGTCCAGAACCAAAAAGTTGGTCATCATGAGAAGTCCCCTGCTGTTTTCCTGAGCCGAGGGTCCACCAGATGATAGATGAGATCGGCCAGGAAGTTGCCGGTAAAGACAAATATCGTACTGAAGAGGACAATCCCCAGTAGCAGGGGAATGTCGCCCCGAATACCTGCCTCGACGGTGGTTCGCCCCAGTCCCGGATAGGCGAAGACCTGCTCTGCCAGTACGGCGCCGCCGAACAGTTCCCCAAGGGAGGCGAACTGCAGGGTAACGGCGGGCAATGCCACATTGCGCAGGGCGCGCCGGCAGATGCCGTAGGTTGATTCTCCCTGTGCCCGGGCAAAGACGGCGTAATCACTTCGCAGGGCCTCAATGGTTTTTTCACGGGTATGGAGAGTGATCTGGGCGATGCCGATCAGTGACAAGGTTACGGCCGGCAGCAGCAGATGATGCAGCCGTTGCCAGAGTGTTGCCTGTTCGGCGCTTAATCCCAGGGGCCAGGCGCAGCACACCGGGGTCCAGCCTAAGTAAACGGAGAAGACCATCAACAGGATCATCCCGACCCAGAAGGTGGGCGTGGCGGCCATGGTATAGGCATAGATCCTGATCAGCCGGTCCGCCAGGCTGTCCTCCCTGGCTCCGGCGATGAGCCCCAGGGCAAAGCCCAGCAGGCCGGAAAAACTCCAGGCCAGGGCCATGAGCCACAACGAGGTGACAAAGCGCTTCGCGATGACGGCAGTAACCGGTTCGTTGAAAATGGTGGAGACCCCGAAATCCCCCCTGGCCAGTTGCGCGGCCCATCTGCCGAAGCGTTCCAGGGGCGGCCGGTCAAGGCCCCAGCGGGCAATGATCATTTGCCGCTGCTCCGGCGAAACCTTCATGATGGCCGCCCCCACGTAAGCATCCACCGGGTCAATGGGTGAGTGGCTTGCCAGTACAAAGGAGAGGGTCGCAACCGCGGCAACGAGCAGGACAAGCCGGATGGTCTTGGCGAACAGAAATTTCGTCAGCTGCGGGAGCATGTCAGTTGCAGGTCCACTGCCACTCGTTGATATTGGCGGTGATGGGCCAGCCGTGGCCGTGGGGTTCCATCTGTGATCCGCCCACATCCAGGCACTGGTTGATGAAATAGGTGTGGTCCAGGTTGACCAGCCAGGCCCAGGCGGCGTCGCCGGCCACGGCGAATCCCGTCCGGCCGTCCCATTGGGCCTTCTGCCACAGCTGGATGGAGTCGGCAAAGGAGGCGGCCGCCCTGGCCTGGTCAAGATAGCGGTCCACCACGGCATTGTTGTAAAAGCCGCCGTTCCAGTAGGACGGCTCGGCCCCCGGACTGTGATAGAGCTTGTACATCTCCAGCGGACTGTGACCGCCGAAGCCGAAGACCACCACATCGCTGTGCACCAGTTCGTTTTTGATACGGTCCCAGTTCTCCCCCCTGGGTACGACCCGGATGCCCACCGGGCGCAACATGTCGGCCACGGCCAGGGCCAGCCCCTGGCGCAGACTGTCCGTGGCATTGTAAACAATGGTGAACTGGGCCTTGACGGCGTCTTTTTCCCGCACCCCGTCACCATCACGATCCACCCAGCCGGCCTCTGTCAGAATGGACCCGGCCTTTTCAGCATCATTGTCCCTGAAGCGGACCGTCGGGTTGTCCCAGGGCAGATCATCCACCGCCCCGAAAGCCGGCCGACCGAAGCCTTCCAGCACCCCGTCAACCAGGGCCTGGCGGTTAATGGCGAAGTTGACCGCCCGGCGGATGGCCACATCGGCGGTGACGTCGTTGCCCCTGGCCAGTCCGCGCGGGGTTTTAACGCCGGTATCCGGCACGCAGGGAAACATCAGCCCCCGGTTGTCCACGCTTTTCACCACATGCAGCTTCATGCCGGGGATCATCTGGGCGGCCAGACTTGAGGGAACGGCCAGCACATCGACCCTTCCCGCTTTGGCTGCTGCCAGTGCCGCGTCCTCGCCACTAAAGAGAAAGATGAGCCGTTTGATGGTCGGCTGTACCCCATAGTAATAGGGGTTGGCCTCGGCAATCATCTGCTGGCCCTCATCCCAGCGTACCAGCCGGTATGGCCCTGAGCCCACTGGATTACGGCCGTAGCCCGGGCCGTGCAGTTTTTCCGGCACGATGCCCAGGGTGATGAGATAGTGGATAATAGTGATGTCCGGCTGCTTGAGGTGGAGCTGTACTGTGATATCATCAACCGCCTCCGCCTTGTCAAGATTGGCGAGGTCGAGCACGCCCCCGGCCGAGGCGGCCGTATTGAAGGTATAGGCCACATCCCGGGCGGAAAGCTGCGAGCCGTCGGAAAAAACCACGTCCGGCCGGATGGTGACGGTCCAGGTCAGCCGGTTCTCCGCCAGTTTCCACTCAGTTGCCAGATCGGGCACGATGTTGAGGTCCGCATCGCGCCTGAGCAGGGTGCTGTGAAACAGAGGGTTGCCGTAACTGCCCCAGCCCAGGGTGGGGTCATAACCTTCCGGGTTTTCCCCGCCCACGGCCAGGGTGAGGGCCGGGGGCATGGAGTGGGATTCCTGCTGCTGCCTGCAGCCAAGGGTGGCAAGCAGCAGCAGACAGAGAAACGCGGCGGTGAGACAGTGAATGCCATGCATGACCCTACATCTCCAGGGTCAGCCGCAGCCAGTATGTCCGGGGCGGGCTTACTGCATAGAGATTGGTGGGGCTTAGACTGCTGTAGAATATGACGGCCTCGCTGTAGTGTTCGTCAAAGAGGTTATCGATATCCAGCCCGGCCCGCCATTTTGTGCCATTTTTTGTTTTGTCGCCATAGCTGATGCTGAAATCGGTCACATCGTAACCGTCATAGCTGTGGAGGTTTGTGCTTTCGGTATAGTAGCTGTCCACATGTTGCCATTTAATCTGGGTGTTGACTCCGGATTCGGCCAGATAACGTACTCCCAGGTTGGAGGTGTAATCCGGCACTCCTTTAACCTCCTTCCCCACCAGTGCTGGGTTGTTATTCTTTATGACTTCCGTATCCGTGACAGTAAGATCACCGAACACCTCAAAGCCGTCAACCCATGGCCTGAGCACCGCGGAGAGCTCCAGGCCTTCACGCATGGTTTCGCCAAGCGCCTCATAGATGCCGGAACCAGACCAGGTCTCCTGGATTTCGTCCAAGTTATCAATGCGGAAGACCGCCAGATCAGCGGTAAACATCCGGGAGGGTGAAAAGTTGAGGCCTGCTTCATACTGATTGATGGTCTGGGGCTCACTGCCGATGGCGCTGTTGTATTTGTCCGCATCCGCCGGCAGGGCAAAGCCCTGGGTAAAGCTTGCCCGGAAGTCCAGGGTCTTGAGCAGTTCACTGTGGAAACCGACTTTGGGACTCAGATGCTCATAATCGTTCATCCCACTGGAGAAAGGCGTGGAGCCAGGGTCATTGTTGGTATAGTCACCGCCGAAAGTGTCGTAACGAAAACCAAGCCAGGGTTTGAAAAGAGGATGAAGGGCATAATCCGCCTGGCCGAAAACAGACAAGGTATCGATAACGAAATTACGATCAGTAATCTGCGAAGTACGGACCCGGTTTGAGGTATTGTAGTCAAGGGTGTCGGTATCTTCATGAAAATACTCGATGCCGGCAACGCCGTTCACATCCTTGCCAGCATGTTTCCCCTCGTAATTATAGCTCGTCCCGGCGCCATAAACAGAACGCTCATTATGTTTTTCCTTTTGGCCTCCGGCTGCAATGCCCATCTTTTGAAAACGGGTGAAATCCTGTTGTGTCGCATAGGTCCAGGCAAGGAGACGGCTGGCGCTGGTCAGATCATAGCCCAGGTCGAGCCGCTGGGTGGTGAAGGTCTTGTCGCCGCCGTCATCCTCGGCATTGATTGCCTGGTGGCGGGAGTCGTCCTCGTCCTCGAACTGGTACTCGGGGATGTAGCCCGGCGCGTCCCACTCGGAGCGATGCACCCGCAGGGAAACGGCGGTGTCGAGCCTGGGCGTGGTCTGCCAGCCGAAACGGGTGCTGAAATTGCCACGCTGCCACGATGAGTGATCCTGGTAGCCGTCGGTTGTGGCAAACTGCAGGGCGGTGTTATTATGGATGGTGTCGGTTATGGCATGGCCGAAGACGGACTGGAGATCATAGGTGTCATAGGAACCGCCGATGGCCTGGAATATATTGTATTCTCCGCTTTTTTTTGTGTTGAAGGAGATGGCCCCGCCCCTGGCGAAATTACCGAACAATGGGGAAGAGGGGCCTTTGAAAACATCGACATGGTCAATTTCCAGCGGAATGATGATATTCATGTCCGCATAGCCATCGGCATGAGATTGTCCTTCATTGAGAGGGATGCCGTCGATGGCGATGGCGGCATCTCCGCCATGGCCGCAGTTGCTGTACCCACGCATCTCAAATTCATTGGCAACGCCGCCCTGGTTGTAATTGTGGATCTCGATGCCCGGCACAAGTTCCAGTAACTGTTCCGGACGTAGCAGTTTGAGCTCCTCCAGGTTCTCCGCGTCGATGACATTAACGGTGATGGGCTCGCTCGCCGCAGAAATCGCCTCCCCCTTGACCGTGATGGTATCGAGCACCACCGCATCATCCGCCTGCACGGTCAGCGGCATGACCACCCCGGCGGCGGCCAGCCCGGCCAGCAGCCATCTTTCCTTTCTCCTCAGTTTCATTTCCATTTTCTCCTTTTTTGGTGATTAATGTTCGAACGCTCAAACGTTTAAAAAACCTGGTCATGTCATGTCTTGATTTCTGACAAGAGTCATTGCGGCCGCCTCGGCTTGCATGGTAGCCATTTGCCTCTGCCAGGAGGCCACAGGATGGCACTATGGCACCTTCTGCCTCCAGGCGGCTGGCGCAGCCATCATCCCTCGTCCTTGTTCGAAATCAGTTGAAACTGGATGGTAAGAAGGGCGGAGCTGGCAACCGGGGTATCATGCACCATGGCCGGGCGATAGCTCGAGGCCCGGACCGCGTTGAGCGAGGCCTCGTCGAACGCCGGGCCGCCGCTCTCCACAATATTCGCTTCGGCGAGATTTCCATGCTCGTCGATGGTGAGGCGGAGCACCACCTTGCCCTGTCGTCTCATGCGCCTCGCCTGCTGCGGGTATTCGGGTGGAACGCGTTTGGCGAACGCCGGGCCCGAGTCTTCGCCAAAGGGGACATCGCGCGGGGCAGGCGCTGCCTGAGAGGCCGTGGCAACGGAAGTTCCGGCTGGTTTGGCGTCGGCAGGGGGCGTCGGCGGCCCTGGGTCCGTTGCTGCATTTGTCGGAGGCGCCTCTTCGTCCGCCGGCCCGTTCGCCGTGAGAGGGGCCACGGTCTGCAGTTCGTCATGCGCCAGTGGTTTTTCCTCGGGAAGGGCCGGCTGGGTGGCTATGGTTTTTTTCACCAATGACCGGGCCGGAGGCTTTGCCGGCTTCGGTTTTTCCACTACCGGCGTCGGCGTTGGCCTGGGGAGCGGCTTTTCCGCAGGCGCGGGTACGGGTAGGGCCGCCACGAAGCGGAAATCGAGTTCCAGGACCTGCTTCTCAGCCCCCTCCGGATGGGGCATCGCGAGAACTGACGCCACTAGAATCCCATGGATCAGAAGGGAGATGAGATTGGCCCCGGCTTGCCTGGTCATGGCTGTTCCTCGGTCTGCAGACTGACCCGCCGGAATCCGGCGTTCTTGATCACCTCCATCACCTCGACAAAGCCTTGAAGCGGCAATGTCCGGTCAGCGCGGATCAGAATCGGCATCTCCCTGGGCAGATCGGCAAGGCTGGAGATCAATCCGGCGATTTGCACCTCCCTGGCGTTAAAAAAAATCCTGCCGTTCCGATCGACGTCAACGGTCTGGCTCTTGATGGTCTCGGTTTCCCCGGCGCCGGCCTGGGGCAGATCCACCGGGACCACGCCTCTGGCGATGAAGGTCGAGGTGGTGAGCACGATGACCAGCAGCACCAGCATGATGTCGATGAAGGGGATGACGTTGATGGTATCGAAGGTCTTATCCTCCATGACGGCTCTCCCACTCCAGCATGATTTCCCTCGCCTTGCGCATGAGGAGGTTGTACATGGTGATGGCCGGGATGGCGACAAGGAGCCCTACGGCGGTTGCTTTCAGCGCCAGCGCAAGCCCGGTCATGATCTTGCCCGTGTCCATCATGCCGTCCCGGCCCATGATATAAAAGGTCTGCATGATGCCGAGCACGGTGCCAAGCAGCCCGATATAGGGGGCGTTGCTGCCGATGGTGGCGATGAAGTGCATCCTCCTGGTGAGGGCCAGCTCCAGATCTTTCTTGTTCATGAATACCCCGGAGTCGCATTCCTTCAGGTACCGGTGTCGCTCGATGCCTACGGCCACGGCGACAGCCGAGAGCACGACAAGCAAGCCAATGATGCCGTAGTCGACGGCAGCCTGAAGCCATTTCATGATTCAAATCTCCTGTATGGTTTTTACCGTTCAAGAATGACGACTCCCAGGTGATGACCGCCATCAGAAATCTTTTTCCCTTGCCCGCTGAGCCGCTCGGCGTAGGCCGTCTTGACCACCACCAGCCTGTTGTTGCTGTTCCGGGCAAGCATCTCTTGCAGCCGGTCAAAGTGTCGGCCTTCCTCATGTTCTCAATTGCGTTGCTCGTGAGACATCGCTGCACGATCAGGCGGAACAGAAAAGCGGAAACGAAAATAATCAAAATAAACAAGCTGTTGCTGGTAACACGAAAAATAAAATTGTAACACCATAACAGACGGGGAATATTTTTCAAGGATTATGTAACACGAAAATGAAAAAAGTGTGATTGTAGTGACAGGGGGGGTGGGGCGGAGACCAACAGTGTCCGTATTTTGTATTGACTTTTTGTTGTCATACCATATATAGTGTTTTGCCGGTTCGCCGCCCTGGTTTTCCGGGGGGTGAGGCAAGAGGGAATCCGGTGCAAGTCCGGAACTGTCCCGCAGCGGTAATCAGGAACGAACACCACATCAGGCACTGGTCAATGACTGGGAAGCCGTGGTCAGTAGGATTTTAGTCAGTGCCTGGGAGTCCGAAGACCTGCCGATGCCATGGTTGAAAATTCCATGGGTCACCCACTTTTATAACTCACATCCCGCGTGGAAAGGAGAGAGTGATGCCCCAGTCATCTGTAGTCGTCTCTGAAGCCCTGTTTGCCGCTATAAAAAAACGTGATCAACGCCTGGTACCCTTTGAGGCCACGAAGATCAGCAAGGCCATCCTAAAGGCTGGCAGGGCCAGCGGCGAATTTGAGGAGGCTGAGGCCCGGCGCCTCATGATTCGTGTCTTGACCCTGGCCCAGAATCTCTTTGGGCCTGAGCCCCCCAACGTAGAGGATATCCAGGACCTGGTGGAGGAGGTGCTGCTCTCCTCTCCCTATAAGAAGACAGCTAAGGCCTATATCATCTACCGCGATCAGCATGCCCGCATTCGCGAGATGGTGGCCAAGGCCGATGTCGATATGATTGACAACTATCTCCAGCGCCTAGACTGGCAGGTTCAGGAAAACTCCAATATGGCCTACTCCCTCCAGGGCCTCAATAACTACATCGCAAGCTCTGTGAGCAAGACGTACTGGCTTAACAAGATTTACAGTCCTGAGGTGCGCCGGGCTCATGAGGAGGGCGACCTCCACATCCACGACCTGGGTTTGCTCTCTGTCTATTGTGTGGGTTGGGATCTCCAGGACCTCCTGCGCACCGGTTTTACCGGTGCGCCTGGCAAGGCGGAATCAGCCCCGGCCCGTCATTTCAGAAGCGCCCTGGGCCAGGTAGTCAATTTCTTTTACACCCTGCAGGGTGAGGCAGCCGGGGCCCAAGCCTTTTCCAGCTTTGATACCCTGCTGGCCCCCTACATCAGATATGACAACCTCAACTTTCGGGAGGTTAAGCAGGCCCTCCAAGAGTTTATCTTCAACCTCAACGTTCCCACCAGGGTTGGCTTCCAGACCCCTTTTACCAACCTGACCATGGATCTGCAGGCGCCGGTGGCCTATCGCGATCAGCCGGTATTCATAGGTGGCGAGGAGCAGGGCCAGGTGTATGGCGATTATCAGGCAGAGATGGATATTTTCAATGTTGCCTTCCTGGAGGTAATGAGTGAGGGCGATGCCAAGGGTCGTGTCTTTACCTTTCCCATCCCCACCTATAATATCACCGCTGATTTCGACTGGGATGCTGAAGGCCTTGCCAAGCTCTGGGAGGTGACAGCCCGTTACGGCATCCCCTATTTCGCCAATTTCGTTAATTCCGATCTGAGCCCGGATGACGCCCGCTCCATGTGCTGCCGTCTGCGTCTTGACACCAGGCAGCTGCAAAAAAGGGGGGGCGGTCTCTTTGGCGCCAACCCCCTCACCGGCTCCATCGGTGTGGTGACCATCAATATGGCGGCCCTTGGTTTTCAGGCCGCTGGCGAGGCCGATTTTTTCCAGCGTCTTGATGCCCTGATGGAGCTTGCCCGGGCCAGCCTGGAAACAAAACGCAAGGTTCTGGAGAATCTCACCACAAAAGGCCTCTATCCCTACACCCGTTTCTATCTGCGCCAGGTCAGGGAGCGGTTTGGCCGTTTCTGGGACAACCATTTCTCAACCATCGGCCTGATCGGCACCAACGAGGCCTGTCTCAACCTTCTGGGGGTAGATATCGGCACCGATGCCGGGCGCAGTTTTGCCGTCAAGGTTCTTGACCATATGCGCCTTCGTCTTGCTGAGTTTCAGGAAGAGAGTGGCCATCAGTATAATCTGGAGGCCACCCCGGCCGAAGGCACCGGTTTCCGCCTGGCTCTCCTGGATGGCAAGCGTTTTCCCGGGATGCGGACCTCTCTTGTCTGCCCGGATGCGAAAGCGACCCCAATCTACTCAAACTCAACCCAGCTGCCGGTTAATTATTCCAGGGATGTCTTTGAGGTCCTTGATCTGCAGGACGACCTGCAGATCCGTTACACCGGCGGCACGGTGCTCCATGCCTATCTCGGCGAGGCGGCACCGGATCCTGGCGCGGTCAAGGCCTTTGTCCGCACGGTTTGTTCCCGCTATAGACTGCCCTATTTCACCGTCTCCCCCTCCTTTGCCATCTGCCCAGAGCATGGATATCTCCAGGGTGAGCCGGAAATCTGTCCTCACTGCCAGAGGCCAACCGAGGTATATTCGCGGGTGGTGGGCTACCTGCGGCCGGTGAGCCAGTGGAACGAGGGCAAGAAAGCCGAGTTTGTCCTGCGCAGCAGGTTTACTGTGTAAGGAGGGAGTATGCGTCTTGGAGGTTTTGAGCCCTTTACCGCCAGTGATTTTCCCGGCCGGCCGGCTGCCATTGTTTTCAGCCAGGGCTGTAATTTCCGCTGCCCTTTCTGTCATAACGGCACGCTCCTTGGCCAGCGGCCTGCGGCGGAGCTGTTGAGCAGTCGCGATTTTTTTGCTTTTCTGGAGACGCGCCAGGGCTTATTGGGCGGGGTTGTAGTCAGCGGCGGTGAGCCCACCCTGCAAGAGGCCCTGCCAGGGTTCTGCCGGCACCTCAAGGAGATGGGCTTTGCCGTCAAGCTTGATACCAACGGCAGCCGTCCCCAGGTAATCCACGATCTTATTGAGGGGCAGCTGGTTGATTTTATCGCCATGGATATCAAGGCCCCCCTGGCGCGCTATGAGCTCTTGGCCGGCAAGGCCGGCGCTGCCGAGAATATCAGCAGCGCTATCGCCCTTATTGCCGGCAGCGGTGTTCCTCATCTCTTTCGAACCACCCATGTCCGGCCGCTGCTTACAGATGAAGATCTGAGGGCGGTGCTGGAGTTGGTGCCGCCAGGCTCAGCGCATCGAGCCCAGCCTTTCATTTCCGCCTCAGCCCTTGATTCGACCCTGCGGCAGGCTCTGTGAGCATGGCGCATTTTGTTCATTTGATCGATCCTCCTGAAATATTATTATCAGGGGGCATGGAAAGCCGACCGTAGACTTGCCAGATTTCCAAGTCAGATTTGCAACTTTGGAATTTTCCCCTTGCCTTTTTTTCTCGTAACGCATAAGAATAAGGTCATTATTCCGGCTCATTTCACAATGAGATATCCCTTTTCAAGGGCTTAGCTGACACGTTTTCTGTGTTCTTGAATTTCAGGTACCACAGCTTCGCATTTATTGGCACGTCCAGGTTTAATCGCGGATGCGAACCTGATCCTCCATATTTTCTCGCGTGGCTGCCTCATCTTTTATCCGATTTTCCCTTCTGTTTTTATTTACGCCAGCGTTCCAAAGTTTAATCATCAACAGTGTTTTTTTTACACGGCAATGTGAACTTCCAGGTTCGGCAGGCGTTTCATATTTTTCACTGCAAATCACCATCTACCCCATCAATCGGGAGCGAAACAACTTTCTGCTCCCGCCGGGGCGTCGTTGTTTCCCTTCCACAGCAAACAGGAGGAAACAATAATGGCTGCAACACTTCAGGAAAAAATCAATTCGATCAACGAAAGATTGCGGTCTTTCGGCATTGAGGCGGTCCAGGAAATCAAAATGACCGGCAAGGACGGCAAGGTCATCGGCCAGGTAAAATACGGCTACCGGCCTCAGTATGTCTTTGACAGTGTCAACGAGTTTCTTGGCCCGGAAAACTGGAGGTACGAACTGACCAGGGAGGAGATCTTCGACTGCCAGGCGGTTGCCGAGGTGAAACTCTATCTCAAGATCGACGGTGAATGGTTCTGCAAAGGATCACAGAAAGGCCAGATGCAGATTGTCAAAGGCAATGTCGGCGATGCCCAGAAGGGCGCGATCACCGATGCCATCCAGAAATGCATGTCACTTCTGTCCATCGGTAGTGATTCCTACAAGGGCCTGCTGAAAAACGTCTATCAGAAGAATCCCGGCAATACCCAAGCCGGCAGCAAAAGCCAACCAGTCGAAAAACCGGCTGAAACGAGCGGTAAACCAGCGACGGCCATGCCCAAGATTGCCGGCGTCACCTTTGAAAACCGTCAAGGTGTTATCGTTGCCATCGGCGACAGACTGTTCGACAAAAAGGAACTGCTCAAGGCCGCGGGTTTTCAGTGGGATAAAACTGAGAAAACCTGGATGAAGAAAGCGGCATAGCACCAACCACCCGTAAACCCTGAGGGAGTAAACACCATTCCCCTGGCGGGAATCCGTGTATCCTCCCAATTTTAATTCCAACAGAAGGAGGATACTATGTCAGACCAGTTCATGATCACCCTGCAGGCCACTCTTCAGCAGTTGGCCATTCAGCACACCGTGGAAACGCTTGGCGACCGTGCCACCTATCTCGGCGTATCCGAGATCGGGGCCTGCCCACGCAAAACAATTCTTTCAAAAATCAATCCCCCGCATGCCGATCTGGTGACTCTGCTTCGTTTCCGGCGCGGCCACATGGCTGAGGAAATTGTCGCCGCAGCATTCACCGCCGCCGGATTCACCAATTTCGAGCGGCAGGTGGAAGTACGCTATGCAGGAGATGTCCCGGTCACGGCCCACATCGATTTCGTCTTTACTTCCAAGGTCAGGAAAACCATGGCCGTGCTGGAAGTGAAATCACCGGAAACCATCCCGACTGAACCATATGGCTCCTGGGAAACCCAGCTCTACCTGCAGATGGGACTGCTGGCTGCGGCCTATCCTGACTACACCGTGGAAAAAGGCGCGATTTTGGCGGTCAACTTCGGATCGTCAGGCATGGCGCTGTTCAACGGTTACACGCCACAGGCAACCATTTTTGCAGGTTTGCTCGAGCGGGCGTGCACCATCTGGAACGACTACCAGCATGTCATGGCAGACTCATCAGCAATCCCGGCCATGGAGGTCAGCCCCTTGTGCGGCTATTGCCCCTTTGTGGCCGATTGCCCGAAATTCGCGGCTGAAGAAGTCCGGGAACTCACCGAGAGCGTCGAGATCCTCACCGAGCTGCAGAAGCAACAGAAGAATCTGGAGACGGACATCGACATTCGTAAAAGGGATCTCCTGGCTATAGTTTCAGCCCGGGGACCGATCAAGGCCCATGGCAGACTGCTGCAGAAGGCAACCCGCACCAGAAAGACACTGGACACGGACCGGCTTGCCGATTTTCTCAAAGAGTATGGCCAGTCTCTGACTGACTTTCAGGCGACCAGTTCCTATTCCTTTCTGGAAATCAAAAAGGCGGCATAATCCCTCTTTTCACGACCATCCACTCTGCCGGGGAGAAAGCACTCCCCAATAGTGGGGAATACATCCCTGGCACAAATTACAGGAGAAATATCATGTTGAACAAGACCATGCTGATCGGCAATTTAGGCGCTGATGTGGAAACCCGTTACACCAAAAACCAGGTGGCTGTCGCCAATTTCAGGGTTGCGACCACTGAACGGTGGAGAGATTCGGAGGGCAATCAGCAGGAAGCCACGGAATGGCACCGGATTGTGGCCTTCGGCCGCCTGGCGGAAATCTGCGGCGAGTATCTTGCCAAGGGTTCCAGGGTGTATCTCGAAGGCCGCCTGCAAACCAGAAAATGGGAAGACGCGGATGGCAACAGCCGGTTCACCACGGAGATCATCGCCCGCGAGATGAAAATGCTCGGCGGCGGCGACAAGACGGATAGTGTTCCGGCCCCACCGAAAGACGGCCAGGAACCGCCATTTTCCGATGACGTGCCGTTCTGACGCTCAACACCCGGAAAAGCCTGAATCCTGCTGCCTGCAGGGTTCGGGCTTTTCCCTCATGTGAATGCATTAGGAACATAAATTCTCAAACCCCGACTGGGGGCAACCGCCCTCAACGGGTGGTCCTGCCTCCGGCGCATACAAAGGAGCAAGGCAATGGGATGGACATATACACGCAGGGGCAGCACCCCTGTAAAAGATTTTCTGACCGACCAGGTCAACTGTGAAAACGAACATGGCCGATGGGTGTTGTTGGACATCGCCATCGTCAAAATGCGGACGGCATACATGGCGGTTGAGATCATCCGGCGCGACAAAGTAACCATGCAACTGGACATGGCGACCCGCAAGGTTGTCGCCTTCGTCTTTCTGCTGGATTACCGGCCGGCTGATCTGGACTACGACATTGGATACAAGGACATGGACGAATCCGTGGGGCCATACGAAAGCCAATGTCCCGATAGGATTCTGAAACTCCTCACCCCGACCGACCATGAATATGCCGTGCAATGGCGGCAACGATGCTGGGACAACATCGCCAGAAAGAAGTCGTTCCGGCTGGTCAAGGATGCGGTCATCGAGACCCGGCCGATTTTCTTCCAGGACGGCCGGGCCCGATCCCGCTTCAGGGTGGTCAGCCTCAAACCGCTCCGGCTGTTCTGTCTGGACACCCGGATAATCTGCAAGGTGCCGCGGAACATGCTGCGAGACATGCTCAAAGCTCCGGCAACTTCAGTCACCCAAACCACAAACCAGGCGGAGAAAGGGTCCCCGAGGCGGGAGCGTTTTTCACAGCCCGGTGAAAGGAGGCCTGTATGATCAATACCATTCTGGATGAAATCATCGAAGGGCTGCGGGAAAGATCGGACGACATCTTCCATGACTTTCACGAGTTCGGCGATGTCGATGAAAACGGCAATCCCGTTGACTCGTCCGATCCCAACGCGGTTCCCGGACGGTATCAATCGTCCATCGAGAAACTCTGCGTGGCCGCCGAAAGCGCGGAAGAGATCCTGCGGGCGCTCAAGGCCCGGCCGGATCTTGCCTGGCGGTTGTTCACCGAAAAGAATGAACCAAAGGAAACAGAAGAGCATCCGTCTTTGCCGCAATGTGAATTCGAAACCACCCCCGGACCATGGACGGTGGAATCCCATCCGGACACGGAAGGCTCTTACATCGTCACTGAGGCCCGTTACGAGCAACAGACATGGGGGCCCGACGGGTACGACATCTCGGACGAAGAGGGCGACATGCGCGATCTGATCGTCGAACGGCGGGACGCAGGAAACGTCCGCCTCATCGCGGTTGCGCCCAGGCTTTTTGAAGTCCTCAGGAATGTACTGCTCTTCCCGGATGCCGGGAGAGCGCAGGCCTTCGAAACGCTCAACTCCATCGTACCGAACTGGCGGATTCTCACAGCGCCAGCCGGAAAGCTAGGTGAAACATGAATTCGCGAACCCGAATAGCAGAAACCATCTTAACCGAATATTGCCGGCTGAAAGGCGAATCTCTCGATTGCCATGAGACCGGCATAACCGACCTGATGACCGACCTGATGCACTTGGCCCGGAAAAACGATCTGGACGGATTCGATCTTTCCAGAATGGCCCAGACGCATTTTCTGGTCGAAACGGAAACAGGCTCATAACCGGAAGGATATGAACCAATGACATAACAAGGAGACATCAATGGCACGATTAGGCTCACAGGCAAAGGCCGGCTTTTATCCGACCCCGGAGAAGTTTCGCGGCCAACTTAAACAATTACTCGATATCGAGCAGGATGCCAGGCTGCTGGACCCATGCTGCGGCAAGGGCAAGACCCTGGCCGATCTGGCGGAAGAAACAAGCGGCCAAACTTACGGCATCGAGCTCGACCATCAAAGGGCGATGGAGGCGAGAGGCAGATTGTCCCACGTGTTATGGGGCGATTCGCTGGTCGAGACCCGCGTCTCACCGGCCGCCTTCGGTCTGCTCTTTCTGAATCCGCCCTATGATTATGAAATGTCTCCGGACAGCAAGGCGGAACGTCTGGAAGCGCGCTTTCTGAAGCGCTACCAGGAAACCCTGCAGCGGGACGGCTGGCTCGTGCTGGTCATCCCGTACACGGTCTTGAGATTCTGTGCCGCTGTTCTGGCGCGGTATTTCGAGATGCTGCAGGTGTTCGCCTTCCCGGCAGAGGAGTTTCAGGTCTTCAAACAATGCGTGGTTCTGGGCCGCAAGCGGTCACTGGTCCATAAAGGACAGTCCGCCGAAACCGAGCGCAGTCTGGCTCGGCTCAGCGGCAGGGATCCGGAAGAATTTTTCACTATCACGCCCCAGCTTGCGGCCTGTTCGGCGCGGGTGATCATCCCCGCCCCGAAAAGCCCCATGCTCACCTTCAAGTCCACGCGCATCGACCCGCTTGAGGTCATTCCGCTGGTCCGCAAATCGGGCCTGCTGAACGATCTCCTCGGCAAGGACCTGGTGCCTGGACGGTGCAACTCGATCCGTCCCCTGGCCCCGCTCAAAAACGGCCACCTGGCTCTCATGCTGGCCGGCGGGTACATGAACGGTGAGATCGAGATGGACGGAAAACGTCTGGTCATCAAGGGCGTGGTGCGCAAAACGGAAAAGGTGCAGAGCGTCAGCGAAAACGCCAAGGGCGAGGCCATCATAACAACGCGGGATCAGTATCTGCCCACGGTCAAAGCCATTGACATGGTACGAGCGGAAATGATGACCATCCAATAGTTCCGGTTCACATTCCAAACGATACCTTTGTCGGCTGCGCTGTGCGGCTCCTCGCCGTACTATGTGTACTGTCTCGTCGCTGCTCGCTTGCCTTCGCGGTCTCGTTCGGACTG
>JBFMAY010000050.1:0-24695 GCA_040755455.1 Thermodesulfobacteriota bacterium | reverse complement strand
GAAGCACTGCAAGGGAAATATCGCTCAGGCGGCAAGGGAGACAGGGATTATCCGTCCAAACCTCTATGACAAGATAAAACGTTATGGCATTAAGGTTGAGAATTATAAAGACAAGGTGTAGTAAAAAATTGAAACTGTATAGAAAATGATACGAAATCAGAAAAATATAGATAATTCAACATCTTCCGTTAATAATTCCCTGCAGCAGAAGCAATAATCGTAGCAAAAAGATACATATCGTCAACTATCTTCCCCGGCAACATCTCATCCATAGGGTTCCCTCCAAACATTCTTACCCTATAACCAGCTAACCAGCTGTTTTTGGCATGGTGATGGCCAGCCTCAAAGTCATACGTGGCATAATTAATGCTTTTTAGATTATTAAGATAGGAATAAACGAAAGGCGACGTAGCCAAGTGGTAAGGCGAAGGTCTGCAAAACCTTTTCTCAGTGGTTCGATTCCATTCGTCGCCTCCAATTTTTTACTGACTCAGCGTTGTTGCAGAAAGGAGAGTAATAATGGAACAAAGTAAGATATTCGGGTATTTGCTTACTATGGACCTCTATGATGTGAACCCGGCTAAGTGCGAAGATCTCAGCCTTGGTTATAATTTTCTGAACAAGCTGCCGGAGCATATCGGCATGCATAAGCAAAGTCTGCCTCATATATATGTCACGCCGGCAGAATGGGCAGGAAAGGGCGGCTTATCCGGCTGGGTGGGACTGGTCGAATCAGGCATTCAGCTGCACACCATGACGGATAAGGGGTTTGTCAGCATCGATTTATATACTTGCTCGTACATCGATCAGGCGATAATCCCGCGCATCCTGGAATTTGTTGCCCGCTACTACCCCAATAAGGAAAGAGAAACAAATCTTATCGAGCGGGGCCTGAAATATTACAAAGATACGGTTAGGCTCTGATGAACAGTAACGGCATTCCGGAATTCCCGGCATTCAGGGCGTTGGAATTGCGTGATAGAGCATACCTGCTCCCTTATTTCCGGCAACTGCAGCCGGAGATATCCGATCGCTGTTTTACCAACCTGTTCATCTGGCAGGAATTTTACAATATCCGGATCAGCAGATTTGCTGACTCCGTCTGTCTGTTCAGTGATACCGATACGACCCCAGAAAAAGAGTTCTTCTTTCCACCACTGGGTTGGGGCCATGTCCTGGAATCCCTGGATGCCTGTTTTGAGCTCATGAGGAGGCGAAATATCCGGCCCGTCATGCGGCGCGCCGCGGAAAAATTCGTCCTTACCTATCTGGGGGATCAGGACAGATACGTTGTCCACGAAGATTTGGATATCTCAGATTATATTTATCGGTCAGAGGATTTGATAAGCCTGGGTGGCAGACGCTATCACGGCCAAAGAAATTTTATCAAGCGATTCAAGCAGAACTACCCTCAATACTGCGTTGAGTTTCTGCATCATGGCAACCTGGAGGAATGTCTGCGGTTTAACTATGAGTGGCTGGAGAGGAGACTCCTGGCATTAACGCAGAAGATCGATATCCATGCTGATCCCCCGCTTGATCCGGTTGTCTTTTTGAAGGCCGAGGTCGAAACCGCCCGGAAGATCCTGTTAAACTTTGCAGAGCTGGAACTCACCGGTCTGACTGTACGTATAGACGGGGAAATACGCGCCTTCACGGTTGGTGAAAAGCTCAACAAGCAAACCGCTCTGATTCATATCGAGAAGGCCGATCATGCTTATCTCGGACTGAGCCAATGTCTGAGTCAGACATTTTGCGAACAGGTGTGGGCTGATTGCGCCTATATCAACAGGATGGAGGATTTGGGGATCGAAAGTTTACGCAAGGCCAAGCTGGCGCTCGGCCCCCATTGCCTGGCAAAGAAATATACGATTACCCTCAAGGAGGCCGGCAACCCGCCTTCTTCTGGGTCAGTCTAGGTGAGGGGGCTGGGAAGGGTAAATGAAAAGGCGCTGCCCCTTCCTGGAGCGCTTTCCACCCATATATTGCCGCCGTGGGCCTCCACGGCCATTTTGCAGAAAGTCAATCCCAGCCCCGGGCTTGTGAGTCACCCCTTCTCTTTTCATTCTCACCTGGGCATATTTATCAAAGATGCTGGAGAGATATTCCGGAGGGATGCCGCGGCCGTTGTCAACAACACTGATATGCACGAGACCGGCGGAAATATCAAAAAAGGCCTTGAGACAAATTTCTCCTTTATTCGAAATATTTTTCATTGCATTAAAAATCAGGTTTTCAAGCACTCTGGTTATAAGATTACGGTCAGCCTCAATCAATGGAATGTCATTGGTCGTTTGAAAATGCAGTTCAGCGGACTTCTTAGCCGCCTCTCCCTTATATTCATTTATCAGTTTGCGGAACAGATCACCAACGTCGACGGACTCTCGCGTCAACACAAACCGGCCGTCTTCAATTTTACAAGTGTCCAACATATCATCAATTAACCTTTCCAGTCGCTTGCACATCCGCAGGATGGTGCGCGGATGAAGAAAGTCATCAAATTCTTCAAGGCATGTAAAACGTTTTTCCAGTTCCGCTGACAACAATTGAAGAGAGCCATGGATCACCAGCAGGGGACTTCTCATATCATGGGCGACCATATGGGTGATCAGTTCCCTGCCCTGTTCCGCTTTCTTTAAGTCTTCGTAACTCTGTTGGAGTCTGTCGTAGAGGGTTTTGATTCTCAAAAGTGATTTGGTTCTGGCCAGTAACTCACTGGAATCAAAGGGCTTGGAGATGAAATCATCAGCCCCCAGTTCCAGTCCCTTGATTCTGTCCTGTTTTGAGGTGACGGCGGTAAGCAGAATCACCGGAATAAATCTGTTTTTTTCGTTTCCCTTGATAATCTTCAGGACATCAAAGCCGTTCAATCCGGGCATGACGATATCCAAGAAAATCAAATCAACCGCGGCCTCTTCCAATAGTTGTAACGCCTGCCTGCCATCATACGCCTTGATCACCCGATAGCCGCATGGAAGTAAAAAACATTCCAGCAGCCTGACATTATTTTCCTTGTCATCAACGATCATTATGGCGGGTTTGTCTTGCACCTCAACTCTCCATTCATTTCTAAGGTTGAATTGCCGGGCCGGCCGGTCAGCCTAGCCATCGGGCTGTTTTATCTATTAAATCCTTGGGGCTGAAGGGCTTTGCCAGATAATCGTCCAGACCCGCCTCCAAAATTGCCTCTTGTTCGCCCTTCATGGCCCTGGCCGTCAAGGCGATAATGGGAACGTCCCTCAGGGCGGCCACTTTTCTTATTCTTTGGCTTGCTTCGGCGCCTCCCATGCCCGGCATCTGGATATCCATGAGGATCAAATCCGGCAGCTCCTTTTGGGCGACAGCCACGCCCTTTTCGCCGTTTTCAGCGGAAAAGAGGATATAACCTGAGGTTTTCAGGGTCTCCTTGATCAGGATCATATTGTCCGGGTTGTCCTCGACGATCAATATTTTAAAAGGCGGGAGGGCCTTTTTTCTTTTTCTTGGCAATGGCCGGGGCTCATCCGTTTTCTCCGGTAAAGGTCCTTCCACATTCAAGACACCACTGAGCTGATTGATGAGGGTTGACTTGTCGATTCCTCCTTTAACGATCACCCCTTTGACATTTTGCCCAAAGTGCTTCTTCTCTTCTTTAGTCACGTCAAGGGCGGTAAGGATTATGACCGGTATCTTTTTCTGCCGTTCATCCGCCGCCAATTTTGTCAACACCTGAAAACCATTCATTTCGGGCATTTGAAGATCAAGCAGGATAAGGTCGGGCGTATGCTCCTCAATCCGCCGCAGCCCTTCCGGACCGTTAAAGGCAAACCGGAGCCAGTATTTTTCATCCTTGAGAAGCGCTTTCAATTCTCTTATCACGATGGGATCATCATCTATGATGAGGATTTCTTTCGAAACCTGCATGGTTTTATACAGTTGGTCCGGCTGCATCCGGGCATCATCCAGGAGCGCTTCCTTAACCTTTTCCTTCCAATCCGTCACCTGCGGGCTTTTGGCAATCGTCAGCTCCTTCGGCAGGATGACGGTAAAGCTGGACCCTTTGCCGAACTCACTTTCAACTTCTATTCGTCCTCCTAATAGCTGGCTCAGTTTCCAGCAGATGCTGAGACCAAGTCCGGTGCCTCCGTATCGTCTCGTGACGGAACCATCGATCTGCCTGAAGGCGTCAAAGATGCAAGTCAGATTCTTTTCCTCCAGGCCTATGCCGGTATCCGTCACGCTTATTTTTACCATCTTTTTTCCGTCATCATTCGTTTCTTCCCTGGCAGCGATCGAGATCCCACCCCGGGCAGTAAACTTGACCGCATTCCCCAGCAGGTTGACCAGAATCTGCTTGAGCTTGTCCGCGTCGTTTTGCAGGATGAGATGGTCATCAATATGGATGTTCAATGATAATCCTTTCTCATCAAAAAGGGACTTCATGGAGGCGGCAATGCTGTTTACAAACATGCCGAGATGGACGGCCCCGGCGGAAATCTCGATCCTGCCTGATTCTATCCTGGAAAGGTCCAGGATATCGTTTATCAGCTGCAGCAGATTCTCACCGTTTCTCTTGATAATTTCCAGGTATCCTTTTTGTTTCTCGGTGAGCGGCCCGGCACCTCCATCAGCCATCAGCCTGGTCATTCCCAGGGCGGCATTGAGCGGTGTCCGTAATTCGTGAGACATATTCGAAAGAAACTCTGATTTCAAGCGATCCGCTTCTTGCACCTGACAGGTTTTTTCTTCCAGCATTTTCTTCTGAGCCTCGAGTTCTTCAGCCTGGGCCTGCAGTTCCTCGCTCTGAGCGATCAATTCTTCGCTCTGGGCCTGCAGTTCTTCATTCTGAGAAGACAGGAGTTCATTCTTATCCTGCAGGACCACCGCCAACTCCTCCACCTTGCGGTGGGAAATGACATTGTTGATTCCTGTGCCGAGCTGGCTGGCGACTACCCGCAAAAACTTGATATTCTCCTCGGTAAACGCATGGATGCTGGCTAATTCCATGACTCCCACGAGCGTATCATGAAAAGTTATGGGCAGGCAGATGATGTTTTCCGGCAGCCGCCGGCCGCCGCCGGAAGCGATATGAAAATAGTCGGCGGGCACATCCGCCACAAGAATCATCTTACCGGCTTCGGCCGCCTGCCCCGGGAGGCCCTGGCCGATCCCGAACCCTTCTTCAATCGCCTCCTTATCAAGGGCATACGACGCGGCCGGCCTAAGTCGCTTATCTTCTTCAGTGTACAGATAAATCACGCCGAGCTGGGCGTCCATGTACCCGGCTATTTCGTCAATTATCTCGTATAAGAGGGGTGTCATCTCCAGGCCTGAATTCAAGATGGTGACCACGGCGCCATAGGCCTCCTGGATGCGATTGCTCTCCTCCAGATTCCTGGTCCGGGTCTGAAGCTCCTTGATAAACCTTTTGGATTCGGTTATGTCGGTAAAGACCTCAATGACCCCTTTCAGCGTCCCCGTGCCGTCCTTGAAGGGAGTGGCCATGACTCGGCAAGGAATCATCGCACCCTCCATGGTCTTTCTTTCGTCCTCCCTGTCGAGCCATTGCTCCCCTCTGAGGATCATTCTTAAAGAGCAATTATCAGTATGGCAGCAGGCGCCGGGGAAGACTTCATAACATTTTTTCCCCACCGTCTCTCTGGCAAGAGTTCCCGTCAGGTTGTCCATGGCCCGGTTCTGGCTGATAATGTTATAGTTTTTATCAATCACGCGCATGGAGGTTAAGGAACCGTTATAGATCTGATTCAACTCGGAAAGCGTGGTTCTTAAGAATTCCGTCATCCTGTTGAACGAGGCGGCCAATTGGCCGATCTCGTCTTTTGTGTCGCTCACGGCGGTTTTTTCCAGGTCACCCTTGCTGATGGCATCGGCGACCTCTCTAAGATTTTCCACCGGCCTGGTGGTGAGCCGGGCAAGCACCAAGGCCAATATCACCCCGCCAAGCAAGACGCCGACAGCAATGGCCGAAACTGATTTGATCAACAGGACGACATGATGACGTGCATGTTCTTCACTTATCGCGATGCGCGCAGTTCCCAATGTTCCTTTGCGAAGAGGAATGGCAATGTCCAGCATGACGCCTTTTTCCGTTTTGATATGCTTCAGATTGTACGGGAGGTCTTGATCAGCCTGATTTGCCCTGAGCAGTCCGGGAGGCACGCCTTCAGCAAAGGTGGATACCGAGACACGGCCTTCCGGCGTGATAATAAAGACATACTCGATGTCCTTTTCCTCTTCCTTGATTCTTGATAACGTCAGCCCGGCTTCTTTTTCGTTTCCAGCCAGCAATGAATCCATGATCCGGGTATCTATATAGCGGGCAAGTAAGGCGGCTCGCTGGTGGTATTCCTCCATTAAGGCCCTGCTGAAGGTATATTGAGCAGCAACCATGAAAGGAATGACCATGAATGAAATAATTCCCATCACAGTGATGATCAGCTTTGTTCTTAATTTCAAATTTTTCATGATTATTCTATAAAGCTAACCCAGCAGAGCTGGCCAGGATTCTTAGAGCAGATATTTTGATTATAATTTCAATATGATGTACACCAGCGGGATAATTTCTCAGGCCAAAAGTGTAAGAGTCTAATCTTCATAACGATAACAGCCCCTTGTACCTTTCAATAAAATCATCTATATGTGTCAGAAGCTTTTCCCCGTTTGCCTGGATAAAATCGACAAACTCCTTCTGTTTCGGGTTCAATGTTCCATAGAATTCGTTTGTAAGGAGTTCTGAAAAGCCCAGAATGGAATTTAACGGCGTCCTTAATTCATGCGATGCCATGGCCAGCAACTCCGCTCTTGCTTCCTGGTTATTCCCCGGCTTTTCTCCGCCCATCCGCGCTTTGTCAATGAGTTTTTTGATTCTCAGCATAACCTTGACTCGGGTGACCAGCTCCAGATTGTCAATCGGTTGGATTAAATAATCATCCGCCCCGATTTCCAGCCCCCTGATCTTATTTTTCAGTTCATGACAGCTGGCGGTGAGAAAAATTATGGGGATATGAGCGGTGGCTTCATCTTCTTTAAGGATACGGCAGACCTCAAAACCGTCCATGCCCGGCATATGGATGTCAAGCAGGATTACGTCGGGCAGGGCGGCACGAACGATTTTCAGACACTCATTACCATCCCTGGCCGCCATCACCTCACAGCCGAGATGGTATTGCAGTGCTTCGCTCACCACAAAGGCAACATCCTTATGATCTTCAACCAGCAGCACCTTCGGCGCCTGAGCTTCTCCGCTATGGTCGAGTTGTCGCATATCACCTGTCGCTCCTTATTTTAGGATCTTTTGGTAAATCTTCATATTTGCATACTTCATTATAAAAAAATCCTTCAGTTCCGGCGGAATTGATTCCGATTTGCCGAGGATCAGATAGCCGCCAGGATTCAAGGAATTGAAAAGGTTTAAAAACGCCCGCTGCTGGAGCTGATCGGTAAAATAGATCAGAAGGTTACGGCACAGGATCAGATCATAGTTGGCCACTATGCCTGCTGCCGGGGACCTTCTCTTTTGAGAAGTAATATCGTGATTGCAGAAAGTCACCATCTCTTTAATGGAGTCAATCACCTGATAATGATTGCCGCCATCATGGAGGAAGTAGGTATCAAGGGTATTTTCCCTTACCTCCGCAACGGCCTCGGCATTAAAGACGCCCTTCCCGGCCCTGTTCAAGGCCTCATCATCGATATCAGAACCGAAGATGGCGATATTGTCGCCGGTTATGTGTTCACCTGTTTTTTTCATATATTCGGCCAAGATGATGGCCATGGAAAAGGCCTCTTCGCCAAAGGCGCATCCGGCGCACCATATCCGCAAGTCTCTGTCATGGCGCCTTGCCTTTGATTGGAACAAGTCCGGCAATATCTCCCCGGATAATAATTCAAAGACTTGACGGTCCCTGAAAAACCGGCTTACTTTTATGGTAAAATCCTTTATCAGCCGTTTGGATTCTTCAGGACCGTTTTCAATAACGGCAGCATACTCGCGATAGCCATTGGCTCGTGTGGCGGCCAGTCTTCTGGACAGCCTCCGTTTAATGGTGTTCTCCTGGTATTGTGAGAAATCAAGGCCATGCCGTGCGTTTATTATCTGTAAAATTATTTTGAAATACCTGTCTTCTTCATTCATTTTTCTTTCACACTGAGCCAAGTTGCCCGGCGGCAAACACGCGAGGAATTACAACAGCTCCTTCCTGCTCACAACCTCCGCCAGTTGCTCGATAAGGCAATCAATATCACCCTCATTCAGATCAATAATTGACAGGGCTTCCTGATGAATCCGGTTTGCCAGTCCGTCCACCCCGCAGTCCGCCCCGATCATGGAGCAGATGCCGTCCGCGATATGGACTGCCGCGACAATTTCCGCATACTCCCCGCCGCCTTCCGGAAGATGGTGCGATGATATCGCCTTGACTAAAAACGGCGGCAGCCTCCAGTCCTCGGCTACAATACCCCCCACCTCGGTATGATCGTATCCCAACAGTTCCTTCTCCGCCGCCACAAATGAACTTTTTTCATTAATAACCTTGTCCATAATCAGATTAAATCTTTCAAATACATATTGATCCAGGACCACCTTGCCGATGTCATGAAGCAATCCAGCCGTAAAAACCGCTTTAGGGTCTTCGAGCATCTTTTGCTTCGCGATCAGTTCGGCCACGATGGCGCAGCAGGTGGAATGTTTGAAAAGCTCCCCTCTTTTTGCGGAATAGCCGCAAAGCGTGTCTTCGTAGAGCCTGTATATGCAGGCGGTCAGAACGATGTTTTTTAATGTCTTTAAACCGAGGAAAATAACCGCTTTCGAGATGCTGGAGATCTGATGTTGCAGGCCATAGTAGGCGGAGTTGCATATTTTCAGGACATTGGCCGTGAGCGCTTGATCTCTCATGATAATCTTTTCCAGCTCGTTGATATCGCATGTGGCGTATTCTATTCTTGCAATGACCTGGCGGGCGATCTCGGAAACCGGCTTCAATTTATCGATTTTGCGTCTCAGATCGTTTAACCGGACTTTCTCGGGGATACCGGCAAAAGGCTTTCTTTTTTTTCCGTGACTTGCCATCTCGACCCCGGTCTTTCCGGTGGCCAGATCCAATGCGAAGGTCCTGGCGAAATTCCCTCCGGTATCCTCGCTTATGATGGGTATCTCTTGCGCCATAAGCACTTCTCTGACCATGATGGAGTTTTTTCTGCCGATATTCATATCCACACTGAGCTTCTTGTCTATCAGCATCAAGGCCCCGCCCGCTATGGCGGCCGCGATCCTCTGTTTTGACGCGCCCAGTTTTTCCATCTCGGCAATGAGCAGTGGTATGCCCGAAACGGCATACCGGCTTGGGGCGGTGGCCGCTTTGTCTTTGGTGCCGCCGGGCAACATTATGTGGATTAATCCACCCACGGTTGCTTCACGGTCATACATGGCAACGCCAACACACGAACCCAGGTGCGTCTCCAGGGTTATTGAACGATCAGCGCTCACCTTAAGCTCACCTGGCGCCACCAATATCCGTTTCAAACCGTTCCTCACTTTTGCCGCCTCAACCATCTCTGATCACGTAAACCGCACCCTGCGATCATCTCCCCGAGAGCCTCAATCAAGACCAAGCCGCGCAATTTCTTACTCAGGCTCTGAAAAGTCTAAAATTTTGTTCACAAAGGCCTTTAGATTAAGAGGTTTGGTAAAATAGGCGTCCACACCGCATTCGTGGGCCTTTTGTTTTTTCTGGAGATCATTGAAAGCAGTTACGGCGATCACTTTGATCATCTTGGTTTCCGGACTGTTTTTGATGTTTGCGCATACCTCAAAGCCATCCATGTCCGGCATAACCAAATCAAGAATAACCACATGCGGCTTGACGGCCCCGATCTTATAAATAGCCTGGAAGCCTCCATCGGCCGTATGGATCTCGTATCTATCCCCGCCGACCATAAAGGCGGCCTTGAGAAGTTCAATATCATCCGAATTGTCATCCACTATTAATATGCGTGTTTTTTGCTTCACGATTCTATCTGTTACGGCATGCTGTTCTTCCATAAAGCCTATCAGGTCGGCCTTGTTGATTTTACGGTGACCGCCGGGAGTCAGATAAGCCTGGACCCGTCCCGCATCAACCCATTTTGCGATGGTTGTCCGGCCTACGCCGCAGAGCTTGCTTGCCTGGGATGTCGTAATAAACTCCATATAATCGTCCTCGCTTTTGACGTTTATAATATTAAAATCGTTTTTGACGTTTTTTTGCAACTTCAAACATAAGGTTTGTCCTGCGTCTCAGTGATATTACCGGGGGTACGGTTTTGGATCATGCGGCTCATGCCCGGTACCCCGGTTCGATTGCCGGGATGGCGCCTTTGATCCCGAATTGCCATGCGCTTATGCTGGGTCTGCGTGCGCAAGCAACAACTATATTTTGTATTGACGAAAAACAAACACAACAATATATAGTTGGTAACCGGGCAGAGTCTTCACTTTCCCGATTCCCACCTATAACATCACGGCTGATTTCAACTGGGATGATCCCGTCCTTGACAGCCTTTGGAGTGTTACCGCCAAGTACGGTCTGCCGTATTTTGCCAATTTTGTCAATTCTGATATGAAACCCGATGATGCCCTTCCATGTGCTGCCGTCTCAGGATACCCGGGAACTGGAAAAGCGAGGGGGAGGGCTTTTTGGAGCAAATCCACTGACCGGTTCGATTGGGGTGGTGACGATCAACATGGCAGCTATTGGTTATCAGGCTTCTGACGAGGTTGATTTTTTCAGGCGGCTCGACCAGTTGATGCAGACAGCCAGGACCTCCCTCGAAACCAAGAGAAAAGTGCTGGAAGCCTTTACCGACAAGGGCCTCTATCCGTATACCAGACTCTATCTGCGAAATGTCCACCAACGATTCGGCCGATTCTGGGAAAACCACTTTTCCACAATAGGTCTGATCGGCGTCAATGAAGCCTGCCTGAATCTTTATGGCGTTGACATAGGCCATGCACAGGGGCGGCAATTTGCCCTCAGGATTCTGGATCATATGCGCATGCGATTGCAGCAGTATCAGCAGGAAACCGGCAATCAATACAATCTTGAAGCAACTCCTGCAGAGGGAACGGGGCATAGGCTGGCACGGCTTGACGCCCGGCGTTTTCCGGGGATGATGACCTCATTGGCCTGCAGCGAGAACGGCAGGTTGGCGATATATTCCAATTCGACCCAACTGCCGGTCAATTACACCGACGATATCTTCGAACTGCTCGATCATCAGGATGAACTGCAGGTTAAATATACCGGCGGGACAATGGTGCACTGCTTCCTCGGAGAATCCGACATTGATCCGGGAGCCGTCAAATCCTTTGTTCAAACGGTCTGTTCGCAGTATAAGCTGCCATACTTCACCCTCACTCCGGTCTTTTCCATCTGCCCGCAGCATGGCTATCTCTCTGGTGAACATAAGAATTGCCCGCACTGTCAGACAACGACCGAGGTATATTCCCGTGTTGTTGGCTACCTGCTGCCTGTGCAACAATGGAATGAGGCGAAACGGGCGGAATTTGCCGCACGGTCAAAATCATATTGTCTGAATTTCTCGAAATTCCGTGACAACAGGAATTTTCACGTTAAAAGTGGTGCCGCGGCCGGGTTCGCTCTCCACACTGATATCCCCGCCGTGCTTCTTGATGATATCATAGGAGATGCTTAGCCCAAGCCCCGTGCCTTTGCCAACGTCTTTAGTGGTAAAAAACGGCTCGAATATGCGGGAAAGGTGCTCTGGCGGGACGCCGCAGCCAGTGTCGGCAATGGAAATGAAAATCCAGCCATTTTCCTCTCTCGATCTGATACGGATCTCTCCCCGTTTCTCAATGGCCTGGGCGGCGTTAACCAGCAGATTCATGAATACCTGATTGAGCTGCTGGGGATTGCAAAGGGTGCGGGAAATACTGCCGTAATCCTTCGTGACAACAGCCTTGTATTTCAGTTCATTCCAGACGATATTTAACGTGGCCTCCAGACACTCATTGATGTCCGTCGCCTGTTGGGTTGCCCCATCAACCCGAGAAAAACTCTTCAGCCCCCGGACAATGGTGCTCACCCGGTCCGTGCCGTCCAAGGATTCCCTGATCAGGTCCTTGGCATCTCCAGCAATATATTCAATTTTTAGCTTCTCCCTTGCTTCCCGCAATTGCTCCTGAGCTTCACCCGGCGCGGCCTTTTCCTGCAGAGCGATATACTCCGTCAACCTGTCGATATATTTGGCCAGCGTGGCGAGGTTGCTGGCGATAAAACCGACCGGGTTGTTGATCTCATGGGCAACGCCGGCCGCCAGCTGGCCAAGGGAGGCCATTTTCTCCCTCTGCAGCATCTGCGACTGGGCGGCCTTCAGCTCGGAATGGGCCTGGGCCAGATTTATCTGTTCTTCCTCCAGATCCCTGTTCTTCTCCATCAGTTCGACATATGTCCCCAGCAGATCATCTTCTGCCTTTCTCCGGAGGGTAATGTCCTTGAAATCCTCGACAATACCGATCACCCGATCTTCAGAGTCATAAAAAGGCGCTGCCCCCAGCTCGCAAATTATCCGCTCATGATCAGCAAGAATTTTTTCAATCTCGTATTCTACTGCCTGTAAGCCGTTGCTGATCAAGACAAGGGGACAATCGGGGCTATGGCATTTCGGCCCGTAGAAAACATCAAAACACTTTTTGCCGATTACTTCTTCCCTGGGGAGGCGGACCATTTGCAAAAAACTGCTGTTGGCGCGGATAATGGCATAGTTTATATCAATGACCATCATGCCGCTCGATGCGGAGTTGAAGATCTGCGCCAGTTCGGCGAGGGAGGACTGTAACCGCGCCCCATACTTTTTTTTCTCCGTCAATTCTCCATCGAGCTTTTCATTGCTCTCAGCAAGTTCCAGCGTACGCTGCCTGACTTGTTCTTCAAGTACTTCGCTGGCTTCATTGATCCGCCGGATGGTTTTAATGGATAATCCCGTGACAAGGAACACAAAAAAGGCGCCGACCAAGAAACTAAGGCCGGTCACCAACTCCAGGTAATAAAAGGGTGTCTGGCGGGTAATATAGAGAAAAGTTCCTTTTTCCCAAAAAAAAATGTGATGGAGTGGCTGCAGTAAGAGAAAGACGATATACCCGGCCAGATAAAAGACAAGCAGGCATGTCAAAAGACGCCACCTGCCGGCAAGGTCTTGAGGAATATTTTTGTTTTCCTTGAAATTCAGGAGGATCGAGACAACAAGAAAGACCGCGCCCACAGCGACAAAAATAATATGCAACAACGAAGATGCTTCCATAAGCCTGCGAACATTCCCTTATGTAATTGTTGTCCAAAATAGTTTAAAACAGAATGCCCTCTTGGAGGTTTGTGAGCTCCAACAAGATAACACGCCGCAACATCGGTTACGGTGAGAAAAATGGGGCGGAATTTTACTTGTCGCTGACCGATAAACATAATTGTTGTTGAACATGAGCCTCCACATGGGAGTCTTTCCCGCCCCCCACAATTTCCATAAGTTGCGTTACCAGTGCATTGAGTTCTTGTGCTTGTGCGGACAGTTGTTCCGACGCGCCCGCGGATTTTTCGGCGCTGGCGGCGTTCTGTTGAACTACTTTGTCCATTTCCGATACCGCTGTATTAACCTGGTCAATGCCCTGCGCCTGTTCTTTTGATGCCGCCGCAATCTCCGCTACGAGGGTTGCGACTTTCCCCGCGCTCTCCTGAATAGCCGATAAAGCTTTGGCAACTTCGGACGTTACATTCACTCCTGCCTCGGCGTTCTTCGCGGCACCCTCTATCAACTCGGCAGTATTTTTAGCGGCCTCGGCGCTGCGCTGCGCCAGGTTGCGCACCTCCTCGGCTACCACGGCAAAGCCCATGCCCGCCTCTCCGGCCCTTGCCGCTTCAACCGCGGCATTAAGAGCCAGCAGATTGGTTTGAAAAGCAATTTCGTCAATAGTCTTGATGATTTTTGCCGTTTCACTGGAGGATGTCTTGATTTTTGCAATGGCATCGGACATACGTTTCATGGCCTCAACGCCGCCTTGAACAACAGTCTGCGATTCCCGCATCAGGTTGTCGGCCTTGCCGGCGTTGTCGGCGCTCTGGCGCGTCATGGAGGCCATCTCTTCCAAGGAGGCGGAACTTTCCTCCAGACTGGCGGCCTGCTCGCTGGCGCCCTCAGCCAATTGCTGACTGGCGCTTGACACCTGATCGGCGGAAGCGTTGACCTGCTCCGCGCTGAAACCTAAAGCGCCGATAACCTGCTTGATGGGCCTGGTGATACTTCTCACAATAACAACGGCGATTACCATGGAAAATAACAAGCCAAAGATAATTCCCACACTGATGAGCTGAGAGGAAACGGAAATCGTACGGGATGTGGTTTCGGTGGCCCGGGTCATATCCCCCAAGCCCATGCCGGCAATGTTTTTTGCCTGCTCGATGATGCTTTTCGCCAAAACGGTGCGCTGCTTGACAGCCTCTTCCTTCGCCAGCCATTTTTCCGCCAGTTTGGCATTGGCTCCTTTAAAAGTGAGCATCGCGGAACGGGTTTCTTCAATCTTTTTTAAATCACCCTCAAAATCGCATATCTTCTTTAAAGCATTCAATTTATCATCAGCTTTAGCAAATATTGCCAGTGTCTCGATAAGGGACTTTGGATCACGGTTGAATTGCGCCTTCCAGGTGCCCGTAACGACTTGGTTGCCCAGGTCGATAATGTCCGTCACCAGGGCTATTCGATTGAGTCGTTGTTCGAGTTGATCGCCTTCAAGGCCCGCAATAATTTCACCCTGCATGGCTACTTTCTGGCTCTCCAGAAAGGTGTGGCAAACCATCATATATTGGAGACTCGATTCCTCAGCCACTTTGCGTTCCTTTTCGAGCTCCCCTATTAATACGACGGTTTCCCCGATAAGTCTTTCGTATTCCAGCATGCCCTGTTCTGCGTTCTCGGCGCCCTCTTTCAATTGGGGCAGGCCATGATTGACGGCGTCCTTAATGTCTTGTTTGACGTTATCGAGGTATTTTCGGGCTTCATCGAGAAAAAGGGCGTTATCCGTATATTCGTAACCGCGCATCTCGAGCAGCATGGAAAACGTATTGCGTTCCATGTTGTTGGCCACGGTCACTTCCGGCACATAGTCTTGCGAAAGTGTTGCGGCGCATGTCCCGAAACGGTTCATGCTCATGACCGCAATGCTACCTGTTGCGATTGAAACAAGGATTACGAAACCAAAGCCAAAGCTTAATTTCGCGACAAGACTTATTCGCTTGAACATGCAACGCTCCTGTCATGGTGTGGCGCCCTGATGGGGATCGGGGCGCCAGGGTTTATGAATTTCTTTCGTTTCTGTGGTGCTATTTGGCCAACGGGTAACCGATATAATAAACGCCCTGGATTTCGCCGGCCGCGTTATTAATGGGCTCATAACCGGTGTCATACTGACTGCCAAGAATGTCAACAACCCCATAGAACACTTCGCCTTTTCGTATGGCTGCAATCGCGGGTCCATTGGGGTCCAACGGGGTACCGACAGCGCGGTTGCCGTCTTTCAACACATTGGTGCTGATGCGTATAAACCCGTCACCCTTTTTTACAAAGAACGTGGCCGTGCAGCCGAACTGGGCCTTCAAGGAGTCAACGATCTCATAGTTGCCGTTCATCTTAGTCGTGCCGAAGAAGAGTGAGGTCCCATCCGCCTTGGGCTCGCCAAGCTTTGCGGCCTGGTCTTTCATGACGGTCATGGCTTCCTTGATTTTTGCGGAATGTTCAGTCTCCGCCAGGGCGGTAAACGCACCTCCCATTACCAGTACGAGAACAAACAGCATCACCATCGGTTTGGCACAGTGTTTTAACGAATCTTTAATCATTGCCTATCTCCTGTTGTTAATTTTTTTCTCCATGCCCGCACAACAAGCCTTGTGTTTTTTCAGGCAGCGTCAACCTCTTTTTGTAGTAAGCCGTTGTAAAAAAATAACATGGCCAGAGAAATGCGCGGAACGGCATAATGAGCCGTAACGAAATTGAAAAAATGGCCATGTTATTTCGTAACGGCTCCTAATTTCAACAAACAGTCAGGAATCAGAAACCGCCACGCCCGCCGCCATGGTAGTGGCAGTTATGGCAACCCGGTTTACTTGAATTGTGGTCGGCACGCGTATGGCAGGCGTTATAACAAAAACTCTGCCATGAGGCGTCAGTGGTGTCGGGCACGGAAATCGCCGCCTTGTTGACTGATGAGCGGACCAGATAGATATTGTTTTTTGCCCCATGTGGCTCATGGCAGTCAAGACAAGAGAGCGTGTGGTCTGTACCGGCAGTATACGGGCTCCTCGGATAAGTGATACTTCCTCCATAGGCACCATGCGCGTCCACCGTGACCACCGCGCTGGAGGTCTTCCAGCTTAATTTCCTGATATTCCTTGGAGTATCGTGCAGGCGTGGGTTTGTGCTGTAGATGGTATTGTATTCGTTGTGGCAGTCAGTGCAGAGCCTGACGTAATTCGGCAGATTGGAGCCGTTCGTCGTGGTGCTGTTGTCCGGCTCACGACTGGTCGAACCCCACCAGTATGGGGCCATGTAGTCACTATAGGCGGCGTTCATCCTCTCCGAGGCATCATCACCCCACCTGTGTTGATGATCGCTCGGCCTGGAAATGGCGGACTTGGCGGCATCATAGGGGGAATTGGCGTTGCGCTGGGCCAGATGGGGATTATGGCAGGCATCGCATGGGTTGATGCCCGCCGGCAGGGACCAGCTCACCCCGTCGGCATCTTTCATGGTTTTGCCCAGTACCTGGCTGACAATGTCCGGGAGGTAATGGGAGGAGCCTGCAGACAATTCGGCATGGCTGAAGGAATCCTTGATGGTGCTGTCATAGGAACCGCCCGTCGTGTCGCCGCCGAAGTTATAGCTGTAGCTTTTATTGAGCGAGATGCCGCCGGTCTGGTAGCCGCCCGACTGATGGCAGTCGAAGCAGAAATTCTCCGTCTGGCTGGTCTGATTGACGTCAAAGAGGAGATAGTCGCTCGCCTCGCCGTTGGCCGGATCCGGCTCATCCCCGCCGATGCTGGCATGCTGTTCGTGGCAGTGGGCGCAGTTGCCCTGGGCGTAGCCGAGGGTGGAGGTGCTGCTGCGCTTGACGCCGTAGGTGGTGCCGTGGGCCGAGTTAAGGTAATCCCCGGCCCAGGCTGACCTGAAAGGCAAAAGGAGCAGACAAAGAGCGGAAATCTTCAGGTGTTGATATGGTCTCATGAAATTGTTAGGACTCCTTGGTCCGGGAATCGATTAAGCTCGAAATCGGTAAAGTTGAAAATACGGGGCAGATCAATGAGGGCGATCTCCACTTTCCAATCCAGTTCAGGTGATCCATCCTTCTGGGAGTCACTTTCAAGTGTTCAAATATGTCATCGGGGGATTTTGCTGTCATTTCTGGGCAAAGGCGTGGCCAATCCCCCCGGGCTTGAGCACTACAGAACTTTTGACTCACAAGATATTTCTGAGATTTTTTTTGACAGGTCGGCAATCTTGAAGGTTTTTTGCAGGAACCCCTTACACCCCCGGTTTAAGATCTTGGTGGCCAGACCATCTATACTGTAGCCGCTCAACAGGAGAACACGGACATCCGGGTTGATTTCCTTCAATCTGTCGAAAATTTCCCCCCCACCCATACCCGGCATGATCATATCCAGCAGGACAATATCAATCCTGTCCTTATTTTTTTCATAAAGGGAAATAGCCTCTTCGCCACTGCCTGCGGTCATGACCTGATACCCCAGATGTTCAAGGACATCCACCCCGACGCCGATAATGATTGCGTCATCATCGACAAGCAGTACGGTTCCCGAACCTTTCACCACCTCATCGGCGCGTCTCACCTCACTGACAGGTTCCTTCTCAGATGCCGGCAGATAAATGCTGAATGTGGCGCCCCTGCCGGGCGCACTTGAAACAGAGATATAACCGCCATGATTCTTGATGGTGCCATAGACCGAGGCCAAGCCCAATCCTGTTCCCCGCCCCATTTCCTTGGTGGTGAAGAACGGTTCAAATATCCTCTGCTGGGTGGCCTCATCCATGCCCACACCAGTATCGGTTACCGAGATATTGACATATTTCCCCGGCTGCAGTGGAAAAGGCTCCTTGCCATTTGCCGTGAAATTCTCCGTGCGGATGAAAATATCCCCGCCACCCGGCATGGCCTGCCAGGCATTGATAAGAAGATTCAATATCACCTGTTCAAACTGGGACTGATCTGCCTCAACGGCCCAGATGTTTTCCTGATATTGCGTATGCACGGTGATTTCTTTTTTTGTCCTGGCAAACATCTCGGTTGTATTCTTGACAAGCTCGTTGAAATCGGTGGGCTTGACATCGAATTTCCCGCTCCGGGCAAAACCAAGGAGTTGCCTGGTGAGGCTGGCGGCGCTTTTTACGCATTCCTCGGCGCTTTTCAGCTTTTTATAATTGGAGTGGCGGGGATCCGTCTCCAGCAGCATGAGCATGACGTTGCCCAGGATGGCCATGAGGAGATTGTTGAAGTCATGGGCCACCCCGCCGGCAAGGGTGCCAATGGCCTCCATCTTCTGGGCGTGGCGCAGCTGGGCTTCCAACCTGGCCCTTTCCTCCTCGGCGCGCTTGCGCTCCTCAATTTCCTTCCAGAGCAGCTCGTTTGCCCGCTCCAGATCATCCCGGGATTTTTCCAGATCGACCATCATCTTCTTCAGCTGCATGATGTCCCGAAAAACACACATATAGCCGACAATGTCTCCGGTGTAATCGGTCAGGAGCGAGGCGTTGACCAGGATGTTGGTTCTATCACGGAGAGCGGTAGTGATGGCGGTCTCAACATTGAAGACGTTCCGGCGGGAATCGAGAGCTCTTTTGACCAGGCATTCCGTCTCGCAGATATCGGATTTGAGGACATCCTTGCAATACATGCCCAGAGCCTCGACTGGCCGGAAACCGGTCAACCTGGCCGCCGCCAGATTGAAGTAGTTGACCCGCATCTGGCGATCCGTGGTCACCACGGCATCCGGCAACGAGTGCAATATCTCGAAAGCGCTGACCTGTAAAGGCCATTTGATGACATTGTCGGTATCGCTCATGACGTGAATCTCTATTGGGCAAGATGACGTTGGGCGATAAACGTGCAGGTGTCATGCCCCATGGACCGGCATGCCACCTCCCGTGACACGAAGGTCCCCATGCCGCGGGGATAGCAGGGTCCGTAAACGAGATCCATGTAGGAGGCGGTGCAGGCATTGAACATATAACACCGGCCTCTTGGCTGATGGCCGTATTCTTCCAGGTAGCGACCGGCGTCATAGGCATTCGGCACGATGGTCACCAGTTTTTCCCCGGGCACCAGGTCCTCGACCTCAATAAAACCGATGCCGAAGATATTCGTAAAGGCAACCAGGGCATGCACTTCGTCCTCGGGAGTCTTGATCATCGGCAGAACATGCTCACGCCAGTGCATGGAGGTCCGGACGCCGTGGAAGGTATGATAACCGCATTCCAGAACCGCATCGTAGAGGCTCTGCTCAACCACCTGGGACTCTGCGTCGTCCATCTTCTCTATAATCCGGGAAACCAGCTTGAAATAGAATTCATTGTAATTCATGATCGCATAGACACCGAAGGCGGCCATGATGCCTCGTTCATTGCTGGTGATCGGCAGGCGTGACGCTACTTCGATAATTTTTCTGCTGTCAACGGCCATGATGCCTCCTGCGCACTGAAAATGCACAGCACTCCCCGCCTGTCACCAGGCAATCCGTTTCCTGCACCTCATAGGCGTCGGGCGGGGCCTGGAAAACCGCGGCAAGTATTCCCGCGATAAATCCGCATGTTACATAGCAGACTGGGTCTGGCCGGCGACCGTACTTTGCCAGCCAGCCGACAACGAAATAGGAAGAATCCGAGGAGGCGGTCCCACCCGCTTCCCCCAGCTGACTCAGGTCAATCCTGCCGAAACCCATGACGCGGTAAAGAACGGCCGCCAGCCGCAAAGCATCCGCCGCCGTACAATCCGGCTGCTGATCGGCAAAATAACTCTTGAAGTTTTGACAAAATTCCTCGGCCGCCGTCCTGATCAAGATATTGTGCGCATCGATGTGGGGAAATTTTTCAATCACCCGCAGGAGTCCGCAGTTGTAATGGTGGCAATGGAGAGAAACAGGGACCCCATTCAGGGTGATGATGTTATGCGCCGGGTCGAATTTGGTGGTAAAGGCCATCACGCAGGTCCTAAGGCAGACATGGAAACGAGAATATATTCTTATTTTATAACTGAAATGTCTTGATGGCCGCCCGGATATCAACCAACAGGGTCACCAGCAAAAGAAAGGTAAGTCTGAAAAACTGAATCGAAACAATGCCCGAAAGCCGGAAGAAAACGGACTGTTCCGAAAAAGCACTGTCCCCCAGTTCCATAACTTACCCTTCTCTGCTGGATTTTGTTTACCCTTCCCTTATTTAATTAAAAGGGAAGACAGCGCTTCTGTATGTAGGGAAACCTTGAAAAATGACCAATAAATATTTTTTAGTGGGGAAGGAAATCTGTAGGGGACTTGCCGGAAACTATTCGACGTTGATGATTCCATGCCGAACGGCAAACTTTACCAGAGCGGTGATATCCCGGACCCCGAGCTTCCGCATGATGCGGCTCCGGTAGGTTTCGACTGTCTTGGGGGAAAGGAAGAGTTTTTCAGCAATAACGGGGCTGGAAGCGCCATCAACGACAAGGTGCAGAACCTGCCGTTCCCGTCTTCTCAGGCGTTCCAGCGGGGACTTTCTGCCGATGGACTCCTTCAGCACGTAGCCCTTGGCCCAGGCGGCAAGAGGATGGTACACATGCTCGCAGGTCGAGTGGACGGACAGGATAAAGCCAGTTTAGGTGATCCAACTCCTTCTGGGCCAGCAGCCCGCCCAGATATTTGTCTTCGATGACCTGCTCGCCGTTGCCGACAATGCTGCGCATCCCGATAAAGGGGCGTCTCCCAACAGCAGGATCTTGTAATCTGTTGATATTACATAGGAGGTTGGTCGGCTTTCCGTCTTTTTGAAAGGTTATCCTCTTTGCCTGCAGCTGCGGTGAATACTTCACCGCCTAATTCGTAACAAGTTGGGCAAACACTTCGCGGATTGCAAACAGCAGCTTATCCGTCCGGTAAGGTTTCTGGATAAAGGCAAAGGCTCCATCGTTGAGCAACTGCTGGGCCTGATAATCCATGCTGAAGCCACTGACGATAATGACTTTCACCTCTGGATTCATCTCCTTGAGTTCATAAAAAACCTCTGTTCCGTTTTTCTTCGGCATGATCATATCCAGGAGCACGAGATCGATGGTATCACGGTTGGTCCTGTAAACGGCTATGGCGTCCTCGCCGTCCTCTGCCGGCAGGACATTGTACCCTTTTTCGCCCAGCAGAACCTTGGTGAAATTCCGGACCTCAGCCTCATCATCGACCAGCAGGATAGTCTCGGTTCCGCCGGGTGTTTCCCCTGCATATTTTTTGTCTGTCCCGGCCGTCTTATCTCTCCCTGCTTCCCCGGCCAGGGAGGAAGGCAGGTATATGACAAAAGTGCTCCCTTTCCCCGGTTCGCTGATCACATCAATATAGCCATCATGATTTCTTATGATGCCGTAAACCATGGAAAGCCCAAGACCGGTCCCCTGCCCTTTTTCTTTAGTGCTGAAAAAAGGATCAAATATCTTGGACAAAAGGTCCTGGCTCATGCCTGAACCGGTATCAGAAACTGCTATACCAACGTATTCGCCTGGTTCACTCACATCTCCCGTAGAAAAGCCCCGCTTTTCCAAATAAATAGTAAAAGTCTTGATGAGGAGCTCGCATCTCTCCAGACCAGCCATGGCATCCCTGGCATTGATGCAGAAGTTGAGCAGCACCTGGTTCATTTGCGAGGCATCGGCCCTCACATTCCGGAGGTCCGGGGCAAAATCTTTTAAAATAACGATCTTCTTCTCAATGGTATGCGCGAGTATTTCCAGCACCTCTTCCGCTATTTCATTGAGATTGACATCCTCAATCAGATATTTCCCCCCCCGGGCAAAGGCCAGGAGCTTCCTGGTCAGCTCGGAACCTCTTATCGCCGCCTTTTCTATAATCTTCGCATACTGGTGCACATCCTTATCTGCAGGAGTCTGGAGCCTGATCAGGCCCGCGTACCCCATCATGCCCGACAGGATGTTGTTGAAGTCATGAGCCACTCCGCCGGCAAGCAAGCCGATACTTTGCAGTTTATGGGCCTGGGCAAGCTGTTTCTCTACCTCTTTTTTTTCGCTGATGTCTCTTATGATGGTCTGCAACAGTGCTTTGTCGTTTTCCAGGAGACTATCCTCTTCCTTTATGATGCGGCTGCTGAATAACTTCATGGAAACCAGGGCGGGGAGCTCTTCGCCGTCCTTTTTCCTGAAAACAACCTCCATATTTTTTACTTCGCCGACCTCAAAAAGCTCGGCTAAAAGTCTGTCTCTTGCCCCTGGATCAAAGTAAAAGTCCTTCGCGTTCATGCTGCGGAAATCCTTCTCATCAATTTGAAACATCTCCCGGAAGGCGTGATTGCAGGAAAGCAGTCTGCCGCTCGCGGTTGAAATGACTGTTCCATCAGGGGCAAATTCGAAAAAGGTCCTGAATTTCTCTTCGGAGTTCTGCAGCTTTTGCTGCTCGTCCAAAAGTTTCTGGTGCGATCTGTTTATCTGCTCCTCCACATCCTGAATTTTGAAGACGGGGAGCAGGAAAAGCGCTATTCCTTCAAGCGTCCCGCATGCAAGGGAAAACAGCAGCAGCATGAGGGTTTGATTGCCCAGTTGTTCAAGGGAAATACCCACTTTTACCAGGGCATAGATGCTTCCGCCGTAAGTCACTTTCTGTTCCGATGATACCATTGACCAGCGATGCGCAGGAAGGCTGCCGGATGTCAACTCCGCAATCAGGTTGTTATTGCGGTCAAAAATTTCTATGCGGGTGATATTGGCAACAGCCAGTTCCGCATTTATTTCTTCCTTCCAGGCCAAGGGATGCTTTTCCAGAACCTCGCGGAAGATAGAAGCAATGTAGTTGGCGTGCACTGCCGCCTGCCGGGCAGCATTGGTCCTGCCCAGATAATAGTAACTTGCGGGAATGGCAATACATATAAAAATGCCGGCAAGGAAGGAAAGCGGCAGCATCCTGACGGAAAAAGACCGGGTGATGAGGTACGGGGTATCGGCCCGGAACAGGCTTTTAATCCTGGAGATAAATGATTTTTCCATCAACTATCCTGGTGAGATAGATCTTATCCAGTCCCTGGTGATCAATCAGGCTGAAATTGACCTTTTCCCCGATGCCGATATCGAATTCATGCATATCTTCAATGGTTTTGACAAGTGATTCCCGGTCAGGATCAACCCCGCTCCTTTTCAGGGCCTCGACAAAAAGCTTGGCGTTTAAAAAACCCTCAAGTGAAACCTGATCGGGCTCAGTTGCCGGGAAAAATGTCTGCATGAGCCGCCGGTATTCCCTGACAGCCGGTAACGAGGTATCAGCTATGGAGGGAAACACCTGGGTAACGAACACCGTGGCCTTGTTATCCGGTAAACGTTTTGCCAGCTCATGAGCACCCACAAAAGAGACATTGGAGAACAAAACGTCTTTCATCCCCTGCCTGAGCGCCTCCACGATAAATGCCGCACAGGGCTCGGCAGTGCCAATCATGACAACAACATCAGGATCGCTTTTTTTTATTTCCTGCACCTGGGTCTCCACATCAGACACCCCGCGAATATAGGAAGCCTCTGCCGCCAGCCCAAGGTCGTATTTGATCAGGCGGCGGTCAACTCCGTTGCGCCCGTTAAGACCGTAGGCGTCATTCTGGTAAAACACGGCAATACGTCTCTTTCCGTGTTTGATGAAGTAATCCACCGCTGCGGCACCCTCGTCCCAGTAACTGGGGCGCAGATTCAAAACGTAATTTTTAATGGGCTGCCGGAGTTCAATGGCGCCTGTGAAGGGAAAAAGCAAGGGAATTTTTTGTTGCTCGCACTGCTCGACTATGGTCAGGGTGGTGGGTGTGCCGACAAGACCGATAAGGGCGAAAACCCGGTCTTTGTCAAACAGACTCTTCACATTGCTGATCATGAGAGGCGGGTTATAGTCATCGTCGTAGGCCACGCACTTGATTGCGCGCCCATAAATGCCGCCCTGACTGTTGACGTGCTTAAAATAGGCATTCATGCCGGTGACGATACCGAGACCCAGGTAGGATGCGTGGCCCGTGAGCGGCACAGAGGTGCCGACCAGTATTCCGCTGTCGGATACACCCTGCCCTGCTGCTTCAACCGGTTTGGCGACAAAAGAGAAAAAAGGCTGAAACAACCAGAAAGCAAAAAATATCATTACAAACAAGCGCATATCCAATGTCATTAACTTAAGGGATTTTTCTCAAAAAATATTTGTAATTTCGTTATGTTAGTGTTAAATTCAGCCATATTGTTTCACTTGAACAACTCTATTTTGAAAAGGAAGGAAACATGGCTCATTTTTTTGAAAACAGTCGTCACTTTGGCACGGAACCTGTTTTGCGAGGTGTGTGCCAATCTTGTTGATTTTATTAAAAAAATAATATTCTCGCGGGAATTTCTCCAGCAAAGCCGTCACAATCCCGCTGATTTCAGCCGCAACAGA
>JBFMAY010000049.1:0-25476 GCA_040755455.1 Thermodesulfobacteriota bacterium | reverse complement strand
AAAAAGAGTCGGAGACCTCCCATGCTTGTATGCGCGCCATATTCACCTCCTTTATAAGATTTACTGGATGGGGTGAATTATAGCTGTTTTGCAAAGAAAAAACCGCTTTTATTTACGAATAAGATCTAAGTCTGCAGGCTTGTGTCATAATAACGGTTTTAGGGTGAAAAGGTGAACACAATGAATAAATGCTATTCATGCGGCGAGGACATCCGGGTAATAAAAGATAAGCCATACAACTACAACGAGTGTGGGCTTGATGTCGTTTTGCATGGCGTAACTCAATATGTTTGCCCGGCATGCGGGGAGGAATATGCGTCTATCCCAAACATGCAAAAACTTCACAGACTTATCGGCGCGCATATCTGCCAGAAACGGCAAGCGCTGTTGAAAGCAGCGGAAATTAAATTTCTCAGGAAGGATTTGCATCTGAAGGCGAAAGAACTGGCGGCGCTGCTGGGCGTTACCACTTCCACTATTTCAAGATGGGAGAACGGCAAAAAAGAGATTGGCGAGGCGCATGACCGGCTTTTACGGTCAATTTACATGATGTATGCCTCAGAGCAGGCGAATCATATGATTTGCGGCGGTGTCCTCAAGATGTTTAAAGAGCTGCCTGCAAAGCGGAAAAAAAATGAGCAGCCTGAGAAACTCGACCTTAACCCGCAAGAATGGCTGAATTGCCTTCCTGATTGCTGCCCGGCTTGATTTGCATACAATCTCACGGCGGCGGCGGGCCGCATGGGCCGACAGGCCCGAGCCGCATGACTTCTCCTGATCTTTTAGAGATCCCTGTACAGCTTCCGGGTGTTTTCCCGCACCGTTTCCCGCACCTCATCGTAAGTAATATCCTTTATGTCCGCAATGGCCTGCACGGCAGTCACTACATTGGCAGGAATGGCTGCATGTTTTTTGGCTCCATCAACGTTGCGGCCTATCTTGAACTTGCGGGGGGAAACAAACATCGCCGCGCTGTGCCGCGTCCGAGGAAGGAGGTTCACAGGATCATGGCAATATGATGCCATGAAAATCGAGCATTGCAAGCATGATTTTCTTGGTGTTTTTTGTCTGTGCGGAATCGTTCTTGGCAGGTTTAAGGAAAGGTTTCTCTGCGTGGGGGCAGGCATTTGCCGGGATCTCCTGCTGATGGTGCCTGAGTCATGGCGGGAAACTGAAGGGCGATATCGAATACCGCCGGTTTGTCTTTTTTATCGCCCTGTCATCCTTTAGTAGTTTTTTTTCTTGCAAAATTTATGAATTAGAGTTTGGCTTTTTATGGGCAGCTATTTGATTCCCATGGGAAAATGGGGCAGAGAGAAAGGGTGGCAAAGGGGCCAGGAAATCAAGGGCTGAACTTCCTTGCTGCCAGACAGGTCAGTATTATGGCTGGCTTCTCCATGTTTTCCATATTTTGCCTGTAATATCGCAATAAGTGGAAACCAGCACAACGAAATGTAATAAGTGGACAAAAAAAGGGGTTTTTGTCCATATTTTAGCCTTAATATTGAAATAAGTGGAAAATTTGTCCGTCTATATGAGTTGATATTATGGAAAATTTCCACTTAGTAAACACTGATAAGCCCTTCATATTATCGGAGCAAACATGGCTAGAAAACGTACAAACCCTCCTGAACCAAAGATACCATTGGAGCTGCTAGTTGAGCGAAATGAAGCAGAAACAAAGCTCAATGAAAGGATCGCGAAGGGGAAAGAAATAAGGAAAAAGGCGATAAATACGGCCCGTGAACTTGATGACTCAGAAAAACAATATGACAAGTGGGACGATTTCAACAAAGAGCTGCTAAAACGATTGTTTTCATCGGAAGAACTGTGCCAGCAATACAGTTCATTAGTTGGAGTACCCGTTTTGGTGTTTCAACAGAAACATCTTCGTGAGGAAGTGGAAGAATTTTATGAAAAAATAGACACAAAAAATCATAGGTTGGAGTCAATAATCGAACGTTTAGAGCTCATTCCTGTGAAAAATTTACAAAATAGTGGCTTTGTGTCTGCTCAACCATCTAACACTCTCAATGAGAATCAAATTTTTATTGTTCATGGGCGCGACGAATCTGCAAAGCTTGAAGTCGCGAGGTTTGTTGAAAAAATAGGGTTTGAGCCGATCATCTTACATGAGCAAGCAAGTGGAAGTAGAACAATAATAGAAAAAATCGAATCATATTCAAATGTAGGGTTCGGTATTGTCATTTATACACCTTGCGATATTGGTGCAATAAACACCACAACACCCCCTGATTTGAAAGGTAGAGCAAGGCAAAACGTTGTTTTTGAACACGGGTTTCTTATCGGGAAATTGGGGCGCTCCAGAGTTTGCCCGCTGGTAAAAGGACAAGTCGAAACACCAAATGATATTGCAGACATTGTGTACACTTCTATGGATACAGGAAGTTGGCAGATTGATCTAGCAAAGGAACTGAGGGCAGTGGGCTATCAAGTGGACTTTAATAAAGTAATATAAGGCTTAACGCAACATTCATCTACAAATGGGAATCTAAGATAATGCAGGTTCCGGACACAACACTTACCTGCCCTCTCCCATCGTATGCAGCAGCCTGACGCTCCCCCCTCCAGCAGTTCCAGTACTCTGTCGGCGTCTGCGATAGCCCCGTTGGTCTCGCCTCAGTGCAGCGGCACGATCTTCTCACCTTTGAGGCAGCATTTCTTATACTTTTTGCCGCTGCCGCACGGGCAGGGATCATTGCGGCTGATTTGCGCCGCATGAACCGGCCGGCCCAGGTGCTGGATCTCCTGCAGGCTGGCCTGCCGCTCCTTGTCAAGTTTTACCGCATGGTTCTGCAGCGACTGGACAGCAGCCGGCAATAAGGAAAAGAGAACGGCCCAGAAGTGAATATCCTCTTCATCAGGGCCGGGAGCCCCTGCAAAAAGCTCGCCTGCGCTTTCCGGCTCGGCAATGGCGGTGATGACTGCCAGGCAGGACATGTTTTCCCCATCCTCATCCGCCATGAGAGGTATCTCTTCCCGCAGCCAGCATTCGGGCCGCAGCATGAGGGCCTTATGAAAACCGTAGGCCCACTCCTCGGCCTCCTCCAGTTCCCAGCCGTCCGGATCAGCCATATTGTAGGGAAAGGTCAGCTCGCCGTTATGAAAGGCATTGGCGTACCTGTTATATACCAGAAACAGCGTATCAAGGCTTGATTTTGCCTCTTTTTCCGATGGGAATTCCGGCATTTCCTCCCCGAATAATGCCGCCAGCCATTCACTTGGCACGATCACCTCCGGGGTGATGGCCACTCCATAGAAAAATCCCAGCAGTTCCGTCAGGGAGAGATCATCGTAATCCTGGTTAACCGCCAGGCTGAGCAGTTGTTCGAGGCTCTTTTTTTCTTTTTCAGAGATCATCCGAGGTTTTCCTGTGAATTGGTTATTATTTTTTTACAACGGCTAATTGTTTAAACTCAGGGTGAGCACTGCTGAATTTCTTTCACTCACAGCGGCTTACGGCGCCACCCGGACAAAAACCGGGTTTGAGTAGAACCAGAGATCGGCATAGGCCCTGTCCGCCGTGTTGGGCGTCATGAGTTCGTCGCTTAACGGGTTGCCCTCATCGTCGGTCTCATTGGCCACGCCGCGGCCGAGATTGGTGCCGCGCAGCCGGAAATACATGTCCCGGTCCGGGCGGCCCAGGTGGTAATTGATCGTGTGCCAGCCTTCGCCGCCTTGCCCTTCGCCATTGTTCTGCCTCGCCGTGTCCGCCTCATCCTCCCGCCAATCCCGCCGCGTAAAGGTGGCCACCACCCTGGCGGTTTCGTTGCTGTCCTTGTCATAGTCAGGGTTGGGCGTGGTCCCGTCCCCCAGATACCTGGCCGCCTTGCCCCGTATTTCGCCCGCGATCAGATCGATGTGATCCACGGTCATCGCCGCGCCGCTGTTGTTTTTCGCCGGACTGTGGAAGCGGATGGTCAACTGCAGATCACAACCGGCGCCGGCTGCAAGGATGCCGCCCATCTCCATCGTCCGCCCACTACATTGGGCGGTCAAGCGCAGGCCGTCGATCAGGCCGCCGTGGGCGATGAAGGAGTTGCCGGAGCGCAGCCCGGCCAGCAGTTCGCCGGGGGAATATGTGTTGTCATGGTTTTGGTCCGGCACAAAGGTATGGATTCTGGCGTATTCGCCGGGCCAGAAGTCGTGGGCCGGGCTGTGAAAATCGGAATTGACAAAGGTGAAGAAGCGGCGGCCCTCGCCGAGCAGGGCGTCCCATGGGCCGCCGATTCTGGCCAGCATGAAATCCGCGCCGCCGTATGTGCGGGCCTTGCTGGTCACATCCCGGCCGGCGGCATCCCGCCAGGGGCCGGTGTTGTATGCGCCACGGTCCGCCAGCTTCTGGTGGCCGGGCATGCCCTCGAAGCCGAAGGCCACGTCCGGGGCCGCGTTATTGAAGTCGCGGATGGCGGCGATGGGGTAAGCCAGCTGGCGGGAGGGATGGTTGATGAGGAAATAGCTGTTCGACGGGTAGTTGGCCGCCAGCCAACTGACGCCGGCCACTGCCTTGTCGTGATTGTTTGCCGTGCTCTTTCCGCCCACGCCAAGCTGGCTGTGCGCCGTGGCGCCGGTGTCATCCCGGTCGAACAGGTACTCGTGGCGGGCAATGGCCAGGCCTTCCTGCTCGGCCGGGCCGATGATCGCGACGCTGGCATGGTCATGGGCCGGCACATTCCATTCATATCCCTGGACAATGAGTTTGTCCGGGAAGGCAGCCCGGGTCCGGGCCACGATGGGGAAGGAGTGCTGCCACAGGGACTGCCAGCGCCACATGGCGCCCTCCGGCGGAGCATCGGGCAGGACGGTGGCGGCCGGCCACGGTTGACCAGCGGGGTTGTGGGCAAATGCCCCGCCATGCTCGGAGTTGGCCAGCCAGTCGAGGCCGAACTGAAAGGCATGGGCGAAGACCTCGTCCGGGGTCTGGCTGCCGTCGGTGAGCACGGTGTGGTTGTGGAAATCCCCTGCCAGCCAGCGTCCGGGGGCCGGCCCGTCGTCGTGCCTGAACAATTGGCAGCCGGCCAGGACGGACAACAGTGCCCCGGCCCCGGCCAGTATTTTGATTGTATTGATTGAGGATTTCTTCATCGATTATCTCGGCAATACTGGAGCGGCAAAGGGCCGTAAACGGCATCACCATCGGCAGGCCATCCCCCCCAGGCGCAACGGCCATGCTGTTGCCGAAACCATAATAATGCAGGGGAAACATAGCACGTTTTTTTTGCATCCGGCCACAGCAAATCTTTTTTTAATCATCTTTTAATCGCAGCCTAACTTTTGGCATGCATAAGAAAAGCAGGATATTCAGTGATTGAGAAAAGAGGTTCGAGGCCTGAAGGGAAAAATGAGTTTTGCCCAAGGAGGACCCTGTGCAGATGAACATCGCATGCAAGCTGTCAACATCGGTGCAGCGTTGTCGGGATTTCCCGGTTGGCCGGTGCTTGCGCGGACCGTGGTTTATTTTCCTGCTTATCCTGCTGGTCGGCGGCCAGACGGCGGGGCAGTGCCTGGCCATCGAGGACGAATACGGCCCCTCGACCTTCCGCTGGCCCACGTGCAGCCGGGAGGCGGACTCCCAGACCATATCCTTCGTCCATGTCGCTGATGTGCATGCCCGCTATAATCCTGCACCGGACGGGTCCAGCCCGCTGGCCCGAGTGCGGGGCTTCGTTGAACAGGTGCGCAGGGAAAACCCTTTTACCGTGTTCACCAATGCCGGTGATGATTACGAAAAAGGCTCCATTGCCGAGGAACTCTCCCAGGGGCGCACGACGCGGCAGGTGGTGCAGGCAGTGCAGTATGATGTCCGCACCCTGGGCAATCACGATTTCGCCTGGGGGCTTGCGGAGCTGCTGGCCTTCAGCCATGACCCGCAGGCCGTCGTGGTCGCTGCCAACACGAAAATGAGCGGCAGCGGTTCCGGCTGGGTGGACTATGCCGAGCTTTCGGTGGGCTGCGTGAGAATCGGTTTTTTTGGCCTGGTTTCCCGGCCGTGGAATGCAAAGGATGAACAATATGAAGGCCCTTTCTATGCCGACCGGCCTGAACTGCGGTCCGACTTCGATTACCTGGCCATCGCCAATGAAATAATCGCCAGGCATCGGCAGGAAGTGGACCTGCTGGTGCTGGTCAGCCACCTGGGGCTGCCGGAGGATATTGCGCTTGCCGAACAGACCCGGGGCATCGACCTGATTCTGGGCGGGCATACGCATAGCATGATGACTGAGTCGCTGCGGGTCAATGATACGACCATCATCCATGCCGGCGCCTATGCCGAAAAAATCGGCCGGTTCGACCTCGACTTCGATCTGCGGGACAAACGGATCACTGCCGGCCGTTTCGTCCTGGTGGACAACCGGGAGGGAGAGACGCCGGTCCATGCGCAGCTGGACCGGGAGGTGCAAAGAATCCTCGCCCCTTTTCAGGAGGCGATTCGCGCGGATTTCGCCAGCATCAGCGCCGGGCAGAGCAAAAAAAACATGGCGCTCATTGCCGCCCGGGCCGCGGTGGAAACCCTGGGGGCCGATGCGGCCTTTGTCAGCGGCCATGCGGCCTGGAAAGAGTGGCAGACCGGCGGCCTGACCCAGCAGGATATTCTGGACGCCTTCCCTGTGGAGCGTGAACCGGCAGGACATCCGGGGTTCAGCAGTCTGTACCTGATCAGAGGAACAGGAACCGATCTGCTCCGCGCCGGCACGGCGTTATCCGGCTTCGCCTATTGGGGACCCACCACCATCGACCCCGCGGCAGAGTATACCATCGCCATCCAGAAGCCCCAGGCCTTGCACCAGCAGGAATATTTCGGCCGGGAAATCGGCCTTGCCCCGCCGGACCATGCGGCGGAGTTGTGGGAGGCGGTGGTGGCATTCGGCCGGGGCAGACGCGCTGAAAGTCTTTCCCTTGATGCAGAAGCAGGGGGAGCAGAAGGTCTCGCCCTGGTCGCCTTCCTGCCAATGGCTGTCCGCCGGAGCGCAGCAAAAACTGAGGGGCCCGGCCTCTCCGTGTTGGAGCAAGCCGGGCTGCCCGACATCACCCCTCAGTGAACGGAGGCATCCGGCAGGGTGCCACGGGAGGCCTCGACCTTGATGTAGTGGAGCACCACCGGCGCGATAATCATCCCCGGAATGCCCATCAGCTTTTCGCCGAGGATCAGTCCAAGCAGGGTCAGCCACATCGGGTTCTTGATGTGATGGCCGATGATCTTGCTGTTCAGGAAAAATTCCAGCTTGTGGATCGCCACCAGAAAAATAAGCGCCCACAGCGCCATGCGGGGTGATATGGTCAGCCCGACGCTGAGAATAAGCGTATTGCTGATCAGATTACCCACAATCGGCATGAGACCGAAGACAAAGGTCAACCCGGAAAGCACCATGGCAAACGGATAATGGTTCCAGAGCAGAAACACCAGGGTCAGGAGGAAGTTGATGAACGAGATGAGGAGCTGCGCCCCCATGACCGTGGCGAAACTGGCGTAGAAGGTATGAGCCCGCGCCATCAGTTCGGCAAAGGTCCGGTCGTACAGGTTGTTGCGGATGGCGGCCGGTTCCTCGTCCGGGGCGGGGCGGGAACTGAGGAAAACGCCGACCGCGATGACCAGGCCGATGATGAAATTGATGAGGTGCACCAGGATGAACTGGGTGTACTTGCCGATGTTGTCCAGTTTGTCCATGGCGAATTCCAGGGCCTTGCCCTTCAACTCCGCGAAGTTGGCGAACCTGGGGTCGATGCCGATTTTTTCCGCGTATTCAATGACCACGGGGATGGAATGACGGGCGATCTGCGGCAGCTCGGTTACCGCGTTGCGGAAAAAAAGATAGAAGCCATAGCCAAAAGCGGCCAGCAGCAGGGCGCAGAGGATGATGGATAACCACTTGCGGCCGCCGTAACAGAATTTCCGCAGGGCAAAGATGGCGAACAGACCGGTAAGCATGAGGGTGGTCAGATGCAGCCAGCCGACAAAGGCCAGGGCCAGAAACATGATGACGTACGATAGCCGGACCGGGATATCGCTGGAAAAAAAAGCAGTCTGATCGGATTTCACTTTATGCTCTGCATCTGTCATTGCTATCGATGACTGTTTATAAAAACGTTATTTCTCCAGCGGAGCATCTCAATAAAAAAGCATCATTACTGAACCTTCCGGGTGAGCTGTTTGTCCTGAAAAATATGATAACAAGTTGATATTTTTGAACTTAATAGTTGAAAACCTTTCTGTTTCTGGTGTTGGTGGTTTGACCAAAAAATCAATAATATCAACAAGGAAGGGCTGGAGGCATATTACCCCAATCTCTATTTCCCAACAAGAGCCTTCTTCACTATTTTCGGGTGTAAGTAAACTGATCGATCAGGTTTTTATCGCCCAAGGCGGACTTGCTTTTGATGGTGTAGCTGCCCGGGGTCCTGAGGTCGATGTCCGCCCCGTAGCCCCCTGACATGGACATGGTCATGACGGTCTGCTCGACGCCGTCCGGCCCTTTGATCAGAAAGCCCACCTTGCCGTTTTCAACCTGAGCGCCGTCCGCGGCGACAATATGCAGCATGAGATGGTGGGACTTGACCTTGGACAGGTCGACATTTGCCGCCTTGCCCGCCTGCTGCGCCGTGGCCAGATTCGCCAGGTTGTCGATGAGCTGGTAGGTCAGGCGATAGCCCTCCACCGTGGCTTCATTGATCTGCTCACCCATCTGGGTCGCATGATCCATCGTTCCCGTATCGTGGCTGCCCATGTCATGACCGCCCATATCGTGACCAGTCATGTCGTGGCCGCCATGCTCGTCAGCCGCATAGACAGGTTGGAGCAAGGATAGGGCAAGGATAAAGGCAACTAACAGATTTCGTTTTTTCATGGCAACTCCTATTGTTGGTTGTTTATATGATGTGGGGCGGGCAATCCGGCCCCGGTTAATGAACGGAGATCGGTGTTTTTCTTCCACAGTTTATAGATCGGCGGATAGACCAGCAACTCCATGATAAACGAGGTGATGAGGCCGCCGATCATCGGCGCCGCGATCCGTTTCATCACGTCCGCCCCGGCCGAGGTGGACCACATGATGGGTAGTAAACCCATGAAGGCGGCGGCCACGGTCATGATCTTTGGTCTGGCCCGTTTGACCGCGCCGTGGATGATGGCCTCGTCCAGTCCGGCCATGTCAGTGACCTTGCCCTGCCGCCGGGCCTCGTGATAGGAAAGATCGAGAAAGAGGAGCATGAACACCCCGGTCTCGGCGTCGAGGCCGAGGAGAGCGATCATGCCCACCCAGGCGGCGATGGAGATATTGTAGTCCAGGACATAAAACAGCCAGACCGCGCCAACCGCCGAGAAGGGCACGGCGAGCATGACCAGTCCCGCCTTGAAGGCGTTGCGGGTGTTGAGGTAGAGCAGGAGGAAAATGAGAAAAAGGGTGACCGGCACCACCAGTTTGAGACGTTCCCGCACCCGCAGCATGTTCTCGTACTGGCCGCTCCACTGGAGAACGTAACCCTGGGGGAGGGTCAAATCTTTGGCCACGGCCAGTTTGGCCTCCTCCACATAGCCGCCGATGTCCCGGCCGGCAATGTCCACATAGACGTAACCGGCCAGAAAGCCGTTTTCATCCCGCACCATGGCCGGCCCCTGCAGCAGCTGGATATCGGCGAGCTGAGCGAGCGGCACCTGCACGCCCCCGTTGCCGGGAACCAGGACCCGGCCCAGCTGTTCGACGTTTTCCCGCAGCTCCCGCGGATAGCGGATATTCACCGGGTAGCGCTCCCGGCCCTCGACGGTGGTGGTGATGTTCTCCCCGCCCACCGCGGCCAGGATCACCCGTTGCACGTCATCAATGGTGAGGCCGTAGCGGGCGAGCTGGTCGCGCTTAGGCACGAAATCGAGGAAAAAACCGCTGCCCACCCGCTCGGCAAAGACGCTCCTGGTGCCGGGCACATCGCGCAGAATGCCTTCCAGTTCCTCGCCGATACGCTGGATCTCAGCGAGATCTGCGCCGAAAATCTTGATGCCCACCGGCGTGCGGATGCCGGTGCTGAGCATGTCAATGCGGGCCTTGATCGGCATGGTCCAGGCATTGGTCACCCCGGGGAAGCGGACCACCCGGTCCATCTCTGCCACCAGCTCCTCATAGGAGATATGGTCCGGCCAGATGGGCCGCACCAGAAAACCAAGAAAATCCGGCAGCCAGCCGGAGTACCAGCGCTCCTTGCCCCGCCACTGGCTTTCCGGTTTGAGCACCACCACGGTCTCCATCATGGAGAAGGGGGCCGGATCGGTTGAGGTGTCCGCCCGGCCGGCCTTGCCCATGACCCGCTCCACCTCGGGGAATGATTTCAGCAGCTTGTCCTGGGCGGTCATCAGCTCCTGGGCCAGCCCCACGGAGAGCCCCGGCATGGTGGTGGGCATGTAGAGGATGGTGCCCTCGTTGAGCGGCGGCATGAATTCGGAACCGAGCTTTAAGTAGACCGGCAGGCTCAGGGCGACGATGGCCACCGCCGTGGCGATGACCGAGCGCGGATGGCGCAGGGTGAAACGGCAGGCCGGCTCATAGACCCGGGCGATGGCCCGGCTGATGGGATGCTGCTCCTCGGCATAGTAGGTGCCCACCAGGGTCATGGTGGCCAGCCGGGCCAGGACGCGCGGCCGGAAAGTGAAGGGCTCGATGCGGGCGAACAGCATGCGCAGGGCCGGGTCAAGGGTGATGGCCAGGATCGCCGCCAGGCCCATGGCCAGGTTTTTGGACAGGGCCAGCGGCTTGAACAGCCTGCCTTCCTGGTCCACCAGGGCGAAGATGGGGATAAAGGCAACGGCAATGACCAGCAGGGAAAAAAAAACCGACGGCCCCACCTCTTTCAGGGCATTGAGACGGACCTGATGAAAATCCCCCTGCCTGCCGTTCTCCAGCCACTGGTGGATGCGGTTGTAGGCGTTCTCCACCTCGACGATGGCCCCGTCCACCAGCACCCCGATGGAGATGGCGATACCGGCCAGGCTCATGATGTTGACCGTCACCCCGAGGTAGAAAAGCGGGATAAAGGCCAGCAGCACGGAAATGGGGATGGTGATGATGGGCACGATGGCCGACGGAATATGCCAGAGAAAGATGAGGATGACGGCGGAGACGATGATCATCTCCAGGATGAGTTCGTGCCGCAGGGTGTCAAGTGCCCGGGTGATGAGGTCGGAACGGTCGTAGGCCGTGACGAGGCGCACCCCCTTGGGCAGGGACGGCTCAATTTCCTGCAGACGTTCCTTGACCCGGTTGATGACGTTCAGGGCGTTTTCCCCATGGCGCATGACCACGATGCCGCTCACATGGTCGCCCAGTCCGTCAAGATCGGCGACGCCGCGCCGGATCTCGGGGCCCAGCTCAACCTGGGCCACATCCCGCAGCAGTACCGGCACGCCACCCGGCCCCACCTTGAGCACGATGCCCGCGAAATCATCGACGTTTTTGGCATAACCGCGGCCGCGCACCATGTACTCGCTGCCGGCGAACTCCAGCACCCGGCCGCCTGCCTCGTTGTTTGACCGCCGGACCGCATCCACCACCTCGTCAAGGGGCAGGTCATACACCTCCAGGCGGTTCGGGTCAACGGTGATCTGGTATTGCCGCTGAAAGCCGCCGACGGTCGCCACCTCAGCCACCCCCGGCACTGACTGGACCGCATAGCGCAGGGTCCAGTCCTGGTAGGAGCGGAGTTCGTCCAGGGAATGGGTGCCTGAATCGTCCACCAGGGTGTATTGATAGATCCAGCCCACGCCGGTGGCGTCCGGCCCGAGTTCGGTTCGCACCTCCGGCGGCAGGCGCGAGGTGATCTTGGAAAGGTACTCGATGACCCGGGAACGGGCCCAGTAGATGTCGGTGCCGTCCTGGAAAATCACGTAGACAAAGGAGAAGCCGAAATCGGAAAAACCCCGGATGGCCTTCACGCCGGGCGCGCCCAGCAGGGCGGTGACAATGGGGTAGGTGACCTGATCCTCAATGATGTCCGGCGACCGCTCCCAGCGCGAGTAAATGATCACCTGGGTATCGGAGAGATCGGGCAGGGCGTCAAGCCGGATCTGTTTCAGAATATAGACGGCAACGAGGCAGCAGAAGCCAACGCAGAACAGGGTGATCAACCGGTTGCGGCCGCAGAAGTCAATGATGCGGGCGATCATTTTCCCTCTCCGTGACTCTGGTGGCCTTTGTTGATGATACGGGAGGTGGTGGCCCGCAGCCGTGATTCCGAATCAAGGAGAAAATTGGCCTTCACCACCACCTTTTCACCGGCGCGGATGCCCGAGATGATCTGCACCTTGCCGTTGCCGGCCACCCCGGTCTCGATGGCGCGGGGCTCAAAGGTTCCCGCCTCAAGCTCGACGAAGGCCAGCTTGCGCGTGCCGGTGTCCATAACCGCTGAATCGGGGACCGCGACCCCTTCCACGGTGGCCAGGTCGATGGCCACGTCGGCGTACATGGCGGGCTTGAGGAGAAAATCCTGGTTGGCGAACTCAAAGCGCACCTTGAGGGTGCGGCTCTCTGGGTTCAGAAAGGGATAGATGTATGTGGCCTTGCCCTGCAGTCTGATCCCAGGCGCATGAGGCAGGGTCAGGCTGGCCTCCTGGCCCACCGCCACCTGGCCAGCCTCATATTCATACAGGTTCGCCTCGATCCACACCCTTGACAGATCGGTGATGGTGAAGAGTTCCTGGCCGGGCACGATCTGCTGGCCCTCAAAGATGGATTTGGCGGTAACGAAACCGGCCACCGGGGCGTTCAGGGTCACGACGCGGCTGGTTTTGCCCTGCCGTTCCAGCTCATCGATAAAGGAGCTCGGCACGTCGAAAAGCTCTAGCCGCCGCCGGGCCGAGTCGTAGAGCTGCTGGCCGAGTTTGCGCAGGACCTCGTCCTGGTTGGTGCTGAATTTGGCCGCAGTCTCCTTGGCGCGCAGGAACTCTTCCTGGCTGGTGAGCAGGATTGGCGAATAGAGACTCAGGATGGGCTGGCCGGCGGTGACCAGCTGGCCGTTGAAATTGACGGCCAGGGATTCGACCCAGCCGTCAACCTTGGTGTGCACATGGCGGATGCGGGTCTCATCGGCGGTGATCAGGCCGGCGGCCCGCACCGTGCGGCTGATGCGTTCAAGCACAGCCTGTGCTGTCTGCACCCCCGACGCCTGCAACGCCTCGGGCCCGACGTGGATCGTCACCCTGTCGTCCGGCACGACGATTTTATCGGCCTGGCCCGTCTCCTTGAGATCGCTGAAAAAATCATCGTCCGGTGACTTGGACGGGGCGGCATCCGCGGCCGGTTGCTTTACGCCCGGTGGTGTCGTGGTTTCAATCTTGACCAGATCCATGCCGCAGATCGGGCATTGGCCGGGCTCATTGGTGATGATCTCCGGGTGCATGGGGCAGGTGTATTGCACTGTCGCCGTCTCGCTGCTCTCCCCCGCAGGGTGATCGTGGGGCCACCAGCCGCCCAGGCGGATGAAAAGTCCTGATCCGAGGGCCACGGCCAGAATAAGGATGACAACGGCGACGGGCAGCCGGGGCCGTTTGCCTCCCTCGGGTTCGTTTTTGGTCATGTTATCTGCCATGGGGCCTCCTTCAGGCGTTCCAGCGTTGCAACGTTCAATTGTTTAAGCGTTGGAGCGCTGGAACGTTTGCACGTTTAGCGTCCATCAACCTGCGCCCCGACGCTTTCTTCCAGGCCTGCCCGGGCCACCCCGAGATCAGCCTGGGCCCGATGCCAGGCAAGGATGGTGGCGAACCAGCGGGAATAGGCATCGAGCATCTGGGCAAAGGTGACCCCCCCGGTCTTGTAGGCGTCGGTGGAGGCGTCGAGATCGGTGCGGGCCAAGGGCACAACCTTGTCCCGGTAAAGCTTTTCCTGACGTTGGGCCTTGTCAAGCTGATACCATGCCCCCTGGACCAGACTCCGGGTGTTGGCCTCCTCGGCCGCCAGGCGGTGGCGCAGGGCGGCCAAGGTCCGGCGCGTTTCCCGCAGATAGCCTTCATTTGCGCCATACAAGGCATTGCGCGGCGTGCCGACCCCTTCAGCGGCGGGGATGGCGGATGGAAAACTGTCAGGTCGGGCACCGCCGGGCATGACCCTGGCGGCATCATTTGCCGGAAAGGCTGAAAGATTTAAAGAGTAGCCGGGGTGCCCCTCCGCCTCCGTCATGGCGACCAGCAGTTCCGTTGCGGCGATGCGGGCCCGCAGGGCGCGCAGCTCCTGCCGGGCGGCCAGGGCGGTTGCTGCCAGTTCCGCCGGGGCCGGCAGCGCGCTTACCGCCTGTTCGTCCGCCACCGGAGCACCGATCGTGGCCGGCGAGGGCAGATCAAGCAGGGCGCGAATCTCCGCCTCCCTGACCCGCTGCTCTTCCAGCCGGATCGGGATCGCCTCCTTCATCAGGCCGTGTTCCATATCCACCCGCACCAGATCCACGAATGAACCGGTAGCGGCTGCATAACTTGCGGCCCCGGTATTTTTCAAACTGTCCACCACATCATAGTTGCGGATGGCAATGGCATGGGCCTGGCGGGCGTAGAGGAGTTCCCAGAACGCCCGGCGGGCCGCGGCGAGAACGGTGCGCCGGGTAATGGCCAGCGCCTCGCGGCCGGCCGCCACCTCCTGGCGCACGATGTCGCCCCGCAGACTGATGAGGCCGGGGAAAGGATAGAGGCCGGCGTTGTTGGTGCCGGGGGCCATTGCGCCGATGCCTGTTTCCAGACCGCCGGTCAAGGCGGCGTAGCGGCTGAGCAGGTTGTTTAAGGCCTGGGTCTGGCTGTATCGTTCAACAACCCCCTGGAACTCCTCGTCTGCGGCGCGCAGCGTGGGGTTACGGAGCAGAACAAGGGCCTCAAAATCGGGCAGGGTGAAATGAGTTGCCAGCCGCGCGGCGGTAAAATCGGCATCAGTGGCGGCAGGGGCCAGCTCCTGCAGCCGGGCCTGGTCCGGCGAGAAAAGAGAAGGTTCCGGTACTTGTCCCGCATCCTGGTCCGGCAGCGGAGGGGGAAGAGGGGACGGGGGCGGCTGAGCAGCCGGGCGGTTGTCCGCCAGATAGGCCGGGGGCCGGGCATTTTCCCATTCTGCCAGCAGCGCCGGGTAACGGGAGCAGCCGGCGGTGAGCAGCGGCGTTATGATCAGGGCCGTCGCAAGCAGGCGGGGGGAACAGGGGAGAATCACGGTGTTCGCTCCTCTGCCGCTGGCGAAACAGACGAGGTTTGCGCTGCGGATTCCGTCAGCGTTCTGCCGACCAGCCCTTCGAGAGCGGCAAGGTTCTGGCCGTAGTCGGCGGTGGCCCGGGCCAGGGCGAGCTGAAAGTTGTACCAGACGGTTCGCGTCTCGGTAAAGTCGGACAGACTGCCTTTGCCTTCCCGGAACCAGTTCTCCGTCGTCTCCACCGCCTTGGCGGCCTGGGGAATGAGTTCGTCGCGGTAAAGACGGACCAGCCGTTCGGCATTGCGCAGGCGGAAAAACAGGCGGCTCACTTCAGCCCGCGCCTCGTTGATCCGCGCCCGCACCTCGGCCCGTGCCTGCTCTGCCCTGGCCCGGGCTGAGTCCATCTGTCCCTGGTTCTTGCCGAACCAGATCGGCATGGAAAGGGTAACCGTGGCGCCCACCTCCTTGACGCCGGTTCGTCCGTTATCGTCAAGCGGATCAGCTTCCTTGATGCTGTTGACAAAAAGGCCGACATCAAATTCAGGCAGGGTCCGGTAACGGGCAACGGTTACGCCGCGTTCGGACTTCTCGAGGGCGGCCTTGGCAAGCAGGATCTCCGACCGGTTTTCCTCGGCAAAAAGGTAGAGCTCTTCAAGGGAATGGTTCATGAAGCGTAAAGGCGGAGCAGTCAGGGTGCCGATCACGGTTGCCGGAGAGCGACCCAGCAGACTGTTGAGCCTCGTTTCCTCTGTGGCTGCCAGTTCCGCAAGCAGATGCTCGTCAAACTGCAGCTGCCCGGACTGGGCCGCCGCCTTGGCCAGATCAATGAGCGAAGCCCGGTCCCGGGCATAGGCAGCGGTGCCGGAAGCCATGACCTGACCCATGAGCTCGCGGTTGCCCGCCGCGATTTTGCCGGCTTCCTGCAGATAGAGCAGTTCATAGGCCGCCTGCCTGACCTCGATCACCACGTCACGGATCGCCTGTTCATAGCCAATCCGGGCAATGCTGATATCGGCGGAGGCGACGTCGCCCTCGGCGGATAGCCGGCCCGGGAAGGGAATGCCCTGGGAAAGTGTGATTCCCCACTCTTCCGCGCCGATCCTGGTTTCCACCGGGTAAAACGCGGAAATTCTGGGATCCGGGTAGGCCTTGGTCACCCGGTATCCTTCCACCTCGGCCTTCCAGCCCTGCCGCGCCGCCTCAATGGACGGGTTGCCGCGCAGGGCGAAAGTAAGGAGGTCGGCAATGGCTGGTCCGGCGGCGATGCGGGCCTCGATTTCTGCTAGGTTCGCTTTTCCGTCATCCGCCGCGGTTAAGGCAGGGCGGCAGAAAATAGCGAGCAAGGAGAAAAGAAGGAAAATGGCCGGATGGAGGTGCCCCGGACTTCTTTGCTTCACTGCTGGTGCGCTTTGCCTGTCGTGGATTTCCTTAACGGCCGGGATATTGTTGCCATGTCTGCTGGTTTCGCTGCCGGATGTCCTGACTTGTTGTCTGATCTTTTTCCTCATCTTTTTAATATCGGTACTTCTTATCAACAAGTCAAGTTCACATTTTCACAGCATCAGCACTCCTGTCACATTTGCTCATGGCACCCATCCCGATCGCCGGTGAAATAGATCCGCGGCCATTCCTCAGGGCGCGTTTAATTCCTGAGCCGAGACTTACAGCCCATCAGGAAAGAGTGCCTTTTCCACCCCCACCGGGGAGTCCATCACTCCCTGCTCCAGCATGATTTGTTCCGTCTCCCGCCAGGCGGCAGTGTCAATCCTGCCGAACCGTCCCTTTTCCGGCAGCATCAGTTGCCGGGAGGCGTCGAGCTGTTTGGCGATGATCTCTTCCGGCGTGCCCTGATCATAGGCATGCACCAGGGCAATGGTCCTGGCCGCATTGGCCGGGGCCAGGGCCTCCTGCCAGGCGCTCAGCAAGGCGTCGCGGAAATTCCGCACCAGGCCGGGGTTCTCCTCCAGCATCGATCTCGTGGTGATGAGGGAATTGGCCACAAAACGCACATCAAAGAGGTCCGGGACAAAAAAATCGGTCTGTTCCCCTGCCTGGGACATCTTTTCGGCAATGACAATGCCTTCGGCGTTGCGGTAGATGGGCCACAGGTCCACCTCGCCGCGGTAAAACGGGGTGTAGTCGTAGCGCACGCTGAAGAGGTTGACCTCGTTTGGGGCGATATCGTACTTGGCCAGCAGGGCGCGCATGATCGTCTCATCGTTGCCGCCGTAAGTGATGCCCACGGTTTTCCCGCGCAGGTCCAAGGGGCCGGCGCAACATGCCCCGTCGCTGCGATGGATCCACTGCAGGGGATTCTGCTGGAAGAGCTGGGCAATGACCACAATGGGCGCGCCTTTGGCCAGGGCGCGAATCACCTGGTCAGCCGAGGCAACCCCGAACTGGGCCCGGCCCAGCTCCAGCTCCCTGATGGCATCACGCTCCGGCCCCCCCGGTTTGACCGCCACCCTGAGGCCGCGGCTGGTGAAAAAGCCGTGCTCCAGGGCATAGAGATCGCCGGCTGTATTGATGTTATACAGCCATTTGAGCCGGTAGTTCAGCTCTGCCGCAGGCTCCCCGTCCCGCTGCTGGCAGCCGTCCAGCAGGGGAAGGAGGAAAAGCAGGCAGAGCAGGAAAATCGATCGGGCTGGGGGGCAATTCATTGCTGTATCCTCTGTTCAACTCCCATTCTTTTCCGCACGGCCAGGCCGAGCAGTTCGAGCCCGACCAGATAGAGCGAATTAAAAACACCGATCAGGAAGAGGGCCACCAGCACCTTGGCGATATCGCTCTGGTAGAGGGCGATGCGCAGGCTGTAGCCAATGCCGCTGTCCGCCCCGATGAACTCGGCGACAATGGTGCCGACCATGGCCAGGGTGGCGCTGCCGGTGACCACGGTAATCAGCTTGTGGATGTTTTCAAAGGCGCGGATCTTGACCTCGAGCTGCCAGCGCATCCTGCCTGTCACGATATAGAAATGTTCGATGCCGGCCACCGGTTCGCTCAGGATGCCGATGAACGAAAGGAGCAGCGGAAAGTAGCAGATGATGGCGGCAATCAGCAGCCGGCTCGGCAGTCCGTCGCCCAGGAGAATGAAAATAATCGGCGCCACCGCGACGATGGGATAGGCCTGCAGATTGTAGGCGGCGGTTTTGATCATGGTGCCCAACAGGTTGTCCGGCCTGCCGACAATGGCCACCACGGTGGCCAGGGCAATGGCCAGCAAGTGGCCGATGACGGCCACGCCCAGGGTATCGAGCACCGCCCGCAGATAACCCGCGGCGACTGCTTGCGCGGTGTTTTGCATATCAGTGAAGCCGGGAATGACATAATCTGACAGGCCGAAGCAGTATTTGACAGCCAGCAGCAGACCCAGGCCGAGAAAATAGATGATCAGAAACTGGGAAAGCCGTTTATGCAGCATGGACGATCTCCAGCATGGCCCGTTCCAGGGCCGTTCTGTCCAGGGACGTATCGCCATGGTGGTCGCGGCCGGCCACCTCGATGAGCTGCGGCGACTTGTGGATGTCGCGCAGCACGAGAATGCGGGCGCAGAAGGTGGCAACCTCCGCCACGCTGTGGGAAATATAGAGGAAATATCTGTCCGGAAAGATCTGCTTGATGGTGACAATGATCTGTTTCCTGGTGGCCTCATCCACATTGGCCAGGCTTTCGTCCATGATGAGCAGGTCGAAATCCTGCAGCAGGTAGCGGGTGAGATTGGCCCGGTTTTTCTGGCCCAGGGAGAGCTGGGAGAAGCGGGAGTCAACGCAGGAGCCGAGGTCAAAGGCCCTGATCAGTTCCTGTAGCAGCGGCAGGTTGGCCGCGGGGGTCACCTTGGTCAGATGATCGCCCACACTGGACCAGCCGGGCAGCCGCTCGGTATTGCTGGAATAGAGGATGTCGGCCCTGTCCCGGCGCCTGATCTCGCCGGCAAAGCCGCTGATCTCGCCGGCGATGATCCTGGCCAGGGTGCTTTTTCCCACCCCCGACGGGCCGAACAGGCCATGAAAACCGGGATCAGCCAGACCGCAGTTGAGATCGTGAAAAATCAGCGCGTCACCCTGCGGATAGCGATAGGTTATGTTCAGGCATTGCAGCAGCATGTGGTGACCACCTTCCCTGTTTGCGCTTTTCCCTGGTCAGTCGGCTCTTTTCAGACTGTCGACCTGATCAGTTACGCCGCTACAAACAAAGCAGAAAAAGACGGAGATGTCAAAGACAGATTTGCTGCCTGGCCAAAGTACGAAAGGGAATGCGTTATGAAACCGCAAGTTTATGTCAATCTCTTTGCGCTGATCCAGCAAAAGAGTTGTCGATTTTTTGGTTTTTGCTTTATTGATGATCTGGAGAGTCGTGCTGATTCCATAAAAAACAAAATAAAGGACCAACAAGCTGATTTCGCTTGCAAGTCCCTTATTGTTTTTTGGTGCCCCCGGTAGGAATCGAACCTGCGGCACCAGGATTAGGAATTCCCACTAACCCTTTTTTGTAACTATCTAAAATCGTTTAAATGATTAAAAATATTATAAAAATTCCTTTCTAATCTTTCCCTTGTTTTTCCTCATTTTCGATAGTTTCCCAACTTTTCCGTACCCAAATCGTACCCAGACTAATCTATCTTCTCGAAGTTTTCTAGGGCGTGAATGATTTTGAGTTCTGCAGCTCTTTTCTGTTTTGTTTCCTTTTGTGGGTCAAAGTAATCATCAATGTCTTTTCTTAGGATTGTCGTTTTCCAGTCATCTTTTAAAACGATATAGTTATGATTCTTGTCAATTATTAACTTGATAATCTCGTTTTGATTTTTGTGTAATTTTTCTTCATAGATTTTTTTGATGACAGGCATAACCTGTTCAGTACTTTTCATGTCGTTTCTCCATATTGCCTTTTTTATGCTCAAAAACATCTACGATAATATATGCGATAGGGGCGAGAGAAGTTATTGCCAGTTTTAACCAAATAAACCAAGGTTTACCCAACGGGGAACTTCCGAATGTTAAATAATCAGGTGCAAAATATTGCTCCAAGACTGCCATTATAATTCCGACAACAGTTAGTGTCCCAGTTATAATTTTCAGGTCTCGTTTGGTCATTGATTATCAGAAATCTGTTTATTTTTTTTAGATTTTTTGTGCTCAAAAACATCCAAAATAATGTATGCAATTGGGGCTACTGACGTCATCACAAGCCTGAACCATTTTGCCCAATCAGGATAAGTTTTAGAATTTTCCAACAAAAGCACACTTGGTCGGAAATATAATTCTAAAAAACCAAGAAACAAACCTATAACGGTGCAAGTAGCAGCAACTATTTTCCATGTTTTGCTATCCATGTGTACTCTCCAGTTATCCACATTGACAGTTAATAGGAGTATGCTATCATAAATGTATAATTATTAAAGAAAAAAATATGGGAGAAGATACTACCACAACAGGCTTAGCTGAATCTAAGCCAAAAAGAACAAGTGTTACAGTAAATAAAGCGTCTAACGGGTTTATTGTTAGCTTTGGGTATGGCGATGAACCAGCAAAAGTGTTTTACGAAATTAGTGGTGTGCTTGAAGAAATAAGGGAATACCTTGCATAAGAAATGGGTAGACACGTTGATATACCCAGTATTTTGCCGACATAGAAAAACAAAATGAAAAAGAGAACAGAACTTGGAATCCTGTGCTCTTTTTTTTGTTTCGGTACGGAAATCGTACCCAAATCGTACCCAGAGTTATCGCATATTTTTTAAAATATAGGCTCTATCAAAAATGTCTGTAACCTCATGGGCTCCTGTCGATGTGTATTTTCTTTCGATGACATAAGCTTGAACTTTGTCATTTTTCCAATAGATTTTTATATGATTCAAATCGTTTTTATATTTTTGAATCTCAGCAGGTGTTAAAAATGCTGCGTCATCCGCTTCCCAAATCTCATCATAAACGATAGTTAGGTTTCTTACATTGCCAGTTGTATAAACAACCTCATGGAACACAGTCAGGCCTCTTGTTTTTTCACTGTCATATTTTTTCTTATCATAGTTTTTTATAAATCCCCAATAAGACGAATTTGATATTGCCTCTTTCTCACTGACCGAGGCATTTGCATCTTTAATTTGGGAAACACAAAAACCAAACACAAAAGCAATCAAAAAAACAAAAAACGATCTCCTTTTCATTTCTCTTCTCCTCAAAAGTTGTCCACATTGACAGTTAGTAGGAGTATGCTACCATAAAGATATAATTATTAAATAAAAATTTATGAAAATTGAAATCACATTAAAAGACCCCGATGTTTTATATGATGCCATTGACTACGCCCTTGAAGAACTACAGGTAAGCGGTGTCAACGAAGAAGAAATAGAGGTTATCAAGAAAAAGAGAAAAGAAAGTATTATGGAATTATGTGGGAAATGGTTTGAGTATGGTGAGTATTTGACAGTAATTGTTGATACAGAGACAGAAAGCTGTGTTGTTAAGGAATTGGAATAAAATATAATTTGAGGCAGGTGCGGAATAGGTAGACGCATGAACTGGGAAGGCAAGCTCTCAATGATGACAAAAAGCCGTATGCAAAACCCGAAGGTCATCCAAGTAGGGGAGTAGGAGCAAATCGCTTGTCATGCAAGGTGCAAATCCTTGCCCTGCCATAAAAAAAGCACCAGAACTAAAAATCCTGGTGCTTTTCGGTACGGAAATCGTTCCAAAATCGTACCCAATTGTCCAAAGGCGCACTTATAGTGATGATGTAACTAATTGAAATTATTGGTGCCCCCGGCAGGAATCGAACCTGCGGCACCAGGATTAGGAATCCTGTGCTCTATCCACTGAGCTACGAGGGCTTTTGGGATATATTCCCAGCTGTCTGCTGGTCGGCATATTGATTGAGTTGTTGCCGACTGTTACTGGAGGCCGGATGTTATAAAAGTAATGCGCCTTTATTTCCGCTGAAAATTACTGCCTTTTTTACACTAATTCCCGTATCACTGCAAGCTTTCTTCCATGTTCAGGCAAAGGATTTGCTGCCGGTTTCGGCTACACTGGTCGTTTTGCCCGCAGCTTTTGACCTGTGTGGCGATGTGATAGCTTTCCCGTGTTTGTTTCTTCTGTAAATAAAATGGAGCGCTAAAATAATTTTTATCGGTAACCGATATTGCGATTATAATGGGGGAACCGCTGGCTATTGATTCAAGTTCGCAATCAAGATGGCGCAATCATGTCATTCCCGACAGCGGGAATCCAGAAAATCCATGGATTCCGGGTCGAGCTTCCCTTGCCCGGAATGCCCATGGTTGCATGTTCGAATGAGCAGCTTTTTTTACATCTTTGTTTTTTTAATGTAAGGGTTAAGTGAAATTTTTTATGAGTTATTCCCGTAGATTAAATAAAATAATTTTGACCGGTCTGATTGCTGTTATGCCGATTGCGGCTACGTTTTACCTGCTTGTCTGGCTGATGACCGCGGCTGAGGATGTTCTGGGCGGGGTGCTGAAGTTTTCCTTGCCTGAGGGCTGGTACTGGCCGGGCATGGGCGTTGCGGCCGGCGTTGTCATGATCTTTCTTATCGGCCTCGTAATGGAGAATTTTTTCGCCCGTAAAGTGGTTGAAAAAGTAGAAAGCCTTATCTACCGGGTTCCGCTGATTAAAAGCATCTACCGGGCGGTACGTGATTTTCTTACCTTTCTCTCCCAAGGGAAAAATAGAGACCCGCGTCAGGTAGTCATGGTGCGGGTAGGGCAGACGGATATCAAGCTTGTCGGCTTTGTGACGCGCAATGATTTGTCGTTGTTTGGCGCAGGTTTAGATGATGGGAGGGTGGCGGTCTATCTTCCCATGAGCTATCAGATAGGCGGGTATACGGCGCTGGTGCCGCTGTCTGCCGTGGAGCCACTGGACGTGCCGTTGGAAAAAGCCATGCAGTTCGTGATGACGGCAGGCATCATTGAAGGGGGAAAACAGCAGGAGGCCTGAGCCGCTCCGGCTGGTGCGAGCTGGTCATGCTGTCTGTTGAAATGATTTTGCCGCCTCTGTGTCCGCCATGGCCAAATTGCAAATTTGCAGGGCATGGAATAGGAAAAATTGCTGCAAAACCTGGTTGGTGGTATGATCACCGCTATCCCTTTCCTGGCCGGTTGCGTGTTCGGTAAAAAAAATGCCGATGAAATCATGCGTTGCGCAGGCAGGGAAGAGGACAAATTGCTGTGCCATCATCCGAAGCGGACTTGGCGCGCCACAACTCAAAAAAATGCTGAGAATCCCACAGTACCGATGGAAACTGGAAGCTGGAACGAATATCTGAAATTTTTTGCCGCGCTCCTTGCCATTGTCAATCCGGTAGGGGCCATTCCGATCTACATCAACCTGACTGCCGACCAACGGGAGGAGGAACGCAGAAAGACCGGGATGATGGCCGCTGTTTCCGTGGCGGTTATTCTTGTTGTGGTTCTTTTTACCGGCGAGGCGGTGCTGGACTTTTTCGGCATAACCGTTGGTTCATTCAGGGTGGGCGGCGGCATTCTCATCCTGCTCATGGCTATTTCCATGCTGCATGCCAGGGTGAGTCAGGTAAAGCAGACCGAAGAGGAAGTAAACGATTTCGCCGACCGGGATACCGGCGGTGTCGTGCCCCTGGGCACGCCGCTGCTGGCCGGGCCCGGCGCCATCAGTACGGTAATTTTGTATGCCCAGCGCTACTCTTCCAGCCTGCATTATATTATCCTGCTGGCCGGGATTATCCTGCTGGCCTTTCTGACCTGGCTCTGTTTCCGGATGGCGCCCGGCGTGGCCAAGATGCTGGGGAAAACCGGCATCAACGTTTTCACCAGATTAATGGGGCTTTTCATGGCCGCCATTGGCGTTGAATTTATTGCCAATGGGCTCAAACAGCTTTTTCCCCTTCTTGGCTGATGGTTCGGCCGGTTGAGGGCAGGTGAGATAGGCATATGCTCTGTTTTGCCATTGTTCGATCTGGTCCTGGTAAGCGCCAACCGCTGCTTGCATTCCGCACGCCGTGCAGATTACTGAGGCATTGCTTCAGCGGCCGCTGATTTCCGCCCTGCCGCCGCAGTAAATACACTGCAGAGTCAACTCCGGTACGTCAGCCATTGTAAGTCCTTGCGGGTTTTGCTTGGGGTGGTTTGAGGATTTTTCTTGCCCGGCAGAGCTTACCACTGTTAGCGACAATACGCCATTTCTTCCGCAATTTGCTGGTGTTGTTCCTGGTGAAAGTACACTATAATAGCGAGGAGGACCCGGCATAGGGAATAGGGAACAAGGAGATGAGGTTGTCTGATACGTATGTGCTGACGGGGGTGACAGGCGGTATGGGCTCGGGGAAAAGCTCCGCTGCTCGATTTTTGTGCCGCAGGTTTCCTGTCATCTGTTTGGATGCCGATGCGGTTGTGCATGAATTCATGCAGCCTGGCCAGGAGTGCTGGCAGGTGATCGCAGAGCTTGACAGCGGTTTCGTCCGGCAGGACCGGACAATCGATAAGCGACTGCTGAGGCAGGCCCTGTTTGCCGATGCGTCGTTGCGGCAGCAGATCAACGCAAAGATTCATCCCATTGTCCGCCAGAAGCTGCTCGAAAAAATTCGGCATGAGGCCGGGGTGAACGGGCGGAAACTTTTTCTCATCGAAGTGCCGCTTCTTTATGAGGCAAACTGGCAGGACATGTTCGCCCACATCATTGTGGTGTATGCTCCACGGGGAAAATGTGTTGCGCGGCTCATGATGCGGGATCACATTTCAGCAGCCGAGGCGGAAAATTCCATGGCGGCGCAATGGCCGTTAATGAAAAAGGCGCTGCTGGCCGGCCATGTCGTCGATAACAGTGGAAGCTGGGTGGAAACATCCCTGCAGCTGCAGCATCTGGGGAGGATTCTGTGGGGAAAAAAGTGAAACGGCTCATTAAAAAATCTTGACAGTATGCAAGAAATACATCATATCATTATCACTTTTACAAAATTCCCTGATCCTTCCAAATATCGATAGCAACTAATTCGTTATAACTCATAAATCATCCGGTTTTCATATGATTATGATTACCGAATCAATTTTATTTGTTCATTTGAAATCAAGCAAATCCATATAAAGTCAAGCATACCGAATATACCCCTATATATCTTTATAATAAACATTGTTTGAGAAACTAACGGATTAAGTACGCTGTTCGAAAAATATTGCGTCTGGCATTGCACTCCTGTTGTTCCGCTAGGAGCCTGTCGGACTTACGCATTTTGTCCTGACGAATTAAGTTGATGAAACACAATCGACTTGTTGTTTTTTTAGTAAAATGCTTGATTCTGGTGATGTTTTCTTTTATTGTGCAAGTAATTAC
>JBFMAY010000048.1:0-26173 GCA_040755455.1 Thermodesulfobacteriota bacterium | reverse complement strand
GAAGGGATGCCGCTCTTTCACCATGCCTACCACCTTACGGAGGACATCAACGTAATCCACCAGCAGGGACCGGCGCCGTTGGGGCAAGATTCACGGTGAAAAAATATGTGCCGCCATCAACCCGCGCGCGCCGGTATCGCATTGCATCCCTCCGGTCTCATGACACATTGTTGGGGTTCGTTCCTCACCCCAACCTACCGTGCTACCGTACTTAACAAGTAATTCTACAGACCTGTATATCTCCCCAAAATACAGGGTGCTCCGCATGTTCTCTCAGGGCGGAAACATCGGCCGTTTAACTGCACATGAACGTTATCTTTCGAATACCTCAATATTTTTTTCTTAACAAGCCAATTTTGCGCGAATTGTTGCTTTTCCGTAAATCATCTCGAATGGAGGAATAACCAGTGGAGAACTCCGAATGCTCTCAGTCTCTGCCGCATTACAGGCAAGTTACGAGGCGTATGTGCGGGCCGGGAAAATTCCGGAAACCGCTCATGCCTCTTACAAAAAATGGCTAGGATTGCACGCCTTTCAGCGTTAACGGGAAACAGGGCGGGCATGACAGGGCAGGCACAAGGCCTGCCCCTACGCCATCAACGGGGGTTACCAAACGGGCTGCTACAATAACGCGGCAACGTTTCAACGTTTGATCGCTGGAACGTTTTCCTGCCTGTTCCGCTGTGCACCGGCAAACCGGCGGCCCTATCCGTCTGTCCGCCTGAAATTCTGTTTCTGCTTGCCTAATGGAACATTCTCTGTTAAGTTTTTTTTCCGTTTGAATTAGTTCAGCTCCGGGCTGTCCTTGTCATCCTCCTTTCCCCCTGAGAAACTCGATATCAGTAAATTTTCAGAGGCCAGAAATCGAATGCCGGGGGAGAACCATGTGCAGCGACAGCCTGTTTTGGAACCAAGATAGTGAATTGTTTGTCTGACAAGCAAAATGAATTATATGAGGTGATCTCTTGAAAAAGAAGATAATGGTGGCAAACCGCGGTGAAATCGCCCTGCGGATCATTCGCGCGATTCAGGAGCTTGGGCATGTGGCGGTGGCGATTTATGAAACGCCGGATAACGGGGCATTGCATATCCGGGTGGCGGATGAGGCCATCTGGATCGGCGACGGCCCCCGGCGTGATTACCTTAATATCGCCAAAATCATCAAGGCGGCCAAGGACCATGGCGTTGACGCCATCCATCCCGGCTATGGTTTCCTGGCGGAAAATCCCGATTTTGCCAAGGCCTGTGAAGAGGCGGGCATCATCTTCATCGGCCCTCCCCATGAGGTAATCAGTAAATTGGGGGATAAGGTGATGGCCAGAAACATCATGGCCGCGGCCGGCATCCCCATGGTGCCGGGCACGAAAAATCTCACCCAGGGCGAGGCCGGCCTGACCGAGGCCCTGGAGTTCGCCGCCAAGTATGGCTATCCGGTCATGCTCAAGGCCACCGCCGGCGGCGGCGGCCGCGGCATCAGGCTCATTGAAAACGACGGCCAGCTCAAGGAGCAGTTGCCCATGGCCAGGTCCGAGGCCAAGGCGGCCTTTAACAACGACAATGTCTACCTGGAAAAGGTGATTCTCAAACCCAAGCATGTCGAAGTGCAAATCATGGCGGACAATTTCGGCAATACCGTCCACCTGGGCACCCGCGACTGCTCCATCCAGCGCCGTAACCAGAAGCTCGTTGAAATAGCGCCGTCCATGATCAGCGACAAGAAGCTGCTTGCTGACATCTGCGCCACCGCGGTCCAGGCGGCCAGGGCGTCAAACTACTTCAATGCCGGCACGGTCGAGTTCCTGGTGGACAAGGACAATAAATTCTATTTCATGGAGATCAACACCAGGGTGCAGGTGGAGCATACCGTCACCGAAATGGTGAGCGGCATCGATATCGTCAGGACCCAGATCAAGCTGGCCCTGGGCAAACCGCTTTCCTTCACCCAGGATGACATCAGGCTGCGCGGTCATGCCATTGAAATGCGGATCAATGCCGAAGACCCGCAGAATAATTTCATGCCAGAAGGGGGCAAAACCGTTACCGTTTACCGTTCTCCCGGCGGCTACGGGGTGCGTCTCGACGGTTTTGTCTACCAGGGTTTCACCATTCCCGAGGTCTATGACTCGCTGCTGGTGAAACTGACCGTGTTCGGCTTTACCTGGAACGAGACGGTGGACCGGTTGCGGCGCTGTCTGCGTAACTATACGATTGTCGGCCCCAAAACCACCATCCCCTTTTATCTGAACCTGGTCAATGATCCTGATTTCCAGCGGGGTGATTTTGACACCTCCTATCTGGAAACCCATCCTGATCTGTTCGACTACAAGGATGATCCCTGCGAGGTGAACAAGCTGGCCAGGCTGGTTGCGGAAATCCATTTCAAAAAGGAAAACAAATACGCCATTTAGGGGCCGTTAGTGAATAAACATTACTTTCCGGCCATTTCGTTACGGCCCCTTATGCCGTTACAGTATTGCGATGTTGCAAGTGTTTTTTTTTTCAAAACGGCATGACAGGTTGTTGGCAAACGACAAGAGCACAGGGCGCATGGGCCCCTGTGGTATTCTATAAGGAGTCACCATGGACCGAATAGTTCAAGGTATGCATAGCAGTGAAATTTTGAAAAGAGTGCGCGAGGCGGACGGCTATTTCATCACCAACACCGCCCGTGACCTGTCACAGTCGGATTTCAAGAACCGGATCCTGCTTCACACGGACCTGCTGGCCGCCGAGGCCCGTGAGCGGGCCGGGTATTTCTCGCTGGAAATCACCGGCGGTGCCTCGGTGCATGTGGATATCCTGCGCAAGCAGGTTGATCCCTTCCTCAAGCTGAAGCTGTTGCGGGAAAAGATGCCCAATACCATGTTCCAGACCCTGTGCCGGGGGGTGAATCTCTTCGGTTACCGGCCCTATCCCCAGAACGTCATCCGCCTGGCCGTCCGGGAGTTCGCCAAGTACGTGGATGTGTGGCGGGTGTTTGATTTCATGAACCATGTGCCGAACATGCAGGCGGTTTTCGAGGAGGTGCAGAAGGCGGGCAAGCTGCTGGAGCCGAGCATCTGTTTTTCCACCGGGCCGGAGCATACGGATGAGTATTACGTGGGCAAGGTCGGCGAGATCATTGCCGTGACCGGCGTGGATATCTCCCTGTGCATCAAGAACCATGGCGGACTGGGCACCCCGAAACGGATCGGCGATCTGGTGAAGGCCATCAGGGACAGGTATCCGGAACTGGTTATTCATTACCATGGCCACAACACCGACAGCAATGACATCGGCCGCATCACCGCGGCGGTACTCAACGGGGCCAACATCGTCGATGCCGCGGACCACGCCTTTACCGGTTATTTCGGCCCGCCGCCGATCCTGAGCGTCATCCAGACCTTGAAGGACTATGGCCATACGGCGGTCGGCGTCGATGAGGGGGCGGTGATCGAGACCTCCGGGATCCTGCGCGGCCAGCGCAAGTATTACGAATATTTCGAATCCCAGTTCAAGGGCTTTCTGCCCACGGTGCAGATTCACAAACTGCCCGGCGGCGCCATGGGCAGCAGTTTCGAGCAGGCGGTCAAGGGCGGCTTTCTCCATAAGATGTCCGAGATCCTCCATGAGGAACTGCCCAGGGTGCAGCGGGAGCTTGGCAATTGGTGGAGCGTGACCCCCGGTTCGCAGATTCTCTGGACCACCGCGGTGAGCAATGTGCAGAGCGGCGAGAGGTACGGCAACTGTTCCGGTGATCTGAAAAATCTGCTGCTCGGCAAATACGGGCCTTTCCCTTTCTACTGCCCGGAAAACTGGATTTACGAGAAGGCCTTTGGCCCGGACTGGCGAAAGATCATCGAGGAACAGGGCGGCATCATGGAGATCGATGATATCGACATTGACAAGGAGCGGGCAATCCTGCAGGAACGCCTCGGCTATGAGCCGACAGAGCAGCAGCTGGTAACCTATCTCCAGCATCCCAATGATGCGGTTGATTTCTTCAAGTTTGAGGAAAAATTCGGCAAGGTCTACGTGCTGCCCCCGGCGATCTTCTTCAAACGCGGCGGTTTTGCCCTGGGAGAGGCCCTGGAGTTCGTCGACCATAACGGCAAAGGGCATATCCTTGATATTGGTCCCGTGCACAAACATGAGGATGGCTCGACCAGCATCTATCTCAATGTCGATCATCACCAGCGGGTTTTCATTATGCCCGCCGAGGCCAAGGAGGAAGGGGCAGTCAAGGAAGTGACCCTGTCTAAAAAGGAAATACAGGAACTGGCCAAAATAGGTGACGTGCGTGCGCCGTTTGGCGCCAATGTCTGTGAGGTCAGTGTTGCGGCTGGACAGGAGGTTGCGGCCGGCGATAAGCTGGTTGTGCTTGAGGCCATGAAAATGCAGACGCCTGTCCTTGCTGCCGTGGCCGGCAAGGTGGAAAAGATTGCCGTCAAGGTTGGCGACCCCTTAAAGGTCGGCGGCAAAATTCTGAAGATCACCTGCGAAGGAGATGAGGCAGGCAAGCAGAAGTAGCATATGACGCCACAAGAGCACACGGAGTGGCCGCCATGACTCTGTGCGCTCTGTGGTGGATTTCAACGGGTAAGCCGGCTAACCCCATCTCCGCAGGTGGAAACAAAGGCCCGCTCCTGCGTCCTCGCCTGCACAACTAGACAGACAAAGGACTTTCCTATAAACGGGTAAGCCGGCTAACAGATCACGTTGTCGTTGATCTCGATCACCGAGTTTTCCGAACCAAAGGAATTCGGCTGGCGATTGGGATTGGCCGGGTCAGTCCACCATTGGCCGTCAACAACAAACTGGTATTCGTATCTGCCCGGTTTCAGCTTCAGCTTTTTGATATATTTTCCGTCTTTGAATTTACGCATCGCATGTTCGGAGGCGTTCCAGTTATTGAAATCTCCGGCAACAAAGACTTCCTTGGCCTCCGGAGCTGAAAGGGAAAACTCAGTAGACTGGATCGTTTTTCTTTTTGCTTTGGCCTTAGCGTCCGTGGACTTGGATGTTGAATGAGTAGTTTTGCTTGCCATCTTCTTATCCTCCCTGTTTGCCAGTTTCTATAGCTTCATCTATTTTGAGAGCAGAGGTAACCTGTCTTGATTATTAATTTATAATGAAGTGATTAAAAGTTCATTGTCAATGAAAAAAAAATAATAACAGAAAAAGACGGTTGGGGACTGGATAGGCATGCTCGTCCCGGCCTGACCCTTTTTATTATTACCGCGCATCATGCCCTGTTTTTTTGGTATCTGGTCCCCATGTTTCGTCAACGACTTATTGCCGTCGGGAAAATTGCCGTCATACTGGCCTGGGTCTTACTGTTTGTTGCCCTGCTCCAGCGGGATTACTTTGTCAAAAGGCTTGACCTCCATGAAAATGAGGTGCTGGCAAAGGCCGGCCAGGAGAGTTTCGCCGGGGTGTTCTTCAAGGGCGAGCGCATCGGTTACGTGAAAAACGTCCTGCGCCGGGGCGATGACGGTCTTATCAGCCTCAGCCAGGATGCCCTGCTCAATCTCTTTGTGCTCCAGAAAAATTATCCGGTGCGGATGGAGGTCACGGCCCGTTTGTCAGGGGATTTTCTCCTGCGGGATTTTGCCTTTTCCATGTCATCGCCATTTTATACCATGCAGGCCAGCGGCAAGGTGACCGGCAGGAGGGTTGACTTCACCCTGGTCAACGGCAAGGAAAAAATCGAAGACACCATCACCCTGGACTCCCCGCCGTTTCTGGCGCTCAACCAGCGGGGCTATCTGCTGAACCAGGGGCTGCATGCCGGCGACAAGGTCAGGATCGCCTATTTCGATCCTCTTTCGTTAAGCGGCAAGGACACGGTGGTCGAGTACAAGGGTTTTGTCAAAACACGGATCAAGGATCGTATGTATCTGCTGCATCATTTTGAGGAAAATTTTTCCGGTATCAGAATAAGCAGCTGGCTCGATGAGGACGGCAAGGTGATCAAGGAGGAGTCGCCGGCCGGTTTTGTTTTCTTAAGTGAACCGGAGTTTCAGGCCCGGGACATTACAAGGAAAGGCCAGGATATTCTGCAGAGTGTGGCGGTGCCTTTTGCTGGCGATCTGGCACGCCTGGCCGGGCTTGAGGAGATTTCCTTCAGGCTGGTGCTGCCGGAGGCGGCTGAATTTGCTTTAGACGGCGGCAGGCAGCGCTGGCGGAACGATATCCTGACGATCCGCCGGGAAAAAATACCTGCCGCTGATGCCCTCATCTGCCAGGGGACCAATGCCGAGCTGGCGGCCACGCCGTATATCCAGGCGGACCATGCAAAGATCAATGCCCTGGCCGACGGGATAACCGGTAATATGACAAGCCCGCTGGGCCGGGTACAGGCCATTGCCCGCTGGGTTTATGATAATCTGGAAAAAAGGCCGGTGATCGGCATCCCGGATGCGGTGGCCACCCTGGAGCGCAAGATGGGTGACTGCAATGAGCACGCCGTGCTTTTTGCCGCCCTGGCCCGCAGCGCGGGCATCCCGGCCCGTATTGCCGCGGGCGTGACCTTTCATGCGGGCGCTTTTTATTATCATGCCTGGAATGAGGTGTGCGTGGACGGCCAATGGCTGAGCCTGGATACCACCAGGGATCAGCTGCCCGCCGACCTCAGCCATATCCGTTTTGTCATCGGCGAAACCAGGGAGCAGGTAAGAATCGGGGCACTGCTCGGCAATCTGCAGATCCTGCCAGGCAAGTGATAACCGATGAAGGAAAACATGAAGAGACACGGTGAGACCAACGCCCTGGAGGTTGCCGGGCTGACCAAGCGGTTTGGCGGTTACACGGCGGTTGCCGAGGTGAGCTTTGCCGTCAAGGCCGGGGAGATTTTTGCCTTTCTCGGTCCCAACGGCGCGGGCAAAACAACCACCATCAAAATGCTGGCCGGCCTGCTGAGGCCCGACGGCGGAACCATCACCATCCGCGGTCATGACATGGCCATCGAGCCCGCGGCCTGCAAGCAGCTCACGGCCTATATCCCGGACCGGCCCTATCTGTACGAGAAGCTGACCGGCCACGAGTTTCTCCAGTTTGTCGCCAGCCTCTACAATCTGCCCCGGGAACAGTTCGCCACCACGGAGCATTATCTGCGGCTCTTCGACCTGTTGGACTGGCAGCATCATCTGATCGAGTGCTATTCCCACGGCATGCGGCAGAAGATCATCATGACCGCGGCATTCATGCTGGACAGCCCGCTGATCATTGTTGATGAGCCCATGGTGGGCCTTGACCCGAAAAGCGCCAGAATCGTCAAGGAGCTGTTGAAGAACCATGCCCGCAAGGGCAACAGCATCTTTCTCTCCACCCATTCGCTCGAAATCGCCGAGGAACTCTGCGACCGCATTGCCATCATTGTGCAGGGCAGGCTGCGTTCGCTGGGCACCCTGGAGAGCCTGCGCCGGGAGGCGCAGCTGGACGATTCCGACCTGGAGGAGATCTTTCTCGAATTGACCGGCGCGGATGAGCTGACCGCCATCATCGCCGCCCTGAAGGGGGGAAGGGGGTAACATGCGGCTGCGGCTTCTGTTCCCCTTTTTGCGCACCATGCGCAACCGCTTTTTCCCGGCCGGCACGGTACCGCTGAAAAGTCTGGCCGTTTTCCTCTTCGGCCTGCTGATCTGTCTGGTCCTCTATCTGGTCTCGCTCAAGGTGGTGGGCTATTTCCACCGTCAGAGCGAGCTCGGCGTCATCCTCAGTCTGAAGATCTTTCAGATGGCCTGGATCGTCATGTTCGCCATGCTCGTCTTTTCCAGTATGGTGTCCTCGGTTTCCACCCTGTTTCTCTCCCAGGACAACGAGATCATCTTCTCCGCACCGGTCAGTCCCGCGGAAATTTATTTCATGCGCTATCTGACCACCACCTTTTATACCTCATGGATGATGGCCGTTTTCTCCCTGCCTGTTTTCGGGGCCTACGGCAAGGTTTTTCAGGCCGGCATCTTTTACTGGCCGCTGATGATGGTTTGCGTCGTCGCCACCGCGCTGCTCGCCTCAGGTTTCGGCATGGCGCTCACCGTGCTGCTGGTCAGATTCTTTCCGGCCCGGCAGACCAAGGATATCATCTTTTATCTGTCGCTCTGTTTCGGCATCTTTATTTACATCATCTTCCGCCTGCTGCGGCCGGAGGATCTGGTCAATCCGGACAAGTACGCCCATTTTGTCGAATATCTCTCCTCCATCTCTCAGCCGGCCGGTCCCTATGTGCCGGCGGCATGGTCGGCCAACCTGCTCTCGCTTTACCTGATGGACCGGGAGATAGACTGGCTGCTGCTGGCGCTGCTTGCGCTAGGGGCTCCTTCCCTCTTTTTCATCGGTGAATGGGCCATGCAGCGTTTTTTTCTTGCCGGGTTCACCCGATCCCAGGAGTCCTTCGGCGGCTATCGCTCATTTGCCCGCAGGGGCCGTTACCGGCCAGGTGCGGCGCGCTGGATCTTCAAAAAGGAGTCGAAGACATTTCTGCGGGATTCCGCCGAGTGGTCGCAGCTCTTCATGATCGCCGCGCTGGTGGTGGTCTACCTTTACAGCTTCAAGGCCCTGCCGGTGGAACGGTCACCCATGCAGACCGAATATGTCACCAACCTCATTTCCTTTTTAAACGTGGGGATGACGGGCTTCATCATCACCTCCCTGGCCGGCCGTTTCGTCTTTCCGGCCGTGGGGGCCGAGACAGCGGCCTTCTGGCTGATTCAGTCCTCGCCGCTTGCCGTGGGCCGCTTTCTCCTCTATAAGTTTCTCTTTTATCTCATGCCGTTTACCGTGCTTTCCCTGCTGCTGGTGGTCACCTCGGATGCCATGCTTGCCATTTCCGGACCGATGTGGTGGTTTTCGGTGACGGCAAGTCTGGTCATCTGCTGGACCGTGGTCGGCATGGCTGTCGGTTTCGGGGCGCTCTACGCCGATTTCAAGGCGGAGAACCGGGCCGCGGCCCTGGGCGGCATGGGGGCGCTTCTTTTTCTGTTTTCGGCCATGACCGTGGTTTTTGTCATCACCGCCGGCGGGGCCTTGCCCATGTATCATTTCATGCGGCACTGGATTGCCGGGCGCGAGATTCATCTGGCGAACAGAATCGCTCTGCTGGCCTGGTTTGCCGGTTCCCTGCTGCTCGGCACACTCTCCGTGACCTTTTTCTGGCGCAAAGGGTGCCGCAGCCTCACCGGCTGAGGGGGGCGGAAACGGTTGCGGTTCAGTTGGGGGAATGGGCGCTGATCCAGGCCAGGAACTTGTCAGCCGCCAGGGGTTTGCTGAAATAGTAACCCTGTAGAATATCGCAGCCAAGCTCCTTGAGCCGCTCGGCCGTCTCCTTGTTTTCCACCCCTTCGGCCACCACCTTCATGCCCAGGTTGTGGGCCAGATCAATGGTTGCCTGCACGATTGCCGCGTCGTTTTCATCGACCAGCATATCCAGCACAAAGGATTTGTCTATTTTTACCTCGCTGGCCGGCATTCGCTTGAGATAGGCCAGCGAGGAATAGCCGGTGCCGAAATCATCGATGGAGATACGGATACCCATTTTGCTCAGCCGGGTGAGGATTTCCAGTGCCCTTTCCGGGTCCTTGATGATGGAGCCCTCGGTGATCTCAAAGGTGATATAATGGGGGGCCAGGCTGCAGGAGGCCAGGGTGCCGGTGATGACGTCCGGCAGTTCCGTATCCAGCAGGGTGGAGGGGCTGAGGTTGATGGCAATGCCCAGTTTCAGGTGAGAGTTGTGCCACTTGACCGCCTGTTCGAGGGAGCGCTTGAGGACCCACAGAGAGAGGGGCTTGATCAGTCCGGTGCGCTCCGCCAGGGGAATGAACTCGTCCGGCGGCATGAAGCCGTGCTGCGGATGCTGCCAGCGCACCAGAGCCTCGACCCCGATGACACTTTTGGTCCGGATGTTTATTTTCGGCTGAAAGTGCAGCAGCAGCTCGTCGTTGTCAATGGCTTGGCGCAGTTCGCCCATCAGGGTCAAGCGGTGGGGGCTGTGCCGGTCAAGATCGGTGGAGTAGACGGTATATCCCTGCTGGTTTTGCTTTGCTGCATACATCGCCACATCAGCCCGCTGCATGATGGTGTCAACATCCCTGCCGTGCTCGGGGAAGATGGCGACGCCGATGCTCGCCTGCACTTCAATCTTGAGGGTTTCAAGCATGAAGGGCGAGAGAAAGGCGTTCTGTATTTTTTTGAGGACAACGAGGACGTCGCTGCTCTCCTTGATCACCGGCAGCAGAATGGCGAACTCATCACCGCCGAGCCGCGACAGGGTGTCCGAGCCGCGCACCACCCCCCGGAGACGCATGGCCACATGTTTCAGCAGCCGGTCGCCGCTGTAATGTCCCAGGGTGTCGTTCACCTCCTTGAAACGGTCAAGGTCCAGGATGAACAGGGCCAGTTTCCGCTCTTCCCGCAGGGCAACGTGGATGGCCTGTTCAAGACGGTCCCGCAGCAGAACCCGGTTGGGCAGGTCCGTGAGATGGTCATGGGTTGCATCATGCATGGCCTGGTATTCCAGGGCCGCGGTCTGGGTCCGCAGTTCATTGGTCTGGTCAATGACCATGGTGCTTGCCTCATAGGCCATGATGGAACTGACATACTGGCCCCAGAAGGCGAAGATGAACGGCATGGCATCAAGTATCCACAGGGTGACATTGTTTTTCTGCACCTTCAGGATGCCCATGGGCGTTATTTCGCCGAACTGCAGATAGCTGTTGAGCAGGGTTGCCGCCGCAATGGCGGCAAAGGCGATGATCACCCCGTACACCGCATACTTGGTGACCCGCGACTTCATGATCTTGACGTTGGTTTTCAGGCTCTGGCCTAATCGGTCCATGGGACATTCCGGTTGAGGATTCAGGAGAGGTGTATTGGCAATACCGATTTCAATTATTGAGGAAAAAAGAGAGGAAGTCAAAAAAAAGTTACAAGTGCTGTTTAGGCAAGATTGAACCGGACCAGCACCCCTTCAAGGCCGCCGTTCATCAGGTTTTTTTGCCAGGCGGGGCGCAGGCCGATTTCCTTCACCAGTTCCGGTCTGCCGAGATAGAGATAGGCGGCGGCGCAACGCTGCTGCCGTTTCAGGAAATCCCCCAGCTCGCGGATGAACCGTTCGGCTCCCTCGCTCTGTTTTAAGCGGATGCCGTAGGGCGGGTTGGTGACGATGATGGCATCCGGTGGCGGGGAAATATCCTGGTATCTTTTGTTCTTGATGATGATTTTATCGCCGTGGGGCAGCAGTCGGCAGTTGTGCAGGGCCGCCTTGACCGCCTCAGGCGATGCGTCGCTGCCGGTGAGCAGACCGCCGGGCAGCCGCTTGATTCCGCTGTTGGCCTCGGCCCTCACCTGGTCCCACAGCCCCTGGTCGTATTCCGGCATCATGGCAAAGCCGAATTTTTTGCGCAGATAGGCGGCGGGGATTTGGCAGCGGTGCATCAGCGCCTCGGTGAGGATGGTGCCCGAGCCGCACATGGGATCAATGAGGGGGGTGTTGCCGTCCCAGTTGCTCAAGCGGATGATGGCGGCGGCCACGGTCTCCTGCATGGGCGCCTCGACGCTCATCTGCCGGTATCCCCGGCGGTGCAGGGAGCCGCCGGAGGTATCCAGGCTGATGATGGCCCGGTTGCGTTCAATGCGTAAATGAAACCAGAGGTCCGGGTTTTCCGTGTCAACGTCCGGGCGGATGCCGGTGCGGTCGCGGAAATGATCGACAATGGCGTCCTTCAGGCAGAGGGCGGCATACTGGGAATGCTTGATGTGGCTTCCCGTGACCGACGCGTTGATGGCAAAGGTGTTTTTCTCGGACAGGAGCTGGTGCCAGTCTATCTTTCGCGCCGTTTTGTAGAGATACTTGGTGCTGTGGCAGTCAAAGGTCAGCAGTTGGGCCAGGATTCGCGTGCAGAGACGGGACATGTAGTTGGCCCGGTAAAGGGTGGCCAGGTCGGCATCAAAATAGATGCCCATGAATTTCGCCTTGACCTCCCGGCAGCCGAGGCCTGCCAGCTCTTCGGCCCCATACTGTTCAAGGCCCCTGGCAATCTGGGCAAAATATCTGTTGGTCTTCTGATAGGTGAACATGGGCGCAAAGAATGTCCGTTGCAAAGGTTATTGGGGTTAGCGGCTGGCGGCCCTTTTCTTGCTGGTGAGAAAGTCCAGGGTCTCCTCGTCGTGCAGCTTGTAGGCGCGATCAAGCAGTTTCTTCAGATCCCTGGCGATGCCGGCGGGCGGCGGCAGGGGCTTGATGACCGGCAGATAGTTTTCAATGGGCAGCAGCGGCGCGATGGCCATCTTTTTTTCCAGGCTCTGGGCCATGCCGATTTCCATGCCGCCCTCCATGTCCCCCATCCTGTGGCTGCCGCCCAGGGAGCGGAGAAAGCCCAGGATACTGCCCAGATCGTTCTGCTCGTAAAAAACCTTGATTTCCTCGGCAATGTTTGCGTTGGCTTCTTGCAGCTCGGCGAATTTCAGCCGGTACTGCTCGCTATGCACTGCAAGCCGTTCATAGCAGTCCATGGCCAGATGGTGAAATCTGCCGGACCGGGTCAGGCCGCGCACCCTGATGCCTTCAAAAACCCTGTCTTGGATGGTGGCCGACTCGGTGAAATAGGGGTCGTAGAACTGTTTCTTGTCAATGCCGGTAAGGGAGAGAAAAGAATCAATGAGCTCTTCGTCCTTCAGGATGATATAGAGGCGGATCAGGTCAAAACTGATCCGTTTCTCCAGAATGAAGGAGTGGATTCTGATCTCGTTTTCCAGATCGAGCTTGTCCTTTTCGATGAGCTTGCGGAAGCCGAAATAACGATCAGCGATATCCCTTTTGATCTCATAGGCGATGACCTCGTCAACTCTGGGCGGCATGGTCTGGTTTTAACGGAAGGTGACGATGTTGAAGCCCTTGTCAGCCGACCAGGGGCGGCTGGCCTCAAAGCCGGCAATCTCGAAGAGAATGACCTCCAGCAGCAGATAGGTGACGCTTCCCTTGCGCAGGCAGCCGGTGACGGTGTCGCCGTGGTGTCCCAGGGCAGCATGCAGGTGGATGCGCGGTTGCTCTTTCTCATCCCAGTAGATGCTGCCGCTGCCCAGGGTCTCCCGGGCATCCTTCACCTGCCGCCAGACCGGTTCGGGCGGCATGACCGGTTCCCTGGGGCCGGTGACCACGTCAGCCTGCCGCAGTCCGCCAATGACCTGGAACCAGCCGTTGCGGATGTTTTCCTTTTTGATCAGTTCGGTGAGTGCGCCGAGAAAGTCCTCCCCATCGTCAAAACGGATGGAAAATACCCGGGCCACGGAGCCGGTGCGGTAATCCATACGGTGCCCCCTTATGGTGTGTTCCAGCGTTGCCGTTCCGCCGCGGCCTTCAGCAGGCGGAAGATCTCTTTGCTCAGGGCAGCCTTGCGGCTGCGGGTATAGCGCCAGGCGGAGACGCGGATGGCGTCCAGGTCAAGTTCGGGAAAGAGTTCGGCGGCGGAGTCCAGGGCCGGACTCTCCCAATGGCGGTCAAGCTCCTCCTGGGCCTCAAATGCATCCCGGGCCGCGGCAATGGCGTCATTGATGATGTTGTCCCGCAGGTTTTCCAGTTCGTGAAACTCCTTTTTCTGCTGCAGGTTCGACCCCTTTTTCTCGGTGAGAAAGTCAAACAGCGGCCCGGAATCCAGTTCACGCAGATTCTTGGTCAGGTATTTGATCTGTCTTTTCCTGGCCCCGGCCTTGAGCTCCCTGGCCGCCATGATTTCGTTTTTGATGAAGTCCTCGCACGGCAGTTTTTTGATCTCCTGGGGCGAGAGTTCCACCAGTTCCGCGGCCAGCTCTTCGATGTTCTTGGCGCGCCGTTTTTTTTCTGATTTAGACAGGGAATATTCCATTATTTTAGTTGCCATCTCTCTTTGGGCTACGGTAGTATGAAAATCTTTAAAGTTTGGCCTTTAATCTAACCTTAAAGTGGCCGAGGAAGCAAAGTTATTTTTCTCTCGTGCAAAGGAACCAAGTATGACAGCGCGAAAATTCACCGTCACCCAGCCCACCCGGATCCGTTTCGGCGTTGGCGTTATTAATGATCTGGCCCAGGCCGTACAGGACCTGGGCGGCAAAAAGGTATTGCTCGTGGTTGATCCGAATCTCAAGGGCGCGGGGCTGCTTGACAGCATAACCGGGCCGCTGGCCGGCAATGGGGTCAACTATGAGATTTTTGATCACGTTGATCCGGAACCGGGTCTGAAGCTGGCCGATGAGGGAACGGCCCTGGCCGCCAAGGCGGGTTGTGACTGTGTCATCGGCGTGGGCGGCGGATCAGCCATGGACGTGGCCAAGGCCATCAGTATTCTGCTCACCAACGGCGGCAAGGCGGAAGATTATCTGGGGCTTGGCAAAATCAAAAAACCCGGCGTGCCGAAGATCATGGTGCCCACCACCGCCGGCACCGGGGCGGAGGTGACCTTCACCGCTGTTTTCATCAACGAGAAAACCAAGAGCAAAGGCGGCATGAACGGCGATCCTCTCTATCCTGATATTGCCGTGCTGGACCCGGCCCTGACCCTCACCCTGCCCCAGAAGGTGACGGCGGCCCCCGGCATCGACGCCTTCACTCATGCGCTGGAGGCCTTTGTCTCCACCCAGGCCCACACCATCTCCGATATGTACGCACTGGAGGCCATCTCGCTGATCAGCGGCAATCTGGCCATGGCCTATGCCAACGGCGGCAACCTGGAAGCCCGCACCGCCATGCTCATGGGCAGTCTGCTGGGCGGCAAAGCCCTGGCCACCGCCGGGGTGGGGCTGGTCCATGCCATGGCCTACCCGCTGGGCGGCATGTTCAACATCCCCCATGGCCTGGCCAACGCGGTGCTGCTGCCCTTTGTGGTTGACTACAACATTATCGGGAGTCCTGCGAAATTCGCCCGCATCGCCACCGTCATGGGCTATGATGTCGAGGATCTGCCCCTGCGGGAGGCGGGCCAGGTGGCGGTTGAGGCGGTGTACGATCTCAACGGCGATGTGGAAATTCCCAGGAGCCTTGACGAACTCGGCATCCCGGCCGACAAGATTCCGGAGATGGCCAAGATCGCCCTGACCGTGACCCGGCCGGTGGAGAACAATCCCCGCAAGCCGAGCCTGGAGGATGTGATCAGGGTCTATGAGATAGCCCATAAGGGGTGGTAAAAGACCGGTCTTGCTGGTCTAACTGGTCTGATTGGTCAAAACCGGGAACAGAGATAACGCGGCATTGTTGCCAGGAAAGTATCGGGGGGTAGGAGCGGGCCATGCCCGCGATAAGGTGTTTTCGCCATGCCGAAAGTCGCGGGCATGGCCCGTTCCTACCGCAAGAAGACGGTTCAGGTAATACGACATGCGGCCCCGGGCAGACACAGCACGATCTGGAAGCCATTGAGACTATCCGGATTGGCAAGACCGGCAAGACCAGTAGGTCCAGTAAGACCAGCAAGACTAACAAAGGAGAATACAATGCCAGGTTTTGAGGTTTTTGGAGAGGAAGAGAAGAAGGAGATTCTCGAGGTGCTTGATACAGGCGTCCTCTTTCGTTATGAGTTTCCCGAACAGCGGCGCGGGATATACAAGGTCCGCACCTTTGAAGAAAATTTCGCCCGCTACTGTGGGGTGCAATATGCCCAGGCCGTCACCTCCGGCACGGCGGCCCTGAAGGTGGCCCTGACCGCGCTGGGCGTGGGACCGGGGGACGAGGTGATCACCCAGTGTTTCACCTTTGTCGCTACCTGGGAGGCGATCTTTGACGTGGGCGCGGTGCCGGTTTTTGCCGAGATTGACGAAACGCTGAACATGGATCCCAATGATCTGGAGAACAAGATCACCAGCCGGACCAAATGCATCATCCCGGTGCACATGCTGGGGGCCCAGGCCCGCATCAGGGAGATCAAGGCCATTGCCGACAGACACAACATCCCGGTGCTGGAAGACACCGCCCAGGCCGCCGGGGGGGCCTTGGAAGGCAAACGGCTGGGCACCTTCGGCGCCTGCGGCACCTTTTCCTTTGACGCGGTCAAAACCATGACCACCGGCGAGGGCGGCATGATCATCACCGATCATGCCAAACTGTGGCGTGACATGTCCGAATACCATGACCACGGCCATGACCATGTGCCGAACCCGGGCACCCGGGGCGGCGAGGGCCGCAATTTCATCGGTTTCAACTTCCGCATGATGGAGCTGCAGGGCGCCATCGGCATCGCCCAGCTGGCCAAGCTGGATGACATGATCAGCCGGCAGAAGAAGAACAAGGCGGCCTTGAAGGCCGCCATCGCCAAGATAAAAGGCGTGACCTTCCGCACCATTCTCGATGAACAGGGTGATACGGCGACCTTCATCGGCTTTTTCCTGCCGGACGCGGAAAAGGCCAAGGCGGTGAACAAGGTGCTGGCCGCAGGCGGCGCCGGGGCCATTGCCTTCGGGTCCAACACCTGGCATTTTTATCCCAAGTGGGAGCATCTGCTGGCCGGCTCCACCCTGGCCAGATCCGGCTGGCCGTTTAGCGGGCCGGACGGCAAGCGCCGGGTGGTCTATGACAAGGACGCCCTGCCTGCCTCCGCCGCCCTGATGGACCGCCTGCTGGTGTATCAGGTGCCGGTGAAACTCCCGGAGCAGCGGCTGGCGCAGCTGGTTGCGGCCCTGGACCAGGCGGCGCAGATTTGAGGGAAATGTTCCAGCGTTTCAACGTTTGATCGTTTAAACGCTTCTTCCGGGCAGGTAGATGTCAAAACGGCTGTTTTTGCCGCTGATGACGGTGGCTGGCCTGCTGTGGCCCAGGGTGGGAGCCCCCTGCGGCCGTTTGACCACCACCCTTACCCCCTGATGACCCAGTGCCCAGTCAAGCAGCAGCCCGGCGTCGCTGTCGTCGCCCACCAGGGCGCGGACCAGGCGCATTTCCTTTTTGACCAGGGCGCTTTTGCTGCGGTGCGGGTACATGGGGTCCAGATAAATGACCTCCGGGGCCGGGTCAAGGTGGCTCAGCTGCAGGCAGTCGGCACGGATGACCCGCATGCGGGCGGCAATGGCGGCAACTTCCCTGTCCTGGGCCGCCCGCGCCAGACCGTCTTCCAGCAAGGCGGCGATAATGGCTGAACGTTCCACCAGCAGTACCCGGCAGCCCAGACTTGCCAGGATGAAGCTGTCCCGGCCGAGTCCTGCGGTGGCGTCAAGCACCAAGGGGCAGCGGTTGGCCTTGAGACCCACCGCCCTTGCCAGGGCCTCTTTCCTGCCGCCGCCGAATTGTCTTCGGTAGCGCAGTGCCCCGGCGGTGAAGTCGACAAAAACCGGACCAGGGGACTGGGCGCCTGTCTGCCGCAGCTCCAGTCTGTCGCCGGTCACGGCCAGCAGGAAAGCGCAGTCCCCCGTATCCGGCAGAAGAGGAATCTCCAGGCGGGCTGCCAGTTTTTCCGCCTGGTCTTTTTTGTGATCGGCCTCGCAGATCACGGCGATTTTTACGGCTGTCTCAGGCATTGGCTGTCGGTTGTGTGCTTCCCGGGGGTGTTTGCATCCCCGATACAGATTAAACGAATGTGAATAAAAAATATCTATGGATTTACAACATAAATTGGAACCGAAAGTGGTGGCCATTATTCCGGCCCGCTATTACTCTAAACGGTTTGAGGGAAAACCTTTAGCGAAAATTAATGGCAAACCGATGATTCAGCATGTTTATGAGCGGGCCATGGCGGTGCCCATCCTTTCCAGGGTGGCGGTGGCCACCGATGACGAGCGGATTGCCGACTGTGTCCGGGGTTTTGGCGGCGAGGCCGTCATGACCAGCCACGAGCATGCCTCGGGCACCGACAGGCTGGCCGAGGCGGCCACCATCATGAATGTGCCGGAGCAGGATGTGGTGGTCAACATCCAGGGTGATCAGCCCCTTTTTCCGGTGGAAGTCATCGAGCAGGTGGCGCGCCCCCTGCTCGATAATCCGGCCCTGCCCATGGCCACCTTGATCTACCAGATCACCCGCAGGGAGGAGATTGATGACCCCAATCATGTCAAAACGGTTTTTGACCGCAACGGCATGGCGCTCTATTTTTCCCGGGCGTCCATTCCCTATCAGCGGGACCCTGAGCATCCGCCGCCACCGACCTATTATAAACATCTGGGCTTCTATGCCTACCGCAAGGGCTTTCTGCTGACCTTTGTCAGCCTGCCGGAAGGGGAGTGGGAGCGTTTTGAAAAACTTGAACAGCTGCGGGCCCTGGAATACGGTTATCGCATCAAGGTTGTCCTAACACAACACGATTCCGTTGAGGTGGATACGCCAAAGGACCTCATCAGGGTGGAGCAGCTGCTGTAAACGACCAAGCGTTCAATCGCTGGAATGATCAAACATGAAGAGGAAATGATAATGAGAAATAAGATAACGATTATTGGTGCGGGAAATGTAGGGGCCACGGCGGCGCACTGGGCGGCCAGCCGGCGGCTTGGTGATATTGTCCTGCTTGATGTGGTGGAGGGCGTGCCCCAGGGCAAGGCCCTTGATCTGCTCCAGGCCGGGCCGGTTGACGGCTTTTCCGGCCGCATCTCAGGCAGCAATGATTATGCCGATTCCGCCGGCTCCGATGTGGTCATCATCACCGCTGGTCTGGCCCGTAAACCGGGCATGTCCCGCGATGATCTGCTGGCCAAGAACGTGGCCATCGTCAAAGCATGCGCTGAGAGCGCCGCCAGGCATTCGCCGAACGCCGTGCTTATCGTGGTGACCAACCCCATTGACGCCATGGTTTATACCGCCTTCAAGGTGTCGGGATTCCCCAAAAACAGGGTGGTGGGCATGGCCGGCGTGCTTGACTCGGCCCGTTACCGCACCTTCCTGGCTGAGGCCCTGGGTGTTGCCCCCCGGGATGTCAATGCCATGGTCATGGGCATCCACGGCGACAACATGCTGCCCCTGGTCCGTCTGGCCAATGTGGCCGGCATCCCGGTCACCGATCTGCTTAACGAAGACCAACTGAACGCCATTGTCAAGCGCACCCAGCACGGCGGCGCCGAGATCGTCAACCATCTGAAAACCGGCTCCGCCTTTTATACTCCGGGTCTGGCTGCCGTGGAAATGGCCGAGGCCATTCTGACCGACAGCAAGCGGGTGCTGCCGTGCGCCGCCTATGTGGAAGGTGAGTTCGGTGTCTCCGGCTGCTTTCTCGGCGTGCCGGTGGTGCTGGGCGCCGTCGGGGTGGAAAGGATTGTGGAATTTGCATTGACCGATGAGGAAAAAAAGGCCCTGGCCGAATCCGAGGCTGCCGTGCGTAAACAGATGGCAGATACGGGTCTGTAAGCACCCGCGGTGGGCATGTCCTGTTCACCGGTTCCTGCGTTAATATTTGTCCTGCTGGGCACTGAGGGCTCGGGCTTTTGCGCCGCCCCTCAGTGCCTTTGACCCAAGCACACCGTGCCGCTATGATGCAATCAGTAGACGATCCTGTATCAATACGTGTGAAGCAGCTGGAAAAGAACAGAATTTTTCCACTGGATCTTGTCCCCCGCCGTAATCTGGTGGAAAAGCTCATCGAGCTTGTGCTGATGGGCCCGCCACCTGCGCCGCCCCATATCACCGCCTCCCTGGAGGATATGGTGGCCACCCTGGGCAATGTTGATACGGCGAACCTCCGGGTGGCGGTGCTCGGCGGCGGCAGCGGTCTGTCCACTGTTATCGGCGGCGACAGCCGCCATGCCGGCTGGACGGCAAATCCGTTCCACGGCATGAAAAGACTCTTTCCCCATACCACCTCCATCGTCTGCATCACCGATGACGGCGGCTCCACCGGCGAACTGCTGAAGGATCTTCCCATCATCGCCCTGGGGGATATCCGTCATGTGCTGCTTTCCTCGATCAGCCGCAAGATTCTGAGCGAAACCTACCGGCTGACCGGGGAAGAGTCCAGGCAGACGGCGGAGATTCTGCACAGCCTTTTTAATATCCGCTTCAGCAGACGGCCGGGGTCGGTCAATGAGCTGCTGGCCGGCTGTCTGTCACTTTCCGGGCTGCCGATCAAAATGGCCGGCGAACTTTTCGGGCTGCTTGATTCGCTGTTCAGCGATCTCCGTTTATTGCAGCTGCTGGAGAGGCCGCACTGTCTGGGGAATCTGCTGCTGGCCGCGGCGATTTACCGGGGCATCGACAAGGGCATCACCGTGTCGCCTGCGGATCTGCTGGCCGGCATCAACCGGCTGGCAGTCTTGATCGGCGCGCGTGAGGGCGCGGTGCTGCCCTGCTCCACCACCCAGGCCCATCTGCGGGTTCTGTACAGTAACGGGGTGGTGGTCAGCGGGGAAAACAAGACCGCCACCGCCCGACGCAATACCGCGATCGACCGGGTTTTTATCGAATTTGTCGACGAGCCCGTTGTCCCCCCTGAGGTGGTGCGCGCCATTGCCGAGGCCGATATCATTGTGTTTGCCCCCGGCAGCCTCTACACGAGCATTATCCCGATTCTGCAGGTGCCGGGACTGGCCCAGGCGGTGCGGGATAATGCCCATGCCCTGAAGATTCTGGTGGCCAATCTCTGGATCCAGAAAGGGGAAACCGATCTGGTGCTGGAAGACCCGCGCCGCCGCTTCTACGTCTCCGATCTGATCAATGCCTACCACCGCAATATCCCCGGCGGGGTTGCCGATGTTTTTGAGCAGGTGATGCTGGTGGGCCTGCAGGATATTCCCGGCAATATTCTGCAGAGTTATGCGGTGGAGGATAAGGTGCCGATCTATCTGGACCGGGGCAAGGTCTGGCAGATGGGCTTTGCCCCGGTTGAGGCGCGGATTTTTTCGGAAACGGCGCTCAAGGAACGCAAGGTGCGGCATGACCCGGCAGCCCTGGCCAAGGCGATCAAAATCATCTGGGCGGTACGGGACAACATCCCCCGCGAGGTCAAGGCCAAACTGCAGGCGGCCTACCGTATCAACCATTCCTGCCGGAAGGACCATCTGACCCTGGACCGGCGCAGAAATCTTTTTGTCCGCCAGCTGCAGAACTGGGAGCTTGACCGCAAGATCAGAAATCATCTGGAGGATATCTTCTGGCGGCATCCCGATATTCCCCTTGATCACTGGAATTATGTCAAGGGCCTGCAGCTGGTAAAAAAAGAGCAGTGGCAGCGCAGCATGCGGTGGGACAGCGTCTTTTCCTATTATGATCCCCTTGATGGCCTGATAAAGATCCGGGAGGATATCCTTGGCGAGCCATCGGTGTTCGAGTGTGCCGTGCTCATTGCCCTGGGGCAGTCGCTGCTGGGCAATTACGCGGCCCGCAAGGAAACAATGCCGGTGGAACAGAACGGCATTATGCTGGGCAAGGTCTATTATCTCACCCTGGAGCCGGAGGAGACCAGGCACTGTTATTTCTCCGCCGGCGAGCTGGCCCGTTTCCTGCGCATGGTGCGCATGAACCAGGCTGACAGCAATAAGCTGCTCTATACCCGGCTGATCAGCGGCAGCGAAGGCTTCACCCCGCCGGGCATGCTGATGGGACTTATTTATGCCTGGTATCTCGACAGCCGTTACGTCTCCAATATTGAATACAAGATGGCCATCACCCGCATTCCCATGACCGGCATGGTCAGGGAACAGGTGAGAATGCTCAATCGCCGCATGGATACCATCGATTTTTTCCGCAAGGTGGTTTTCCGCCATACCTCCCCGGTCTTTGATGAACAGCTGTTGATGGGCGATGAAACTCCGTGAGGGCGTTGCCGCATGCCATGCTGCCCCGCCTGACTGAGAGCGGCTGGCAGCTGGTGTGAACGCGCCAATGAAGGCAAGTGGCAGGCCCAGATGTTGCTGGACCGTGTTTCCCATGCCACGGTCAATTCCTCCCTGGCATAAACCTGTTTTTTCTCTTATCGATATTTGCTTGCCACTGAGATCTTATCTACGGACAAGCTCCGCATTGGTGTTCTCCGTAAGTTTTATTGCGCCATTTCTTGACATTTCCTGATTTTTTGCCCCACTATATAAATTGCCGCCCAGTCAGGCATGATTACCGGTCCTGATGCGGCATTGCCGACTTCTTCCCTGAGACTGATGACGCCCTTATTAAATGACTTCACCTAGCAAAGCATCTTGTGGAAGTGTTGTCCTGCTTCTGCCCCTTATCCTCTGGACGCTGCTTGCCGCGTCATTCTCCCCTTTTCCCGCGGAAAAGGCGCAGGCCGGGAATCTGCCTGCCGGCCAGGCGGCAAGGAATGAAAACCCCGCCGAGAAGAGCGAGGCTCAGGACTTGGCGCGGCAAGCGGCGGTTGCCGAGGATGCAGGCCGGGAGTACCGGGGGGAGGTGCCGCTCACTCCGGAAGAGCGGCAGTGGCTTGCCGCCCATCCGGTTATCACCCTGGCGGTGGATGAGGACTATCCGCCGAAGAATTTCCGCAACAGCGCCGGAGTCATCGACGGCATCAACATTGATTTCATCCGGCTGCTGGCCGGGAAACTGGACATCACCGTGCACTTTGCCGGCTCGACCTGGCCCGAGGCCTTGCAAAAGGCCATGGAGCACCAGGTTGACGGCATCGTCAATGCGGAGATGCTGGAGGAGAGAAGGCCCTCTCTCAACTTCACCGATGCCTGTATCATCTACCCCCTGGCTCTGGTCACCCGGCAAGGGGAACCGGGCATCAACAGCCTGGCTGATTTCGGCGGGCGGAAAATTGCGGTCAAGAAATCAAGCGCCAGACTGGCCATGCTTGTTAAAAAATATCCCCGGATTGACACCGTCGGCGTCGACACGTTGACCGAGGCCATCAACTTGCTCATTGAGAAGAAGGTTGACGGCGTTTTTGACGACGCCACGGTCCTCTACCATCATATAACCGAACAGTTTCTGCCGAATCTGAAGTTTGCCTATGTGCAGACGGATGAACATATCGGCCATTCCCGGATCGGCCTGCGCAAGGACGCCCCTGAGCTGCTCGCCATTTTCAACAAGGCCATTTCATCCATCACCGATGCCGAGAGGCGGCAGATCCAGAAAAAGTGGCTGGATATCGACCTGCAGCAGGACAGGATTTTGCAGATAGAGCATCTGCCTGCCTTTACCGAAGAGGAATATGCCTGGCTCAAGGCGCACCCGGTGATCAAAGTGGCGAGTGATCCGGCATGGGCGCCCTTTGAATTTGTCGATGAGCACGGGGAATATCAAGGTTTTGCCATTGATTATCTGCAGCGGCTTGCCGATCTTCTCGGCGTCACCTTTGCGATGGAGAAGGGCAGAACCTGGCAGGAACTGGTCGCCCAGGTGAAGAGCCGGGAGCTTGATATGTTTTCCTGCCTGACGCCCACCCCTGAACGCTTATCATATGTGAATTTCACCGAACCCTATCTCTCCTTTCCCATTGTCATCTTCACCCGCAAGGACATGGGTTTTGTGGGCAAGCTCGATGACCTTGCCGGCCGGAAGGTTGCCGTGGTGGAAAGTTACGCCATCCATGACCTGCTCCGAACGAATCATCCCGAACTTGACATCGTGCCGGTCAAGACGGTCATTGACGGGCTGAAAATGCTGGAGAATTCCGAGATCGCCGCCTTTGTCGAAAACCTGCTCACCGGCAGCAATTATATCAGCCAGCAGGGTTTTTCCTCCATCAAGGTGGGCGGTGAAACACCGTATAAAAACGCCATGTCGTTCGCGGTGCGCAGCGACTGGCCGCAGTTTATCCCCATTCTGCAGAAGGCACTGGCTGCCGTGAGCGAGGAGGACAAGGACGGTCTGTACCGGAAGTGGATTCTGTTGACCTATCATGACCAGAAGGTGGATTACGCTTTTTTATTCAGGGTGCTGGCAGTGGTCGTCGTGGTCTGCGGCATCTTCCTCTACTGGAACCGGCGCCTTGCCCGGGAGGTGGACACCCGCCGCAAAGCGGAGGAACGGCTGCGCCTGCACCAGGAGGAACTGGAAAGCATCGTCGCCGCCAAGACCCACGATCTCACCAAGGCCAACCGGCATCTGCAGGCGGAGATCGAGGACCGCCGGAATGCCTATGAGGAACTGTACAAAGTCCAGGCCCGGCAGTCTCTTATCCTCGGTTCGCTGCCCGTGGCCTTCTATATCGCCCAGCCGTCCGACCAATTCGGCGGCATCTGGTTGCGTGGCCAGATTGAAAAGATATCCGGTTTCACCGCCGAGCACTTCACCAACGATCTGGGTTTCTGGGAATCACGGCTCTATCCGGAGGATCGCCCCCAGGTGCTCAAGGTTTTCGGAAGCATCATCGAGGAGAAAGGAGTCATGGTGGAATACCGCTGGCTGCATGCAGACGGCAGTTACCGCTGGTTTGAGGACAATGCCATTCTGGTCAGGGATGGCAATGGCGAGCCCAAGGAGATTGTCGGCATCTGGCTTGACATCACGGAAAGCAAGGTGGCTGTGGAGGAGCGGCTGCGGCTGGCGGAACAGCTGCAGCAGGCCCAGAAAATGGAATCCATCGGCACCCTGGCGGGCGGCATTGCCCATGATTTCAACAATATCCTGACCGCCATCATCGGTTATGCCGAACTGGTGAAACAGAGACTGACGCGAGACAGCGAGATCTGGATCTACCAGCAGCAGGTGATCAGGGCCGGTATGCGGGCCAGGGATCTGGTCCAGCAGATTCTCGCCTTCAGCCGTCAGGCTCCGCAGGAATACAAACCCCTCAAAATCCATGTTTTCGTCAAGGAGGCCTTGAAGCTGCTCCGTTCCACCATCCCGACCACCATCGAGATAACGCAGAGTATCAACCCCGACTGCGGGACGGTCATGGCAGATCCCACCCAGATCCACCAGATCGTGATGAACCTGTGCACCAATGCCTATCAGGCCATGCGGGAAACGGGCGGCGTGCTGGCCATCGGCCTGCATGAGGTTGAGGTAAGGGATGGTGATTACCTTGCAGGCCTGCGTCTGGCGCCGGGAAGGTATGTGATGCTTGATGTGAGCGACACCGGCCCCGGCATCCGCCCGGAAATCAAAAACAGGATATTTGAACCGTACTTCACCACCAAGGACAAGGGGGAGGGAACAGGCATGGGGCTGGCCGTGGTTCATGGCATCGTGCAGAGCCACCATGGGCATATCTCGGTCTACAGCGAGCCGGGCAAGGGAACCACCTTCCACGTATATCTGCCCTGTGTGGCCGTGGAGCCGAACATGGCTGAAGTCGAGGTTGTGGGCCCGGTTCCCAGGGGTCATGAGCGAATTCTCATGGTGGATGATGAAGAGGAAATCATCGCCGTTTCACGCCAGATACTTGAGGAGCTGGGCTATACGGTGACCGCCGTGACCGACAGCATCGAGGCCTGGCACATCTTCCAGCGTCATCCCCAGGGCTATGACCTGGTCATCACCGACATGACCATGCCCGGCATGACCGGGGCGGAGCTGGCCATGAAGATTCTTGGTCTCAGGTCCGGCATGCAGATTATGCTGTGCACCGGTTTCAGTGAGCAGATCAGTGAGGAAAAGGCGAAATCGTTGGGGATCAAGGCTTATATCACCAAGCCCGTGCTCAGAAACGACTTTGCCATGGTTATCAGAAGAACACTGGACGAGGGGTAAGCCCCCTTTATCCTGTCTACAGCCTGCACAGAATCTCCGTTGCCGCCGTCGGCATGGACGCCATCCATCCCTATATTTTTTGTCATTTTCTTACTTGATTTCAAGTTGTTCCGCCGTCGGTAGCTTCGTTAAGGGCCGGTTCCGCGAATGCCCCGTCAGCCGGGCCAGTTCGCTGATGTTCTTCCGGTAAACATTATGGACCGTCCTGATAAATTTATATTGATTTATTGTGAGCAACTCCTTTCCCTCCTGGCAGATTGCTTAAATGAACAACATTCTGCCGGAGTCCTGATGCCCAGGGTGGTTTTCGATTAGCACAAACCCCTTCTTCTGGTCAATTTTACGTTAGCACAACCACATACAAGGAATCATTCTGCCAGAAGGGCGCTAAGTTCAGCTTCCATGGTATGGTTCATATCTTCATGAGTGCCTGGTCCAAGTCTGCTATAATATCCTCGAACTCCTCTATGCCCACTGAAATTCTCACCAAATCATCGGTAATTCCTGCTTTCCTTCTGACCTCTAACGGAACGTTCGAATGTGTCATGGAAGCGGGGTGTTCGATCAGGGTATCAACAGCCCCCAGGCTGACGGCCAAAGAACATAGTTCAACACTGTTCATAAGTTTTCGGCCAGCTTCCGTGCCGCCCTTTATGCCAAAAGAAATCA
>JBFMAY010000047.1:0-30399 GCA_040755455.1 Thermodesulfobacteriota bacterium | reverse complement strand
AAGCAAGGATCTCGTGATTCCCGACAACTTGGCCTTGATACTTTTACCACCATATTCTCCGGAGCTAAATCCTGCCGAGCAAATATGGAATAAACTGAGAAGAGACTATTTTGCTAATCGTGTTTTTTGATTCCCTTGATGCCGCAACCGAACAAGCGGAAAAGGGATTGTCCGAGATGGCGGCAAATAAGATGGCAATGCATAGCCTAGCCAACTGGCCTTGGATTAGTGCCATCTTGAAAACTTAATGGAATTAGCGTAGATACTTCGAATGGAAATCTATTGCCTTAACAGGAAGTTTAGATGTTTCCTGACCAGGGCAGGGGAAACCTCCTTGCCCGTGTTGTGCTGTGGATTGGAAAAGGAGTTGACAGGAACTTTTAGACGGTAGTTGTTGAGTTAACATAGTTATGCGATGCTGGCGTTTTTTTGCCATCCCTGTTGGGCGTCATCCAACGCCCTCCGCACCATATACGCTAAATCTCTTTTGCTGACCGGTTTCAGGGCAAATTCCCGGATGCCGATCTCTTTGGCCGTTTCTTTGTTGATCTGCGCATTGAAGCCGGTACAGAGGATAAGCGGGATATCCGGTCTGATGGCCAGGAATTTACGGGCCAGATCCGCCCCGGTCAGGTGCGGCATGGTCATGTCGGTAATGACCAGATCGAAATCCGTCGGCTGTTGGGAAAAGATCCGCAGGGCCTCCTTGCTGCTTGTCGTGGCGGTAATCCGGTAGCCGAGATTTTCCAGAATGAACTGCTCTATCCTGACGATAAATTCCTCGTCATCCACCACCAGGATGCGTTCATTGCCGCCGGGGAGCAGCTCATCGCTTCTCGCCTCTCCTGTCTCGCCGGCGGCTGCAATGCAGGGGAAATAGAGATTGAAAACAGTGCCTTTGCCGGGTTCGCTGTAGACCGTGATACGCCCCTTATGGCTTTTGACAATGCCATGCACCACGGAAAGTCCCAGCCCGGTGCCCTCATCGACCGGTTTGGTGGTAAAGTAGGGTTCAAAGATCTTCTCCATGTCCTCCAGCCTGATGCCGGCACCCGTGTCGCTCACGGAAAGTTTCGCGTACTTTCCAGGCGTCAGCTCAAGATTGGCGATATGATCATCCTGGCCGATGACGGTTTCCCGCAGGCAGACCTCCAGCACGCCGCCTTTTTCCCGCATGGCATGGTAGGAGTTGGTGCAGAGGTTGAGCAGCACCTGATGGATCTGGGTCGGATCGGCCAGCACGGCCCCGCAGGATGCATCAATGTCCTGGCGGATCTCGATGGTGGTCGGGATGGAGGCCCGTAACAGTTTGAGGGTTTCCTTGATGATGAGATGGAGCTGCAGCGGTTTGAAATCATGTTCAGTCTGGCGGCTGAAGGTCAGAATCTGTTTCACCAGCTCCTTGGCGCGCAGGCCGGCATTGATCACCTCCTGCTGCAGTTTCCAGTTCCTGCTGCCCGGGGCGAGACCTTCCAGCACCATATCCGCATAACCGAGAACCGCAGTCAGGATATTGTTGAAATCATGGGCAATGCCGCCGGCCAGGGTGCCCACCGACTCCATCTTCTGCGCCTGGCGGAGTTGCTTTTCGATTTCCTCCTTCTCTTCCTCCGCCCGCTTGCGGTCGTTGATGGGCACTAAAACCTCCAGGGCTGAGGTGATATTGCCCTGTCCGTCCCTGATCGGGGTAACGATTATTTCGGACCACACTTCGTTGCCGTTTAGGTCGATGCCTTTCTGTTCATGGATTACCGGTCCCTGGCCTGTGGCAAGGACCTGCCTGACCCCGCAACCGGGGCAGATCTCGGTCTGCTTGTTATAAGTTTCATGGCAGATTTTTCCTTCCACATCCCCGAAAATTTCTTTGAGAACCTGATTGGCCCACAGAATCCGGTAGTCCTTGGCAATAACGGTCAGCCCCACCCCCATGTTGCGGGTAAGCGTTTCCAGTTTTTCCTTTTCCGCGCGCAGGGCCAATTCCGCCTGCTTGCGCTCGTTGATGTCCGTGGCGTGCTCCACCACATAGCGCACCTTGCCCTCCTCGTCAAACACGGGAAAGGTGCTGACCTCCTTATAACGGCCATGGACACTGTTGAACACCTCCACGGTCCGCGGTTTGCCGGTGGCAAAGATCTCCCCCACATGACAGTCCGGACAGGGGTTGTCCTTCTTGAGAAAGACCCGGTAACACTTGGGGTTATCGGCCCGCTCCTTTGCTGTGACATACTCATGGTCATGCCAGTTGCTGTAGACGATATTGAGGTCTTTATCCAGTACATTAACCAGGCCGGGGATGGCTTCGAACATGCTCTGCAACAGTCTTTGCGACTGTTTGAGCTCTTCCCCGGCCTTCCTGCGCTCGCTGATATCCCGGAACAATCCCTCCAGGGCAACGGGCTGTCCATCGCGATCCGTCACCAGGTGGATACTGCAGGAGACGGGAATATTTTCGCCGTTTTTGCGCCTGAACTCCAGCTCATAGTCGTCTACCCTGCCTCTGTCCGCCAGGATTGCCTTGACTGTCTCCCTGTCTGCCGCACGGCCATACACCTCCGCAGCCATGTTTCTGCCGATGAGTTCCCCGGTGCTGTCGTATCCCAATGTTTGAGCGGAGGCCGGATTGACGAGCAGGATGGTGCCATCCATATCAGCCATGATGTAACCGTCCTGGATGTTGTCAAAGATGTTTTTGAACTTTCTTTCGCTTTCCCGCAGTTCCGCGTTGACCATGTAAAGTTCGGCAGTGCGTTGCCGCACCTGCATTTCCACTTCCTCATAGGCCTTTTTCATCTGCAATTGCAGGCGGTTCAGCTCCAGGTGGGTTTTTACCCGGGCCAGTATTTCCTCAGGCTGCAACGGCTTGGTGATGTAGTCGACACCCCCGGCGTCAAAGCCCTTGACTTTTTCGGCGGTGCCATAGAGACCGCTGATGAAGATGACCGGGATATCACAGCTCGCTTGCTCTGCTTTTAAACGGCGGCAGACCTCATAACCGTCAATATCGGGCATTTTCACATCAAGGAGGATCAAATCGGGCCTGGCAATGGCCACTGTGCGCAAGGCCAGCCGCCCGCTTGAGGCCGGCCGTACCCGATAGCCGTGACTGCCGAGAATCTCGGTAAGCAGCTGCAGACTGGCATGGTCATCATCCACGATAAGGATTTCCCCGGGTTCGGCTATGTGCTTTTCAGCATTGCTCATGATGTTTCTCCGGCATGGGCACTTTCCAGTAGAGTCAGCAGGCGGTCGTAATCAAGATTGTTGGCCAGGGTTTCCAATATGCCGGCCATCGCGGCATCGAGTTCGGCGATCTCCCTGATCGCCGACAGGGTGCGGGCCGTGTCTAGCAGCAGTAAGGCTTGATATAACTCCTTGCGCAGATCGGCGGGCAGGGCTCTGTATTGTGCGGCGGAGAATTGCCCCCCGTTTCCCGGATAGGGTTGCGGGGCCGGCTGTCCTTCATAGGCGTATTGCAAACCGAGGTGTCTGGCCATGACCTCGAAAATTTCCTGGGCGCGGTAAGGTTTGCGCACGAAGTCATCGCAGCCGGCGGCCAGGATCTGTTGCTTTTCTTCCTCCAGGGCATGGGCGGTAATAGCCGCCACCACGGTTGCCCGGCCGGCCGCGCTTTGCTTGATGCGGCGGGTGGCCTCCAGACCGTCCATTTCCGGCATGCGGATATCCATCCAGATGAAGTGCGGCCGCCACTGCTCAAACAGTTCCAGCGCCTGTCTGCCGTTGACCGCCTCGCGCACGTCAAATCCCGCTGCCTTCAGGAGCTCCACCAGGAGCAGCCGGTTGTCCTCCATATCCTCGGCCACCAGGATACGGGGAATATCCTGCCCCGGCGCCAGACCGATCACCTGTGGCGCAGGAATGGCTCCATGGATGTCCGCCGCGCTGCCCTGCCGGATAGTGATGACAAAGCGGAAAACACTGCCTTTGCCCACTGTGCTGCTGACCATGATATCCCCACCCATCATGCGGACATAGTTCCAGCTGATGGCCAGGCCAAGGCCCGTGCCGTCTTTGCGTTCCCTGCCGCTGGCGGTCTGTTCAAAATACTGGAACATCTTGTCCAGTTCGTCCGCGGCAATGCCGACGCCGGTATCCTCAATCTCAACGCAAAGCTTGAGCTGGCCAGCATCAGTTGGCATGCGGCTGTCTTTTACTTCCCCGTCCTGTTCATGGTCATCAGACAACGGATCACGGATCATCGATACCCGCAGCACAATGCCGCCGTGATCGGTGAATTTCACCGCGTTGCCCATAATATTGATCAGCACCTGGCGCAGTTTATTCTCATCGGTGACAACATAACGGGGAACCTGATCAAGGCCGAGGAGTTCAAGCTGCAGCTCTTTTCTGTCGCAACTGGAGGCAAACATGTCCGTGACGTCGCTGAGCAGGGCGTGCAGGTCGAAGGCCGAGAGGTTCAGGGACATCTGGCTTGCCTCGATCTTGGACATCTCCAGCACCTCGTTGATCAGGGCCAGCAGATGTTCACCGCTGAGGTTGATGTTGTTCAGGTATTGGCGCTGGACGGCCGGCAGGGTGCTGTTTCGCAGCATCAATTGCGAGAAGCCGAGAATGGCGTTCATGGGGGTGCGCAGCTCATGGCTCATGTTGGCCAGGAAAATGCTCTTGGCCCGGTTGGCCGCTTCGGCCTTTTTTTTCTGTGCTTCGAGTTCCACCGTACGTTTCTGCACCAGCTCCTCCAGGTGGTCCCGGTACATCTCAAGCTCCCGGTTGATTTCCAGCTGCCGTTTCTGGGTCAGGCCGATGTCGGTCAGCATGCCGGCAATACTCTTGTAGTAGGCGATGATGCCGTTGACCCGCTGCCGGGGAATAACGGCAACCTTGCTTACTGCCGCCAGATAGTCGTCCGGGTTAAACCCTGCCTCCTGGGCCTGTTTGCGGAAATAGGCAAGATCCGGCGGGTCATGTTCATAAAAACATTGGCCGAAGAAAAAAGTTGCCGAATGCTCCCCTTCGATAATAATGGGGAAGGCGACATCCATCAGACCGTTTTTGCAGCGATACTCGGCGTATTCGCCCTCGAACAGATGTGATTTGATATAGGCGTCACTTTCTTTGCACCGGGCCGCGGTGAGGGGGTTGCAACGGTGGAATTTGGTGCAGATATCGGTCCAGCCGGCGGCCACCAGAATGTTTTCCTCCGGATCAAGGACGGCATTGGCGAGCCCCGTGGCCTGGTGAAAATACTCCATGGACTCCTGGAGTTGCGGGATGTCAACCAATTCACTGAATTTGTATTTCAGCATATCTCCCTCTGAAGCGGTCCGGCGGGAAGAAGGCTTCGGTAAATCGTTTTGAGGCAGCCACCATGTTTTCGCCCATGGGTACCCGGCTTGATGAGATTTGAGGATCCGTGTAGGAAAATCTCCTAATTCATTTTATCATCTCGTTATCGAGATTTCCATTATTTGTGCCCTATTAGCAATATTTCCCCTATTTTGCGTCGATAGTTTGCTAACAGGCCATGGTCACCTGTGGTATCGGTGGAGCACTGGCGGGAGGCCGGATCAGAGATTGCCGGAAGGAGGGTCAGCGGCCTTGCTGTCTGACGATTTCAAACATGACGATGGCGGCCGCCACCGAGGCGTTCAGGGAGTCAATCTCCCTCTGCATGGGGATGGTCACCTTGAAATCGCATTGCTCCTGCACCAGCGGGCGGATGCCTTTTTCCTCGCCGCCGATCACCAGGCAGAGCGGGCCGGAAAAATCCGTCTGATAGATGGAAACGCCGCCCTCTTTGATGGTCCCGTAAACCCAGATCCCGTGCTCTTTTAATTTCTGCAGCATCCTGGCGAAATTGGTGCTCTGGCAGATGGGCAGGTGGGCCAAGGCGCCGGCGGATATTTTCGCCACCGTGCCGCTTAAGGGCGCGGAACGGTCCTTGGGGACAATGAGGCCGGTTACCCCGGCGGCGGAGGCGGAACGGATAATGGCCCCCAGATTGTGCGGATCCTGAATGGAGTCAAGGGCCAGCACAAAGGGTGTTTTGCTTTGGCTAAGAAGCTCCAGGAAGGCCTCTTCCTGCAAGGTGGCAAAGGGCATGATGCGGGCCATGACCCCCTGATGGTTCATCTGCCTGCTGCCGGCTATCCTGAACTGGGGGGTGAATTTCACCTTTACCTGTTCCTTTCTCGCCAGATCAATGATGTCCTGCAGTTTCCGGTTTGTTTTGCCCTTCTCGATCAGGATTTCGTGGATTGAGCGGGGCCTGGCGGCCAGCAGTTCATGGACCGGATGGATGCCCCAGACAAGCTGGTCTTCGTTAAGCGGGGTGTTATCGTTCATAAAACCGACCTGGGCACGGCTGCGGTGTGCAGCGGCGAAAAAAGATGATGGTCTGTTGCCGGGGCAGGGGATGCATGGGTTGATTACGCCTGGGGCAGGACAAGGGGGAGTCCGTCCCGGTTGCGCCTCATGCGGCTGCGCTGGGCAATGATGATGGCCCGCAGGGTGTCAACCGCCTGTTCCACCGTGTCATTGACGATCAGATAATCGTAGAGCCCGGCATCCTGCATTTCCTTCCTGGCGTTCTGCAGGCGGAGCCGGATGGTTTCAGGGGAATCGGTGCCCCGGCCGGTCAGCCGTCTTTCCTGTTCCTCCCATGACGGAGGAACGATAAAGATGGACAAACATTCTCCGCCGGCCGCTTCCCTGACCTGTCGGGCGCCTTGGACGTCAATATCGAGGATGACATCGAGTCCCTTGTCAAGATGGCGATTCACCTCCCTTCTGCTGGTCCCGTAAAAGTTGCCGTGCACCTCGGCCCATTCGAGAAATTCGTTGTCCACCCGCATCCGCCTGAAGGTCTCCTGATCGGCAAAATAATAGTCAACCCCATCCTGTTCGCCGGTTCGCGGCCTTCGGGTGGTATGGGAAACGGAAAACGTCACCCCTGTTACTCCGGCGAAAAGCCGTTTGAGGATGGTGGTTTTTCCGGTCCCGGACGGGGCGGAAATGATGATGAGGTTTCCTCTCACAACGGGTCCTCCGCCAGGGTGGATTGATCCTGCTGGGTGGCAGGGGTGAAGCGCTGGGTGATTGTTTCCGGCTGGACAGCGGAGAGGATAACGTGGTTGCTGTCCAGGATGATGATGGAGCGGGTTTTCCGCCCCTCGGTGACGTCGATGAGCTTTTTCTGCTCCTTGGCTTCGTCTTTGAGTTTTTTTATCGGGGAGGATTTCGGCTTCACAACGGCAAGTATTCGGCTGGCCACCACTGAGTTGCCAAACCCCACATTGATCATTCTCTGGTCCATGGCTCTAATCCTTTAGTCTTACTGGTCTAACTGGTCTTACTGGTCTTATTGTTCAAATTCAACGGATCAGTAGGATTAGTCAGACCAATCTATTCCAGATTCTGCACCTGTTCGCGCATTTTTTCCAGTTCATTTTTCAGTTCAACGGCCTGATGAGCAATGCCGGCATCGGAAATTTTTGAGGCCATGGTATTGATCTCCCGCAGGAATTCCTGCAGAAGAAAATCAAGGCGACGGCCCACCGGTTCCTGCTGATCCAGAAAATGGCGGAACTGGTCGATGTGGCTGCTCAGTCGCACCAGTTCCTCCGTCACATCGGCCTTGTCGGCCATAATGGCAATTTCCTGGGCAAGGCGGGTCGGATCAATCTCCACATCACTTGCCAGTTTCGCTACCCTTTCCTGCAGGGAGGTCTGTCTCTGCCCGGTGAGTTCGGGTATCCTCTCTTTTATCTGTTCCTTGGTGGCGGACAGGAAGTCGAGCCGGGCGAGAAGATCGTTTTTCAGGCTCTGGCCTTCGCGCTCCCGCATATCCAGGGTCAGTTCCAGGGCCAGCAGCAAGGCCTGCCTGAGGGAATCCCAGACGGCCTCCAGATCCTCCGCCTCATCCGTGGCATAGATGACATTGGGATAATTTGCCACCAGGGCCAGTTCCGTGCCTGATGCGGGCAGGCCCAGATCGGTCTGGATCTCCATCAGGCAGTTGCGGTACTGTCGGGCAAGGGCAAGATTGACGCCCAGGTTTTTGCCCTCTGCCAGGTTCGGGGCCGGGGTAACCAGCACCTCAATATGGCCTCTGCTGTAAAAGGGGGTGATTTCTTTTTTTATTCTTTCTTCAAGGGCGGCGTACTGTCGCGGCATTTTGATGCGGATATCACAGAAGCGGTGGTTGACGGATTTGATCTCCACCGTCCAGCCGATATCGCGGGAGACATGCTCTCCCCGCCCAAAGGCCGTCATGCTGAGAGGAAATTTCATGAAATAAGCTCCATAAGTTCTTTAGCTGATGCCGTTGCCGTGCCGATCTTTGCGACAACTATGCCTGCGGCAAAATTGGCCAGGGTCGCCGCCTCGGCAAAGCTGAGGCCGCAGGCGAGCCCAAGGGCGAGACTGGCAATCACCGTATCACCCGCGCCGGTGACATCATAAATCTCTTTGGCCACCGTTGGAATAGTGAAAAGCGGTTTATCCTTTTCCAGCAGGGTCATGCCCGCCTCGCCGCGGGTAATGAGAACCGCGGTGCTGTCAAGCCTCTGCAGCAGGGCGGCGGCCGCCTGGAAAAGAGATGCGTCATCATCAATGGTCACGCCGGACATCTTCCCCGCCTCGTGATGGTTGGGGGTGATGATGGTCGCCCCCTTGAAGAGGTCGGCGTGGGTTGGTTTCGGGTCCACGATCACGGGCACATGGTGGCGGCCTGCCAGGCCGCGCAGATGATCCATCAGTCTGGCGCAGACCACCCCCTTGCAGTAATCGGAAATGATAACCGCGTCAAAGGAGGCGATATTTGCCTCGATGAACGAACAGAGGGTGTCCAGGGTTTCAGCGGGCAGCGGCCCTGTTTTTTCCCGGTCAACCCGAACCACCTGCTGGCTCTGGGCCACAATGCGGGTTTTCTTGGTGGTGGGCCGGTCATGGGTTCTGATGACGCCGGCGGTGGGGGAATCCATCTGCTGCAGGAGTTCCAGCAGATGCTGGCCCATCAGGTCATCGCCGATCACCCCGCACAGGGTTGCTTTGGCGCCGAGATCGTAAAGGTTGTGCAGCACGTTGGCCGAACCGCCGAGCAGCAGACTCTCGTCGGTCACATTGACCACGGGCACCGGCGCCTCGGGGGAGATGCGGGAAACGGTGCCCCAGATGAAATGATCAACAATGATATCGCCGATAACCAGCACCCTGGCTGAGGAAAATTTTTCAATGGCCTGCTGCAGCTTCCGCCGGTTTATGTTTTCTAGCACATCTTGCTCCTGTTGCTCTTTTTGCGAAGTGTTTCATGCAAGGTCCGGAAGGTCTCCTTGCCTGATTTGCCTTAAATTAAATAACTTTTTTTATCCGCCAGGATCATCCGGCAGAATCTTTCCGCCAGTTCCGCCAGGTCGGCAGCGGAGAGATGGGTGGTGTCCTTGACGCGGATGGTGGTGGTTGACCCGCACTTGTCAAGAGGCCTCCATCGGTCGAAAAAACGGTCATTGGGGGCGCCGGCGAAACAGATAACCGACTGCGTTCCCCTGGCGGTGGCCAGATGCTGGCAGCATGAATCGTAGCCGAAGAAGACATCGGCCTGATCGATCAGGGCCGAGAGCATGCCAATGCCGCCCTGGATGCAAACCAGTCCATGCTGGAATGGAATCTGTTTGTTTGCCAGATTTTTTTCCGAAACGGCCGCGGTCTGAAATGCCCTCATCTGCATCATTTCCATGAGTGCCCTGGCCCGGTCCCGCTCATCCGGGTGACATCCGCTGTCAAGCACCACCAGGGCGCTGTCGTCCTGGAGAAGTCCGGCCAGCAGCTGCTCCTCAAAGGGATCGGGCAGTCGTTTTCTGCAGTCATTGCCGACCCCGAGATTGATGACGATTTTTTTGCAGCCCGTCGGAAATTGGGCAAAGAACCTCCGGACATTGTCCAGATGAGCCGGGCGGATGGAAATCTGTGGCAGGATGTTTATCCTTTCTCCCAGCACCTCGTTCAACCATCGGTTGGTCAGCTGGCTCAGGCTGCTTGCGTGGTCCTGTTGATCGCTGCGCGAAGGAAAATGCCGGGTATAGCGGTCGGCAAGCAGGGGGAGAAGGGCGAGCTGACTGAGTCTGCTGTCCGGGTCAAAGAGCAGGGTCTGGCCGTCATGTACTCCTTCCCATTCCATTTTCAACTGCTGGTAAAGATAGGTGTAACCGGTCAGGCGACCGATCAGGCCGCCGTCCCGCTGGTAATGAAATCTTGCCCAGTGCACCCGGGGCAGTCCGTAAAAAATTTCCGGCAGATGGGCCGGACCGTAAACAATAATTTCAGCCTGGGGAAAAGAGCGGGCAAGGCGATGCACCATGATTGAGGTAATGGCCACATCAGCCCCCACCGTGACCCGGGAAAGAACAAGAATTTTTTTGATCCGGTCTTTGATGGTCCGGTTTAAGGCAATGTCATGGTGGATCTTTTCATAGCGTGCCAGGAGAGGATGCTGGTCCGGATAGCCCAGTTCGTTCAGCAGGCAGTTCAGGCTCTCTCCCTCCTTTTGCCGGCGGATGAAGCCGATCATGTGCAGCAGCACCAGATTGCAGAGTTCCACCCCTCTGGTGGTGAAGTCATCACAGAGAGGCTCGACGATATTTTTATACAGGGCCGCCACCGCCGCTTGGCGCAGCTGAAAGTTCTCTTCAAAAAGGGCCATCTCGCAGAGCAAATCAATGGCGCGGAAATCGGGCTTTTCATCGGCCGCCTGCCGCCCCATGAAGCTGCTGCTTAATTCCCCGGCAATGATTTCCGGCGCAACGATGGGATTGCCGGCCAGAAATTGCTGCCAGTTATGATATGCTGTTTCTATTTTCATTTATTACAGTTTTCGAGAAGGGGGAGACATGCACAACAGGCTAATATAGACGTATAGCTTCAAGCAGGCAATTTAATTCTGCGTAAAGAGCAGATGGGGACGGGGGAAGCGGCCGCGATCCAGGGGAAAAAAGAAAAGAGGCAGGGCGATAAGCAGGTTGCGCAGGATGAGCAGATAAACTGGGGTGGGGTTCCCCCCGCCGAAACAGCCGCAGTCAACCGGCAGGAGGAGGTATCCCTCTGCAGCCATGATGAGCAGCAAAGTGAAAAAAAGATAAAGCAGCCCGGTGAGTCGGGCAAAAAAGGTTGCCTTGATGCCGGCGAGGGCGGTAAGGCCTAAGACGATTTCCAGGGGCGGATACCAGCGGGAGATGAAAACCAGCTGCCCGATGGTGATCATCTTCTGATCGAGAAATGATTCAAGCAGGTCGCCCACGCCGGGGGATGTGATTTTACTCACCCCGGCCCAGACCAGCAGAAGGGCAGCCAGATAATAATCGGCAATAATCAGCAGCCGCAGAAAATTCTTCACTGATCATGCTGCTGGTATTTTTTGCGGTTTCCTTCCCAGAAGACCATCAGTTCCTCCATCATCAGATACAGCCTCTCCACCTGCTCCTTCACATCCTGCACAGTGGCTGACCCCTCTTCGGACATGGAGGCATGGGACTGCACCATATCATCTATGGAGGAAACCGCCTCTTTGATTTTTACTTCGGTTTCGGACTGCTGTCTGCCGGTTTCCTTGATTTTTGTCATCTCCCGGACCACGGCGTCGGACTCGGTGTTGATTTCAGCAAAGGTTGTTTTCAGATGGTCCACCATCTGCACGCCCGAGGTCACCTTTTCATCGAGGCGTTTGATGATGCTGGCGACCTTGCTGGATGTTTCCGTTGTTCGGGTGGCGAGATTTCTTACCTCGTCGGCCACCACGGCGAATCCGGCGCCGGCTTCACCTGCCCGTGCGGCTTCAACCGCGGCATTCAAGGCAAGAAGATTGGTCTGGAAGGCGATATCTTCTATGGTCTTGACCAGGGATGAGATTTCCCGGTCCGCCTCAACCATGGCGGTCATCGCATCAACCACATCATTGATGGATTTGTTGGACCGTGTTGCCGTGCTGTAGAGACTGTTGGCTGCATTATCCGCGGTGTGGGCGGCCTCAAGATTTTGTTTGGCCTGCAGAGTCATCTGGTCCATGGTCGCCGCTATTTCCGCCAAGGCGGTTGCCGATGAGTTTGTTTCAGCGGCCAGATGGCTGGACATGGCATTAATAATGTCGACGGCCTCAAGCAGTCCGCCGGTGGCCTGGGTTGATTCCACCCCCATCCTGTTAAACTGTCTTGATATCATGTCGATCATATAAAAGATGATCATACCGATGGCGACCATGAGGGAGATGGAAAAAAGAAGAATCCGGTTGAGTTGCCGGCTGACGGCCAGGACATGATCCATTGCCCGGTTGTGGCTCTGGGTGCTGGCCGTGACGATGTTATTCAGCGACTGCAGAAGATTGTTGTTCTGCTCATCAAAATTTTTCGTCCATGCTGCTTCATCGCCATAGTCTTGGGCGATGCTGGCCGCAATCATCTGCTTTCCTGCCGCAAAGGATGCCTGATATATTTCTCTGACAGCTTCAATCTGCCGGGTGCCTTCAGGGTTTTCGCGGTTGAGGTTCTGCAGATCGGTCATCAGGCCGATGACCTGTTGATCTATTGCCTGGATGTTGCCCAGCTCACTTTCCGTGCCGGCAGCCCTGGAGACATTAAATTTCTCAATGACATTGGTCACCAGTCCTTTTATCTCAATGGCGATTTTGGTCTCCGGATAGACTTGCTGGCTTACCTTTTTCACCTCTCTGTTGAATTCTTTCGTGGCCAGCAGGGCGTAGGAGATAATCGCCCCGGAAATGGTGAATAGGAGGAGAAAAAAGAAGTAGAGTTTTCTTTTGCTGCCGATCTTCATGGGCCGTTCTCAACAGGAGTCTGCGATATTTTCTGAGAAATATCTGATTGTGTTACATTTTTTAGGGATAAAAAAGGAGATGCTGCAGGACATCTCTTTTTTTTGTCCTTATAATTTTGCCACTGAATTTATTCAGTGGGCAGCCCGGCACGCTTCCATGCCAGAATCCCGCCATCCATCACGGCCAGATCGGTATAACCCTTCATAGTCAGAAACTTTCCGCAGATACTGACCTGTTTGCCGGCGTGGTCGAAGATAATGATTTTCTTGCCCTTGGGCAGGGTGCCGAATTTCTCATCCATGTCATCTAAGGGGATGCTGACGGCGTCTTTGATTCTGCCGACATCTTTTACCTCGTCACCCCGGATGTCAAGCAGAACGGCGCTGGCAGCCTGGGCCTGCATTTCCTGGGGGGTCAGGCGGGGCAGTTCAGTTTTCGGGTAGTCCACATGGGTCTCGACCGGGTAACCGTTCTTGGCCCAATCGGGCAGGCCGTCATTGTAAACCATGACATTGGTGTAGCCCAGGGCAATAGCCCGCTCTGCCGCCTCTTTGCTTTTGGAGCATTTGGGACCTTTGCAGTAGAAAATGAGCAGACTTGCCTTGTCTGCCGGCATTAATGGGTGGTCAGTCGTGACTTTACTGCTGGGAATATTAATCGAACCCACGATCGCCAGTTCGTTATGTTCGATGGCGCTCAAGGCGTCAATCAGAGTGAGGGGTGCGTGGGCGTCCATTTTTTGTTTCAATTCTGTCGTGGTGATGGTTTTGAATTTTTCCTCTGCCGCCACCACGTTTGCCGGCAGGAGAAAAAAAACACAGCAGATCATTAAGGTGAGCAGGCGCGGCATCCATTGCTTTTTCATAAATAATACCTCCTGTTATTTATTGCCGGTTGTCATAGTGAGTTTGGCGGGTTGTGCGAAAACGAAGTAGACGTTTGTGGTACAAGCTGATTTTTATTTTATGTCGAAAAATAAAAGAAAATCAAAGTATTTTGCGAAAAACCTCCTTTGCTAACCACTAAATTTTGCATGGCTTAGGTGTTTTTAACTTCAATTGAACTTCATCATTTGAGGAAAAAGGTTATAGGAAACCCCTACAGCGTAAGGGATGCCGGCATGGTAAATTGACGGAGTGGGCAAGGCAAAAATCACTCGACAAGTAGATATGTTTTGCGTATAAATACCGATATGCGCTGGTTTGTAATGCTATTTCTTGTTTTCGGGTTGTTTCAGCCCTTTTTCTCCATTGAACCCCAATCAGCTGAGGCAGCAGGGCAGGATGTGCCCGGCAGCGACATACTGATCGGCACCTCTTTGCCGCTCACGGGCCACGCATCCTACCTGGGTCTCGGTATCTTCACCGGCATGAATGCCTATTTTAAGCACGTTAACAGTCAAAACGGCGTTCATGGGCGTAAAATCATGTGCGTGGCCTACGACGATGACTACAACCCGCCTCTCATGATCAGTAATGTGAGGCGCCTGATTGACAAAGACCGGGTTTTCGCCCTTATCGGTCTTGTCGGCACACCCACCACCCTGACCATTGTCGAACAGTGCGAGCAACAAAAAATTCCCTTGCTTTTCCCATTTACCGGCGCAATTGAACTCCGTCAGCCCATTAAAAATTACGTTTTGAATCTCCGTCCAAGTTACTGGGACGAGGGTGCCGCGGCGGTGGATTACTTCGTCAAACAGGGGAAGAGACGTATTGCCGTGTTTTACCAGAATGACGCCTACGGCCTTAACGGACGTGATGGTGTTGAGCGCCGCCTGATCAAATATGACCTTGGCCTGGTGGCGGAGGCTTCATATATTCGCGGGGTGTCGGATGTTGAGACCCAGGTCCAGGAAATAAAAAAATGTAATCCTGATGTTGTTGTCATGATTGGCACTGCCGATCCCTGCGCGGCATTTATCGTGGAGGCAGTCAGGCAGGGGATGCAAGACGTTTTGTTCTCCACGGTCTCTTTTGTGGGCGCTCATGAACTGGCTAAACGTTTACCCCAGTGCAAGGCCGGGGTGTTCGTTACCCAGGTCTTTCCCTCCATATCTGATACCTCTTTACCGACTGTCAGGGAATACCGGCAACTCATGCAGACATTTTTCCCGGACACTGAGCCTAACCAGGTTTCCCTTGAGGGTTTTTTAAACGCCAAACTTTTTGTCGAGGCCCTGAAAAGGAAGGGGGCTGATCTTGACAGGGAATCGCTTGTCAAAACCATTGAAGATATGCATGAATTCGATATCGGCATCGGGGAAAAGGTCAGTTTCAGCCGGATTGATCACCAGGGACTTGATAAGATCTATATCACCAGGATAGTAGATGGAAAAATCATTTATCTCCAGGATTAAAAGCCTGTTCCTGGCCGATACCCCGTACCTCGTTACCCGCTCTTTTTCCGTCAGGATGCTGCCGCTTTCCTTCCTTGCCGGCATTTTTATATGTATTGCCATTCCCGCAAGTTACTATTATCTGGGAAGGACCAATGCTGTCCGGCAGGCGGCGGTGCACGCCAACTATATTGCTTCCATCTTCCGGGAGGTTCTGGAAAAGCATCCCTTGGCCTGGAAGGAAGAAATTAATGCGCAACTCGCTGTTGCCAATATCACCCGCATAGAAATTTTTGACCGCAATAACAACCTGATTGAGGAGTTGACATCCGGTACCCTTCCTGCTCATCGCTGGTCAATGGTAGCATCGGAACAAAAAGTGACTTACGGGGGAAGTATCTATGCCTTGGTAAAAGTGGGTATTTCCCTTGAAGAACTGGAAAAGCAAACCCTCATGTTGCTGCTGTTTTCCCTTGCATGCGGGACGCTTGAAGGAATCGCGCTTTTTCTGCTCCCTGTCTTCAAAATCCAGGATGTGGAGGAGCAGATAAACAGATCGCATCAGAAACTTTTGGACGAACAGCAAAAGCTGCAGACCTCAGAAGAGAAATTCAGGACCTTTTTTGAATTTGCCCCTGACGGAACAGTCATTTCGACCGCGAGCGGCAGACTGCTTTCCTGCAATCATGCCTACCGTGAGATGTTTCAAATTGACGAGAAGGATCTCCGCATCAAGAACGCGAAGGACTTTTACTTTGATCCATGGGCAAGAGAGAGACTTTTAGCTGAGCTTTTTGAGGTCGGAGAAGTAAAAAATATGGAGGTTGTTTTCAGGAGAAAAGATGGCTCGGAGCTGCCCGCCCTGGTTTCCATGAAATTGTTCAGCAGCCGCATCATAAATGAAGAGGATGGCCTCCTGGCAAACGAAAGTGCTCTGTTGCAGACTATCATACGAGACATCAGCGAAAAAAAAGAGGTGGAGAAACAGCTTGCCCAGGCCCATAAGCTGCAAAGTATCGGCTTGCTTGCCGGCGGAGTGGCTCACGACTTCAACAACATCCTTTCGGGCATGATGGGGTATGCGGGCCTGATCAGGCTCCAAACTCCTGCCGATAAGGATGTGCATCAGTATGCGAAGATCATAGAAAAGGCGGCGATAAGAGGTTCCGAGCTGACCAGGAAGCTTCTGGCGTTTGCCAGGGGAGGGAAATATCTGATTGAGGATGTAAATCTCAATGAAATAGCGGAAGAGGTGCTGGAAATACTCGCGCACACCATTGAAAAGAAGATCGTTATTTTAAAAGATTTTGCCCCGGACCTCCGGAATGTGAGGGCCGATGCCTCGCAAATGAACCAGGTGCTGCTCAACCTCTGCATCAATGCCAGGGATGCCATGACAGGTCGGGACAGATGCGAACTCCTCATCAAGACTTTTACTGTTTATTTGGAAAAGAAGAGCTTTTCCACGGGTGATGTGTGTCAACCCGGTGAATATGTGGGTATGGCGGTCTCCGATACCGGTTCAGGCATGAGCCCGGACATTTTGTCCAAGATATTTGATCCTTTTTTCAGCACAAAAGAAAAAGGGCAGGGAACCGGTCTCGGGCTTTCCATGGTTTACGGCATCATAAGAAATCATGATGGATATATTGATGTGATCAGCAAACCGGGGGAGGGAAGCACTTTTGCAATATACCTGCCTTCCGCTCTGGCTGGAGAAGCAGGAAAAGATAAGCCAGCCGGACCAGACAGAAAACACGCAGGGGAAACACCCGGCGGCACCGAGAACATCCTGCTGGTCGATGATGAAGCGGTGGTCAGGGATTTCACAAAGGTTCTGCTGGGCGAAAAAGGGTACAATGTCCTGTTGGCCGAGGACGGCGAGGACGCCATAGCCGTTTACAGGACCAACCGCGATACAATCGATCTCGTGCTCCTGGATATGATTATGCCGAAGAAAAACGGCACCGAAGTTTTTTATGAACTCAGGAAGATAAATCCGGATGTAAAAGTCATTATCGTCAGCGGCTTCAGCATGGATTATCAGGCCCAGCAATTGCTTAAAGATGGGGCCTGTGCCTTTATTCAGAAACCTTACCGTTCGGATAAACTGCTGCTTGCCATCCGCGAACTGTTTGCTCAACAGTAATCTAGATGCATTGCTGGATGCTTTCGCCATGGAGGTGATCATGACGAAAACAGCACGACTCAGCGTAGATGAAATTCGGCAAATTCGGGAGCTTTGCCAACTCTACCGCAGAGATATGTGAGGCGTGGCCAGCGGATTTTATCTGGAAAAATCAGGCGCCCAGGGAGGAAGCAAGACCATCATGCAGGAGATTGACCTTTTGGTGAAAGGTTGCGCAGTGGATTTCGAGACGGCAAGAAGGATGGCCCTGGCCGTTGCCGGGCGGGATGAAGAGGAGGAGCCCATGCTGATTGCCTGGAACGACCGGGGCAGAGATAAACACTCGCCTGGCTGCCTGCAGTGCGAGATCAAAGGGGCGCCCGGCTGGGAGGTTTATGGCCGCAATCATGGCGGCCGGCTCCGCATCAGTATCAATAATGACGACTATGTTTTTATTTACAGCTGATACCCCCTGCTGTTGCCCAGTGATGCGATAGACAAGCTTGACCTTCAGTTATGCAGATGGTAACTTCGTCTGCTTTGTCACCGTTTGTTTTCAGACTAATAAAATTATCGATGCACGCTATGACTAAACAAGAAAAATCCTTCCCCGCGGGCATGGTCCCGTTGGGTAAAGAAAAATTTACATTTTCCTGCCATGCCGGGGTGTCCTGCTTCATGTCCTGCTGCCGCAACGTGGATATGCTCCTGTATCCCTATGATATTATAGAGCTGAAGAATTGCCTCGGCATCCGCTCCGATCTTTTCCTGGAGCAATATGTTCAGGTGGTGCAGGGGGCAAATCCATTTTTCCCCTCGCTGATGATGAAAATGACCTCAACCAACGCCTGTCCTTTTCTCGGGGAGGCCGGATGCACGGTTTACGAGCACAGGCCGCTATCCTGCCGCATGTATCCCCTGGAGCGGGGGGTGGACCGGACCCCGGAGAAGGGCCGGGCGGAAGAATTTTACTTTCTGACCAGACATGACTACTGCAAAGGGCATGAGGAGAAGCAGGAGTGGACGGTGAAAGAGTGGTTGCAGAGCCAGCATCTCCAATTTCATAACGCCATGGCCGATCAATGGGCGGAGATGGATACGCTTTTTTCCCGTAACCCATGGGCAGGAGAAGGAGCGGCCGGGCCCCGGCAGAAGCTTGCCTTCCTGGTCTGTTACAATATCGACGGCTTCAGGGACTATGTGCGGCACCATAACCTGCCGGGGCGGTTCAAGCTGCCCCAGACCCGCATCCGGTCCATTGAAAATGATGACGAGGCATTGCTCTCTTTCGGCTTTGACTGGCTGAAACTGGTGCTGGCCGATATACCCACTCTGCAGCCGAGGAAGAGAAGGTAACGGACAATCTCAGGGCAAACATGTTGCCCTGTCCAGTACTTTTCTGATGAGCCGGGCGATGTCCTTTTTCACGATCGGCTTGATGAGAAACTCCCTGATGCCGATGGCCTTGGCCTTTTCTGCGGAGATGATGCTGCTGTAGCCGGTGCAGAGAATGATGGGAATATCGGGCCGGATCCGCAGCATTTTCTCGGCCAGTTCGGCGCCGGTCAGGCCTGGCATGGTCTGATCGGTGATGACCAGATCAAAGTGGTCGGGATGGTTCCGGAATACCCGCAGGGCATCAAAGCTGTTGCCCTGTGTCGTCACGCAATAACCCAGTCTTTCAAGCATATTCTTGCCCATATCGGCGATCATTTCCTCGTCATCGATGAAAAGTACCCGCTCCGCGCCCGAAGGGGGGGATTCAGCCCCTTCTTCCGTGGGCAGGGCCTTTTCCTCCGAGGCGGGGAAGAATATGTGAAAGGCCGTGCCCTTGCCAGGCTCACTGCTGACCCTTATCGCCCCTCCGTAGTCTCTTATGATGCCGTGGACAATGGCAAGTCCCAGGCCGGTTCCCTTGCCTGTGTGCTTGGTGGTAAAGTAGGGATCGAAAATTTTGTTTTTGATGGCGGGATCGATTCCTGCCCCGCTGTCGCGAACCACCAGCTCGACATATGAACCTGTTTGCAGGGAGGGATATTCCGGGAAATCAATGCAGTGCAAATACGTCCTTTTCAGTTCAACGCGCAGAATTCCGCCTTTTTCTTCCATGGCATGATAGGCATTGGTGCAGAGATTTATCAGGATCTGATGGATCTGGGTCGGATCGGCAAAGACAGCCCCGCATTCAGGTTCTATCTCCTGCTGGATTTCTATGGTCGTGGGAATGGAGGAGCGGAGCATCTTCAGGGTTTCCTTGATAATAGGCTGCGGCTGCAGCAGGAAGCATTTCACTTTCGCCTGACGGCTGAAGGCAAGAATTTGCTGGACAAGATCTTTTGCCTTGTACCCGGCTTTGAGAACCTGGTCCAGATCCTTGGCGCAGGTCGAATAGGGAGGGGCATCTTCAATGGCCATATCGGTGTAGCCGAGGATGACGCCCAGGATATTATTGAAATCATGGGCAATACCACCGGCCAGGGTGCCGATGGCTTCCATTTTCTGGGATTGGCGAAGTTTTCTCTCCAGTTTGGCCTTCGTCTCCTCGGCCATTTTTTTATCCGTGATCTCATGAAAGGTGAAAAGAATGGAGCCGTTATGGATCGATACCTTTTTAATGTTGGTCAGGAAATAATGGCTGTCGCCGTTTTTGTCGATGAGCACGCTGTCGAGGTTGCGGATTTCTCCCTCGGTGCTGAGTGTCTGTGCATCGAACAGATTGCCGCCGGCCAATTGTTTGATATTGCCCATGGCCTGGATCTCCGCCACCGAATAGCCCAAAGCGTGGGGAACATTGCCGTAAACGTGGATGAAATTGCCGTCGTCATCGGTGATGAAGACGGGATCGGCAATATTTTCAACGGTGATGCGGTGCAGCTCTTCTGAATCTCTAAGGGCCTTTTCCGTCTTGTCCCGTTCCAGCCGGGCGGCCAGCACCGGAGCCAGATAATCCGTCAGGGTGGCCAGCAGTCTGAGGTCTTCCTCGGCATACCCTCCTTTTTTGTTGGCGACGTGAATGGCGCTGATGATCTTACCCCTGAAGATGATGGGCGAGACCATGGTGTTGTTGATGGAGATGTGCCCTTCGGGCATGCGGAACGGTCCGTTGTTGACATAAAAAGATTTTTTTTCCGTAAAGGCCTTTTCCCAGACTCCGCAGAAATCTGCTTTTTCAAAGATAATTTCCTTATCGGCAACCTGGCATTGATGCCAGTAGTCCGTCGTGGTGATGGCAGGGATGACGAATGCCCCCTCTTCATCGAAATAGCCGAAGATGCCGACCCGGCTCCTGAAGCACTCAAGCACGATTTTCAGGACTTCTGCGTATAGTTTTTCGTCAGGCATGGTGAGAAAAACCCGTGACAATCTATTCTTTATCTTTAATTCCTGAAGTTCAATGTCGATGTTGCCCATTCCGCCCCCCCTGACCGCACTGAGGCCCTAAAAAACATTGATTACCATCAGCGTTTCACTCAGCCGGACCAGCGAGGCTGCAAGTGAGTGGTAATCGTAAAAAAAATATATTCTGATGTGTTATGATACTGTAATCTGCTAAGATAGAGTAAAAATTTTTCGTGCCCTTTCCGATTGATCAAGGATGATTGTAGTGATGGCAGAGATTTTAATCGTTGATGATGATGAACTTCTTTGTGGTGCTATTGAAAAAAAAATCACCAGACTGGGGCATATTACCGAAAGTGTTCATACCCTCAGAGACGCGTATGCGAAGGCGCATGCCGGTGACTATGATATCATCTTTCTTGATGTCCGCATGCCGGACGGCAACGGACTGGAGCTGCTTCCCAGGCTGAAGGCCGTCTCTTCATCTCCGGAGGTCATCATCATTACCGGGGCGGGAGACCCTGACGGCGCCGAGCTTGCCATCAGGAGCGGGGCGTGGTGTTATCTGGAAAAGGCTACCATTATCAGGGATCTGATCCTGCCCTTGACCCGGGCCCTCCAGTTCCGGGGTGAAAAGAAAAAGACGGCGGCTGTCCGATTAAAGAGAGATAATCTGATCGGCAGCAGTGCGCGGATTTTGAGATGTCTCGACCATGTCGTCAAGGTGGCAAATAATGACGCCAATGTGCTGATAACCGGGGAGACCGGTACCGGCAAGGAGGTGTTTGCCCGCACCATCCACGAAAACAGCAAAAGGGCCAAGAGGAATTTTGTGGTGGTGGACTGTGCTTCCCTGCCGGAAAAACTTGTGGAGACGACCCTTTTCGGGCATGAAAAAGGGGCATTCACCGATGCGGCAAAAGCAAACAAAGGCCTTATAAAGCAGGCTGACGGGGGGACGCTTTTTCTCGATGAAATCGGTGAACTCCCTTTTGACATGCAAAAGGCCTTTCTGCGGGTGCTGGAGGAAAAATCTTTCCGGCCTGTCGGCTCCGTTCATGAGGTCAGCAGTAATTTCAGACTGATCGCCGCAACCAACCGTGATCTGCATGCCATGGGGGAACTGGGGAGTTTTCGCCGTGATCTGCTTTTCCGCATTGAATCCTGCACGATCAATATACCCCCTCTCCGGGAACGGCGCGGGGATATCCGTGACCTGGCCGACTATTGCATCAATTCCTTATGTGAACGGTACGGTCAGGTTCACAAAAGTTATTCGGCTGAGTTCATCGATGCACTGATGAACTATGACTGGCCGGGGAATGTCAGAGAGCTGTTTCGCGTGCTGGATCATGTTTTTACCGAGGCGGTTTACAGCCCTAAACTGTTTGCTCTGCATCTGCCGGACAGGATCCGCATCCTCCATGCCAGGATGAATGTCAAGGGTGAGACTACTGCCGCACCGGGAGCGGTTCAGGACGCCCCTGGCGTTTTTCCCGTATGGCGGGAAGCCCGGGATTGCTTTGAGAAAAAGTATGTCCAGGATCTCCTGGTGCACGTGGACGGGAACATTCAGGCCGCCAGCAGGATATCGGGGCTCTCAAGAACACGGCTCTATCAGCTCCTTGACAAGCACCGCATTCTTCATTCCCATTGACCCCCTGTCAAGGGGAGTGAAATGGGTTTTTTATTAACAATTACTTGTAGTTATATTCCATAAAATGTGACAGTGTTAACTTTTGTTGACACTTTTCATCGTAATACTATTTCAACCGCTAAACAGAATAATCTTGCCTGATTCCTTGCCAGTCAATGTTTTCCTGATTCTTCCCTGCCTATTGCCATCCTTGGCATGTAACTGGCATTTGCCATAACTCATATGCTATTTCCCTATATTTACTTTAGGAGAAAGGAAGGATGACGGTTTTGCTCTTTGCGAATGATTTTTTGGAATACGGCAAGCATCTCCGGCAGAAGATAGAAAAAATATGCGATTCCGGCCAGTTGATAGAGTGTCGGGATATTTCCCAGTTAAAGGAACACCTGCTCAGCCGGGCGGTTGATGTGCGGGTCGGCATCTTCTGCGTTCAGCATGAATTTGATCTGGACAGGCTACTCTTGATGCAACATCTTCTTGAGAGTATTTTTGTCATCCTCATTATTCCGAATATTGACGATGATTTGCTTGCCAAATGCCATCGGTTGAGACCGCGTTTCATATCCTATCCCGATACGCAGTTCGAGGATGTTGTTGCGGTCATGAACCATCTGAAATGTTTAAGAAAAGAGAACAATGATCAGGGGAATTATTAATAAAAGACGCAATGCTTATGCTTCATGCGGAAATGATGATTTTCGTACCTCTTATGCGCTGCCTGGGCAATTTTTCCGGCTGGTCAGATGCCCGCGCTTTTATCGGCGTGGAAGCAAACATGACAGGCAGCCTTCCATTATTTTCTCACAGTGAGGTGGGCGGATGTTCAACAAAATGACGCTGGGGACAAAAATAGCAAGCATCGCGACAGTATTGATTGTGCTGGCCTGTATTGTGGCTGCGGTGGGATATTTCGGCATGGCCGAGGTGGTGAACAGGGTGGAAAAAGCTGATGCCGTTGACACTCTGGTAAAAGATATCCTGAACGCCCGTCGGCACGAGAAAAACTTCATCCTGCGGGGTGACGCTACATATATTGACAAGGTCCACGAACAGCTGGAAAAAATTAGAAAAGAGGCGGCGGAGGCCAAAGGGAGATTCAGGCAGAAGATCAACCAGGACCAGATGGAGCGGGTGATCGGCGAGGTGGAGGATTACGGCAAGGCCTTTGATGCCTATGTGGATCTGTCCAGGCAGAGAAGCGTTGCCATGGAAACGATGGATCAGGGAGCCCTTGCAGCGACGAATGCGGCGGCGGTCATTGACGCCGATCTCATGGGGCAGCTGGCCGAGGCGTATAAGCAAAATGACCAGTCGCTGATTGAGGACAGGCGGGCCAAGGTTGATGATACCGACTTGATCGTCAAATGGTTGCTTGCGGCGCGGGAGCATGAGAAGCAGTACTTCATCAGCGGCGGGCAGCAATGGAATGATAAGGTGGATGAGGAACTGCTGAAAATTCTTGATATGGCAAATGACCTCAAGTCCCGTTTCCAGACGGCCAGTAACATTGAAGAGATTGACAAGGTGCTGGTTGCGGTGGGTCAGTACAGGCAGGCCTTTGATCAGTTCGCTCTCCTCATGGCCGAACAGAACAAGGCAAGCGACATCATGGTGAATACGGCGCGCAAGGTTGAGGAGGAATGCGCGGCAGCCACCGCCGACCAGCATGCGAAAATGGCAAGCCAGATCACCATGGCCAACAGTGTGATGATCAGCACCGCCGTGGCGGCTATTGTTGTCGGCGTTCTCCTTTCTTTTTTTATTATCCGCAGCATTAGCAAAACCCTCAACAGGATCATCGCAGGGCTCAAGGAGGGCGCTGATCAGGTGGCCTCCGCCTCCACCCAGGTTTCAGCCGCAAGTCAGTCACTGGCAGCAGGGGCATTCGAGCAGGCGGCATCCCTTGAGGAGACGTCCGCCACTCTTGAACAGGTGTCTTCCATGACATTGCAAAATGCGGAACATGCCCAGCAGGCTGCGGGCAAAACACAAGAGGGGAACGTGATTGTCGACCGGGCCAATGAATCTATGAAGGAACTTACCGTATCAATGGATGAGCTGTACCAGTCGAGTTCGGCAACGCAGAAGGTGGTGAAAACCATTGACGAGATAGCCTTTCAGACCAATCTGCTGGCCTTAAATGCCGCAGTTGAGGCGGCACGGGCCGGAGAGGCCGGCGCCGGCTTTGCCGTTGTTGCCGAAGAGGTGAGAAGTCTCGCCCTGCGGTCGGCTGCGGCGGCAAAGGTCACGGCGGAACTGATTGAGGGAACGGTGATGAAAGTGCAGGCCGGTTCGCAACTGGTTGAAAAAACCAACGTCTCTTTTCAGCAGGTGGCAACAACCACGGCAAGGGCAGGTGAACTTGTCGGTGAGATTGCTGCCGCCTCCAGAGAACAGGCCGAGGGGGTCAAGCAGGTGAACATAGCGGTGAACGAGATTGACAAGGTCATCCAGCAGAACGCAGTCAATGCCGAGGAATCCGCCTCCGCCTCTAAGCAGCTTAACGCCCAGGCCGGCCAGATGCAGTCCATGGTTGAAGAACTGGTCGCGCTGGTCGGCGGGAGAGCTGGCCGGGCAGAGGCTCTGGCCGGTGAAGCCCGTTCTGTCCGTGAGACAGCGCCCCGCCGAGGGCTGAAATTTTCCCCTGCCGCCGGGGAAGATAAGAAAAACAGCGTTCAGGACGGCGGCAAGCTGCAACCTGAGGCCGTCATTCCCCTGGATGAAGGATACGTTAATTTCTAACAATATACACTTCTGTTCTCAGGCCATGCAGCATGATTGACCTATGACGATGACCACGCGCAACATGCCGGCAGTTTTCCGAAAAAATATCTGTGATAGAGGTATCGTCATAGGTCTGGTGGTTCTGCTCTGCGTGGGGGCGATCGTCTGGAAAGGGTTGGAAGAGCTGCGGGATTCATTCAAGTCCGGAGTGGGAGAAGGGCTGACCACCGTGCTCGGCGTGACCCATAACGCCATCCATGAATGGATATTCCATCATTTTGAAAACACCACCCGTATAGCCCATGATTCGGATTTCATCCGTCTGGTCGAAACATTGCAGCAGTCAACCCTGACCGGCCAGGATCTCTTGCAGCAACCGGCACTTGCGGAAATACGGCTGATGCTGCGACCGGTAATCCAATATCATCAGGATTATGACTTTTTTATTATCACCGCGGACGGCGGAGTTATCGGTTCGTTATATGACGAAAATATCGGCGATACGCGCCGGTTCGCTGACCATGGCGCTTTCCTGTCCGCCATCTTTCAAGGCAAGACCACTCTGCTTTTGCCTATGCAGAGCAAAATATACGGCCACGAAACGTCCGGCACCTCATATTCCACCGGAGCCGCCATGTTTATCGGCGCCCCGATTATCACCACTACCGGCTCAATCACCTCAGCGCTGATATTCCAGATAAGCCCCATGGAAGTGAGCAAGATCATTGAAGGGGCCTGGACTGGCAAAACCGGTGACAGCTATGCCTTTGACGGATCAGGCAGAATGATCAGCGAATGCCGTTTCACCGATACGCTGAGCCGGACGGGATTGATCGGCCCTGGAGAAAAAAGCAGCGTGACCTTCAGGCTGGGTGATCCCGGGGACAATATAATGCAGGGTTTTAAGCACCAATTGCACCAGCAGTTTCTTCCTCCCCTGACCGCGATGGCCCAGCAGGCCATATCCTCAAAAGTGAAGGGATACAACGTGGATGGCTACCGGAACTATCGTGGGGTCACGGTGGTCGGCGCATGGCTGTGGGATAAGCAGTTTGATTTCGGTCTGGCCTTTGAAATAGAGGCTGACGAAGCGTTTGCCCCATACCGGATCATCTCTAAAATCATCGGGATCATTTTTCTGCTCATCGGTATTCTCTTTATCGGTCATGCCCTGCTGCTGATGCGTTACAACAAGGTGCTGCAGGAGACGGCCGACAAGGCGATGGACGCCAATGAAAAACTGTTCGACGAAAACCGCGAGCGGCAGAAATATCAGCTGGCCCTGAAAAAAAGCGAATTTCAACTGCGGGAATTGTTCGAGAACATGCGCAAACATGTTGCCATCTGCGCTGCCGTGGATGACGGCAGGGATTTCATTTTTAAGGACCTGAACCGGGCTGCCTTGCAAAGCGTGGAGCTGGATAAAGAAAAAATAATCGGCAGAGGTCTCAGGGAGGTCCTGCCTTGGGTCGAATCCATGGGGATATTGGAGGTCTTTCAGCGGGTCTGGCAGACCGGCAATCCCGAATATCATCCGCAGTCAATCTGCAAACAGAATAACATCCAGCTGTGGCTGGAAATTTATGTTTTCAAGCTGTCCACAGGGGAAATTATTGTTGTCTTTGAAGATATTACGGAAAGACTGGAGGCTGAAAGGAGGTTGATCCGCAGCAAGGAGGAATGGGAAAGGACATTTAATTCCATAAATGACATCATTACCCTGCAGGATAAAAACATGCGGATCGTCAAAGTCAATGAAGCCGCAAGCCGTGTGCTGAATGCCGACAAGAAGGAACTGATCGGCAGATTCTGTTATGAATTGTTCAGCGGCAAAGGAGAACCCTGCCCTGGTTGCCCGGTGCTGTTGTCCCTGCAGGACATGGATAATCACTGCGAGATTATCAAGCATGAGAAGCTGGGGAGAATATTCAAGGTCTCAACAGCCCCTATTTTCGACAAGAATAATGACATGGAGTACCTGATCCATGTGGCAACCGATATCACCGAGCAGAAAAGACTTGAGGAAGAGCTGCTGCAGTCGCAGAAGATGGAGGCCATCGGCACCCTGGCCGGAGGCATTGCCCATGATTTCAACAATATTCTCACCCCGGTCATCGGCTTTGCCGAGATAGCCAGGGATGCGGTATTAAAAGGGGAGAGGCCGGTCGATGACCTTGATCAGGTGTTGCGGGCTGCTTACCGCGCCCGGGAACTCGTCCGGCAGATTCTGGCTTACAGCAGGAAAGGAAATCAGAAACTGCTGCCCGTTTCGCCGCATTTTGTTATTGGCGAATCGTTGAAATTTATCCGGTCAACCCTGCCGACAACCATTGAAATCAGGGAAAAAATTGATAAGGAATGCGGGACAATTCTGGCGGACCAGACCAAGATACAGCAGGTGGTGGTGAACTTGTGCGCCAATGCCTTTCATGCCATGGAAAGAACTGGGGGTATTTTAACCGTTACCCTGTTGCGCAAAAACTTGACCGCCGAGGAGATCACGGAGCAGCATCATGTTGCAGTCGGCTCATTTGTTGAATTGATGGTCAGCGACACAGGGCAGGGGATGGACAAGGCAACCATGGAGCGGATCTTTGAGCCCTACTTCACCACCAAGGAAAACGGCAGTGGTACCGGCCTGGGGCTGGCGGTGGTCCATGGTATCGTCAAGAGTTGCGGAGGGATCATCATGGTTGCAAGTGAAATAAATCAAGGGACGACATTTCGTGTCTATTTCCCGGTCACGGATGCGAAACAGGTGGAGATCAAGGAAGAGATCGAAGAGATACTGCAAAGGGGCAGCGAGCGCATTCTGCTTGTTGATGATGAGGCGGCAATCGTCACCCTGCAGAAAAGCACCCTGACTGCGCTTGGCTATCATGTCACGGCAACCACCGACAGCAGAGTTGCCCTGGGCTATTTCCGGGCAGCGCCGGACTGTTACGATCTCATCATAACCGACCAGACCATGCCCGCCCTCTGCGGAACGGACCTGGCAAGTGAAATCCTTGCAGTGCGGCCTGATCTGCCGATCATTCTCTGCACCGGGTACAGTTCAACCATCTCCGAGGAAAAGGCCATGAAGGCCGGGGTTCGGAAACTGGTGCAAAAACCTTTCGGTGGCAAGCAACTCGCCAGACATGTCAGGGAAGCATTGGATGAAAGCTGAAAAGTGGTCTGGCCATTGTTTAGGAGCCGTTACGAAATAATTTGTACAATTCTGCCCGTTTCTTTAGGGTTCCTTCTGCCGTTTTGATTGCATGACCATGCTATTTTTTATAACGGCTTCTTTTTATACAAATCATAATCCGGGTAGAGTTTTTTTGCGCAATCCGGGCAGATGCCGTGGGAAAATTTCGCCGCTGAACGGGCTCCGATATAGCCCTCTATCTGCACCCAGTTCCCCGCGTCGTCTCTGATCTTCTTGCACGAGGCGCAGATCGGCAGAAATCCCTCCAGATATTTGATCTCATTTAGTAATTTCTTGGTGAAGTGCACGGTGAACAGGCCTATGACAAAAGCCAGAAAGCTCTCAAGAACACTCTCTCGAACGTTGACCGGTGTGGGGGCCGCCCCCATCAGCAGACAGGGAAGATCCAGTATTTCATCGAGCCATAATATGACAAACAGGCAGCCGAAGCCGATTGATTCATAGGCTACGAGAGAACGGGAAAATTTTTGTTTATTCATGTCAGCCTCAGTTTGTGTGATCCATAATATGATTATACACTGATTTCATCATTTTTCAGCTAATCATGTTGCGTATGGCTGGATGACTGAAGCAATCATGATCTCTTCTCCATGTTTTGGTCGAAAAAAGGGGCGGTATGTAGGTTTTTGCCGGCCTGCAGCGGGTGGCAGCTGTTGTGCTCCTGCTTCCAGGAAGTTTTTTTTACTCTCCCGATGGACTTTGCCTTTGAATTGCAGCCGCATCAGGGCAATCCAACTGGATATCGCATTCACCCTGCTCTTCAACAGGGATACTCATTTTTTCCGGGGCGTTATACAGGGAAGAATCCATGCTAGGCTGCGCCTCCTCGCGGAAACATGCCTGGCTGATAAAGCGGATGATGCTCTCTTCTCCTTTGATAAAGGTCAATCCGTCGGGATTCTGCACGAGCAGGACTGGAATGGTTTCGATTTTGACAAGTGACAGAATCAGCCGGTTCAAGGCAGGATTAAAGCCAGGCGTGTATTCCAGTTCGGGCATGGCCATGGATTTGATCTTGTCAATGGGGTTGAAATGGAACTCGCAGCTGTTGCAGTTTTCCAGGGCCTTGAGAACATTCTGGCAGTGGGGGCAATCCGAGGAAAAAAAGAAATAGAGCTGTTTGGACGGCTGGGCGCATTTCCTGACCGCGATGGTGCCGGAAGCAAGGGTCTGATTCTGCAGGGTCAGCAGGGCCGGGCCGAAATTGAGGATAGTGAAGGCGGCGAGCACGGCGAGAAAAAGCGGCATGCCGATGAGAAGCTGTTGCCAGCCGTACAGGATATTGAGCAGGACAATGAAGGAAAAGATGATCAGGCAATAGGAGCACAGGGTGTGGATGACGAAGAGTTGATAGCTGAGCAGCACCCCTTCAACGACCAAGCCGATCAATAACAGCAGACGCAGCCAGTCAAAGGCGGGCAGTGGCCTGGTAAGGAACCAGCGGCAGGTAATGAAAACGACAAGAAAATAAACAAAGCCGGCGAGGTTCAGGTAGACGGGCGCAACGGTAGTGAGTTTTTCGGCAATGCCACAGCCATCGTTCAGGCAGAGCGCCTTGCCGCTGAAGATGATCATGGCCATTTGCAGGGCAATGAATACACAGGCAAGAAGAGCGCTCCATTGCATTATTTTCAGAAAGTTATGCTTCATGTTGTTTTCTCGATAGGAAAAAGAAGAAAACTGCTTTGCACATCATTGTTGTCCTGTTCACGAGAGACATCCTGACACAGAGGTTTGTTCCTGCTGATCGTGCATGAAGTTTTCCTTTATCCCGCGGGCTGAAAGTTGCCACGCTTGCCGTTTTTTCTTGCCGTTTCCGGCTGTTTTTTGATGAATTGAATGGCGCCGTAGCCGAGGATGTCGTCAACCTCACGGGAAAATTCCCGCCCGGGGTTGATGGTCAGCTCCTCGGGAATGTCTATGTCCGCCTCGCCCCTTTTGGGGAAATGCAGGGTGAGGGAAACAGGGCAGGGGCCATGGTGGCGATGGATCGCCTTTTTCAGGTCCTCTATTTTTCTGCGGTTGACCCGGTCCGCAAAGAGCATGATTCGGGTGGCGGCGGTAAATTTCTTCAGGGCGTCTGCCAGGGTGTCAACGGTGTCGGCAATGATTTTGGCCTCTCCTTCCTCTTCATTCTGTAGCGCACCCTGGACCACCAGCGGCGTGTCGTCCCGGATGATATGGGCGCACTCGGCAAAGG
>JBFMAY010000046.1:0-32352 GCA_040755455.1 Thermodesulfobacteriota bacterium | reverse complement strand
CAGCTACTCCGATCGGCCAAAAATGTCCTCAACGTAGCACTGCTATGCTTCCGGGGGCACAAACTCATCCTTGCACAGAAAATTTTTCTCTCGATCTCGCTACGACGTTCATTTTGCAAAAGGCTCTTATTATTAAAATTATCACGTTACTACCGGGGGGTAAAGAAAAATTATATGTTAGGTGCTAAAGTCAGCCTTGCTGGCGCAACGCTTCAAATAAGACAATTCCGGCAGCCATGGCCAGGTTGAGACTCCGGATATGAGGATTGGACATGGGAATGGAAAAGCAGCGGTCATGGTAAAGTGAAAGGATTTCTTCAGGAATCCCTTTGGTTTCTTTGCCAAAAATAAGAAAATCTCCGGGCAGGAAATGAGCTTCGGTATACCTCCTTGAGACTTTTTTGCTCAAGAAGAAAAGTCTGTTTTCATCCTGAGCCTGCAAAAAAGTATCCAAATTATCCCAATAGACAATTTGCACGAACTGCCAGTAATCAAGTCCGGCACGCTTGAGATGTTTATCGTCCGTGCTGAAGCCCAATGGTTTGACAAGGTGCAGGATGGAGTCTGTTGCGCCGCACAACCTGGCAATAGTGCCGGTGTTGGGAGGTATTTCAGGTTCCACCAGGACAATATTGAATGGCGGCTCTATGATGCTGCGCATTAAAGCATGGTCAACTGTTCATCAGGTTTGATTAACAGATGACGGACATAAAGGATCTCAGGATCCGGTGACGATGCAAGCAAGCCGGTAAGGGCCGTTATGTGGCTTTTAAACTTGACAAATTTCTCCCCCGTCAATACGGATTTCGGCTGAAATTCTAAATTGAAGGGGTCATGAAAGTTGCCAAACTGCTGCACACGATAATCAAGATGGGGGCCGGTGGAAATTCCAGATGATCCCACATAACCGATAATCTGTTTTTGCGTTACTGTACTCCCCTGTTGCAACCCTTTACTGAAGCGAGAGAGATGGCCGTAATATGTTTTATATCCCCCTGGGTGGGATATGACGATCTGCCGACCGAATCCTCCTTGAAAACCAATATAGGAAACCGTGCCATCAGCTGTTGCCATGACAGGCGTCCCGACAGGCGAGGCGAAGTCCACGCCCAGATGCGGCCGTATGATACCGGAAATCGGATGAATACGCCTTAAACTGAATTCAGATGTAACCCTGCCCAGAGGAACGGGTGATTTAATGAAAGAGGTTCCCAGTTCTTTGCCTTCCGCATCAAAATAGGAGCCGGCTGTCGAAGTATCCGTCTGATAAAAGAAGCCTTCATAACTCTTCCCGGCTTGCTGCTGATACCGGGCATAAAGAATATTGCCATAACCGATGAATTCATCTTCCTTGAAATATTTTTCAAAAACGACCTGAAAGGTGTCGTCTTTTTGTATTTCAGTGTTGAAATCTATCCGTGATGAGAAGATATCGGCAAATGCATAAATCAGGGCCGCATTCAGTTGATTTTTCGAAAAAGCATCAAACAGGGAGGTCGAGATGGAATCTTCAATCATGCAGGTTTTGATCGAGACATTAATAGAATCCTTCTGCGCAACAAAGGCGTCGGCGTTTCGGGTGATAGAATAGGACTCCAAAGGGCCGGTTTCATATTCACAGCGAAGAAGCTGCCCCTGATCATCCAGGAAAACACGATATTTATCCCTTGGCCGTAATCGCCTGAAGTCAAGACAACTGGCCAGATTGTCCAGAATCTGCTGGCGAACGGCAGGACCGATATTGTATCGTGTCAGGGATTGACTTAAGGTGTCGCCTGATTGCAACTCCCCCTCAACCAAGGTGTGAAAGATATCCGGTTCATTGTTGTCTTCTTTGTTGTCGAAGGATGCAGGCGGAACGGCGGTTGACGCCTTACCTGCAGAGGATGTGAGGTTGCCATGTCTGTTATCTGGTGATGAAGATAGAAACGAAAAAAGAGCAAATAAAGCAAAAAGTGAGAGAGTAGAGCTGAGAAGTATATTTTTTTTTGCTGTCGTCATGATTGTCCTTAGAGAAAATTGTCAAATAAAAGATAGCCTCTATCAATACAACTTTCTTTCATCATTTTTTTGTAGCAAAAACCTGGAGTTATTACAAGGTTTATTCTGCCTGAGATTTTTTTTTTTTACGCTTGATATTCTGTGTTGTTTCTTGTTATTTTTTTAAGTTGGTTATTTTTATTGGGTGCTTTATAAAGCAAGTTTCGTACCTCAATTCGCCCGACTGTCGGATACTGATGAGCTATTGTTTAAACAAAAATAAAAACAAACGCTTATTGTGTAAGGGCGGGGAGGGTTTCTTCTTTATAAATTTTTAAGATTAATAGACATGCAACTGGAGTGTTTGAATAATGGCACTAATTGTTCAAAAATTTGGCGGCACATCCGTCGCTGATCCTGATAAGATCAAAGCTGTTGCCCGTCGGGTGATGGATTTGAGCAAACAGGGGCATCAGATGGTTGTTGTTCTCTCGGCCATGGCCGGTGAAACCAACCGCCTGGTGGACCTTGCTCACAAAATGCAAACAATCCCTGACCAGCGGGAAATGGATGTACTGCTGTCAATCGGAGAGCAGGTCACTGTCGCACTTTTTGCAATGGCGGTAAAAGAGGCGGGTTTGGATGCTGTATCCCTGCTTGGTGATCAGGTGAAAATCAACACGGACGCTATGCATACCAAAGCGAGAATCAAATCGATTAACGCAGATCTGATCAAACGCCATCTGCGTGAGGGGAAAATTGTCGTGGTAGCCGGATTTCAGGGGGTGTCGGAAAGTGGCGACATCACCACCCTGGGCCGGGGCGGATCCGATACTACTGCCGTTGCCCTGGCCGCGGCCCTGGCCGCAGATCAATGTGAAATTTTTACCGATGTGGAAGGTGTTTATACGACAGATCCGAACATCTGCCCTTCGGCGCGCAAAATAGATCGCATTACCTATGATGAAATGCTCGAACTTGCCAGTCTTGGGGCCAAAGTGCTCGATATCAGGTCCGTCAGTCTGGCAAAAAGATACAAAGTACCGGTTCATGTACGATCAACCTTTACCAACACAGAAGGAACATGGGTCGTTGAGGAGGATAAAATAATGGAATCCATGCTGGTCTCCGGCGTTACTTATAATAAGAATGAAGCACGAATCACTTTTGCCAAGGTGCCTGATACACCCGGCATTGCCTCACGCATCTTCAATCCGATTTCCGATGCCGGCATCGTGGTAGATATGATAATCCAAAACACCAGGGCCGGAGACATGACGGATATGACCTTCACGGTTCCCAAAAGCGACTATGAGCGGGCCATGAAGATCATGGAGAAAACCGCCAAGGAGATCGGGGCGGAACGGGTCACCGGCGATACGAAAATTGCCAAGGTGTCTATTGTCGGCGTTGGCATGCGGAATCATTCCGGTATTGCCACCACCATGTTCCATATCCTCTCCAGGGAAAATATCAACATCATGATGATTTCCACCTCGGAAATTAAAATTTCCTGCGTGATAGAGGAGAAATATACGGAACTTGCCGTGCGGGCCTTACATGACGCCTTTGAACTCGACAAAAATAACCTGCCGTTGGAAGAAGCCTAGGATATCAATGCCCTATGAGTAAACAGCTGACAATATACGACACGACCCTGCGTGACGGCACCCAGGCGGAGAATTTCAATCTGTCCGTTGAAGACAAGGTAAGAGTAAGCCTGAAATTGGATCAGCTTGGTATTGATTACATTGAAGGTGGCTGGCCCGGATCAAATCCTGCGGCCACCAGATATTTTGAAGAAATCAAGAACTATGAGCTGAAACATTCCCTGATAGCCGCTTTCGGCAGCACAAGGCTGTTTGGCAATTCTGCCGAGACTGACGGAAATCTCCAGGCCTTGATTGCCGCGCAAACACCGGTGATCACCATTTTCGGCAAGAGCTGGGATATCCATGTCCATGAAGCCTTGCGCATCGGCCTTGAGGACAATTTTGTTATCATTGAAGATTCCCTGTCCTATCTGCGGCCCCATGTCAAACATCTTTTCTATGATGCTGAGCATTTTTTCGACGGGTTTAAGAACAACAAGGAGTACGCACTGGCAACCTTGGACCGGGCCGTCAGGGGAGGCGCAGAGATGCTCGTGCTGTGCGACACGAACGGCGGCACCCTTCCCACGGACATTCCGGATATCATTGTCCAGGTGAAAAAACACCTCAAGCAGAACGGCCATAAGGTAGGAATCGGCATCCATGCCCATAATGATTCGGAAACCGCGGTGGCGAACTCTCTCGTGGCCATTTCCATGGGGGCCTCTCAGGTGCAGGGAACGATAAACGGCTATGGCGAGCGGTGCGGCAACGGCAACCTCACCTCCATCATGCCGGCCCTTGCCCTGAAAATGGGTTATACCTTCCATGCGGCGCCCAATCTCATCAAATTAAGCGAGACATCCCGCTATGTCAACGAGCTGGCCAATCTTCCCCACAACAGGTACCAGCCATATGTTGGAACCTCCGCCTTTGCCCATAAGGGCGGCATCCATGTCAGTGCGGTGAAGCGCAATCCGTTGACCTATGAGCATATTGAGCCAGAAAAGGTGGGCAATGTCCGCAGAATTCTCATCTCGGACCAATCAGGCCGCAGCAACGTGCTGCATAAAGCCAAAAAATTCGGCATCGATCTTGACAGCAAAGACCCGGTCGTCACCTCCATTTTAAAGGAGCTGAAAACCCTGGAGAATCAGGGATTTCAGTATGAAGGGGCCGAGGCCTCCTTTGAATTGCTGATGCGGCGTGCCCTGGGGGCGCAGCGCCGCTATTTCACCCTGCTTGGTTTTCGGGTCATCAACCAGAAATCCGAGATGGACCAGCCCCCCCAGGCAGAGGCGACCATACGGCTGGAGGTCGGCGGTGAGATGGTTCACTCTGCCGCCCTGGGTGACGGCCCGGTCAATGCGTTGGATAATGCTCTGCGCAAGGCCCTGACCCAGTTTTATCCCTCATTGTCGGAAATGTGGCTGGATGATTACCGTGTCCGTGTACTGGCCAGCGACCGTGGAACAGGCGCCAGGGTCAGGGTGCTGATCGAATCACGGGATGGGGAATCAGAATGGGGAACCGTGGGCGTTTCGCACGATATCCTTGAGGCAAGCTGGCAGGCGCTGGTTGATAGTATCACCTACAAACTCATGAAGGATGAGAGAAAAAAAGCATAACAGCCTACAGCTGACCGGCAGCAGGGATTTCCGTATCGTGGTCCTGCTTGCTGCTGGTCTGCTGGTTTGGTTCAGCTCATTTATTCATCATGAAGCTGCGACAGGATCTGCCGTAAATTCTGCGAAGCAGCAACAGGCAATCCGGGCGGCAAACCTGATATCTGCCGGCAATACTTCTGCCGGGATGAGGCCGTTTCTCTTTCTGCCGGTGCCGCTTAACAGTGCCGACAGTCAGCTTCTTGAGACAATTCCCGGAATCGGTCCCAGACTGGCGGAAAGAATCATCGCCCTGCGCAATGCACGGCAAGGGTTTCGCGATATTGACGAATTACTTGCGGTGGAGGGGATAGGCCCACAAAAATTTGCCGCCATCAGGAAATTCTGCTCACTGTGAAAACCTTATGTTACCGGATAGCGGCGACAAAGTCCGCCATGTCCCGGCGGATTTGCTCATAGCGTTCCAGGGTTAACCCTGCGCCGAGTGCCACCATCCTTGCCATGTCTTTGGTCAAAAAATCCCCCGGCCCATGGGCATCAGCGTTTACCGCGAGCTTGGCGCCGCACATCTCTGCGATTTTGGCCACATGACCGTTGGTCAGCGAATGCCCCCGACGCCCGGATAATTCCAGCATAATTCCTTTATCCGCAGCAAGACGGGCATCTTCCACCGCGATAAAACCCGGATGGGCCAGCAGATCAACCCCTGCCTCCAGAGCCGCCCTGTTCGTCCCCGGCCGCACCGGCTCAACCACCGTCTCCCCATGGGCCACAACGATATGAGCTCCCAGTTTTCTGGCATAGCGGGTTAATTCCTCCATCAATTCCGGCGGCACGTGGGTCAGCTCGATTCCTGCCAGCAGCCTGGTGGACGTAAAACGATTCATATCCGCAGCCGCTTTCAGGAGTCTGGGCAGGATGAAATCGATATTAGAGGAATCAGCATGATCCGTAATGGCAATCGCCGCATAGCCGAGAACCTCAACCCGGCGCACATGCTCGGCTGGAACCAGTGCACCGTCACTAAAAAAACAATGGGTATGAAGATCGATCATAATATCTCCGGTCTGCAGAAAGATGGCCTGATGAAAATCGACAGACATCTCTTTTATGGTAATAATTTGCCGCGCAGTGAGTGTAAACAGGCTTCCTGGATATCTACCTGCACAAGCTGCCCCGGCACAAAGGCATCATGGCTCTGAAAATTGACAATATGGTTTGTGCCGCTTCGTCCGGACCACTGCCCGTCGGCTGCCTTGCTTTCCCCTTCAATCATGAGCTCCATCCGCCGCCCGATGTATTCCCGATTTCTTTCCAGGGTAATCTGTTGCAGCCGTTCCTGGAGTACAGCCAGCCGCCCCTCTTTTTCCTCCTTGCTGAGCGAGTCAGCAAACTGGCATGATTTCGCCGGAGGCCGGGGCGAATATTTGAATGAAAATGCGCTGTGATAGCGGACTGTTTCAATGAGATCCAGGGTCGCTTGAAAATCTTCATCCGCCTCACCCGGAAAACCGACAATGATATCGGTGGTCAAGGCAACCCCAGGACAAAAGCTGCGCAGTTTTTCAACCCTACCCAGATAGTGTTCAATGGTATATTTACGATTCATGCGCTGCAAAATTGCATTTGAGCCGGACTGGACCGGGAGATGCAAATGAGGACAGAGTTTTTTCAGATCCGTGAAGCATTGCATCAATTCCTCGGAAAGATCCTTGGGATTTGAGGTGGTGAAGCGCACTCTTTCAATTCCTTTAATTTCCGTTACCAGCCGGAGCAGAGAGGCGAAACTGGTTCTGCGGCCAGCAGGATGATCATTGCCGTAGGAGTTGACATTCTGCCCGAGCAGGGTGATCTCCTTGACCCCGCCTGCCGCCAGATGACTTACTTCAGCCAGGATATCTGCTGATTTTCTGCTGATTTCCCGGCCCCTGGTAAAGGGAACAATGCAATAGGTGCAGAAGTTGTTGCATCCCTGCATGATGGTGACAAAACGTTTGTGCGGCTGTCCCTGTTGCAGGGAGGGAAGAAAAGGGGGGATATGAAAAGATTTGGCGATATCCGTTGCCACAATACCTTTCCGCAGCTGCTGAGCTTTTAGGAAAAGTTCCGGCAGCTGGTAGATGTTCTGCGGCCCCACGACAAGGTCGACATGGGGCATGCGGGAAAGCATCTTGGCCCCTTCCTGCTGGGCCACGCAGCCGGTGGCGGCAATGATCAATGCGGGATTGTCCCGTTTCCTTTTACGTAAGGCGCCGAGCAGGCTGTAGGCCTTCTGTTCGGCCTTGTCGCGGATGCTGCAGGTGTTGACAATGATGGCATCGGCCGCATGAATCATATCCGTCGGCTCATACACCTTGGCAAGAAGCTGCCGCATAATTTCCGAATCACGGTCATTCATCTGGCAGCCGAAGGTTTCTATATAAAGTAATTTTTTTTCGTTCATTTACTGTAACGCTGTCCGAACAATCCCTTTGATTTATCGATGGCAGCCAAGGCGAGCTGATAGCCATATAAGGCATCATAATAATTGGTCATGGCCTGGCTCAACAGAGTCTGGGCATCGAGTACATCTGTCGAAGTTGTAAGCTGTGCCTGATATTGCGCCTGGTTGATCCGGTAATTTTCCTTGGCATGTTCGATGGCCTTTTCCGATACTTTAATTCTTTTGGCGGCCTGTTCAAGGCGAAGATAAGCATTTCTGGCATCCAGGGTAATTTCATTGGTTGTTTTCATGACCGATTTTTTTGCTTTCTGCAGATTTTTTTCAGCAGCAGCAACTTCATCCCGGTCCTTCATCCAGGTCCAGAGCTGCCAGGTGGCAACAGCCTTGATGGTTTTCACCTCACTGGGAATACCCGGATCAGGCGCAGCACCAATCTCATCGCCCACACGGTCATAGCTGGCGGAGAGGGTAACCGAGGGCAGGTAAGGCGCCTTTTTCAGCACAATATCATTTTCAGCAATCTGCACGGCCTTATCGGACTGGGCAATCTCAGCCCTGTTTTTTCTGGCCTCTTCAATGACCTCATCCCAACTGATATCCTGAATGACATATTCATCACTTTCTTTAATGCTCAAAAAAGAGCCCACAGGACGCTCCATGAGCACATTCAGGCGGGATTTGGCCATGGCGGATGCGTTTTCCGCATCAACGAGATTCTGCTCACCCTGGGCAAGTTCAACCTCGCTTTGCAGCATGTCGTTTTTTGGGATAAGACCCGCCTCATAAAAGGCCTTGGCATCCTTGCTGTGGGACTGAAGACGAAGGACTGATTGCCGGGCCTCTTCCTCAAGTTTTAAAGCACGGAGGAGTTCATAATAGCGGCCATAAACTTCAAAGACCAGATTATTGGTGAACTGTTCAATGGCCAGCCGCGAAGTTTCACGGGACAATTCAGCCTGCTTGACCGAGGTAATAAGAGATTTGCCCTTATAAAGGGGCTGTTCGGCTTTCACCCCATAGGTGAATAAATCAGGCAGCGTAAAGACTTCATCAGGTTGATGCAAATAACTGTACTGGGCGGAGAGGGTAGGGTAGAGGTCTTTTTTGGAACTCTGCAGCAAAGCCTCCCTGTTTTCCAGGTCAGCCTTGGCCATGGCAAGTTCCGGGTTGTTGTCCACGACGATGGTGATGCATTCTTCAAGGCTCAGAGTGGAATCATTATTTTCTGCAGCCAGAGAAAATGACGGAAAAAAATAAAAAAATATACACAATATCAGCAATATGCGTCTCATATCTAAAATTCTCTTCAAGGTTTACATGAGAGATCTGCCGCCAGATCCGATAACAGTTCAAAGAGAACAGTTTGTGAATGAAATGGATACCTGATTACTACCAGACCGGATTGCACATCTATGGTTGAAAGGACAGCCATACCATCATAGCCTTCCAAAAGAAACTTTAAATAATGAATCTGGCGGGGGGCAATGCGCAAATACAGCTTTTGGGTCTCAGACAAGCATGTCATACCTTGAGATCAGTCTCAACATTGCCCAATAAATCCCGGCAAGAAGCCAAGCGTGGCTCAACAATTTCAGCCAGGAATTCATCGGTCTGTTCGGTGGCCCGCCCGGTGAACTCCTGGCCTGTACCAACCATTGCCTCAAGCTCCGCGGTGGAGAAAGGGATACGCGGATCTTCACCCAGACGGGCAAGGAGATCGTTGTCCTTGCCGTCTTCCTTGACAACTTTTCCGGCATCAAGAGAGTGCCTTTTGATAACTTCATGCATTTCCTGGCGGCTCTCTCCCTTTTCAACACAGGCCATGAGTATTTTCTCGGTGGCCATGAAGGGCAATTCCATTTTCATGTGACGTTGAATTTGTTTCGGAAAAACAACCATTCCGCTCGTAATATTAAGATAAAGTTTGAGTATCGCATCTGCCAGGAGAAAGGCCTGGGGGATATCCATTCGGCGGATGGCGGAATCATCGAGAGTGCGCTCAAACCATTGATTGGCGAAAGTAGCGGCAAAATTGGCGGGCAATCCCATCAGTTTACGGGCAAGACCTGTCATGCGCTCGCTGCGCATGGGATTTCTCTTATAGGCCATGGCTGAACTGCCGACCTGATCCTTGGCAAAAGGCTCCTCCTGCACCTTGAGATTTGAAAGAAGGCGCAAATCCACGGCAAATTTATGGGCTGAGGCGCCGATGCCGGCCAGGGTTTCCGCGGTTTTCATGTCCAGTTTGCGGGTATAGGTCTGGCCGGTAACGGCAAAAATTTGATCAAAACCCAACTTCTGGGCCACCAGCCGGTCAAGCTGCCGGACCTTTTCATGATCGTTCTTGAACAGTTCGATAAAGGTGGCCTGGGTGCCAACCGTGCCCTTGACCCCCCGGGCCTTGAGCTGCTTCTCCAGGGTCTCGATATAATCAAGATCCATGATAAGATCCTGAATATACAGGGTATGCCGCTTGCCGACCGTGGTGGGCTGGGCCGGCTGGTAATGGGTGTAGCCAAGGGTGGCCAGGCTTTTATGTTTGCGGCAGAAGGCGGCAAGATTGGCGATGACGTTCACCAACGCTTTTTTGATCAAGGCCAGGGCCTTGCGTTGCAGAATAAGGTCTGTATTGCAACCAACAAATTGCGAAGTGGCGCCGAGATGGATGATTGGTTCCGCCGTAGGGCACTGTTTGCCGTAAGCATACACATGGGCCATGACATCATGGCGGATTTCTTTTTCTTTTTGCTCAGCCACAGCAAAGTTGATGTCTTTTTCGAACTTTTTCAGCTCATCAACCATTGCCCGTGTGACGATATCGTGAAGTCCCAATTCGTGCTGGGCCTCTGCAAGGGCAATCCAGCAACGTCTCCAGGTTGCAAATTTCGACTGTTCAGAAAATATTTTCTGCATTTCCGTACTTGTATAACGGCTGACAAGCGGTTCCTGGTAAAATTCCCTGGTCATTATTCCATCATCTCCATAGAGGTTCGGGGAGGCAAAAATAAATTCCATCTATTTAGCACTCAATGGACGAAAAGAAAACAGCATATTATAATGTCGCATAATGTATATTATGTATAATTTAATTAATTCCAACAAAATCAAACTATTGTGATACCTCTCTTCCGTGTATCGAAATTTCTTTAGGTTATTTTGCGCAGGTAATATCGGGATTGCCACAGCTGCTTGTATCACTCGGGCTCAGCATACTCAACCAGCAATTGCAATTTTCTCCGCCCGCGAAAGTTATTCATTTTTAACTTGTAAGCGCATCTTATTGTATTACCATTATTAATCACTTGTGTGTCACCTGGATTTTCCATGGCATTAAACCAGATTGCCGGGAATTCCAATCCCTTGTACTCAAGTTTTAATGAAAGATGCACCGGCTCCGCCCCCACAATGCGGGTCTTGCATACAGTAAAAATCCCTTCGAAGGCAGGCTCTTCAAACTCTCTGCCGTATGGTTCGAGCTTTTGCAGTTCGATCAATGTCTCAAGGTTGAGCAGCTCAACCTCCAGATTACCGTCTGTCAAAATGACCGGTTCAAGATTCCTATGATGAATTTCGTCCTGCACAGTTTGCTCAAAGGCATGGTAAAAGACATCAAAGTCTTTTTTCCTGATTTTCAGACCTGCAGCTCCGCTGTGACCACCAAACGACAGAAACAGATCCGGATGCCGGGCATTGATTTTCTGCAGAACCCTGAAAAGATGCACCTCAGGAATTGTTCTGGCCGAACCGGAAAGAACGTTTCCTTCAGTCACCGGGCTCAGCACAACAGCCGGCTTGCCGAAACTGTCAACGAGCCGCGAGGCGACAATGCCCTGCACCCCGGCGTGGAAATTACTATCCGAGATCACCAGCGAACTTTTCTGCGATTCATGCAGCTTTATCGCTTTCTGCCGAGCTATTTTCACCATGTTGCGCTCGGTATTTTTTCTTTCCTCATTGTTTTTCTCAAGTTTCTGCAGATATTCACCTGCCTTGCCTACATCGTCAGCCGTGAAGAAATTAAGGGCGGCATAGGGATCCGCCATTCTGCTCCTGGCATTTATCCGCGGGGCTATGTGGAAGGCCAGATCCTCCACGGTAAATGGATTTTTTTCGTTTTTGCCAAGCTGTTTTGCCAATACGCACCATGCCGGTTTAATCAGTTGATTGATGACCTGCAGTCCGCCGGTGACAACCGCCCTGTTGGTCGGACTGGTGAAAGTAACGGCATCGGCGATCGTGCTCAACCCCACAAAATCAAGCAACCCGCCGAGTTTTGCCGTGTCGCCGGCCAGAATACCATGCCCGATAAGTCGATTTCGCACCAAACACATAAGCAGCCAGCTTACCATGCAGCCTGAGATGAATTTGTCAGGATAACAACAATCTTGCCGGGTGGGATTAATCGTTGCCACCGCCGAAACAGGGATTCCGGCTACAGGAATGGCGTGGTGGTCGGTAACAATCACAGAAATCCCACTGTTCTTCAGCCGGCTGATCTGCAGTTCATCCGAGGAGCCGCAATCCGCGGTAATGATCAGTTCCGGTTTTTCGTTCAAGGACAGTATTTTATCAACAAGATTTTCGCTGATGCCGTATCCGTCCTGCAATCTATGACCAATGAGACTGATCAGCCGGCCATCACTGACGTTAAAACGCCGCAGAGATTCGTAGACAACGACATGGGAACAGATTCCATCCACATCATAATCGGTGAGAATGCCGATTCTTTGCCGTTCCCTGATGGCCTCGACGATATGATCAGCCGCCCTGCCGCTGTCCTGTAACAGTTCCGGGTGATGAAGATTTTTCAGGGCCGGGAACAGGATGCTCTCAAGATTGGCATATCCCCCCTGCCCATTTGCTCTCCCGGCAATGATACGGGATTGCAAGGCGGAAAACCCTAACTCTTGTGCACCCCTGAAAATATTCGGGTCCATACTTCGTGTTCTTATCTGTTTGCGAATAGTGCTCATCTCAGCTTGCTGATTTAATTTCTTGGATTAGTTAAATCTACTATCTTTATGATTTATCGATGTTTTTACTTATCAGTATTATTAGCCGACAAATTCCTTCACAAGTGATCTGACGGCGTTAATCTCAGCCGGCCCGCACCAGTTGATTTCTTCATCTCGGCCAAACCAGGTCAACTGCCTTTTGGCATAACGCCGGGTATCGCGGGCAAGATATGCCAGCGATTCGTCCCACTGCCATAGATTATCGATATAGTTGACCATATGTAGATAGCCGATGGACTGCATGGGCTTCAGCTCCCTGGAGTAACCCATGGCAAGAAGCTTCTCGACCTCCTGTAATATCCCCTCTTCCACCATGATATCCACCCTTCTGTTGATCCGTTCGTAGAGAATGATGCGGTCACAGTTGAGCCCGATTTTCAGCACGTCATAACCTGCTCGCCGTTTTGCCCTTTCCTCCTTCTCAAAACGGAGATGGCGGCTCCAGGGGATTCCCGTGGCCTGCCAGATTTCCATGGCGCGGGTCAGGCGCTGGCTGTCATGGGGGTGAATCCTGGCCGCACTTTCGGGATCGACTTTTTTGAGTTCAGCATGCAGGCATGCGTGTCCCTTTTCCTGCAAGATGGTCTGGATGTTGTCTCTGATTTCCTTTGGCACCTCCGGCAGCGCAAAAATGCCGTCCAGCAATCTGGTCATGTACAGACCGGTGCCGCCCACCAGCATGGGCAGCCGGTTTCTGCCGGCAATCTCTTTGATTGCCCGCCGTGCGTCGGCAACATAACTTCCTACATTATATGGTTCAGCAGGATCGACAAAGTCAAGGAGATGATGGGGGATGCGTTGCCGCTCTTGGGCAGTGGGCTTCGCCGTACCGATGTCCATATATTTGTAAATCTGCATGGAATCCATGGAGATGATCTCGCAGCCGAACTCTTCGGCAACGGCAAGGGAAAGCTCCGTCTTGCCGACAGCGGTCGGGCCTGCAAGGACGACAATTTTTTGTTTCCGGTTTTCAGCAGATGCGGACATATTGTTTATTCTATAAATTGCACAGTAAGTAGATGACAGAGCTCCTTATTTACACTATTATTGCACACTTTTCAGCCAAGGATTTCGTTTTCATATCCACAACAGTAATTCAGCTTGCCAGGTGATCAGCAATGTCACAGAAAATTCTCATCGTTGGCGGTGTTGCCTTAGGGCCCAAGGCGGCAAGCCGGGCGAAACGTCTTGACCCGACTGCCGAGGTCACATTAATTGATCAGGATTCCATCATTTCCTACGGTGGTTGCGGCATTCCTTACTTTGTCTGCGGCGATGTCGCCGAACCGGAAGGACTGCGCTCCACCTCCTTTCACAGTTTACGCGACGCTGACTATTTTGCCAGTGAAAAGGGTTTTGCCGTGCGCACCAGCACCAGGGCCGTAAAAATTGACCGGCAGAAAAAGGAACTGCTGGTCAAGGATCTCCTCTCCGGCAGGGATGAGGTGTTGCCCTATGATAAACTGGTTCTGGCCACCGGCAGCACCCCTTTCGTCCCCCCCATCCCGGGCGTGGAGGCTGATGGCATTTTTACGGTCAGCGATATCCATAAAGCCGTTGCCATAAAAAATCGCCTTTCCCATGGGCGGGTGGGCAGGGCCGTTGTTCTTGGCGGAGGGGCCATCGGCCTTGAGATGGCCGAGGCCATGACCGATCTGTGGGGGGTCGAGACCACGGTGGTGGAGATGATGGACCAGATTCTACCCCGCCTGCTTGATAAAAACATTGCCCTGATGGCACAACGCCACCTTGAAGAAAAAGGCGTCACGGTTTACACCTCGGAACGGGCGGAATCATTCTGCGTGGAAAACGGCAAGGTAACCGGGGTCAAGACTGACAAACGCACTATTGAGGCGGATCTCGTCATCCTTGCCGTGGGTGTGCGGCCCAACAGCCAGCTGGCCCGTGAGGCAGGGCTGGCCATCGGTAATTTCGGGGGTATTGTCGTCAACAGGCGCATGCAGACCTCTGACCCGAGCATTTACGCCGGCGGGGACTGCGTCGAGATGCCTGATCTGGTCAGCGGGAGCAGCACCTATGCCCCCATGGGCTCCCTGGCCAACCGCCAGGGCCGAGTTATCGGCTCCAACCTGGCGGGCAAAGCGGAAACCTTTGACGGAGTGGTCGGCAGTTTCATCATCAAACTCTTTGACAACTGCGTGGCGAAAACAGGCCTCAGTCTGGAATCCGCCAAAGCACTCGGATTGGACGCCCTGGCCGCCTTTGTCGTGCAGGCCGACAAGGCCCATTTTTATCCTGACAGCGGCATGCTCTACATGCAGATGGTGGTGGAAAAAGGCACCCAGCGGGTCCTCGGGGTGCAGGGCATCGGCCCCAACAGCAGCAGCCTGCTGGCTCGCACAGGGGCTGTGGCGGGCATACTCAAGTACCGACCCACAGTCCAGGATATTGCCAATCTGGAATTCCCCTATTCCCCTCCTTACGCAGCTGCCATGGACATCATCAACGTCCTGGCCAATACGGCGCAGAATATTTTAGAAGACCGCAACCGAGCGATCAATCAGGACGAATTCATGGAGCGTTTCAACAATCGCGCTGCCAACAACACCCTGTTTGTCGATGTCCGGGCCGCGGCCCAGGGTGAACCGCTGATGGAAAAATACTACCCGCACTGGCTCAACATTCCCAATAATCAGCTGCGGCATCGGCTTGATGAACTGCCGGCAGACAGGGAAATCGTCCTGGTCTGCAACGCGGGAAGCCGCTCCTATGACGCCATGTGTATACTGCAAAACAGCAACAAAAATACCCTAAACCTCCAGGGAGGAATCGGCGGACTGAAAAGGGCCGGCATTATTTTATAATTTCATTACATATTTTATTATCTTTTTCCCTCAACATACTACTTATGAGTCACCGGACAAACCGGTTAAGGAGAGTGCATCATGCCAGAAAGAATTTATAATTTCAGCCCCGGTCCAGCCACCCTGCCCGTTGAGGTTCTGCAACAGGCAGCCAAGGATATTGTCAACTTCGGCAATAAAGGAATCGGTCTCATTGAAATGAGTCATCGCAGCAAGGATTTCATGGCCATTATCGAAGAGGCGGAAAACCTGATCAGGGAGCTGTTGAATGTGCCGCAGAACTACAAGGTGCTTTTCCTCCAGGGCGGCGCCTCAACCCAGTTTGCCATGGTGCCCATGAATCTGCTGGGACCAGACAAAAAAGGCTCGTACCTCAATACTGGGGTGTGGGCCAAAAAGGCGATCAAAGAGGCGAATATTATCGCCAGCGCCCATGTGGCCTATTCAAGCGAGGGCTCGAAATATGATCATGTCCCCTGTGACGGCGACTATACGGTTGATCCTGATGCCGAGTATCTCTACTTTGTGTCCAATAATACCATCTACGGCACCCAGTTTCATACCATGCCGAAGTCGGAGAAAATGCTGATCTGCGATATGAGTTCCGACATCATGTCCCGCCCGTTTGACATCACGCCCTTCGGTCTGGTTTTTGCCGGGGCCCAAAAGAACATCGGACCAGCCGGCGCCACCCTGGTCATTGTCCGGGAAGACCTGCTTGACCGGGTCCCGGAGACGGTGCCTACCATGTTCCGGTACAAGACCCATGCCGAAAAGGGGTCGATGTTCAACACTCCGCCCTGCTTTGCCGTGTACACCATCGGTCTGGTCTGTAAATGGTTGAAGAAAATCGGCGGGGTGCCGACAATTGAAAAGATCAACCGGGAAAAGGCGGCCATTCTCTATGATGCCATTGACAGCATGGATTTTTACCGGGGCCATGCCAGAAAGGACTCCCGTTCGCTGATGAACGTCACCTTCAACCTGCCAACCCCCGAATTGGAGGCGAAATTCGTCCAGGAAGGGACCAAGCGCGGTCTGGACGGCTTGAAGGGGCATCGTTCCATCGGCGGCATCCGGGCCTCCATCTATAATGCCTTTCCGAAACAGGGGGTCATTGAGCTGGTCGAATTCATGAAAGAATTTACCAAGACCGCCTGAGCAAAGTGCAATACGAAGGTATGATCATCCGGCCTCCCAGTGAGGCCGACTCCATCATCCTGCAGGTTACGGTGGGCTGTTCCCACAACAAGTGCACCTTCTGCGGCACCTATAAGGATGTGCGTTTCCGCCTGAAACAGGACGAGGTGGTCGATCAGGATATTGATTTTGCCGCTACTTACTGCAAACGACAGAAGAGAGTTTTCCTGGCCGATGGGGACGCCCTGATCATCCCGCAGCGTCGTCTTGTCGATTTGCTTACCCGCATTCGGCGAAAGATTCCCTGGGTGAACCGGATCAGTCTTTACGGCAACGCCAAATCTGTTTTGGGCAAATCGACCGGAGAGCTGCAAGAGCTAAAAAATCTCGGGCTTGACCGGGTTTACATGGGGCTTGAAAGCGGCTCGGACAGGATTTTGCAAAACATCCGCAAAGGCGCGGACGCGGCAAAAATGATCAGGGCTGGCCAGCGGGTCAAGGAAGCAGGCCTGTTTCTTTCCTTGACCGTTTTGCTCGGCATCGGCGGGACAACCTGGTCCAGAGAGCATGCGGTGGAAACCGGCCGGGTGGTGTCGACCATGGCCGCCAACCAGATCGCCGTCCTGACCCTCATACTTCTTCCGAATACTGATCTTTATCGTCTTGAAATATCGAATAAATTTTCACTTCCAAACCAGCAGGAAATGCTACATGAACTGCGACTGATGGTGGAAAATATCACCGTCAGCCGGGCGCAGTTCCAGGCCAATCATGCCTCCAATTATCTTCCCATCAATTGCCGGCTCAGCAGGGATAAGGCAATGGTGCTCGCCGCCATCGACCAGGCCCTTGCCGGTGAAAAGAGATTGACGCCCGAATATCTGCGTGCCCTGTAACCTCTACCTCAGTCCCTGATTCGGTTATCACCTGGGCAACTGGATCTCAAAGCGGGCCCCCTTGCCCGGAGAGTTGATCAGGATCAAGTCGCCGTCAAATTTGCGCATCAGTTGCCTTGAGATACTCAGCCCCAGCCCTGTGCCTTGCCCTGCCGGCTTGGTGGTAAAAAAAGGTTCGAAAATATTTCTCTCGGCCATCGGCTCAATTCCTCCGCCGTTGTCTTCAATGGCGAGACATACCTGCGTATCTTTACAGAAAACGGCAATGTTGACAGTGGGTTCGAAACTGGCATCCGTCCCCCTTTTTTCAGCCAGAGCATATCTGGAATTTGACAAGAGATTGAGCAGGACCTGTTCAAACTCCGCCTGGATGGCTTTTACCTGCGGAACATTTTCGTCAATATCAAGATTGATGGTGATGCCATGGTTGACAAACTGCATGCGGCAAAGAGACAGCGCGTCCTGCAGGACGTCCTGCAGATGAAAATTGCAGATATCCTGGCACGGATGCCCCAGTGTCCGCACATGATCAATGAGACGCGAGATGCGACTGATATTATCAAGAAGAATCTGCACGTCATTTAACATCTTTTGCTTTGTCAATACTCCACGCCTGTTGAGAAGCGACCAGCCCTGGACGGTAATGGAGATGACATTCAACGGTTGGTTTATTTCGTGGGCCATTGAGGTGGCCATCTCCCCGAGGGCGGCAAGTCTGCCGCTGTGCACCTCCGCCGTCTGGCGGAACTCGCTTTCCTTTTTGGCCTGCAGCAGCTTTAAGGCCTTGTTCAAGTCGCGGGTGCGCTCCTCCACCATTTTCTCAAGGTGCTCACGGTGCCGTTTTAATTCCAAATGCGTGCGCACGCGGGCTTTGACAATGGCGACACTGACCGGCTTGACCAGATAGTCGACCGCGCCCAGGGCAAGACCTTTTTCCTCATCTTCCTCTTCACCCCTGGCGGTGACAAAGATGACAGGAATATGATGAAATTTATCATCCAGTTTCAGTAGCCTGCACAGCTCATAACCGTCCATGACTGGCATCATGATATCGAGCAAAATGAGATCCGGCAGCTCCCTCTGGATGATATCAAGCGCCTCGGAGCCGCTGGTAGCAGTGAGCACCCGATAATCTTCCGCCAGTTTATTGGCTAAAATTCTGACACTTGCAGGAAAATCGTCAACAATAAGTATTTTTTCCTTAGAGGACCCACGAATCACGCGACTACCCCAACCAACTTATTGAAATAATTACACTTAACCATTTAATAACAATATAAAATTTTAACCATGTCATTAGGTTAGCAACTTTTTTCTTATAAAATTAATGTTAATTTAACTTGTAATCATCCCACATGTTCAATATCATCAATCTTATTATTGTTATAAGATACCTTCCAATCAATAACTTATCATATTAAATTCACATTAATTTTACATTTTAGTTTAATTTAGCCAGAGCCAGCCTGAAATTTTTATGATTCCCGATCAGTACCGGATCATGGTGGTTGATGATGAACCTGCGATTGCAGAAGGGATCGCCAACACCCTTGCAGCTCTAACCGGCCACCTCTATCACCCTTACAGTAATGCCCTTCACGCCCTGGATGCCTTTACCGCCCGACCGTACAGTCTAGTGCTCACGGACGTAACCATGCCGGGTTTAAACGGCTTCGAACTTCTGGAAAAAATGAAAATCGCTCATCCCGGCACCGATTTTATAGTTATCACCGCCCATAAGTCAAAGGATGTTGTCTACAATTCCCATATTCTCGGTGCAGCCAATATCTTCTACAAGCCGCTGAATATTGAAGAACTGGAAACGGCAATCCATGACTGTTTCAGGAAATTCCTGATCTGGCAAGGCCGATTCCAGGAAGTATCCTTTATCAACCAATAGCTGACAACAGTCAACCTTTCCTCTTTTTTAACATTGTGTCCGACGCCCATTTTCAGCAAAAAATTGATCTCAAAAATCTCACCCGAGATGATTTGATGGCCTTTGCCGTTGATCACGGCCTGCCCGCCTTTCGCGGCAAACAGTTATTTTCCTGGCTGTATCGCCCCGGCATTTCCTTTTTTGCCGAGATGACCGATCTGCCGAAAGACCTACGGAAGTTACTGGAAAAAGAGGCATCCTTCAGCCGCCTGAGACCCGCGGTTAAAGAGTTATCAGGCGACGGCACCATCAAGTACGGCTTTCGCCTGCAGGATGGCAAAATGATCGAATCCGTGCTGATTCCGGAAGATGACAGAAATACCCTGTGTCTTTCTTCACAGGTGGGATGTGCCATGGCATGTTCCTTCTGCCTTACCGGCACCATGGGATTTTCCAGAAATTTGAGCTGTGCGGAGATGGTTAATCAGGTTTGCGCGGTGCGCGACGATCTGCAGGAGAGTGGACTGGGGATGGTCAACAACCTGGTATTTATGGGTATGGGAGAGCCTTTAGCCAATTTTGACAATCTCATCAAGGCTCTCACCATTTTGATGGATGAGTTGGGACTTGATTTTTCCGATCGCAGAATCACCGTGTCCACCTGCGGTCTTGCTCCGAAAATCATCGAACTGGGGCAGAGGCACAAGGTTAATCTGGCCGTCTCCCTGCATGCGGCTGATAATGAGACACGCAACCGGCTGATGCCGATCAACCTGCGTTATCCTCTGGAAGTCCTTCTCGAGTCCTGCCGGGAATTTTCCTTGCCCAGAAGAAAGAGGATTATGTTTGAATATATTCTCCTCAAAGGCATCAATGATTCGGATCAGGATGCCATGCAACTTGCAAGACTGCTGCACGGCATCCAGGCCAAGATAAACCTGCTGCCCTGCAATGAGGCGCCTGAGCTTCCCTTTACCAAACCGAGTCAGCAAAGAATCGACTCTTTTCAGAACATCCTGAAAAGAAAGGGTTATACGGTTCTGGTCAGATCCAGCCGCGGCGCGGATATCTCCGCTGCCTGCGGCCAGCTCGCTGCCAAATCATCCGCCTGACAGGCCACTCTCAACCAAGACCGGAGAAGTTGATGCGCTTAGCGCCAATGACCATGATGATCTCTATGGCCATTATGCCCTCCGCTCCATCTCGACGGTCCGTGATGATGGCTGGATCCTGACACGACGACAACATTAGCGGGGCGGTAATAAGGACGGTAATAAGGAACGACCACACTCACGGGTGGAGGCGGTGGCATGTATACCTCCCGATATACAGCTACCGGCGGCGGGGCCACCGCATAGCCGCCGCCATAATAGGCCGGCCTTGCATAGCCACCGTCCATCCCGCTGCCAACAATGGAACCGACCACTCCGCCGACGACAGCACCTATCAGCGTGCCCTCCGTATTGTGGCCGATAGCCTGACCGACAACAGCGCCGCCCGCCGCACCTGCCACGGCTCCGACAGCGGTATTATCTGCTTCAGCATTTGATGTTGCGCAGAGAAAAACAAGCGAAGCGAAAACGATGATTTTTTTCATGATGATTTCCTTTTATGGCCTCCTGATTTTTTTTCAGAATTTTTCATTCATCTTGATGCTACAATAAAACGAAAAATGATGAAAAAATAGAGGACATCGGGACAAACCGGACTAGACATGACCCGACATCGACCCGATATGGCTTTCATTTCGACAAGATAGAAGAGCGGGTCAGCTAGTCCTCAATATGATAGGAGGCCATTCTGATATGGCCTCCTTTGCAGCGCGGACAACGTCCGGGGCGGGTGAAACGATGCCGGTCTTTAAATGAAAAGCCGCATTTCATGCAGGCATACGGCCTGACCAGCAGCCTCTTCCCCTGTGACGACAATGTCCGGCTTATATGATCAAGATGCTCATACACCTCCTTTTCACGAATCGACAGCAGTTGGGAAATTTCCAGGGCATTGACCTCGTCCGTGCTCAAAAGTGCAATGATTTCCTGTCGAATTGTCGCCAATGCGCTACATCCTGATTTTTGCCTCGGTCTTCTTGGGATTCTTTTCCAGATGCCTGTAATGCTTCACCGCTGTTTCCGTAAAACGCGAGACAACATTGGGCAGGTCCGAGGTGTTCCAGATATACGAAAAATCTTCTTTATCATTTAATCCTTTGCTGATGGCAAACGAGGGTTGCTGATCAGGCAGCAGGGCGATGTCGCCATAGCCTAGATCAATTTTCCCGGCAAAGACCTGACGAAAGAGATCCTGCATGGTATAGACATAAAATTTTTTCACATCTTCGGTGGATTCTGCAGCGCCGATTTTCCTTCTGTATTCAGGGAGCAGTTCATTCTCAATCTTTGAAAACGAAAGTTGCGTTGTCATGCCAGATCCTCCTTAGCAATTATTCATCTGCTTTTTCTTCACTTCAGCCTTTGATGACGGCCAACGGCCGCAACTCAACAATAATTTCAACCAGATCAATCTGATTTTCGATAACCTCGTCAATATTTTTATAGGCGCCGGCAGCTTCATCAAGGTCCCGTACATGACGGATGGAATGAATAATTCCCTGGTCTTCGAGCCGCTTCTGCTCCCGGGCCAGATCCAGCTGCCGCTGGGCCTGTTTACGTCCCATCTTCCGTCCCGCTCCATGGGCGCATGACTGGAAGCTTTCCGTGTTGCCCTGGCCCCTGACAATATAACTCGGACTGCCCTGGGAACCGGGGATGATGCCTATTTCACCTTCCCTGGCGCTGGTCGCCCCTTTGCGATGCACCATGACATTCCTGTGAAAGTGCATCTCCAGGGCGGCATAATTATGGGCTATATTGATGATCGGGTCAAAGGTGACAATGGGCACGACCGCCACCAGCGCATCCTTTACCCGCTGCATCATCAATTTCCGGTTGGCGTAAGCGAATTCGACACAATAAGCCATCTCCCGGAGATACCTCTGGCCGGTGGCATTATCAATGGGTAGAAAAGCCAGCTGCCATTTCTCCGGAATCTGTGATCCCCACTTGCGGTTAAGTTCAATGGCCAGCCGGTTATAATGATTCGCCACCTTGAATCCCAGGTTTCTGCTGCCGGAATGGATCATCAGCCAGATATGGCCATCGTTGCCCTTCTGGATTTCAATGAAATGATTACCGCCCCCCAGGGTGCCCAGCTGTGTCAAGGCGTTATTATACTCCTCGGCGATGATGGGGAAATCGGCGAGAGGACGCCCCGCTGTTGCCGGCATAAGCGACGGGTCCTGTTTTTTCTTGTGATGCTGAAAACCAAGGGGAACGGTTTTTCTGATGCCGGAAAGCACGGCTTTGAGCTGGTCGGTGGCAAGCGAGGTCAGCGAGGTCTTGACCGCGCACATGCCGCAGCCGATGTCAACGCCGACAGCATTGGGAATGACAACCTCTTCAGAGGCCATAACCCCGCCGATGGGCATGCCATAACCCTGGTGCGCATCGGGCATTACAGCGACATGTTTAAAAATAAAAGGGAGATTTGCCAGGTTTTTGGCCTGCTCGAAGGCACCGGCCTCGATGTCGTCGAGCCAGAGTTTGATCGGCTTCTTTTCAGTAGTGATGATACGTCTCATGGATAAACACTACTCCTCATTCCAAGTCGCCTTCAAACCAATACCTTTGTCCCCCTTAAAGGGGGGATTGGACAGAATCGGCTAAACTGTGCGGCTCCTCGCCGCACTCCATTGCATTGCACTGTCTCGTCGCTGCTCGCTTGCCCTTGTACCCCTTGAGCGGTACTCTCGGTCTTGGTCCGAACGCAACTTGGAATCAAATTCAAAACCCAGACTGACTGCGAAAGACCTCTGGATTTCTGCGGCAATCTGCGGAAATTCTGGAAAAGACATGAACAGGCATGTCTCGATAAACGGGGTATTGCGCCCCTCTGTAAAAAAGAATGATTGCCCCGGCGGGAAAAGTCTCCACCGGTAACGCTGAGGGCCACGGGTAAAATTGAAATTTCGCAAGAGCAATAGAAACTGTTTTTGAGCAGATTATAACCAGCCCACTGCGCACCTAGCAAGAATCCGGAAATTTCCAGCCATTTTTTTATCTTAATTATCAATAAAATATGACTGAATGAAGAGTCATGCAAGAGCATACCCGTAAAAAATCATACCACATAGTCCGGCAAGGTATGTCTGTTTTTTTCATTATCATGCGCCGGACTGTCAGGGCTTATTGAGGCTACCGTGTATTAACGTAAAAATGCCTGTCAGGTGAAAAGAAGATGATAAATGATTTTCCAGATCAGCAAGGTGCCCCCCTGCTGGCCGGCAAAGAAAAAATGGGGATGGGAGCCTTTTACCAGACAGCCTATGCCATTTCCCCTGCCGTCAAGCATCGCCACCTCCTCCCCGGTAATCAGATCCCGGATGCGGATCACATCATCCATGCCGGCACAGACCAGATGACGATTGTCATCAAGCAGCAGCACCAGCGTTCTTCCCCCCCGATGGGGCGGCATCTGCTGCAGGCACTGGCCGGTGTGGATATCCCATAGCTTAATTTCTTCACCGCCGGCCGAGGCAAAAAAATCTCCTTTGGGGGCAACGGAAAGAGAGGATACCGGTGCGGCATGGGCCGTTATGCGCTGCAGGCATTTTTTCCCGCGCGCGGCCCAGATCTTTATTTCTCCAGCATCACTGCCGGTGACAAGATCAAGCCCATTGGCAACAAAAGAGAGGCAGGCAACCTGCCGGTCATCCCAGGCAATCACCATTTTTTCCCGGCCCGTGGTCATGGTGCGGACAACCATTGTGCCGTCCGCTCCGCCACTGGCAAAAAAACGACCATCTCGGCTGAAATCCATGGCGTTCACCGGGCCATGGTGGGTGGTTGCCCGCCACAGCTGCGCATGCCCTGCCCTGCCTTGCCAGAAAACGATTGCCCCCTCTGCAGTACCGGCAGCTATGATTCTGCCGTCGGGTGATACGGCTAGGCTTGCGACAGCCTGGCCCCCGGTGTTGATGGTGGTTACCTTGCTGCCGGGTCCGTAGTTGCGGATGCGGATCTGGTCATCTCCCCCTGCTTCGACAATCTTGCGGGTACCGGGTAAATAAGCCAGGTGCTGGACCGGGCGGCCAAGACTCTGCAAGGTCGCATATCTCTGCACCCCAGCAATTTCACCCTTATCGCTTTTGCCGAAAAGCCTGTCATGGATTGCCGAAAAAAAAGTATCCTTTTCAAATCTCGTCTGCCTCCATGATGACAGAAGAGACTTAAGACAGGCTTCGTAACGCAGTTGCTCAAGATGCTTTTCAATTTCCTGATGCTTTTTAATTTTCTTCCTTGCCTGCCGGTAGAGAGAGAGGGAGTTCGGCGCCGAGCAGAGCAGAAAGGAGGGCAGCGCTATCATTTTCTGCTGTTGCTTCCCCTTCATTTTGCTGACCTGGGCTTTGAGAGCGGTCAGATAACCGGCAACGCCACTGTCCACCATGGCTGCGTCAATCATCAGCAGAATCCTGGCCGGGGAAAATAATCCTGAACGCAGCTTGTAGAGGATCAGATTATAAACAGCCTCAGAAAGTCTGTCGTGCAAAGCAAGCGCCTGTTGCAGCTTGACCAGACCTTCCCTGAATCTGCCGGTGGCAAAGCAGACAACAGCCTGGTTGTTGAAACTCTCGGCCCGGAGATCGGTTGCAAGCGACTCATAGGGACAGTCAAGTCCGTATGCCTGGCGATACACCCGGTTGAGATCATCGCGCAGAGAGGAGACATCCGGATAGCCTCTGCCTGGCGGCGCTGCACATTTTTCCAGAACAGGAACCAGGAACTTCGCATGGCTTTGCAAGTGGCCAGGCAGATCCCGGGCACTGACATGTGTAAGGGTCTCGGTTTGTACAGGCACGAAATCCAAGAAGAGAATCATCCGCAGCAGGTCGCCCAATCCCCGGATATCACATTGCGCAGACCCAGGCCGGCTCTGCTCTCCGGCGGGCCCAGGCCGGACAATCTCCTTTATTTTGGCCAGCGAACCGGGGGTAATGATAACCCGGTCAGATGACAGACCCTGATGAAAAATGCCGTGGTTGTGGAGATATTCAAGTCCGTGGCAGATCTGCATGAGCAAGGAAAGAATAGTCCTTAAGGTGCATTGCCCGGATCTGAGCCAGTTTGTCAGGGTGGCGCCATTGCTATCTTCAAGAAAATATGCCGAGGCGTCACCGGGAGCCAGGCCGAAGCAGGCTTCGAGATGGGGATGCATGCCGAGACGGACCCACTGGTGAATTTTCTCGGTAAAAGACTGCTGCTCCTTTGGTGTTTTGAACAGCGCCTGGTGGGGCACTCTGACAACCAGCTCATCCTGCCAGCCAGGTTGAGAAAGGCCATATTCGCTATGTAACGGGCCAGACCGGATGCCGCTTATGGTAAAGCCAAATATTTTGCGGCCGACAGCCCAGTCGATGCCGGTTTTACCGGGATGCGGGCTTACCATGATGCAAAGTGAAGAACATTATTTACATCTCTCTTTCGATCTTCTTAATCCTATCTAACATTTCCTGTATTTCTTCCCTGTCTCGACCGGAGGCGGAAAGTGCGAGGGCTTTTTTGAGGTGAAAGGTGCTGTTGGTAAAATTGCCTTCATAATAGGAATTCTTGCCCAGATAGAGATGAGATAGGGCCTGGTTCCCCTTTTTGGACTCAATCTGTGCAAGCTGGAAATAGGCCTTGGGATAATCAAAGCTGCTGTCCAAAATCTGCAGGTAAAGGGCTTCGGCCCTTTTATCATCGCCAGACTGCTGGAGCGCCAGGGCGAGATAAAAGTTGCTGTACCAGCTGCCAGGATCTTTATTGCGGGCATCTTCCAGATACATAAGGGCGGTTTCAAGCTGGCCCCATTGCAGATAAATAATGCCCAGATCGGTGAGCAGAATCGGCTTATCCGGATAAAACTGCATCACCTGCCGCAATTTCTCCACGGCCTGCTCATGGTTGCCGGTGGACAAGTCCGCCAGGGCCAGGCCGTAGGTTCCCATCATTTTGCTTTCCTCGTCCGATGCCTCCCTGACCTCCTTTCGATATTTGCCGTACAGTTTCTGCGGTTCCACCGTTAAGGAAGACACCCTGATCTGCATGCGGCGGAAAGCAAACTGATCAAACTTGCGGTACTGCGCCTCGCCCTTGACATGAAGCAGATCCTCCACATAGCTCATACGAAGTTTTGGTTGGGGATGAGTCAGAAGATACGGGGGAATATTGCCCATCCTGATCTTTGACTCCTTGTACATCTTGTTCAGCATGGTGAGCATGTCCTGAGGGTTCCTCTGCTGACTGTCCATCAGATTGAAACTGATCCGGTCCGCCTCTTCCTCATCCTGCCGGGTAAAGGCCAGGCTCATGGCGGCACCGGTGGCCATACCCCCCGTAACCAAAGCCTGGGAGAGCGCGCCGCCGCCGAGAGCGATTCCGGCCAGCATCATGGCCAGTGTGCTGGCGCTGATCTTGAATGACTTTTCTATGCGCTCGGCAATGTGACGGCTAATGACATGGCCGCATTCATGGGCCAGGACACTGACAAATTCACCTTCATTGTCCATGGCGTTGATGATGCCGGAATGAAAAAAAATCAGGCCGGAAGGAGTGGCAAAGGCATTGAATTCCTTATTGTCGATGACATAGAAATGGTAATCGAAAAACTGAGGCCCGGCCTGGGCAAGAATGGAATCACCGAGGCCATTGACATACTGGCTGACGTCAAGCTCATCCACCAACTTGAATTCCCTGCGGATAACGGCCAGCATGTTTTCGCCATACTCCCGTTCCTCCTTGATGGAAAAAGCATGCACCGTTGCCGGAGAAAAAAAGGTCAGACAGTCGACCGAGATGAAAAGAAACAGGACAACCAGGGCAATAAAACGTTTAACCGCAACAGCTAAATGAAAGTGTAATATCGACAATTAAAGAGGCCTTTAAACGAAAAGAATTAAGAAAGGCTCGGGGAAAACAAGGATTATCGGCAAATGAAATTGACAACAACTCAGTAAAAAATGTATTTTGTAAGTTCCATTATTTCAAACGATTATCAATGAACATTCACAATTTGTCAAATTAAAAAATGCTCTGCGAGTTGCACATAACCAACCTGGCCCTTATTGAAAAGCTGTCTCTTGCCTTTGCCGGCGGGCTTTCCGTGCTTACCGGAGAGACCGGCGCCGGCAAATCCATCATCCTGCAGGCCATTCATCTGCTTTCCGGCGGCAAGGGATCTGCCACATGGGTCAGAAGCGGCACCGAGAGCACCACCATCGAGGCACTTTTTGAGGTCGGCGCCGATCACTCCCAGGTCCTGGAAAAACTCAGGGAGCAGGGTTTTGACGCAGACGGCACCATTGTCATCAAAAGGGTTCTGGCCGTCAATGGCCGCAGCCGTTTTTATATCAACGGCAGCCCGGCCACGGCAAAAATCACCGGCGAACTGGCGGAAGAGCTGTTCAGCGTGGCAAGCCAGCATGACCACCAGCAGCTGCTCGCCTCTCGTTATCATCTTGATTTCATTGATGCCGTGGGTGACCTCTGGCAGCAGCGTCTCGATTTTTCCAGACAATACGACGCCTGGCAGCAGAAAAAAAATGAGTATGATGATCTGCGCCAGAAAGAAATGGAAAAGGAACAGCGCAAAGATTTTCTCGCCTTTCAGGTGCGGGAGATCACGGAAGCCAGGCTCGTCCCTGAAGAAGACGACAGGCTGGTCATGGAAAAACAGCGGCTCAAAAGCGCCGATGACCTGAACCGGCTTGGCAGAAAGAGTTACTCGCTCCTTTACGATGCCATCGATCCATTGGCCCAGGCCCGGAAAAACCTCGCGCAGATGAGCGAACTTGACGCAAGCATCGCCCCCCTGTCCGAAGAGATTGCAGGACTTACCTATCAGCTGGAAGAAAAGCTGGCAGGACTGCGTGACTATCTCGACGCCATTACCGATGACCCCAAGGCACTTGAGACCGTCATGGCCCGCCTTGATATTCTGCAGCAGCTGAAAAGAAAATACGGGCCGCAGCTGGCCGATGTCATCAGCCATGGCAGCAACGCGGCCCGGGAGCTTGAGGAACTTGAAGCCCTTGACGTTCGCCTGGAAAAACTTGAAAAGGAACTGGCCAAGATTGAAGACGGGCTGCTGTCAGCCGCCACTGCGCTATCCCTGGCGCGGCAAAAAACAGGGCAAACCCTGGCTGATACCATCAGAAACGAATTGCACTCCCTCTGTCTTGATCGCGCACTGTTTGAGATAAAATTTTCCGAGAGCGAACCGTCCCTGACCTCCCTCGGCCGCACCGGGGCTGACCGACCTTCTTTCATGTTCTCGGCCAATCCCGGGGAACCGGTCAAGCCGATCGCGCAGATCGCCTCAGGCGGTGAATTATCCCGCCTGCTGCTGGCCCTCAAATGTCTGCTCGCCCGCAAGGACCAGGTTGAAACCGTCATCTTTGACGAGGTGGACACCGGCATAAGCGGCAAGGCGGCAGAGGCGGTGGCCAGAAAAATCAAGGAACTGGCCACCCATCATCAGGTTATCTGCATCACCCATCTGGCCCAGATCGCCTCCTGCGCCCATGACCATTACCGGGTGAGCAAACATGTCAGCAATGACCGGACCCACACCGACATTGTTCGTCTTGATGAAACAGAGAAAGTGACGGAGCTTGCCGGCATGCTTGACGGTGATTCGGTCACCCCGCAGACCATGGCCTATGTCACGGAACTGCTCAACCGCAATCAATAACCGGACTTTTTTCACACAAATGGACAACCAACCTACGGCGATCGCCCTTTTTTCCGGCGGACTGGACAGCATTCTGGCCTGCAGGGTGGTGGCGGAACAGGGAGTCAGGGTCAGGGCCATTAAATTCGTTACCCCCTTTTTCGACTATGACCTGCTGGCCACAGAGGCGCGATACAGAAAAAAAATCCGGGAAAAGTATGCTATTGATGTCGAGGTCAGGGATATCACTGATCCGTATCTGCAGATGCTGCATGATCCTCCCCATGGCTTTGGCAAGCACTTCAATCCCTGCATCGACTGCAAGATCCTCATGCTCACCGAGGCAAAAAAGCTGATGGCCACATATCAGGCCTCCTTTATCATCACCGGCGAAGTGGTTGGCCAGCGGCCCATGTCCCAGCGCAAGGATACCCTGCGCGTCATCGAACGCGACAGCGGCACCGATTCTTTCCTGCTGCGCCCTTTATGCGCCAGGAGCCAGAAACCGACCCAAGCTGAACTGGCAGGGGTCATTGACCGGGAGAAACTCCCGTATTGCAGCGGTCGCGGCAGGTCGCAGCAGATCGAACTCGCGGCCGGCTTCGGCATAACCGGCTACCCGAATCCGGCAGGAGGCTGTGTTCTGACCGACCTCAATCTGGCCAAACGCATCAGGATGCTTTACAGCCAGTCAGTTCCGGTCAACAGGGAGGACGTCCGTTTTCTGCTTGTCGGCCGGCAATTCAGATTACCCCATGCCGGCTGGCTTGCCATCGGCCGCAGTCAGGAAGAGAACGCTGCCGTCCTGCGGCTCCGCCAGCCGGGTGATCTGCTATTAAGCCTTCATAACAGGCCGGGTCCCACCGCCCTGCTCCGTTATTCCTGTCACCCCGCCGATATCAGCCTCAGCGCAGCCCTGGTCGTCCGGTACGGCAGAAAAATTCCAGACGGACCGCTGGAAGCCCAGGTAAAAGTGAGGCAGGATCGGAGAGATACCTTGCTATGCTCCTCTCCCCTGCCTGACCAGCAACTGGCCGGCTTAACCATTATTTGATGAGAGAAACCTTGACACCTTGTGCTGCAATTTGCTAAAAGATGGCAACTTGAGGGCCACCTTAGCTCAGTTGGTAGAGCATCGGATTCGTAACCCGAAGGCCGCCGGTTCGATCCCGGCAGGTGGCTCCAGCAATACCAAGTAATATCATATTCTTATATCTCGCCGTTTTCCAAAGCTATCCAAAGAACCTAACAACAGACCACTACTTATTGGCCTTCCCCTCATCCTTCCTAAGCTCGTCGCTCTGACGTCTTCCCAATAACCGTTTGTTATCACAGTTTATTTCTCGGGCTTGTCCTCAAGCGACATCCAATGCTTGATGCAGCGGCGGCCACAAATGTGAACACATTTTCGCCTTTGGCTGTTTTGATGAAAAATATGGAAAATTGAGAAAAAATCCGATAAAAAAATTCTTCAGTTACAAAATAATTGTATTATGTTCTATAGATATTTTGTGTTGTGGATGACATCTTATTAATTCAACCTTAAGGAACTCAAAAGCCATGAGCAAAGCACAGGACAGCAAGAAAGAAAGCAAAAAGAAACCGGCAAAAACAACTAAAGAGAAAAAAATGGCCAAGAAGGCAAAAAAAGAAGAGAAGAAGAGCTTTGGAGGGTCGTGAAACCATGCTCCGATGACTTGCAAGAGAGGATGGCATTGAACCTGGATCGCCCCCAACCCGGTTGATACTGATCCGATTGCCTATCTCGTCCTGTTTCGTGTCCGGGAACCACTGTCATGCCAACACGCCCTGAAAGGAAAGAAAATTCATGAGAAAAATGGTGGCAAAAGAAGAAATGAGTCTTCTTTCGTTGTTGACCGCTTGCGGCTATTCGAAAAAAAAGGTGAAGCAACTGGTCAAGCATCGGGCGGTTCTTGTCAGGGACATGACGGTGAAGCGGCATGATCACGGCCTGGTGCCGGGGGATGAGATTGTCATAAAGACGGAAAAAGAGATGAGCGAAGAGGGCCACCAGTGTCCCGGCCTGGAGATTGTTTATGAGGATGAGGCTGTTATTGTCATCAACAAACCTGCTGGGCTGTTGACCATCGCCACGGAAAAGGAAAAAATAAAAACCGCCTATTACAAACTCACCGCCTATCTCAGGGAACGGACCCGATCGCCTGAGCAACGCATCTTCATTGTCCACAGATTAGACCGCGACACCTCCGGTTTGCTTGTTTTCGCCAAAAACGAAACCGCCCAGCGGGCACTGCAGGAAAATTGGCAGACCGTTGACAAAAAATATGCCGCCATTGTCGAAGGAGTCCCTAAAGAGAAGACCGGTCAGGTGGCCAGTCAGTTGCGCGAGGCAAAATCCTTGCGGGTATATTCGGTCAGCGACAGCGATGAGGACGGCAGGTTCTCCGTGACCAACTTTGCAGTGGTGAAAGAGAGCAACGACTGCGCCCTCGTGGACATCACTCTCGAAACCGGCAGGAAAAATCAGATTCGGGTGCACATGGCCGACATCGGTCATCCGGTGGTGGGCGACAAAAAATACGGAGCCAAAACAGATCCATTGGGTCGCCTTGCCCTGCATGCCTATTACCTTGCTTTTGCCCACCCGACCATGGGAAAACGTCTGGAGTTTCAGATCAAAATACCCGGGAAATTCAATACCCTTTTCCTCAAAAAATCAGGGGACTGACGATTACCGCTCCGGAAAACGCCGTACTAATTTAAAACTTGACTTTTAGTAAATTTGCAGTAATATAAAAAAGATAAGACGCGGGGTGGAGCAGTCCGGTAGCTCGTCGGGCTCATAACCCGAAGGTCAGAGGTTCAAATCCTCTCCCCGCTACCAGAAAATTCGAAGGGGTTATAGGCGGTCAGCTTGTAACCCCTTTTTTATTTTTCCAGCGTATTTCTCACATGCCGCATTTTGCTGGACCTACCCTTAATAAACGCTCGCCTTATTCTATGACGTTGATGAGCGCGACAAGACTCTCTTCCCTGCCCTGCAGCATGCCTTGAGTAGCAGTTTTTTGTTCTGAATCCATCGTCGGCTGTTGAGCCGCGAGACTCGCAAGCACGAGAAGGAAAGTCCGTTTTTTCCTTCTCGTGCCGAGAATCGCAGTCGGCTCGAAGGCCCTTGATAGGCGGAGCGTGAGCGGAGCCTGTCAAGGA
>JBFMAY010000045.1:0-33422 GCA_040755455.1 Thermodesulfobacteriota bacterium | reverse complement strand
ATTTTCCCTCCGTGCAATCCTTCTGAAAAATTCCTCCGAGGCATTCCCCTATATAAGGTCAGGCCCGCGGCTTCTTGAACAAAGGATTGAAAGCGACAAAAAGACGTCGCATCAATCCTTATTGGTTATCCACGATAACCAGTTCGCCGGTAGCCGTGTTGCGCAGGAGTAGGTCAATGATCCCGGTGAGCTGGAAGTCCGTCTTCTGGCCGGTATCGGTATAGAGTGGGGCTGACAACGGAACCTCGATATCAACGATTTCCATGCCGCCCAGGTCAATGCCATCATGGAAGGTCTTCAGCAGCAGCTTGCCCATTGCCAGGGCGCTGTCCGTATCGGAAGCCTCCTTCTTGAAGATGATGGGAACCCCGGCGTTGTCCAAATCGAGCAGCAGGCTTTCCTCGAATAACTCTTCAAGCAGTTCCAGCGGTTCGATGGACCCGTTGTCTTTGAGTGAGCGGTAATACCTTTCAATGCTTCTGTGAATGGCCTTGCCAAATGGCAGGGCGAGACTGATGCGTTCCGGTGGTCTCTGCTCGACATAGGCGAATTTGTACTTGAGCCCGCAGGAAAGGTAGGTGAAAATCCTGCTGTACGAGATGGTGAAACCCTCATGGAACTGCTCCAGGGCTTCTTGATGGGTAGCCATAATTATCCTCCTTGTGTTGTGGTTCAGGCATAAAAAAAGGAGACAGCCGGCAGAGCCGACGTCCCCTTGGTTTTCTGATGATGGTGAAGAGAATCAGGCAAGCATCTGGTCGATACAGTGGGATGCCTGGTCTTTGGTGAGATGGTCCGAGACGCAGCCATAGACCTCGCGGCAGCGGTCGTTTAATTCCCGTTTGGTCAGGCCCTGTTCATTGGCCAGCCGCTGGATATAAGAGTGTTGTTTGGAGGTGAGTCGGCTGTTGCCGTTCCCGGCGCTGGAATTGTTGGTGGAGCTATTATTGTTGCCGCCTCCGTTGGCCGGGGGCTGAGAAGGGGATTTCCCCTGATAGAGATGCAAACCAACTCCCAGCATGGTAGCGCACTTTTTAAGAGAATCAGTAGCAGCCGCCTTCAGATCATCTGCAAGAGAGACAATCTCCTTGGTATCAGAATTACGGGTAATCCGACTGCTGCCGAACTGGCTCTTGGTGATCTGCTCCACCACCAGCTTGCCAAGGACGATAACCTCATCTGCATCTGCATTGATTTCATGCTTGATAATCTCAAAGGACCAGTTGCCATCGAATGCATCATTCAACCGCTGAATCACGACATGGGCTTCCACATACTCAAGGGTATTGCCCAAGGCTCCCTTGCGCTGCTTGATCTGGTCCTGGCTGAAGGGTTGTTCGAGTAGTTGTCTGTTCATGATAAAAGTCCTCCTTCTATTTGCTGAAATTAACCGCCATATCTCCTGTATCCGCACTCACAGGCGTAAATATCCACCAGGCTCTCGTCCTGGTGACGGAATATGACCATGGCTCCCGGTGTCCAACACTCCGGACATCTTCTCCGGAGCAATTCTCCGGTTGGATAGCGCACAGGCGCATAGCCATGCTGCTTGGCATTCTCGATGATGGTTTCCATGGACATGGCCATGATGGACCTCCTTTGGTTGAATCGATTTAACAACGAAAAAAGGGCAGCTCCATCTGGATGACGGTGACTGCCCTAAGGTGATGCTGGATTGATCTAGGTTGATGATGAAGTGGTCTACTGCGATGCTGGATTGGTCTAGGTTGATGATGATCTACACTATATTATTACTACTATCGGGCTGTTGCCTGCCTATCACCTCCTTTGGCAACGGTTGGTTTTGATCTGATGAACCGGGGAACTGGGATAAGGAAAAGTCGAGGGGGTGGGGGGCTATAAGTTTGGGGAATTGCCCCTTTCTTCCTGCCTCACTCTATGGGACCCTATGGCGATAAATTATTGGAAAATTAAATCGACGACCATCATTAGGCCAGCATGGTGCTATGGGAGAGGATTATTGGCCTGATCGGCTGCCTGGGAAACTGCTCTTGCACACAGGAGAGTGACGCATATGGTGACGGATGACGCATGTGACGGATAGATTCATATTTTCCCTATAAGAACGGGAAAATATAAAAATATATGTTTTCTTGTGTCATATGTGTCCAAGCGTCACAAAAAAAACATCTTTCAAAAAAACCTCATCCCCTTGTGTCAGCAGTTATGGACGGGGTAGAGGTTGAGTTGAGACAGGATTGAATGGGGCTGTTTCGGTTGAGATTGACACATCCAAGATGGATCGAAATGCTTTTCTGACAGGTCGGAGTATATCAGAGAATCACCTATCAATTTATTTAGCGCGACAACTGTAATTCCCAACTATTTAAGATGCGACAATTTACCTTATTTACAAGCATAAAATGTCACTGTATGGCTTTATTAGGATGGATAATTTGAAAGGCAAGAGCCCAATGATTTTGTTCGAGAAATACAGCAGCCTGCGGCGGAATTTTCGCGGGCATCATTTTTGGGCACGAGGGTACTATGTCAGTACAGTGGGGCTTGATGATCAAAAGGTAAAGAACTATATCAAGCACCAGCAAGATCACGATTCCATAATGGATCGATATGACACCGATTTAGTTAAAGACCCATTCAGGGGAGCAAGTAAAATAATGAAAGAAGACGGCGAGGAATAATGCCAAAGCCTTCGTTCACAGAACAGCTCGTGAAGAAGGTATGTTAAGGGGCAATCAGTATTTAAGCCCTTTTAGGGCGTTAATCCAGCCACCGGCAATGCCGGTGGTCATGTCTTCCCGCCCAAGCTTAAATATTTAAAATGAAATGATTTGGGAGGTCTGCTCTATGTCTCAATCTCTTACAAAACTCGGTAGTGATCTTTTCAAAAACATAGAAGAAGTAGATCTCTTATGGTATTCAATTTTTGGTTCGGATTTGGATAAGATATGGGATAAAAGGGATGATGCTTTAAAGAAAATTGTAGAAAAATCTAGGGAGTTGTTAAATAGAGATAAACTTCGAAGCGGACATGCAACATTATTGTTAAGAGATCCTTTGTCGGATAGATTATATATTGAAATATCGACTAGTTCTTCTTTAAATCCTCGCATGGGTAGTGTCCCTTCACTACACCTCTGGGATGAAAAAGAAAATTATGACAGTGAAAGGCAGCGTTGTTTTTATCAGCTTCATGACAGATTATCAACGGCAGATGAAAAGTTTTCTAAAAAAGCTAGGCAAGATCGGGGTCTTACTGGTTGGGTAGCTGTTACTGGATTTCCGCTCCGTGTTAATAGTGAGAGAGCAAAAGAGCGATTAGAAGAAATAAAACATGATAATCCAGAAGTTTGTGAAAAATGTGATAACTATGGAACTCCCATTTGGGGGCAAAGAACATCTGAGTTCGTCATTAAAGACGGGTCATGGAGCAAGCGATTATTAGCTGTCCCAATAAAGTCTGTATCTGATGATTCAGTAGTCATAGGGGTCTTCAGATATGTGTGTACTATCGAAAGCAGGGAAATAACTCACCTTGATGTTCCTATTCTCGAGGCGATGGCCCGTATCGCCTCTTCTATAATAAATCTTTCACGCGTCAATAATATAGCGACTAGGAGTAATTTATTAGACCTTCACATCTCGGAAGTTTCAAAAACGGGCAATATTTTAACATTATTAAGTTTTTTTTCTAAGACATTCAGCTCTGAAATCACTTCATTATATATTCATCTTAATTGTGGAGGAAAAGAATTTCTTCGCCTATTTGATGCTCATGGAATATCAGGGCCTATTGGGGAACTTAGAACAAAAGGTCTCGTAAAAGACTATACACATTCTAGTCAAGGCTTGACATGGGAATTACTTCAAGAAAATTATGAAAAACCTAGAAAACATGAATCCGTTTTAGATACGAATAATTGGAGAGGGCTAAATACAGCAATTTTTTATGAACGTCAACTATCTAGAATAGGAATTAAAAACCTACAAGAGCTAGTAGATCAAAAAAAACATAGAGAGTTACTTGAAAATTATTCTATTAAGCTATTGGGCCAAGGATTGAAGGATGGTGAGAGGCAACTTGGTGTATTAAAGATAGAATTTCCTTCTTTTTTTGACTCAAGCCAGCATTATAAAGGCCATGATTTAGATTTTTTTAATAAATGTAGCCAACAAATTAAAACGTTGTTGATAAACTATAAGAATTTTATAGAGGGAGATTGGTTTTTAAATGCCGATGAAAAATCGGCCAAGGAATTTACACAGTTACTATATCAGATTATCCGCACTAGGCTTATTGACAAAAATGAGTGCTATGACTTTTGGGACAATGCTTCTTCTTATATGAAAAAGCATAGAGATGCAATTGAAGGAGAAAATAAGGAATTGTTAAAGAATCTTCCCAAAGAAGAACGTAATTTAATAAAAAATACAAAGAAATTAATTCTCGAGTGGTTACCTCAAAAACTCTTGGATGAAGGGTTCGATCATATATTTTCTTAATTAACAGTACCATAAAGGATGTTGAAAAGTGTTTTGGCGAGCAGGAGACTCAGGCTGTTGTGAGCTATTTTTGTTACAAAAATTAAAACAGATCCTTTTTGGATTTTAGTAAAATTACTCCGTCTTCTCCAGGAAACCACCTTTTAACACTCTGAAATCTTAATGAAAACTAATGTTGGCATGGTAGCGCGGCATGCTGGAAGCCATTACCGACTCATTGCAGAAAGGCGAGAATGTAACGCTCGTTGGCTTTGGTACCTTCTCAACAAGCAAGCGGTCAGCTCGTGTCGGCAGAAATCCTCAGTCTGGTAAAGCCATCAAGATCCCGGCTAAAACGGTGGTCAAGTTCAAAGCAGGAAAGAAACTGGGTGATGAGGTGAACGGGTAAGAGCGATTTGAGGGGTGTGGCGTTACAGTAGCGTTATTTTACCGTCCAGACCGTCCGAATCGTCCAACTCTTTGATTTTCAGGCGACTTTCCAGGGACTTTTTCGGCTTTTTCGCCCATTTTTTTATAGATTGAGAGGGTGAGAGGCTCTGCAGCAGGGAAGAGGATGACGATGTGACATGAATGGGCGTGATGCGGATAGGATGTTGATGATATGAGGTTTTTGGCGATAAGACAATTTCCCTTCAATGACATACCGTAAAAATGGGTAGATCGTCCAAGTGGCTTAGGGGACCCCGCCACACTCACTCACCAAATATTTCAAAAATCACGTCTCCGTGTGTGGATCTGTGTGTGAAAATATATCCAAAATCTGCCAAAGCATGAATTCCCTACCAAAATATAGAAATTTTAATTTCTGTAATTTCAGCATTTTGCCAACCTGATGAGGTTTGTGAAGCCCGGAAGATAATGACTCTTAATCAGCAGGTCCCCGGTTCGATCCCGGGACGGCCCACCAAGCATATTTCGACGCCCTTAGCTGTTATCCGGCTAAGGGCTTTTTTCTTGTTTACCAGGCAGCAGGCAAAAAAGAAGCGGAAAACCGCCCAGGGACGATTTCCCGCTTCCTTCACCTCTTTTTTCTCTGCAGATTATGTCCCTGGCAGCAAAGCTATCAATGCAGATTTCTTATGCCGCTTTGATTTCAATCTGCCGCGGTTTGGCTGCTTCCGACTTCGGCAGATGGAGTTTCAGCACACCATCCCGCAGCTCGGCATTGACCTTGGCTACATCAATCGCCTGGGGCACGGAAAAAATCCTGCTGTATTCCACATCGCCGAATTCAGCCCAGTTGGCTGCGCCTGCGGCGGCAAGCTTTCTAACCCCGCTTATCGTCAGTTTGCCATTGTCAACATTGACCGTTATGTCGTCTTTTGCCACCCCCGGCATGTCGGCATACAGGAGAATCTCATCGCTGTTCTCATAAATGTCCACCACCGGAGAAACGGCGGGCATCTGGCGGCTGCGCTCAGGGGTTGTTTCTTCTCTCTTGACAAGTTCTGCTTTATCACTCATGGGGAACCTCCCTTAAAGGCTTTTCCTCTTTGGCGCACCAAAGGTTTCGTTAGTTGATCGTTATCTGTTTTGGTTTAGCGGCCTCGGCTTTCGGCAAAGTCAGGGTGAGAATGCCGTCTTTCAGGGAGGCCTCGACTTTTTCCGTATCCACATCCGCCGGCAAGGTAAAGCTGCGGGTGAAAGAGGCCGCCCCCCGTTCAACCCGATGGGCTTTATAGCCTTCCGGGGCATCCGCTTTGCGGGTGCCGCTGATTTCAAGATAATTTCCCTGAATCCTGAGGTTGAGGTCGTCCTTCGTCATGCCGGGAACCTCTGCCTTGATTTCAAAATGATTACCGGCGTCATAGAGATTGGTGCGAGGAGTTCCCTCGGCAACCACCCAGCCATAGTCAGTGCCGTATGCTCTGTCGAAATCCGTGAACAATCTGTTCATCCGCGAGCGAAGCAGATCCATGGCGCCAAACATCCGGTCAAAATCGCTTACTCGTGTCCACATATCCTTCCTCCTTTTTAGTAATTGAATTGTCCTCCTGTTTCGTAAAAGGCCGTTTCCTGGGCCAGCAGCCAGTCTGGAACATCCGCTGCAAATGATGTCAGCCATTACTGAACGCCTGTTTACGAACTCATCATTTCTTTTGCATCAAAAATTAATTACGCTGGGACAATTGTCAATATCGTTCTATGATTTTTTTTAAATTTTATTATTTATTACTTTTAATATATATATTGACAAAGTAATAGAACACCTTTATGTATATAGCCATGGAGAGAAGCCATGACGCAGAAAAAACGGGGTGCCGTGAACATCAACAACAATAATCTTGAAGTGTCGATCGATGACCTGAAAGGCAGACAGTCCGTCAGGGCAACCTTCAGACTGCCCAGGCAGGCTATTGAGCTGCTCAGTGTCATTGCCGCGCAACTGGGCATCAAACAGAAATCGCTCTTTGATCAGCTGGTGGAGGACATGTCGGTGCTGGGGCGCATCGCCCAGGAGGCGCAGCATTACTCGCCGGGCGATACCGAGCGGCGGCAAAAGACCTTTGTCATCAGCAGAAACTCCCTGGTTGCCCTTGATTATATCGCCCGGCAGCAGAGAATTCCCCGGGATGTGCTTGTCGAGTTTTCCATAAGACGGCTGTTGCCGGTGATTGAATCAGAGCTGAAAAAGCATGAGCAGAGAAAAATTTTACTGCAGGAAATGCAGGACTACTTGAGGCATGGGCAAAAAATTCTAAAAAAAGCGGACGATCTGCTCGGCCAAGATGATCAGCTCTATCAGATGATTGAACATCAAGTCGATCTCTCTGCAAGAAATGTTGCGTTGATCAGCGGCATGGTTGAAAAAGGCAGGCCCATGGAAGAGTGGTAGCATACCACACAACAGCGCCAATCTACCCTTTCATGCCGTCAACCAAGGCCGCAAGCCTTTCCCACTGGACTTTCCGGTCGATGAGCGGCTGCTTATCGCCTTTGTAGACAGAGAAATTCTCTGCAAAGCTCGGCTTCTTGGGCGGACTGGTGTAAATGACGCCCAACGGCCAGGGCTCCGTCTCAACCGCCTTTTGAAAGGCGGCTGTTCTATCCCGCGGGTCATGGTTGTCATCCACAATATAGGTATGCTCCTGATACCATTGCCGCGTGTTGGTGTTGTTAAAGGAAACGCAGGGGGTGAAGGTATCCACCAGGGCAAAGCCTTTATGCTGGATGGCCTGGGCAAATATCTTCTGGGTAAGCTTCATGTCATGAATGGAAGTCCGGGCGACAAAAGAGCCATTCAGCGCCACCGCGACCGCCAGGGGATTGAAAGGCTCTGCAACAACGCCATCGACCTGGATTGGCGTGACAAATCCCAGCTGGCTGGTGGGAGAGGCCTGTCCCTTGGTTAAACCGTAAACCATGTTGTATGCACAATGACGGTGAGATCAGGATTGCGGCGGATGGCGTGGATGGAATGGTTGCCGCCCTCACCGTACATGTCGCCGTCGCCGCTGGCTGGTAATAATAACTGTAAGCTTCGGATTAACCGCCTTTATCAGCGTGACCGAGGGAAGGGCCCGGCCGGGAGCTGGTACCTTCGGTAATCCTCGGCCGCCTCCACGATGGAATGGTTAATTCCCTTGGCTTCTAAAGCAAAGGGACGGTATTGTAATAGGTGTCAACCAGGTACTGATCAGTCAGAAGAATACCGGCACCCGATAGCGGTCGGCAAGGTCAAAGGCTTTGCGGCTTAAATTAAAAGCACTCTGCAGCGAGACGGGGCGAGAATGATGCGGGGAAATTCGCCATGTCCGGCATAGAGCGCCAGTCACAGATCCCCCTGTTCCGTGCGGGTGATCGGGTCATTGCCAGCACCTCCTTTGAGGAACTTATGCAACCTCAGGCTTGCCAATAAACACAAGGGGAAAGCCGCGATTTTGTGGGATTGATGATGATGGTTAAAAACACGATGTGCTGTTTGCTGTTATGAATACCAGAGAATAAAGTTGGCCTCCAGTGGTATCCTAGCCTCAGGGGTGACAGGGAAGCAACCTCGGGGTATAGTCCCGGCCGCCCTCCCGGGAGGGCGGCCTGATAGAGGTAACCGTCCTCAGAGCGGGCGAGAGTTTGTCGCCACGGGCCATGCTGATACGTTCCGGACTGCCGCCCTCACCTGAAGGCTCGGCATACAGCTCAACATGCACCCTTTCCGGCTCCAGTCCAGATGAGGTGCACATCGACGCGCAGGAGAATATTCCCGGCAGATTCATGGGACAGCAGATATGGCCAGATAATGGCCAGGGCATTGTGCCATTTTTCCAGGTCAACCGCCAGGCTGGTATGGTCTACCGCCCTGCGCCGATATGCCTCGGCTGCAGGCAGGTAGCAATCATCAATATACTCCCGTGCCATGCGATTGCAGGAAAATCTGGTCGTCAACCGGGCCATGCTTTCCCTCATCCGCGCCACCCAGGCCGTGGGTATGCCGCGTTCATCACGGTTGTAGAAAGCCGGGACGACCTCCTGTTCCAGCATGGCATACAACGCCTCCGCTTTTTGGCGGTACGCAGCTGTTTCAGCGTACAGGCGAAAGTTGTCGGCAGGCCATTTACCGATTGGCCTTGCGTTGCCCCATGCCCTCTATGCGCAATTCCGCCTTGTTACCCGGCTGTCATTTTTGTCAGATATTTTTAACAAATATGACGACCTCTGCCGGCTGCACATCCCGTACTGCCAGGTAGAGCGGTTCGTGGGTAGCAGTGCCGCCGGCCACGGTCAGCGTCGAACCGACGGGATGACTGCCGCTGTACCCGCCGGCGGCTGCAGCATGGGCCGTATTGGCCACCACCGTATACCGGTCGCCGGGTGCGCTCAGTTCGCCTGCCACGATAACATCGCCACCCCGGGAGGCGATGCCGTTGGGATTAACTACGCAGACGGCTTCAAAATTATCAAGTATGCGGGACCAGGCAATCAGTTCTCCCTGGGGCTGGAAGACGAAACCGGTTCCCGGCAGCCGCGTCTGACGACGGTACTGGCGGCCGACGCGCAAAACAGGGTGAGACGAACGGACTTTACCCAGGTGGGCAATGCGCACATAGGCGGGACACGCCTGATCGAAGCAGTGTTTGCCGGCGGTGCCAAAGGGACCGAATCCCGGCAGCTCCTGATCCACGGTTTGCAGTTGCGTTTCAATATCCTGATGGTGGGACGCGCGGGGGTGTTCAGGGCCGAACATGCTTTCCCGCAGAAAACGGTCATTGCTGCCCCATCCTTCGCCCAACAGATAGGGGAGCTGGGAATGGGCTGGACCGGCAAAGGCCTGTTCCGTACCATAATAGATGCATGATACGCCCAGAGTGAACAGCTGGATCGCCGTCGGGGCGACAACCTGGTAATCCTTGACCGGTGAATCGTCAGGAATATCGGCGGAGAAGCGCGTCTTGCCGCCGAAGACATGGTCATGGTCATCCAGCACCGATACATGCCTGTCGCCAAGGGTGCGGTGCGATCCGAAACCCTCATCCGTTTCCGCAAAGCCGTCAAAGTATGCCCCCGGGTCCTGAAGCCCTTTGCCGATATTGCGCAGATTAAGCCGGGCTGGGCCGATATCGAGGGCGGCACTCATATTGCGCCGCGACAAGCCGAGGCGGTCAATGTAGAAATCCTGGTAATAGTCGCCACCGGCGATCTCGCCGACCAGAAAGAAATTCCGTTTACCCAGGGTGTCGGCAAATTCCCTGATCGAGCCGCAGAAATTTCTCGCTTCATCCAGGGCCATGTGTTTGACCGTATCAATGCGGAAGCCGTCGCAGTCCGATATGGCGATCCAGTATTTAAAGCAATCGGAAAGAAATGACAGAGTTGCCCCGACGTCCAGGGCAAAGTCCTTGAGCGTCAGAAAATCGGTTCTTTTATGCTCGGCATGGGGCTCCTCGATTGCTCCGGCGCCAAGGTCCCCGGAGCCGGCCCTGGTGTAGCGGGAAAAATTCTGCAGCTCACGGGGCCAGACTCCGTCGTCACCATCGGTCAGCTGCGAACCATCGGTGGTGAATCCTTTCCCCTCCTTGTCCCGCCAGGCACCCCGCCATTTTGCCAAACTGTCATCAAAAGGATTGCCGTAGTAGTTCGGCCACGGGAGATATGGGGGCTGGTTCCCGGCCGTAGCAAGATCTTTGCCCGGTTCGACATACCCCCAATTATCACCCGAATGATTGATGATGATGTCAAGGATGATGCGCAGATCAAGATCATGGGCCGCCTTGACCAGATTAAACAGGTCGGCCCGGGATCCGAAGCGCGGATCGATATCGAGAAAGTCCTGGATACCGTAACCGTGATAGGTATCGAGCCGGGTTCGCTGTTTAAACAGCGGCCCCACCCAGATTGACGTCACGCCCAACTCCCGCAAATAGGGGAGTTTGCCGGTAATTCCCCGGATTGTCCCCCCCTGCCATCGCGAGCCTGAACGGGCCCAGTTCTGCCAATTCCAGTTGCTTCGGGCCGGACTCCGGCGCAGTCCGGCAATCTCCTCGCGGGTCAGGAGTTGCCGGCCCTGCTCCTTGCCGTCGCTGAACCGGTCAGGCAACAGGAAGTAGAGGACCTCATCCCGCCAGTCAATGGGGGACTGGAAATAGGCGTGCCCGTCGCGCCGGACCGCGTTTAAAATTTCCCTGGCAGATGTCAGGGTGTCGGGACGTTTTGCTTGCAAGAAATCAGGCAGGACAGGCATCTCTTTCACTCCTTTGCTTATTGGTTAAGAATTCACAACCTGAGGGAAAGGCGGGCCCCTTCATGGAGCACGGATTTTGGGAAAAGGGATAGACAATTATTATTTCATGCTGCAAAAAATTGCAAGGGAAATACATGCAGCGCGAGGCGTAACTTGACGATGCCATTACCGCTGGAATTTTCTTTTTCAGCTAGGCCTCCCACGGCCATGGCAGGGCTCTGTGTTTGCGGAATAGACAGGCTTTACATGCGGCGGCCAGATCACTGAGAAAGAGGAACAGGGTGATTTACGCCTCGAAATGGCGGCTCCTCTCAGATTACTGTCACCAACCATCTCTCCTACTCTTCCTCCTTGCCATCGCCAATAGACTCGGGCTCCTTTTTCACCAGCATGATCGAACAGGGCATCTTCCTGACCAGCTCCTCGGTGCTGCGACCGAAAAGCAAGTGTTCCACATGACCCTCTTCGTGGGCAAGCATGACCAGCAGGTCAATTTTTTCCTCCTCAATGGTTTTCAGGATCTCTTTGGTGGGTTCGCCTTCCCGGACCAATTCCTGTATGAACATGCCCTGTGTTCGCTCGTCCTCGACCAGGTCAGCCAACTTCCGCCTGGCATCGGCAATACTCTTCTCATACTCAACGGCCAGGGCTCGGGTGCCCAGCCCCCAGCCCTTGAGACCGAAGGGATTATGGATGGAATGAATCACATACAGTTTGGCCCTGTATTTCCGGGCAAGAGAAACCCCGTATTGAATGGCTTTTCTGCATGACTGGATCATTGTGACCACGACCAGAATACGCTGATATTCGCTCATGACAAAACTCCTGTTGTTTATACAGGTTCTCTTCAGCTGATAGATTTTTCCCTTTGCCTTATCGTCAATGAACGAGTTTACGGTCTTGCACGAAATGAAATGCATCATCATGCTCAGTGCTATGGCATTGGAGACAGAGGTAGGCATCGGGAGAGTCGTTCAGCTTTTCCTCTTCGGGATTTACCGTATGGGCCATGCCCGGTCCATGACAGGTTTCACAGCCGACGTTGCGCAGAGAGTCAGGGAGCGATAGAGCTAAGGATGGTTCTTTGTCGAGAATTGAAACGCCTGTTACGTGGCACGGAAGACATTTGAGATTGAACTGCTGGTTTTTTTGGGCCAGTGTTTCATAAGCATGGGCATGGGGGGTCAGTTGCCAGCGCTCGCCTATTTCATCATGGCATTTCATGCAGGCCTGACTGCCCACATAATCACTCATGGTGATATCGTTGCCTGAGCTTCTGCCAAAGGCATTAATTTTTGTCCTCGTCTTGTTAATGATTTCCTCTATTGCCGGGTCATCGGCAAGAGTGGACGTTAGCGCTAAAAAAGTATTATTAAAGGTTGAGTTCTCCTGTGGCTGATTGACCTTCTGCTGCGCGTCGCTGATTTCCTTTTCAACGGTTTTCATTCGTTCAACAAGTTTATAATAGGACTGTAAAGTCGCGGGACTGTCCTTGTGAACAATTTGCGGATCACCTTGATTTTCCACCATTTTTATTTGCCACACCAACCGGTCGAGTTCTTGTCTCTTCCTGAGGATCGCATCTGTTGCTTCATCTGTCCACGTGCCGGTTCTTTTCCAGTTGATTCGTAATTGACCTATGTATTTACCCTTTTTTTCAGTCTGGGAGATCAAGGTGTTGTTTGCCAGGACAGGATTCTGATTATGGGAGTACACCCCTGCCTGAATAATGATATTGATATTCGGAAATTGCTGGCTGATCTGTTCGTTTTCCAGGGGGGACAAACTGGATAGCAAGATGACGAAATCGGCCTGTGAGCTGATTTCTTCCATGAATTTTGGTAACAAATCCTGCCAGGGCAGGATGAGATAGTTCTTGCGCTCCTGCGGTTCATTGGCCGCGCCGCTTCCTGTGAGGCCGAGAACGGCTATGCGTAGTCCTCTCTTTTTCTTAATGATAAAGGGGGAGAAAAGGGGTCTGCTGTTTTTACCATCGACGAGGTTGGCGCTGAGCCAGGTGAAGTTTGATTTTTTCTGTAATCCCATTAAGAAGTCCACCCCGGCGGCAAGATCGATTCTGGAAATGCCAACAGCCTCGTAGCCAAGGACATTATAGGCCTCCACTATACCCTCGGCATTTATTTGGGCCAGGTTCAGATGGCGGCCCGGGGGAAGTATGCTTTTGTCAAACAGCAGTGCGCCTGCGTCAAGAAACAGAGCCAGGTCCTTTTTGACCGCTAGTTGCTGAAACAAGGTTTTTCTTTTGGACAGACCGCCCTGTTGCTTCGCCTTTCAGCCACAGGGTTCGGTTGCGCCACGCACATCATTGCTGTAAAAAAGGGTGATTTCCCCTGTTGCCGTCGCGGCAAAGAGGGATGCGGGGAAAAAAAGGAGGAAAATTATAGAGATCAGGCGCAGGCAAATCGTCATGGCTTTCTTCAGGTGTTGGTCTTACACTGTGAAGCACAACGGAACCGGTCGATTTTCGCCGGCCCTTCATGTCCAACCTCCGCTATAATCCAGCGGATCTTCCAATGATTGTTAAGCAATAACCTAACCTCTCATTGAAATCAATCTCTTTCCGATGATTTTGGCAGAAATATAAAAAAATCGCGAGGCAAGGGCAGATTGGAATTTCTGGCAGAAAGAGACTGCCGGGACCGGCCAGTCCATTGGCCCGGTGCGGCGGTCTATTGCCCGCAATGAAGGCTCGTGGTAGGGGCAGCCATTATCGAACAGTTAATTACAGCCTGAATTTGTGCACCAGGGTCTGCAGCCTGGTCGCCAGCACAGACAAATCGGCTGCGGCCTGGCTCAACTGCTGCACCCCCTTGCCGCTGTCCTGGGCCACCTGGCTTACTCCCTGGATATTGGAGGAAACCTCCCGGATGCCCAGGGACAATTCCTCCATGGCCTTGTTGATCTCCATGATGCTGTCATTGGAATCGGCGATCTGTCCGGCAATCTGCGAGGTGATATTGCCCTGCTCTTGTATGGAGCCTGAAATCGCCGTGGATGAGTCGTTCACCTCCTTGATGATGGCCCCAACCTCCGTCATCGCCGTCACCGCCTCGCCGATGCTTTTCTGCACCTCACGGATGCTTGACGAAATGTTCGCAGCCGCCTGGGCGCTCTGCAGGGCCAGTTCCTTCACCTCATTGGCCACCACGGCAAACCCCTTGCCTGCCTCACCGGCCCGGGCCGCCTCGATAGTGGCATTCAAGGCAAGCAGCTTGGTCTGTTCCGTGATTTCACCAATTGTTCTCGTGACTTGATCAATCTCCGCCGCGGCCGTCACCAGGTTCTGGATGGTTAAATTGGCTTTCTGCGCCTGCTGGTAGGCCCTGTCCGTGATGCGCGCACCTTCCTCGGCCTTGCTGCTGATCTGGGCAATACCCTTATTCATGTTTTCGGTGGCCTGGGCAACGCCGGTCACATTTGCCGCCACCTGGCCGAAAGTCGTTGACACACTGCCCGCATTGACATTGATCTCTTCCGTGGCGCTGGCCACGGCATTGGCCTGCACACTGGTCTCTTCCGCGCCGGCGGCCAGTTCGGTTGTGACTGCCGTCATTTCGTGGGATGAGGAGGACACCACATCGGCCGTTTCCCGGATCTCAGCCAGCAGCTCGCGCAGGTTGGCGATCATCCTGTTTAAAGAGATGCTGAGCATGTCATGGTCTGAGGCGACATGCACCTCGTTCTGCAGGTCCCCATCGGCGATCTTTTCCGCCATGTCGACCTTTTCCTTGAGACCGTCGCGCAGACTGTTGAGGGCATGGGCGATGGCAGCGACCTCATCGCCGGATTTTTTCCTTTCGCCACCGGCGGACTGCTTCACCTCAAGCCGTTCACTGAGATCGCCGATGCCGATTTTGCCGCAGAAAACCGCACATTTCTGCAGGGGCAGTGCGATGCGATTACTGATGAAATAAAACAGCACCACGGCCAGCACGCCGATGGCAACAAAAACAACCGACAATTTCACGAAAAGAACCCGCTGCTGTTGCCTGAGTGCCTCTTTTTTCTCGAACATGGTTTTCTCCACCTCATCCACATAGACCCCGGTGCCGATTACCCAGTTCAGCGGTTTAAACAGTCTGACATAAGAGAGCTTGGCCTGCTGGCGGCTTGTGCCATCCGCTTCCATTTTATCATAGGTATAATCGATAAAACCTTCCCCCTCCGCCGTGCACACATCAACCATTGCCTTGAAAAGATTCTCTTTCCTGCCAAGGGCGTTATTGAATTTCTGGTCATCCAGCACCTTCCCCTCAAGCTCCGGCTGCATGGGATGCATGACCATTTTCGGAAACGGTTTGCCTGTATCATTGATCCACAGGTAGCCGACGCCGTTGTCATAGCGCAGCTTGCGGATATCTTCCCTGGTCCGGTCAATGGCTTCGGTGATGGCGTCATCCACATAAATGCCGGTGCTGAGAATCCAGCCCCACTCCTTGATCAGCCGGGCATAGGACAGTTTCGGCTGGGCCGTGCTGGTGCCGTCCTTGGTCGGTTTGCTCCATAAGTAATCGACAAAGCCCTGGCCATCAGCCTTGCAGACCTCCACCATTGCGGCAAAGAGATTTTTATTTTGTCCAAGCGCGCAATTATATTCCGGGGCATTGAGAATCTTTCCTTCCAGCTCAGGCAGCAAGGGATGGAGAATGGCCCTGGGCAGGGGCAGCTGATTGTCTATGATGAAAATGTAGCCGGCGCCGTTATCAAAACGGAACTTGCGGATCTGCTCCCTGGCCTGTATTTTTGCCTCGTCAATGGTGATCCTGCCGCTGGCTGCGTCCTTGATGGCCTGCTGCACAATGGAGTCGGCCATATCAATGATACTGGCAAGTTTGGGGCCATAGACCTTCTGGAGATGCTCCTTGTCCTGGGCGGCCCGCAGATTTTTGTCGGCAATCTGCCAGGCGATATTCACGTAATCCTTCAGATCATTCTTGATACGGCTCATTTCCCGCTTTTCAAAATCTTCAATATCCTTACGTCCATCGTTGTTGATAACATTTATCAGGGTAATCCAGATAGAAATCGCCGACAGGCCGGCAATAGCCAGAAAGGTTAAAATGAGCTTTGTGCGGATCCTCACATTGTGAAACATCATCCCACTCCCTGAAATAGTTATAAAAGCCATCTTCCAGCTTTTACTTTAAGGAAATGGCCATCCGATGTCAAATTGAAATGAGTTAGGCAAGGCAGCCGGAAAGGATAGGATATGCCTGATGCAGCCCTGCTGGCCACCACCGGGCGGGGCTGTTGTGCATGAAAGCAGATACCCTCCCCGCGGACAAAAGATTCTTCGCCCGTTTTTTTGGTATCTTGATATATTCTTGATGACTTTATGGCCTATTTTGAGGCCTTTTTTATGCCCTTGCAATTATAATGGCCGTCAAATAACATAAAAAAAATCCTCCCCCTGCCCTCCAATTTCTTACTCAACCAAAGGCAAACCGGCACCGGACAAGGAATCCTTATCATGATCTATCTGGATATATTTGAGTTTCTGGCCTACCTGGCGATTCTCACCCTGCTTGCCAGGCCCTTCGGCCTGTTCATGGCCAGCACCTATCAGGGGGAACGCACCCTGCTGACCCCTGTCGTTGGTCCTGTGGAAAAACTGATCTACCGTTTCTGCCGGATTGCGCAAGAGGAGATGAACTGGCGACAGTATGCCGGCGCCATGCTGGCATGCAACGCCGTCATGTTTCTTTCCCTCTTCGCCATGCTGCGCCTGCAGGGTCTGCTGCCGCTCAACCCGCAGGACATCCCCAACGCCTCCTGGCCCATGGCGCTCAATACGGCCATCAGCTTCACCACCAACACCAACTGGCAGACATACAGCGGCGAAGCGGCGGTCAGTTACCTCACCCAGATGGCCGGGCTTACGGTGCATAACTTCGTCTCCGCCGCCACCGGCATGGTCATCGCCATCGCCCTTATCCGCGGCCTTGCCCGCCGCAACACCAAAACGATCGGCAACTTCTGGGTGGACCTGACCCGCACCATCCTCTACATGCTGCTGCCGCTGTCCCTGCTTGCCGCCATTTTTCTGGTCTCCCAGGGGATCATCCAGAATTTCAGCCCTTACCAAACCGTGACCCTGGTGCAGCCCATGCACCTTGAACAGCCGCAGGCCGACAAGGAGGGGCAGCATGGTGCCGCCGCAGAGAACAAAATGCCCGCAACCTCCGTCATTATCAATGAACAGGTTCTTCCCATGGGACCGGTGGCCTCCCAGGAGGCGATCAAGGAAGTGGGCACCAATGGCGGCGGATTTTTCAATGCCAACTCCGCCCATCCTTTTGAGAATCCGACACCGCTTACCAATTTTATCGAATGCCTGCTGATTCTCCTGATCCCGGCCGGTCTGACCTTTGCCTTCGGCCACATGACCGGCAACCAGGGCCAGGGCAAGACCTTGTTTCTCGCCATGCTGATGCTGCTGGTCATTGCCGTGGGCTGCCTCTACTGGGCGGAAAGCGCCGGCAATCCCCTGGTTGACGGACTCGGGGCGGCCGGGCCATACCTGGAAGGCAAGGAGGTGCGCTTCGGCGTGGGCGGCTCCTCACTCTTTGCCGCCCTCACCACCGCCACCTCCTGCGGGGCGGTGAATGCCATGCATGACAGCTTGACCCCGCTGGGCGGCATGGTGCCCATGGTGCTGATGCTGCTTGGCGAAGTGGTCTTCGGCGGGGTGGGCTCGGGGCTCTATACCATGCTTGCCTTTGTGGTGATCGCCGTGTTTGTCGCTGGGCTGATGATCGGCCGCACCCCTGAGTACCTGGGCAAAAAAATCGAGGTGCGGGAGATGTGGTTGTCAATGGTCATTGTCCTCACCTCAGGCGCCATTGTTCTCATTTTCTCCGCTGCTGCCCTGCTTGCCCCGGCAGGGCTCGCTTGCATGGCCAATCCCGGCGCCCACGGCCTCTCCGAGGTGCTCTACGCCTTTGCCTCCACCGCCAACAACAACGGCAGCGCCTTTGCCGGCCTCAACGCCGACACCCTCTTCCCTATTCTTTCGACCTCGACTGCCATGCTGCTTGGCCGGTACGTGCCGGCCGTGGCGGTGCTTGCCATGGCCGGGGCGCTGGCGGAAAAGAAATTCGCGCCCCCGAGTCTCGGCACCCTGCCCACCGATTCAATCCCCTTCACCCTGTGGCTCGTGCTGGTCATTGTCATTGTCGGCGCCCTCACCTTTTTCCCGGCCCTGGCCCTGGGGCCGATTGTCGAACACCTGCTCATGACCGGAGGAAGATAACCATGGCCAAACACGTTCAACCGCCGCTCTCCATTTTCGCCCCGGCCCTGCTGCGCGCCGCCGTGGCCGGGGCGTTGAAAAAACTCGACCCCCGCATCCTGTGGCGCAGTCCGGTCATGTTCCTGGTGGAAATCGGCGGAGCCATCACCCTGATCAACTTTCTGCTCGCCCTGTCCGGCCGGCAGGGAGACCCGGCCTGGTTCAGCGGTCTTGTTTCCCTCTGGCTCTGGCTCACGGTATTTTTCGGCACCTTTGCCGAGGCCCTGGCCGAGGGCCGCGGCAAGGCGCGCGCCGCCTCGCTCAGAAAATCAAGAACCGAGGTTCAGGCCAGACGCCTGGCATCACCCGATCCTGCCGCTCCGTCGGAAGCGGTGGCGGCCAATCTGCTGCGCCGGGATGACCATATCCTGGTGTCGACGGGTGAGCTCATTGCCGGGGACGGCGAGGTGGTTTCCGGCGCCGCCCTGGTAAACGAGGCGGCAGTGACCGGCGAATCGGCGCCGGTGGTGCGTGAATCCGGCGGTGACCGCAGCGCCGTCACCGGAGGCACCACGGTCACCTCCGGTGCCATTGTGGTGCGGATCACCGCCAACCCCGGCGAGACCTTTCTTGACCGCATGATCGGCATGGTGGAGGGGGCAAAACGCCGCAAGACCCCCAATGAAATGGCCCTGGAAGTGCTGCTGATCGCCCTTACCGCCGTCTTTCTGCTGGTCGTCGCCAATCTGCGCCCGCTCTCCGTTTACAGCGCAGGCGTCACCGGCCAGGGGGAAGCAGTGTCGCTCACCGTCCTGGTGGCGCTCTTTGTCTGCCTTGCCCCCACCACCATCGCCGCCCTGCTCCCGGCCATCGGCATCGCCGGCATGGACCGGCTCTTCCAGAAAAACGTCATCGCCCTGTCCGGCCGGGCAATTGAGGCGGCAGGCGACGTCAATGTGCTGCTGCTCGACAAAACCGGCACCATCACCTTGGGCAACCGGGAGGCGGTTGATTTTGTGCCGGTGGGCGGCCACACGGAAGAGGAGCTGGTGGAGGCGGCCATGATCGCCTCACTGGGGGACGAAACGCCGGAAGGCCGCAGCATTGTCATTCTCGCCAAGAAGGAGTATAAACAGCGAATGCAAAGGTTGCCGGCCGGGGCAAAAAATGTCGCCTTCAGCGCCGAAACGCGCCTTTCCGGCACCGACACCGGCGGCAAGCGGTACCGCAAGGGGGCGACCGACTCCATTGTCGGCTTTGTGCAGAAACTCGGCGGGCGCCCGCCAAGGGATCTGCAAGGCCCGGCCCACGCCATTGCCAAGGGCGGGGGCACGCCGCTGGCGGTTTGCTGTGAAGCGGATATCCTGGGGGTTATCAACCTGAAGGACATTCTCAAGGGCGGCATCCAGGAACGTTTCCAGCAGCTGCGCAGCATGGGCATCAGGACGGTCATGATAACCGGCGACAATCCGCATACCGCCGCAGCCATTGCCGCCGAGGCCCAGGTGGATGATTTTCTGGCCCAGGCAACACCGGAGGACAAATTGCGCCTCATCCGCGAAAACCAGCAGGCCGGCTACATGGTGGCCATGACCGGCGACGGCACCAATGACGCGCCGGCCCTGGCCCAGGCCGATGTGGCGGTGGCCATGAACACCGGCACCCAGCCGGCCCGGGAAGCGGCAAACATCATCGATCTCGACAGCAACCCCACCAAACTCCTGGATATCGTGGAGATCGGCAAACAGATCCTGATGACCCGCGGCAATCTGACCACCTTCAGCATCGCCAACGATGTGGCCAAGTACTTTGCCATTATCCCGGCGGCGCTCATCTCCATCTACCCTGAGCTGGACGCCCTCAACATCATGCGTCTGGCCAGTCCTCGCAGCGCCATCCTGGCGGCGGTCATTTTCAATGCCCTCATCATCCCGCTGCTGATTCCCCTGGCCCTCAGGGGAACAAAATACCGCCCCATGCCGGCCGAGAAAATGCTGATCCACAGCCTCCTGGTCTATGGAGTCGGCGGCATGGTTGTCCCCTTTGCCGGCATCAAGGTGATTGATTTGCTGACCGGACTTTTCGGGTAATTTAAAGATAAGGAATGACGCCATGAAAACCATACAATCAGCCATGCTGCTCTTTCTTGTTTTCACCTTGCTGCTGGGGGGGCTCTATCCCGCCGCCGTTACCGGCTGCGCCTACCTATTTTTCCCCGGACAGGCGGCGGGCAGCCTCATTGCCGACCAAAACGGCCGGGCAATCGGCTCAAAGCTTATCGGCCAGCCTTTTTCCGCGCGCAACTATTTCTGGCCCAGGCCGTCCGCCACCGGAGGCCACAGCTATAACCCCCTGGCCTCTGGCGGCTCCAACCTCGGGCCGACCAACCCCTCTTTGCTCAGGCTGGTAGAGGCGCGGGTCAACCTCCTGCGTGCCGCGGGCATCGAGACGCCCGTGCCCTCCGATCTGGTGCAGGCCTCGGCCAGCGGCCTTGATCCCCATATCACCCCGGCGGCCGCTATCGCACAGATTCCCCGGGTTGCCGGGGCGCGGGGCATGAGCGAGCATGAACTGCAAAAAATGGTGAACTCCCGCATTGAAGAAAGACAATGGGGGATTTTAGGCGAGCCTCGGGTGAATGTCCTGTTGCTCAACCTGGCCCTGGACAGGCTGGCGCCATGAACAACAACGGCGAAGAAAAACGGCCCTCGCCCGAGGCCCTGCTTAAGCTGGCCAAGGCCGAGGAAGACAAGGCGGCCAAGGGCCGATTGAAGATCTTTCTCGGTTACGCCGCCGGGGTCGGCAAAACGTACACCATGCTTGCCGTGGCCCAGCAGCTCCGGCGTGAGGGAGCGGATGTGGTGGCGGCCTATGTGGAATCACACGGCCGGACGGAAACTGATGCCCTGCTGCGGGGCCTGGAAGCCATTCCCAAGGCGACGATCAGGTATCAGGGAGTGCTGCTGCCCGAGCTTGACCTCGATGCGGTGCTGGCGCGCCGGCCCCAGATCGCCCTGGTGGACGAACTGGCCCACACCAATGCTCCGGGTATGCGGCATGAAAAACGCTGGCAGGATGTCCAGGAACTGCTGAACGCCGACATCGACGTCTATACCACGGTCAACATACAGCACTTTGAAAGCTTGAACGATATTGTCGCGCAGATTACCGGGGTTATCGTGCGGGAAACCGTTCCCGACCTGCTGCTCGACCAGGCGGACGAAATCCGCCTGGTGGACATTTCACCGGACGAACTCCTGCAGCGGTTACACGAAGGCAAGGTCTACATCCCCTCCCAGGCGGCTCAGGCCATGGAAAAGTTTTTCCAGCCCGGCAACCTTATCGCCCTGCGGGAATTATCGCTCCGCCATGCCGCGATGCGGGTCGATGATCAGATGCGGGCTTACATGGAAACCCGCGCCATCCCAGGGCCGTGGCCTGCGGCGGAACGGCTGCTGGTCTGCGTCAGCGGCAGCCCCTTCAGCGAACGGCTGATGCGCATCACCCGCCGGCTGGCAAACGAAATGAAGGCGCCGTGGTATGCCGTGTACATCGAATCCCCTGGTGACGACAAATTCGCCCGGGAAAACCGCGAACGGATCTGGCGCGATCTGCGGCTGGCTGAAAACATGGGGGCCGAGGTGGCCACCATCACCGCAAGCTCGGTGGCCGATGCCCTGGTCGATTACGCCGTCCGCCATAATGTCACGAAAATCGTGGTCGGCAAACCGGCGAAATCGCGCTGGCGGGAGTTTCTGCGCCCCCCGCTGGTCGACCAGATCATCCGCCGCAGCGGAACGATCGATGTCTATGTGGTCAGCATCAGCGCCGCAGGCCGGCGGGAAGGGTTTGCCCCGGCGGCGAGGAAAAAAATCCCCTGGCCGGGCTACATGTCCGCCGTCGTCCTGGTCGGCGGGGCGTCACTGATCTGCGCGGCCCTCATCCCCTTTTTCTCCCCCACCAACATGGCGATGATTTATCTATTGGCCGTGGTGCTGGCGGGGATCCGGCTCGGGCGGGAGCCGGCCATCCTCGCCGCCTTCCTCGGCGTGCTCGCCTTTGATTTCTTTTTCGTGCCCCCCTATTTTACCTTTGCGGTGGCGGACAAGGAGTACCTGCTCACCTTTTTTGCCCTGTTCACGGTGGGCGCGGTCATCAGCACCCTGGTTGCCAAGGGCCGGCAGCGGGTCGAAACGATGCAGACCAGGGAAGTACAGACGGCGAGCCTCTATTATCTCAGCCGCGACCTGGCCGCTGCCGCCGACACATACACCATCATGCAGGCAGTGCACAAAAATATCAGGGAAAGCCTCAATGCCGCGATCATGTTCTTTTTCCCGGATGGGGAACAGCTCACTCTCATGGACGATGGGGCTGGGCTGGCGCCTGATATCAAGGAGCAGGCGGTGGCCGGCTGGGCGTTTCGCAACCAGCAGCCCGCCGGCCGCGGCACCAGCACCCTCAGTTCGGCTGCCTTCCTCTACCTGCCGCTGAAAACGTCCATCAATGTGCTGGGCGTGCTGGGCATACGGCTGGCCAAAGAGACTGATTACACCTCCCCGCAGCCCCGTCTGCTGCTGGACGCCTTTGCCAGCCAGACCGCCATGGCCCTGGAGCGGGTCCAGTTTGCCCATCAGGCCGAGCAGGCCCGTATCCTGCTGACCAGGGAAAACCTGGAACGGGCCCTGCTCAATTCCATCTCCCACGACCTGCGCAGTCCGCTGGCCACGATAACGGGCATTTTAAGCAGCCTGCAGGACGAAGGCGGCGGATTAAATGACACCGCCCGCCGGGAACTGCTGGCCACGGCAGGCGAGGAAGCGGCCAGATTGAACCGTTTTGTCGGCAATCTGCTGGACATGACCCGGCTGGAGGCCGGGGTGATCAAATTAAAGGAAGAACCGTGCGACGTGCAGGATCTGATCGGCTGTGCCCTGGCCCATCTCGAACAGCGCCTGGGGGAGCGGCCGGTCAGCATCAACCTGCCGCCCGGCCTGCCGCTGGTGCTCATGGACATGGTGCTCATGAACCAGGTGCTGATCAATCTGCTGGATAATGCCGTTAAATTCTCGCCCCCAGGAAGTGCGATTGATATCATTGTCCGCATTGACCGGAAGTCGCTGTTCATCGAGACGGGCGACCGGGGCCCCGGGGTTCCGGATCACGATCTCACCCGCATCTTTGACAAATTCTACCAGGTGCCGGTACCGGAAGGAGCGGCGGGAACCGGACTGGGGCTTTCCATCTGCAAAGGGATAGTCGAGGCCCACGGCGGCACAATCCGGGCGGAAAACCGGGCCGGCGGGGGGCTCCGGGTCATCTGCCGGCTGCCGCTCAAAATTACGCCAAAGGAAAACGGGCAGCATGAATAACGAGACGAACAGCGCCAATCCGCCCCGCATCCTGGTGGTGGATGACGAGGCGGCCATCCGGCGGTTTCTGCAAACCGTACTAAGCAGCGGCGACTTCTGCGTGCAGCAGGCGGAAAACGGCCACCTTGCCCTGGCCGCGGCCGCAGCCTTTCGCCCTGATCTGATTCTCCTTGACCTGGGACTTCCCGACATGGACGGGGTGGAGGTCATCAAGCGGCTGCGGGAATGGTCGAAGGTGCCGATCATCGTGCTGTCGGTGCGGGAAAGAGAGGACGACAAGGTCAAGGCCCTGGACGCCGGGGCGGATGATTATCTGACCAAGCCGTTCGGCATCGGGGAGCTGCTGGCGCGGATCAGGGTGGCGCTGCGGCGGGCCGTGCAGCAGGCGCCGGCCCCGATTTATAAAATCGACGACCTGGAGGTAGACCTTGTCCACCGCCGGATTGTGGCGGGCGGCCGGGAGGTGCAGCTGACCCCCACCGAATACGACCTGCTCCGGCTTCTCGTGACCCATGCCGGCAAGGTCCTGACCCACCGCCAGATACTCAGGCAGATCTGGGGCGCAGGCTACGTCGAACAGCCCCATGTGCTGCGGGTCAACATCAGCAACCTGCGGCACAAGATCGAAAAAGACTCCTCCCGGCCCCGCTATATCCTGACCGAGGCCGGGGTGGGCTACCGCCTCAAGGCGGACTTTTGACCAGGGGCAAGCGCCCCGGCTCAAATGGCGTTTTCTGCGATAAAGGTCCTGACCTGGGCCACATCCGCATCAAGCACCCGGCAGCGGCTCTCCTTTTTGTCCAGGTCCCGGAAGCTTGCCGGCATGTCCGGCGGCCGGCCGATGGCCTGCTGCACGGCAGCCCCGAATTTGGCGGGATGGGCCGTGGCCAGACAGACCATGGGCACGGCCGGATCAAGGTGCGCAAGCCCGGCGCTCACCCCCACGGCCGTGTGCGGGTCAAGGACATAGCCGGTGTCCCGGTAGAAATCATGGATGGCGGCCAGGGTCTGCTGCTGGTTGACGCTGGCCGTGCGGAAGGCCGCTCGGATCCTTTCCTGTTCCGCTGCGGAAAAATGGAGGCGGCCGGTGCGGCCGAACTGCGCCATGGCCTCGCTGGTCCGGCCGGCATCCTCATCATAGAGGAAGTAGAGGTAACGCTCAAAATTACTGGCCACCTGGATGTCCATGGACGGACTGGAGGTCTGCACCACCTTGCCCAGTGAGTAATCGCCATGCAGCACGAAACGGGTGAGCAGATTATTCTCGTTGGTGGCCAGCACCAGGTGGCGGATGCGGCCCGGCAGCAGTCTGCGGGCGACAAATCCCGCGAAGATGTCGCCAAAGTTGCCGGTGGGAACAGAAAAATCAACCATGCCGTCCTGGCCGGTCAGCTTCAGCGCCGCATGGATATAATAAACGACCTGGGCAAGGATCCTCGCCCAGTTGATGGAATTGACCGCGCCCAGGTGGTATTGCTCCTTGAAGGGGATGTCGCTGAACAGGGTCTTGACAATGGCCTGGCCGTCATCAAAGGTGCCACGGATGGCCAGGTTGAAGACATTCGGGTCAGTGACCGTGGTCATCTGCAGCTCCTGCACGGCGCTAACCCGTTTATGGGGATGGATGATGAAAATGTTGATCCGCTCCTTGCCCCGTACCCCGTAGATGGCGGCGCTGCCCGTGTCCCCCGAGGTGGCGCCGAGGATGTTCATCTTCTCGCCGCTTTCCTTGAGCAGATAGTCAAAGACATTGCCCAGAAACTGCAGGGCCACATCCTTGAAGGCCAAGGTCGGCCCGTGGAACAGCTCAAGAATGTATACCCCGCCCTTCCGCACCAGCGGCGTGACCTCGGGATGGCTGAAGGTGGCATAGGAGCGGTCGATCAGCTGCCGGAGGTCGCCGGCCGGGATGTCATCAATAAAAAGTGAGAGCACGGCATGGGACAACTCGGGATAGGACATGCCCTGCCATGTATCAACCGTGCTCCCGTCAACCTGGGGCATGGTCTGGGGCAGCAGCAGCCCGCCGTCAATGGCCAGCCCCATCATCACCGCCTGCTTAAAAGAAATGGGGGCGATGCCGCCCCTGGTACTGATGTATTTCATAATTTTCCCCGGCAATCTTTACTTATGCCGCGCTCGGTCAAGCGCGGATTCTCATCACAGGCGCAACAAAAAATTACGCCTCGTCAACGCCAACCCTGGGGGCGTCATGCCACAGCCCTTCGAGATCATAGAACTCCCGCTCGTCCGTGTAAAAGACATGCACCACCACATCGCCGTAATCAAGCAGCACCCAATGGCCTTCCTGCAGGCCTTCGGTTGAGCCTTCCTTTAATTTTTTCAAGCGCAGTTCGCCGTCAACGGCCTGGGCCAGCCCCTGCACATGGCGGGTGGAACGGCCGCTCATGATGACGAAATAATCGGTAAATGAGGAAATCTCACGCACGTCGAGGATCAGCAGATTCTCGGCCTTTTTATCAAGGGCGGCCCGGCCGATCAGCCGGGCGATCTCCAGGCTCGATTTTTCACTGTTTTTCTTGCGAATCTTTTTCATATTTTCTCCAGAAAGGAAACCAGCTCACGATGCCATATTGCAGGTTGATCCAGATAACAGGGATGGGGTGCACCGTCAATGACAAAAAATGATGAAGCGGAAATCTTCTCATGGAGCAGCCTGCCGTTATCAATGGGTGAAACAGCATCAGCGCCGCCCCAGACAATCAAGGTCGGGACAGTGACTCTCGCCAGCCGCTCCCTGTTTTCCCCCACCCCGACCGCCCCGACCAGCACCAGGGCGCAGACCAGCGCGGGATGATCAAGGCAGAATTCAAGGGCCACTCTGCCTCCCATGGAAGGGCCGATAAAAACAGGTTTGGCAAGCTTCATCCGGGTGATGAAATCGGCAAGAACCTCACCCGGCCTGCTTGCACAGGCAGGGGAGGCGCCAAAGCCCGGCAGGTCGAGGGCCACGGCGTGTTTTCCCGCCCCGGCCAGAACATCGAGGGTGCCAAGATCCCGCCAGGTTTCGGCCGCAAATTTCATACCGTGCAGCAGCACGATATCCTGCCCGACCGGCGGCCCTGCTTCAAGATAATGAATTTCGCAGTGGCCGGCAACCACGCTGCGCTGCATCACATCCGCCATCATTTGCTCCTTCATGCTTTTTTTTCTATAAAAAAGTCTACTGACAACATATACTATTACGCTAACAAGTTAAATACTCAATAACAACATTCATCTGATTGACTTCTGAGGCATCTGGAGTATAATCTCGCACCTGATTAAAGAAAACAATATCATGCCAACAGGCTACCCTAAGGACCACGGTTAATGAATAAGTCACTGCGCTGGAAATTTCTTCTCCTTTTTTCTCTGCTCGCCTTCGCCGGGCTGACCATGCTGCCCACTTTTTACGGCAACATGCCGGACTGGTGGAAAAAATACATTTCCCCGGAAGGGCTGCGCCTGGGCCTTGATCTGCAGGGCGGCATGCATCTCGTCCTGAAGGTTGATCTTGACAAGGCCGTTGAGAACTCGCTTGATTTTGCCGCCCAGGACCTGAAAAACAACCTGAAGGAACAACGCATTTCATTGGTGCAGACCGCATCCGACGATGCGAAAAAGGTTATTTTCACCCTGCCCAATGCTGATTCCGCCGGCAAGGTGCAGAAGCTGGTGGAGGACGACTTCCCCAACCTTGCCATCAACATCCAGTCCGAGGAGGGAAGCTTCCCCCGGGTCACCCTCACCCTCAAGGAGGATCAGGTCGACTTTATCAATAAAAACGCGGTGAACCAGTCCCTGGAGATCATCCGCAACCGTATTGACCAGTTCGGCGTGGCCGAGCCGGTCATCGTCCGCCAGGGCAAGGACGAAATTATCGTCCAGCTGCCCGGGGTTAAAGACCCGAAACGCGCCCTGACCCTGATCGGCCAGACCGCCCAGCTCGAATTCAAGGTGGTGGATGACAGCGGCGTTAATCTCCCTGCCCTGATCAACCAGGCCATCACCTCCGGCCAATGGAAGGACGGGGAAAGCCGGGAAAAATTGAATATGGCCATCAAGCGTTTCCTGCCCAATGACACCCAGGTCTATTTTGAAAAAGACAAGGACCAGCAGACCGGCAAGGAAACCAAGACCCCGCTGCTGCTCCATAATCAGGTGCTGATGACCGGCGAGATGGTAAAAGACGCCCAAGTGCGGGTGGGCGGCAGCTTCAACGAACCCTATGTCAGTCTTGACCTCACCGGCCGCGGCGGCAAGGTCTTCGGCCAGATCACCTCCAAGAATGTCAACAAGCGGCTGGCCATTGTCCTGGACGATGTGGTGCGCTCCGCCCCGGTCATCCGTGAAAAAATCCTGGGCGGCAGCGCCCAGATTTCCGGCAGCTTCACCTATGAGGAGGCCTCGGACCTGGCCATCATCCTCAGGGTCGGCGCCCTGCCCGCCCCGGTCTCCATCGCCCAGAACCTGACCATTGGCGCGTCACTGGGACAGGATTCAATCAAAAAGGGGCTTTCCTCCGGTCTGTTCGGCACGGCCCTGGTCATCCTGTTCATGATCATTTACTACCGTTTTTCCGGACTCATAGCAAACTTAGGTCTGGTGCTCAACGTTATCTTTCTTTTTGCCGGTCTGGCGGCGCTGCAGGCCACCCTTACCCTGCCAGGCATCGCCGGCATCATTCTGGCAATCGGCATGGCGGTGGACTCAAACGTCCTTATTTTTGAACGAATGCGGGAAGAATTTGATATCGGCAAATCAGTGCACTCCGGGGTGGAAGCAGGTTTTGACAAGGCCTTCTGGACCGTTGTCGACTCCCATGTCACCACCCTGATCACCGCCTTCGCCCTCTTTCTCTTCGGCACCGGGCCGATCAAGGGCTTTGCCGTCACCCTCTCCCTGGGTGTCAGCATTAACCTTTTCTCCACCCTGTTCTGCACCAAACTGGTATACGACACCCTGTACGCCAAGAAACTCCTGAAACCCCTTTCCTTTCGGATTTTCATCCATAAGCCCAATCTTGACTACATGAGGCTGCGCAAGTTCACCTTCACCTTTTCCACCATACTGGTGCTGATCGGCCTCTTCTCCTTCGTGCAGCTGCTGCGGGGCCAGGGCAACATCGGCGTTGACTTTGCCGGCGGATCGCTGTTGCAGTACCAGGCTTCCCAGTCCTATGATCTGGAAAAGGTGCGCAAGGTTTTTGCCGAAAGCGCCTTGTCCGGGGTGGACCTCCAGCCGGTGACCAGCGAAAACCGCCTGATCGTCAAAACCAAGAAATCCGAACAGGTAGTGGGCAAGGACACGGAAACCATCACCGCGCTGCTTCACGAAAAACTGCCGGAATACAATTTCAGCCTGGAAGGCAAGTCGGAGATCGGCGCTGCGGTCAGTGACACTCTCAAAACCAAGGCCATGCAGGCCATCCTCATCTCCCTGGCCGGTGTCGTTGTCTATATCGCCCTGCGTTTTGATTACAAATTCGGCGTGGCGGCGGCCATCGCCACCTTCCATGACGTCGTGCTCGTGCTGGGCGTCTGCTGGCTGCTCGACATCGAGATCACCCTGCTCATCGTCACCGCCCTGCTCACCTTGGCCGGCTACTCGCTGAGTGATACGGTCGTTGTTTTCGACCGTATCAGGGAAAATCTGCGCAAACAGGACCAAAAACTCGATTTGTCCGGCATTATCAACAACAGTGTCAACGAGGTCATGAGCCGTACTTTGGTTACATCTCTGACAATTGTTCTGGCCCTGGTTCCCCTGTATTTCATGGGCGGCTCGGTTATCCATGATTTCGCCTTTGCCCTGCTGGTCGGCGTTTTCGTGGGCACCTATTCCTCAATCTTTGTGGCCAGCCCGCTGCTCATCCATTGGGAGAAAAAAATTGACTGGCAGTCCTGATGAAAAGCCATGAGTGAACCCGAACTGCAGTTGCCGGAACATATTCACCCGCTGGCGGATAAGGAACGGTTCACCTTTGCCTGCCATCCGGGGGTGCCCTGCTTTACCGAATGCTGCCGTGATCTGGAGCTGGCCCTGTCGCCCTATGATGTGCTGCGTATGGGCCGGGAACTGGGCATATCAAGCCCGGAGTTTCTTGACCGCTACGCCATCATCGAACGGGAAGCAGATGACGTCTTCCCCAGGGTGTATCTCGGCATGATCGATGACGGACGGGCAAACTGCCCTTTTGTGACGGCTGACGGGTGTCGGGTTTACGGGGGACGGCCCGCCCCCTGCCGCACCTATCCCCTGGGCCGCGCCGCCTGGCAGGACAAAGCCGGCTGCCCGCAGGCCTTTTATGTTGTGCAGCGGGAAGCGCACTGCCGGGGATTTGCCGAACCGGTGGAGCAGGGGGTGGACCAGTGGATTGCCGGGCAGGGCCTTGCCGACTATTATCAGGCAAACGACATGCTGATACCGCTGCAGCACCACGAGAAGATCAAGCAGGGATGCAAGCCGACCGCCGCGCAGCAGGATCTGTATCTGGCAACCCTGTACAATCTCGAAAACTTCAGGAACGATAACCGCAATCGCCACGAACTGACCGATCTGCAATTAGTGCGTTGCGCCGTGGACTGGCTGATACAACATTTTTTTGGTGAACGGGGTGCAATCTCATGACAAAACAGGTAAAAGCCATTGTGCTGACCGGCTTTGGGACAAACTGCGAGACGGAAATGGCCCATGCCTGCAAACTGGGCGGAGCCGAGCAGGTGGACATTGTCCACATCAGCGAACTGATCCACGGCGAATTCTCCCTGGACGATTACCATTTCCTCAATCTGCCCGGCGGGTTCCTTGACGGCGACGACCTGGGCGCCGGACAGGCAGGGGCCCACCGCATGAAATATGCGGTGGTCAAGGCCAGCGGCGAAAAACTGCAGGACCAGCTGCTCCGTTTCATCGATAGCGGCAAGCTGATTCTCGGGGTGTGCAACGGCTTTCAGCTCATGGTGAAAATGGGCCTGCTGCCGGCCTTTGCCAACCGGCACGACGACCGGCAGGTCAGCCTCACCTACAATGATTCCAGCCGTTTTGAGGACCGCTGGGTAAGCCTGGCCGTTGACCGGAACTCTCCCTGTGTTTTCACCACCGGCCTGACCAATCTCTATTTTCCCGTCCGGCATGGTGAAGGGAAATTCGTCGCCAAGGATGATGCGACCCTGCAGCGTCTCAAGGATGAAAAACTGGTCGTACTGCGTTATACCGACCCGCAGACCAATCTGCCGACCCTGCAGTATCCGGCCAACCCCAACGGTTCACCTGACGCCATTGCCGGCATCTGCGATCCAAGCGGCAGGCTCTTCGGTCTGATGCCCCATCCGGAGGCCTTTCTCCATCGGACCAACCACCCGCGCTGGACCAGGGAAGAACTGCCGGAAGAGGGACAGGGCCTGGCGCTTTTCCGCAACGGCATCAATTTTATCAGACAGAACCTGTGAGGAAAGCGCTCAAACGTTTGAACGCTTAAACGTTTGAGCGCCTCTGCACTATGACAACACCGGTTGCCGAACCTGCCCCGCCAGGAAAAAGGCTGTTAGGCTTTCTTCTCGAAATACGCAAGACTATTTTATGGTTAGGCGGCGGCATCGTACTTGGCACCTTTGCCTGCTATTTTCTCTCGCCGGCAATCTTTGCCGCGATGCAGGACCATCTCAGCCAGCAACTGGCCTTCTTTACCGTGGCCGAACCCTTTATCGCCCATGTCAAACTGGCCCTTGCCGTCACCCTCTTCCTGCTCATGCCCTGGATCGTTTTCTGCTTCTGGCGCGCCATGGCCAGGCCCTTCGGCCTGACCGCCAAGGCCCTGACGGCATTTGTCTTTTTCACCTCTCTGCTCTTCTACATCGGCACCCTTTTCTGTTACTTTGTCACCCTGCCCTTTGGGGTGAAATTCCTGCTGGGATTTGAATCTGAGCAACTGAAATCGATTATTTCCGTGGGCAAGTTCGTCTCCTTCGTCACCATCTTTGTGCTGGCCTTCGGCCTCATTTTTGAGCTGCCCATCTTCATGATTTTTTTCGCCCGGGCCGGGATCTGTCCCCGGTCAACCTTTGAAAAGAGCCGCCGCTACGCAGTGCTCTTCATCAGCATCATTGCCGCCCTGCTCACCCCCACGCCGGATGTGGTCAACATGCTGCTCATGGGCGGACCGCTCTACCTGCTCTATGAAATGGGGATTGTTGTTCTCAAAATCATGAAAATAAACTAACATGTTGGTAAGTCATTAATCGTCGATAAGCACTCAGCCATCCGCCGGACACAATTATCCCAGCCTGAAGACTTGCCATTGCCATGACGACCAAGACGAGGTTTGCCCTCCGTCTCATCATTATCATTGCTTTTCTGCCGGTTATTGGATGGGCGGCAATCACCGCTCTACTGCCTGTCTATCTCCAGCATTCCCTGCTACCCGCCCTTGCTGCCAAGGCCGGGATCAACAACTTGCATGTCAGGCATCTGTTTATCTCGCTGACCGAGGCCGGCGCAGGTTTTACCATCGGGCCTGAAGAATCTCCAGCGGTTGCCGTTGCCGCCCTGAACATACTCTATAACCCTGTTGCACTGCTGGCCGGGCAGGTGGAGGAAATCTCCATGAGCGGCCTGGAAATTCGCGGTATTTTGCGCGATAACCGAATCATGCTTGATGATCCGGGCCTCCAGCAACTCTTCACCCGTCAGTCCCCGACACAAGACCGAGGTGGCGCAGCTGAGACAAGCAGGCTGCCGGTTGCGGCGCAGCGGGTGACAATCCACCGCTCAACCCTCATCTGCCGCATGGCTGACCGGGTGATACGGCTGCCCTTTGCGGCAGAGGCGGATCTCGCGGCAAGCGGCGATTCGTCCGGGCCGCTGCAAGTTCGGCTGCAGCTTTTCCCCGGAGAGCACAAGATCATCCTCTCCACCGCTCTTGATCTAAACCAGCGGCAGGCCCATCTTGCCTTTTCCTCAGACAACCTGAGTCCCCGGCATCTTACCGGTCTGCTCAACCTGCCGGCCGGCCTGGAACTGGACACCAGGGCGGATTTTGCCGGCAGCGCCGACGTCGGCCTTTCCCCCTTTGTCCTCTCGGCCATCACGGGTCAGCTGTCTCTGCATGCCAGCGCAATACAGTACAACGACATCACTCTTGCCCCCAAAAACCTCCCGCAGCAGGAGGCACCGCCGATCGTCATCGCTTTTTCCGGCAGCCAGCAGGACATCGCCCAGCCGCTGCTGTTTACCGTTGACGGCGCACTGCCTGACATGCTCGCTGCGGTCAAGGGCACTGCCCTGTCCCTGCCCGCGCCATCCTTTGCCATTAAAGGAGCTGTCAGCGCAGACTCTCTCAGCATTGAAGCCCTTGCCCGGCTCCGTCTGATAACGGAAAACGAAGACCTCACCCTGGAACTGCCCACCATCGCCTTGCAAGCGGCAAGCAACCAGCTGGGCCAGGAAGAATTTCAGCTGCAGGGTGATTTCACCATTGACGGCGCTTCTTTTGACCATCCCGCTTCAGGCGCTAGCCTGGATTTCCACGGAGTATAAATGAACTAACATGCACTGGCCTGAAGGATTAACCGGGCTCCATTCCACCAAGGCACGGAGGGTGCCTGCGCAAGGAGGTCTGAGGCGAGCAGGATAG